>CAYNKA010000010.1:0-147198 GCA_964397655.1 uncultured Spirochaetaceae bacterium | reverse complement strand
CCCGCGCCGGACTTATAGCGGCGCGGGATCGTCGCCAGGCTTTTTCTTTTATAATTCCATGAGGGTGGCAAGTGTCTGCACGAAAGGACACGCATCGAGAGCGTGGAATCGCCTGGCGACGACCTTGGCGCGGCGTTCCTGAAAGGAACGCCAGTCCCGCGCCGGACTTATAGCGGCGCGGGATCGGCCCTTTTACCAGCATGCCTGTGGAGGCCGCGGAGCGTTGAACTGCTCTCTCTGTCTGGCTGCTTAGCGAAGCGGATCGTCGCCAGGCTTTTCTATTTTAAGCTCGATGAATAATGCGAATGAACGCATGAAAGCATTATCGGAGAAATCGAGGATGTATTATAAAATGCTTGAACAACTATCGGAATCCATTTATGCTGTAGTAATTGCATGGAGGGGCCATGGCGGAGAATGATAGGCAATTACAGCTGGTGACCTTTCAACTCGGTGAGGAACACTACGGCATAGATATAATGGACGTTAAGGAGATCCAACGCATCCAAGAAGCCCGATCGATTCCAAATGCTCCTTCTTATGTCGAAGGCATCTTCAAACTGAGAACCGATATCATCCCTGTTATAAATCTTCACAAGCGTTTCCACCTGAAAAAGGCGGAAATGAGCGAAGAAGATATGCTCCTGAGCGGAATTATCATTATTGATATCGACGGAATGCAATTGGGGGTCATCATCGATAAGGTTTCACGGGTAGTGACCATAGATATTGAACAAATTCAACCTCCTCCTCAGATGATATCTGGAATAGGTGCAGAATATATTCAGGGCGTCGTTAATCAGGAAGAAGGCTACCTCATCATTCTCGACATTCGAAAACTATTCAACCCAAAAGAATTGCAGCAATTGGGCAAGATGAACGGATAAGACCTGCCATGTCCATAACGATCAATAAACCCTCGATAAAAAGAACTGACATGGATTCCGTGCTTACCTGCATGGTTTCGGACCACATCGGTCCTGGTACCCTTTCCGATCGACTCGTAAAGGACGTCTGCGAATATCTCGGCGTAGATGGTGGAATTGCCCTGAGAGAGTACCATCGGTCCATCAAGATCGCCCTCAGGGCGGCCGGTCTCGAAAGAGGAAAACGAGTGGTTCTTTCTCCCCTTTGCCCTGCAGCATATCTCGAAGTTCTGCGGGAAATGGAAGTAGAACCCCTTTTCGTAGACGTCGAGGCGGATACCGGCTGTCTCGCGGCGAGCCAGCTCGATAAGTTGGAAGGTGAGGAAATCGGGGCGATCATCGCTTATTCGAATCTCGGTTTCGCTCCGGATCTCGACGCACTCGCTGAGTACGGCGCTCCGATCATTGAGGATATATCCCAGGGGTTGGGAGGGAACACGGGGAAGGGGAGGCTCGGATCGTACGGAGCTTTCGTGATTCTGTCGCTCGAACCGGAAGGAATCATAACTTCAGGAGGCGGAGTTCTTGTTCTCGGCCATGGGAAAAAAGAGACATCTATGCTCAAGAAACTCGTCGAAGGTTATAACGCCGAGTTGCTTTTACCCGATTTCAACGCCGCCCTCGGCATCACGCAGATTAAATCCGTGGAGAAGTTCATAGAAAGGCGGAAGGAGATAGCCCAGATTTACGTTCGGGCAGTCATGCAGTCCCGTCACAAGACGCTGGCCCAGAAAGGTGATGGAGAGAATGTTTTCTTTTCTTTTCCGGTGCTTCTCGACTCCGGCATGAAGGACGTCCAAGCATATGCGAGAAAGAAGGGAATCGATACGGTCCCCGCTTTTCTTCGAACGATCCTCGGGATTCTTCCGGAAGAAGAGAAGAAGTGGCCTATCGCCAATTCGCTTTTTCTCCGTTGCCTGCTTTTCCCTCTCTACCCGACGCTCTCAAAAACCAGCATTCAACAGATCGAGAAGGTGCTCACAACCCTTCCCTAATATGTTGATTGTCCCGGCACGCAGAAATTGCTTTTGACCGATGATCGTATATAATACTGATTAAGGAATCTGACGCGGAGGAGAATGCTGTTAATCTCAATCTATAACAGACTCATCGACTTCTTCAGCTTTTCCGCGGAGCTTCATAAGCTTCGCCGTGAATTGAATTCCAAAATCGACATGCCGGACTCGATCGAGGTCTCTCCGCGTTCCCATCCGTTGGGTGTGAGCAAGCTGTTCAAAAGACGTAGGATTTCGATCGCTGAATCCTATCTCCTCGTCATTCGGGATCTGAATTCTCGGCACGTAAAGGCAAGGCTTCGGGCCTTGAAACTTCTTTACGAGCATATGTTCCATGCGAAGACCGTAGAAATGCCGCTCAACACCGCGAGGGTTCAGATCGCCCTCATGAAGGAAGCCATCCGAAACCGCGGCAACAAAAGGAAGCAACTCGAGCTGCTTCATGATTTTTCCGTATCGTCCTACGGGCAGCCAACGGTCATACGCAGGTTCTGCGACGAACTCAACATCATAGAGGTGCCCGAGACCGGTTCCAAATTGAAGGATCTTGCTATGGGTTGGGATCCGCATGTGCACGATTCCTCGACTATGGGAAGAAAAACATCGACTCAACTTCTCATCGACGCTTTCATAAAGGGGATGTCGGAGCTCACCATAGCCTACAATCACATGGATTCCTTCGAGATCATGGAGGAGGCGATCGAAGCCGGCAACATTCTCGGAATACGAGTCCGCATTGGACTCGAATTCAGCGTTTGGCAGGGAAGCAACCGCTTCCATTTCATGGCCCTGCTCCCGGATCTCTCCTCGACCGATGAATTCAGGCGCTATCTGAAGGAAAATCGACCCTTATTCCACGGATTTCTCAAAGGGCTCGGCGACAATCAGGAAAAACGCATCGAAGCGGTAAAGAAACTCCTCGAGAATTTCAACAAGGTCTTCCTCAAGGAACTGAATCAGGGCTTTCCTCACAAGGATTTGTACCGTGTTCCCAAGTTGAAACTAAAACATTTCGTCGATTCCAGCACCCTTTCGACCGTCAACAGGTTTCAATTGGGGGAGTTCCTTTATCTCGAATACAAGCCTATTCTTCTCAATCGCGTTCTTTTCTACAAGGCTCAGCGGGAAAAGGCGTTGAACGATTTTCGAAAGCGAAAGATATCCGAGTGGGATTTCAAAATCATAGACGCCAAGTACCATCAGCTGCGAAACGAATATCGCGATGCCAATCCGGAGTCTCTCAGGCAGCGGTTTTTCCAGAATCCCAGGATCGGAGACTATTCGACCGTTTTCGACGATTTCGAAGGATTGGCGGCTCAGATCGTATCCGCCGGCTGCAGGATTAAGATCCTCCACCCGCTCGAATACGGTCTTGAAAAGGCGAAGAAGATCATCGAGAAATGCGGCAGGTATCTGCACTTCGTTGAGGTTTACAACCTCAGAGACAACGTTCAGAGGGATCCCGACGAGATTCTCCGGTTCTGCCGTCACCTCAACGACCTGAACAGGCTTAGGAAGGCCGAAGGCAAGCGGTTCCTCATACCGGTTTGCGGGAGCGATTCGACGGGAAGGAGCCCCACGATACCGGGTATGGGTTTCGTAGCGGCCTCCAAGGTGCTGGGACGGAACAGGAAGAAATACCTGAAAAGGCACATAACGCTGCCGCCTCTGGTTTCGAAGATGATTCTGGCCGAGGGGGAGCCGGTCGAAGAAACGAACCGCCCCGATGATCCCGTCATCGTGAGCATGGGGAAAATTACCGAGCCGGTACCGAACAGAGTCGGAGACGAGCCCGTGATGGAATCGATTCCGATCAGGCGGGTGATCCGGTATCTCAACCCGAGCTTGGTGAACGTCATCCTCGTCGCGATCGGTTTTTCCGTGGCCTTTCGGTTCATCGGTCTCAAGTACGCCTGCGTCTGGTTCGGGATCACCGGAATCAGGAACATGGTCGCGGACATCGTTTCCAGAAGGGGCGCTCGTCTCAGGGAGTGGAATTTCCAGAGCGTGAGCACGTACAATCTCTGCCGGTCGCTTTTCTGGACCGGATTCTCCGTACCCATTCTCAATTTCGTGAAGTCGCAGTTCGACCTGTTATGGCCTTTCGCTCAAGTCGGTCTTTTTTACAATTTCATAAAATTCTTCTTCATTTCCTTCGCCAATGGATGTTATCTCGCGACGCATAACACGATACGCGGATTCGATAAAAACGTCATCAGGGCGAATTTTTTCAGATCGGTACTATCCTGGCCTTTCGCAAGTATTTTCGCGCCGGTCGGTTATCTGCTCGGGGTCCCCAGCATCGTACAGGCGAAATTCTGGTCCGATGTGGTAGCAGGCATCATAGAAGGTACCGGCAAATACTTCAGGATCCTCAATCTCCGAAGACGAGACCTCCGTGAAATCCTGCCCCGGGTGATCCACGGCGGATCGACGGAAAGGAACACCGCCATTCTGGACCTTCTCTACCTTTTCCAGGCGGAACCGAGAAGCAGAAATTCGCTCAGGCAGCTGCTCGGTCTGAAGGAGTCTCCCACGTCGCGAGCCGCGTCGAAAAACCGGGTTATGAAGGAGTATTCCGACCTCACGGCCGTGATGCTCGAGGATAGAGTGTATCCGAAACTGATCGATTTCGTCCTGGAGCAGTATCCGCCGGAGGTCTCGGTCGAGCTCGTAGGTCTCGTATCGGAACAGTTCTGTTCGTTCCGTGACTGGCTCGTCGAACAGGGGAACCGAACGGGATGGCTCAGATCCTTCTTTCTTCAGCAGCGTCAGGCGGCGCCGCAAGGAGACGTCCCCTTAGGTCCGAATCGGACAGAGGACGGGGCTCCGAACGCGGTGTCTTCCTCGAAATGATGCCGGCTGTTTTTTTTCACCGTGCTTTACAAGGCAGAGTCCCCCCGCTATAGTTGAGAATGATTATGAACGTTCCCCGAAGAGTTTCCCGGATTCTCATCGTCGCCAACCTCGCGAAAGACGACGCGGAAGCATTGCTGGACGAAATCAGGATGCGGCTGGAGGCGAGGGGGCTTGTCGTAACGATTTTCGCGTTCAGGGGAAAACCTGCGGCCCCGGAAATCGGGCCCCATGACCTCGCATTTTCATTGGGCGGGGACGGGACCGTACTCTACTGCGCTCGTCTCTTGGCGGAAAAGAGCATCCCGATCCTTCCGGTCAATCTCGGCAATTTCGGATTCATCACGGAGGTTTCCAAGGATGAATGGGAGGATGCATTCGAGAAATACCTCGACGGTTCGCTCCGTGTCGGCGAAAGGCTTCTCCTTCGCGTGAATGTCCACCGTGAGGACGAGATGGTCTGGAATACGACTGCCTTGAACGACCTGGTGATCTCGTCGGCCGGAATCCCTAAACTTCTGGATCTTTCGGTCTGCCTTTCGGAGTTTCCTCTGCTCCGCTATCGCGCGGACGGCGTGATCGTGTCCACGCCGACCGGGTCCACCGCTTATTCCGCGGCGGCGGGAGGCCCCATCCTGCACCCCGAGATGAATGCGATGATTCTCAATCCCATCTGCCCTTTCACCTTGTCGCACCGTCCTCTCGTGATTCCGACGGACGAATTCATACGAGTTCGGATCGAACCGAATCAGAAAGCGGAGGTCATTCTTACCACGGACGGACAGAACGTATTTCAACTCAAGGAGCGCGATTTCGTCACCGCCAAGGCCGCAGATTGCCGTGTCAAGCTGATCCAGACCGACAGACGTACTTTCTACACGGTGTTGAAGGAAAAGCTCAACTGGTCCGGAGGCCCCGATGCTTGAGGAGCTTCATGTTCGGAACTACGCGCTCATCGATGCCCTTTCGGTATCGTTCGGAGGAGGCTTCTGCGTCCTCACGGGCGAGACCGGAGCGGGGAAATCCATTCTCATAGGAGCGCTCGGCTTCATCCTCGGCGGGAAGGCGGACTCCGACGTGATTAGGACCGGCAAGGACGAAGCGGAAGTCTCCGGTGTTTTTCGCGTCGAAGGCAACGGAGACGCTCTGGCCTGGCTCGAGGAGCGGGAGATCGCCAGCGACGACGGATGTGTCGTGATCCGGCGGATCCTGAGACGGGCGGGGCGGGGAAGCGCCTTCATCCAGTCGACGCCGGTTTCGTTGAGCGACATACAGACGTTCACTGGATTTCTCGTCGACATCCACGGTCAGCACGAGCATCAATCGCTTTTTTCCACTGACAACCACCGCCGCTTCCTGGACCGCTACGCCGGCCTTTCGGACCGGGTCCACGCGTTCACGGAGAGGTTTACCGAACTCTCGGAACTCCGGAAAAGCCTGGACGCGCTCGTCGCTTCAGAACGCGAACGCCTCCGTGAGGAGGAACTCCTCGCTTTCGCAGTGGACGAGATCGACAAGGCGGGAATGAGGCCGGGAGAGGAGGAGGAGCTTCTCAGGGAGAGGAAACTCCTCATGGAACACGAAAAGCTATTTTCCTTCATCAACGACGCGGCGACGGCCCTCGCCGACTACCGCGGCGGATCGCTCGGACTCGCCAGGAAATCGGTCGGAGGGGCCGCAGTCATAGACGAGAGCCTCAAGGATCTAGAACGGCGGCTCGATAATTCGTTTTTCGAACTCGAGGACGTGGCCGAAGCCCTGAAGAAGTACCAGGCCGGCAAGGAATTCGATCCAGAACGCCTCGAGGCCTGCGAGGAAAGGCTTGCTCTCATCCACCGGCTCGAGAAAAAGTACGGTTCGTCGGTCAAGGAGATGCTCGACTATCGAGCCGAGGCGGGAAAGAAACTGGAAGGTATCAGGAATTTCGACGAGGAGAAGAACGCTCTCGAGGAGAGGGTAAGAGATGCCGAACAGGCACTCCTCGCCGAAGCCGAGGCCGTTTCCGACGAACGGAAAAGGGCCGCCCTCGAAATCGAAGGGGAGATCGAGAAGGCGTTGCGTGACCTCGGTATGAAGCGCATCGTTTTCAAGGTCCTCATCGAAAGGAAGGAATCTCCGAGGGGAGGGACACTCTGCGGACCCGCCGGCCTGGACGCGGTATCCTTCCTCATTTCCCCGAATCCCGGAGAGCCCCTGAAGGCCCTGAAGACAATCGCCTCGGGCGGGGAAATTTCGCGCGTCATGCTCGCGATCAAGACGATCCTCGCCGAATCCGACGACGTCCGCTGCCTTGTTTTCGACGAGATAGACGCCGGCATCGGGGGTGAGGTCGCAGTCGCGGTCGGAGCCTTCCTCCGCCGGCTTGGAGGTTTCAAGCAGGTCCTCTGCATCACTCATCTTGCTTCCATAGCAGCCCAGGCCGACCGTCATCTCCGGGTCGAAAAAAATGTAGATAAAGAAAGGACTTATACCGATATTAAAAGCATCGAGGGAATCGAACGAGTTCGGGAGATCGCCAGGATGCTTTCCGGCGAGCCGGAAGGCGCGGCGTCGCTCAGCCACGCGGAAGAATTGCTGAAGAAATTCGAAACGCGATAGATGTGCGGGGACGAGACATGGGTAAGATCAGCGCGGAAGCGAAAAAACGCTATTTCGACAAGGTGAAGGAATACAAACAGGTCCTTGACTCCATCGCCCAGCGGGAGAAGAACCTCCTCCAACTCGTGGAGAAGGACGATTCAGGCAAGGAATACAAGAAGATCGCTCTCGCGGACGAGAGCCTCAATCTTGCTTCCTATCTCATTCTTCTCAACGAGGTCTCGCTTTCGCTTCTCGCGGTGAAGAACGAGGCCTTCCTCAACGAAGCTCGGAAGAGCTGCTACAAGAGCATTATCTACCTGGAGGACGTGGTCACCAATTTCATCGACGCTCCCTATTCGGACTACAAGGAAAAATTGGAAAAGATCGAAGGCCTCGAGGACGAAAAACGATACGCCCTCGTAAGGAAACTCGGCTTCACCATCCACTCGGTCATGGACGAATTCGGCGAAAACTCGAAATGGAAATGGTCGTTCGTGGAACTGGAGGGACGTTTCGCGACCGTGACGAAGAACCTCCTCAACATGAAGACCCTCGTCGCCGGTCTCGACCCGCGAGTCGACGGCTACCAAGCCAGGACAGGTCATCTCAACCTCGTCAAGGACATGCTCCAGAAGACCGCCGACCGCTATAGGGAGAAATACGAGCTTTCCACGCTTCGTATCGACGATTTCAAGCTCGCCATCACCTATCTTTCCGCCTTGAAGAGGCTTCATTCGCTTCTCGGGGAGGCGAACAACGTGGAAAACATCCGAAAGAAAATAGAGGTATGGACCCAGAAGATGGACGCCGACGAGAAGCGGTCGGAGGGCAAGCGCTCGGAGCCGCGCGCCGCTGCTGAATGAAGCGAGAGACCCGCGCCGGCCTCAGCGTTCCGCGAGATCGTGGAGTGCGTCGTGGGGAAAGAGTTCTCCCACCGTGATTTCAACGATATTCCCCCTGCCGTCCTGAAAGTAGACCGGCTTGTCTCGGTCCATGAACTCGCTTATTACCTGCCTGCATGCGCCGCATGGCGATACCGGCGTTTCCGCGTCGATGCAGGTGAGCGCCAGGGCCCGGAATTCCCGCCTGCCCGATGCGACCGCTGCGAAAATCGCGGTTCGTTCCGCGCAGTTCGAGAGCCCGTAGGAGCGGTTCTCAACGTTGGCCCCGGTCACGACCGTGCCGTCGGAGCAGAGGAGGGCGGCGCCGACGCGGAAACGGGAATAGGGGGCATAAGCCTTTTCAGCGGCGTTTCGGGAAATCGCCAGGAGTTCGTCCGGTCTCATACGTATCCTCTTTCGTTGACAGCGTGTACGCTCTAGTATAAGGTGGTTTCATGGCTGGCGGCAAGCGACGGTATCTGCTTTCAACGGCTTTGATCGCGGTTCTTCTGTATATGATCCTTTTCCCGAGGAATCTCGGAAAGGAACTCGTCACCATCCCGGTCTGGGCGGTCTCGGTGGGGAATTCGAAGATCTCGCAGGAGTCCGGCCAGGGCAGGACGGCCTACGGTTTCCGACTCGGAGATTTCTTCGGATCGATAAGGCCCGACGGCGGCCTCATATATCGGGACTCGATAGACTACGACGTAGCCCTCGGTGATTCGTTTTTCATCAACTATTCCGCCATTCCCAGAGCGCTGGTCTGCAGGGACTCCCGGGGCGGCTTCCTCGGGAACGTGGGAGGAAACGGATATCCTTTCGTACGGAAGGGAAGGCTTTTCGTTGTCACGGTCGACAGGTACGGGTTGTCGGAGTGGTCGCTGAACGGCGATCTCCTCTGGGAACGAAGGTTCGGGACCTTCATCACCGCGGTCGACGCCTCGAAAAATTCGGTGGCGGTGGGCTTCCTGAACGGAAACGTGATCGTTCTGGGCGAGAAGGGCAAGGACCTCTTCCAGACCTCACCGGCCGGGAGCAAGTATTCCGTAATCCTGAAGACCGGAGTCTCCGACGACGATCGATTCGTGGGGATAGTATCCGGTCTCGAACCGCAGAAACTCACTATCTATGAAAGGGCGCAGAAGAATTTCCGGGCCGTAACCATCTTGGACCTCAAGGGGAATCAGAGGCGTGCGGTCAAGGGTCTGTTCGTGGGAGGCGGGGCCTATTTCCTCTGTGAGCAGCCCGGCTCCGTCGAGATCGCCGACCCGGTTTCACGAGGCAGGGCTGCGATTCCGGTATCCGGATCCATCGTATCCTTCGGTGAGGAACCGATTCTCGGACTTCTTTCCGTCATCAGCGAAAAGGATTCCGCGTACGAGGGGATTTCCTTTCTGCCGTCCGGGAACGTCATACTCCGTTACAAGTTTTCCAAGAAGAGTTCGTTCTTTTTCCGTCAAACCGGGGAATTCCTGCTCTTCGGCGTCGACGATAAACTGTTTCGCGTGGATATAAAGGCGGGATGAAATCGATTATGAGAAGATCGCTCGTTTTCCTGCTTCTTGCGACGGTATACACCCGAGGCTTCGCCTATCAGTGGCCGGTGGATCAGAAGACCGTGGTCGCGACGTTCGGCCAGAACTTCGTCGGAGGTTTTCACAACGGGATTGACATCGCGGGAGCCGGTCAGGAAGTCCGCCCCTTGGACGCGGGCATGATTCTATTCTATCATGAGGAGAAGAAAGACCCGAACGGCCTCCCGTCGGGCATAGGATCCTTCGTCGTACTCCAGCACGAGAAGAAACTGAGGTCGCTCTACGGGCACATGGCGCTGTCCGACGAGATCGTTTCGGACCGGTTGACCGTGTGCACCGCCTCGAGCGTACTCGGCAAGGTCGGTGAGGGAGGTTATTCAGAGGGGGCGAGGCTCCATCTTTCGGCCTTCGATACCGAACTCAACCAGATCGTGAATCCCTACCTGCTCCTGCCGCCCCTCGAGGAAAGGATACGTCCGACGGTGAGGAACGTGATCCTGAAGAACAAGGACAAGATCCTGCAGCTTCCCGACGGTGGTCCGATCCAGGACGGGATGTGGGCGGTTTCGGCGGACGTGTACGACCAGAGCGCTTCGGTTCGCTATTTCTGCCCGATGGCTCCTTACAAGATCAACGTCTATCTCAACGGTCAGGAAACCTTCCAGGCGACCTTCGACGCGCTCAAGGAGAAGGACGGATACCTCCGCCTGTATCCTACCGCTGACATATCGTATTCGGCCCTCTACGAAGGAGATCTGACGATGAAGCTCGGGACGGTGCAGCTCAGTCGCGGCCTCGTGAACCTCGAAATCATCGTGAAGGATTTCGCCGGAAACGAGAGAATTCAATCCTTCCAATTCCGGGTCAACTGAGCCGTGAAGACCTATTCCTCCTCCCCGAGCGCGGAAAGGATGAGGCCGGTTCAGTGCCCTGTCTGCGGCCGTTCTGACGGCAAGTCCGGTTGGGACTGCGGAACGTTTTCGTTCATCGAATGCGCCGGATGCGGCCACGTCTACCAGAATCCCCAACCCGAATTCGACGACCTCAGGCGCCGGTATCAGGACGAATATTTCTCCTACGAGCTTTCGAACGAGGAAGCCTTCTTCAAGCTCATGCTGCTCGGACTTTCCGATATCCGCTTCGACTCCTGGGAGGAGGATCTGAAACGGCGCGGAGCGTTTCTCGACATAGGCTGCGCGACCGGGTTGCTGCTTTCCCACATGATGAAACGGGGATGGCGGGTCCACGGAGTCGAATTATGCAGGGCTTCGGCGGAGTACGGGACGAAGAACCGCGGAGTCCCCATCTTCATCGGTCCGCTCGAAGAGTCTCCGTTCATCCGTGAATCCTTCTCGACCATACATTTCTCCCATCTCATCGAGCATGTCCCCGATCCGAGACTCTTCCTTTCGAAGGTCAGGGAACTCCTGATCCCGGGGGGGCACGTCGTCGTCGTGACGCCGAACAGAAAGGGCCTCCAAGCCAGGTTGCTCGGCACGAGATGGAGGTCCTGCATCGCGGACCACGTTCATCTTTTTTCGCCTGACGGACTCGCCCGGCTCCTCGACGAAACGGGTTTCACCATCCTCCGGACCCAAACGTGGGGCGGGATCGCCAAGGGGCTCGCCCCGGATTTCATCAAGACTCCCCTGGACAGGCTCGCGAAGCGATTCGGATTCGGCGATGTCATGTTGTTTCACGCCCGGCGTTCTTGAAAACGGCAGAATTGAAACCGCTGGAATTTTCATCGAGATGCCGTCGGAATTCCCCAGAACCGTCCGGAGTAAGGCGACTATTTGAAAGAATTTCCCTAAGTGAATAATTACAGGAAAGTGAAGTAATTACATTCGATCATTCCGTTCGGACTCGGGACTTGACACGTTTCCTGCCTTTATCTAGGATAGCAGGACAGTGCGAAACCGGAGGCCCTTATGACTCGGGAGCGACTTGAAGCTCTGCCGTTTGAGTCCCTCGCGAAAATCGCGAATCAGGAAGGAATCGACGTGCCGGACGACGTCGAGAAAGTGCTCCTGGTGGACCTCATCCTCGAGGTCTTGGAGGAGAAAAAAGAGGAGCGCGAAGCACGCAACAACAACCCGGTCCGAATTCAGCAGAAAAAATACGACCTGTCGCTGTCCGAAGAAATCGAAGACGACAGCTCACCCGAGGACCTCTCGATCGCGGAGCGGTATTTCGAAACCCGGGTGGTCCTCCTGCTCCGAGACCCCTATTGGGCCTTCGTGTATTGGGACGTGAAGGGCGGGACCCTGAAGGCCGTGAAAAAGGAAAACGACGCGGATACCGTCTTCCTCAGGATACTTCGGCTGTGGGAAGACTATCCCCGCTTCGCCGATCCGAAGGACGCGCTCGTCGACTCCTTCGAGATTCCCATCCAATCGAACGACGCCAGTTGGTACATCAACATTCCGGAACAGGACTCCTATTACTGCGTGGAACTCTGCTGTCGCGGGAAGAACTCGGAGAAAGTGATAGGGCGTTCGAACATAGTTCGCGTTCCGAGGACGGTCTCCCTGGAGAAGGTCCTGTCAGACGACGGCACTCCCCTCGATCTGATTCTATCCCTTTCGGGAGTTGAAAAACTCGATGTTTCGGCTCCGGCCCGGACGATACCCCAGCGTATTAGCACCTTTGACGAGGATCGCTTTCCGCGCTGACAGTGGCGAGGTTAATTCTTGATGAATAAAGGCTTTCTTATCTTCGTTCTGCATGCCCATCTTCCTTTCGTCAGGCACCCGGAATATGAACGCTTTCTGGAAGAGAACTGGCTCTTCGAAGCGATCAGCGAGACCTATCTTCCCCTGCTCAGGGTCTTCGACAACCTGGAAAGGGACGGAGTTCCCTTCAAGATGGCGATTTCCATTTCACCGACCCTTGCGACCATGCTCGAGGACGAGCTGCTGCAGGAACGCTACATAAAGCATCTCGAGCGGCTTCTCGAACTCGCGGACAAGGAACTCGAGCGGACGAAAGGCGACGAAGCCTTTCATCCGTTAGCGGAGATGTACAAGGACCTCTATTCGGCGAACCTGCGGGATTTCGTCGAAACTTACGGTAAACGGATCCTGAAAGGATTCGATTTCTATTCCAAGAAGGGAAGGCTGGAACTGCTCACCACTTCGGCGACCCATGCCTACCTTCCTCTTTATGAAAACTATCCCGAAACCATACGGGCGCAGATCCAGCTCGCCCTTCACATGCACAACAAGCTCTTCGGGAAGCATTCGAAGGGTTTCTGGCTTCCTGAATTCGGTTATTTCCCGGGACTCGAGAACTTTCTCAAGGAATTCGGA
The DNA here is from genome assembly GCA_964397655.1 of uncultured Spirochaetaceae bacterium. GTDB lineage: Bacteria > Spirochaetota > Spirochaetia > DTKZ01 > DTKZ01 > CAYNKA01. Next base: position 134,093 of record CAYNKA010000010.1, on the reverse strand, counting down.
ATACGGTATTTCTTCGCGGCTTCCCACGGAATCCTTTTCATTCCGGAAAGGCCGAAATACGGGGTTTACGCGCCGCTCAGCTGCCCGAACGGCGTGTCCGCCTTCGGCAGGGATCTCGCATCGGCGAACGCGGTATGGTCTTCGAACGAAGGATACCCGGGAGATTTCTCCTACCGGGAATTCTACCGCGACATCGGATTCGATCTTCCGCTCGATTACATCGGTCCCTACGTCCAGGACGGGAAGAACAGGATTTACACGGGATTCAAATACTACGCGATAACCGGAAAGACGGACCGGAAAGTACCCTACGTCCCCGCGTCGGCGAAGCGCAAGGTCGACGAGCACGCTGACAATTTCATCTACAACAGGGTAAAGCACGTCGACCGCCTTTCCGAAATCATGGATCGTCCGCCCGTCATCACCTGCCCCTTCGACGCGGAACTCTACGGCCATTGGTGGTTCGAGGGGCCCGCCTGGATAGAAACGCTTTTCAGGAAACTGAAGGACGAAGCGAGACTCGAATGCGTCCTGCCGTCGGAATACCTGAAGCAGTTCCCCGTCGGGCAGGTCGCCCAGCCGGTTCTTTCCAGCTGGGGCAACAAGGGATATTCGGAGGTCTGGCTCGACGGCAGCAACGACTGGATCTATCGGCATATTCACAAGGCGATAGAAAGAATGCGCGAACTGGTGGACCGCTATCCGAACGAGAAGGGACTCAAGGAACGTGCCTTGAACCAGGCGGCCCGGGAAGTCCTTCTCTGCCAATCCTCCGACTGGCCGTTCATCATGCATACGGGAACCACGGTCCCCTACGCCGAGCGGAGGGTGAAGGAACATATCTACAACTTTACCCGGATCTACGACGCCCTCTGTTCCGGGGCAGTGAGCACGGAATGGCTGACGAAGCTCGAACGGAAATATACTCTGTTTCCCGACATCGACTATCGTATTTTTCGGAAGACCGATGAAACGACTGGTTATGTCGATTGAATTAAATAAATAAAATTTATTTAATTCCTCCAAAATATAGTTTACATCACATTCTTCTCATTCTATAATTCCTTCCATGCAATGAATATATTGTACTACACAAGCATGTGTCATTTTCCTCTTTGACGTAAAATTCTTCGTAGATTCTTTCTATAAATTCGTTGACAACTGAAATCTTCACGATAGTATACATAGGAGTGGGAGAAAGTGGTAAATTTTAGGAGAAAGTGGTAAAAGAGGGATGATGACCGGGGAATTCTACAACTCCGTGGATGAAAAAGGGAGACTCATGATTCCGGCAAAGATCCGGAACGAGATCACCGGCAACGTCCTCATTCTCACGCGAGGAACGGAAAAGTGCATCTGGCTTTTTCCTCCGGAAGAATGGCGTCAACTTTCCGACAAGATCATGAACGCCGCCTCTCCCTTCAACGCGAGGCTCAGTCTTATCCAGCGTCGCATCGTGGCTCCGGCTCAGGAGGTCGAGATCGACAAGGCCGGACGGATCAACATTCCTCCGAGTCTGAGGGATTACGCTGAACTGAAAAAGGAAGCCGTCATCCTGGGAATCAAGAAGTATCTGGAGATCTGGGATGAGCACGTATATGAAGCCTTCTGGAAGGAAAAGGAGAATGACTACCAGGAGGCGGTCGCGGAACTCGGGAAACTCATTTCCTACTAAAACTGGGGAGTTTTGAGGGGTAGGATGGAAATTGTACATGCCTCGGTCATGACGGAAGAGGTACGAAAGTACCTGGAACCACGGAAGGAAGATTCCCTTTTCGTGGACTGCACCCTCGGAGAGGGGGGGCATTCCGAGGTCATGCTCGACAGTTTCCCGCGTCTTCGGGTCGTCGGGATCGACGCCGATCCGGACATCCTCGCCAAGGCGAAGTCCCGGCTTGCTTCCTTCGGTGACCGTTTCAGGGGGTACCATGCGTGGTTCGACGAATTCTTCGCCTCCTATCCCCTGGACGAGCGGCCGGATCGGATTCTTTTCGATCTCGGGATCTCGACGTTTCACTATGTCCGGTCCGGCCGCGGCTTCAGCTTCCAGTCCGATGAACCGCTCGACATGAGGCTCTCGAAAAACCTTCCGGAATCGGCTGCCGACGTTCTCGATTCGCGCGGGGAGCGGGACCTTGCGGACATCTTCTACCGCTTGGGGGAGGAGCGGCATTCACGGAAAATCGCCGCCGCGGTCGTGAAGAGTAGGACGGGAGGGATGAAATGGACGGCGAAAAGCTTCGCCGACCTCGTCTTGAACTCGGTTCCCTCATCGTACCGCCACGGAAGAATTCACCCCGCCACGCGATGCTTCCAGGCGCTGCGCATCGAGGTCAATCACGAGCTGGAAAGGCTCGATGCGGTCCTCCCTCTCGCGCTGGACAGGCTCGGCCTGGGAGGAAGGATCGGAGTCATCTCGTTTCATTCACTCGAAGACCGAAGGGTGAAGCTTTTTTTTCGGGAAAGCAATAAGTCCTGTATCTGCCCGCCGGAGGCGCCGATCTGTAAGTGTGGGGGAAAAAGAATCGTCGATCTCGTGACGAGGAAGGCGGTCAAACCCCGCGAGGAGGAAATCCTCGCAAATCCCGCCTCGCGCAGCGCCCGATTCCGGGTGGCGGAGAAGGTGTCGGAGGAAGGTCGTTCGTCATGAAAATGTATGCCGTTCTTGCCGCCGTAGTCGTCATTCCCGTTCTCGTCTTCCTGAACGTGTGGCAGTCGTTTCTGTATTCGGCGGTAAAAATGGAGATATCCCGGATGGAATCGCAGCAAAAGGATCTCCTCGAAAGGAACAAGCGAAGCATCACCGGCATTTCGGTCCTGGAATCCCCGGAACGGATCGAAGGTCTCGCCAAGGACCGCCTGGGGCTCGGGAGGCCCGGTCCGGGTCTCAACCTGTACATTCAGCCCAAGAAGTCGGAGAAGGACACCGATGGCTGACAAGAAACCGCTCTTCACCCTGGATGAGCTTCAAAAAACGACCGGAGGCGAACTCTACACGACCCCCGCGTGTTCGGCGCGGGATGTTCATTCCGTCATCATCGATTCGCGCCAGGCGGTGACCGGCTGTCTGTTCGTCCCTCTCAAGGGCGAACGTACCGACGGACACCTGTACGTCAGTGAGGTGTTCGAGCGGGGCGGACGGGTCTCCCTGGTAGAGCGCGCCTTCTGGAACGAGCACGCCGGCACGCTGAAGGACTATGCGGCTCGCTACCATGCGGCGTTCGTGATCGTTCCGCACCCGCTCTCGGCGATGCAGACGTTGGCGGAGGCCTTTCTGCGGACGAGGAATGTTTTCAGGATCGGCGTGACCGGGAGCAACGGCAAGACCACGACGAAGGAAATCATAGGTTCCGTTCTTTCTCTCGAAAGGCCAGCCTTCATGAACAGGGGGAATTTCAATTCCGAGATCGGACTTCCTCTTTCGGTCTTCGAGGTCGAATCCGGCCACGAGTACGCGGTTTTCGAAATGGGCATGAATCGAAAGGGAGAAATGGACATTCTCGCCGACATCGTCAAACCCGACGCCGCTCTGATCACGAACATAGGGACCGCCCATATCGGAATGATCGGCTCGAAAGAGGAGATTGCGAAGGAAAAAAAGAAAATTTTCCTCGCTCTCGAACCCGGAAGGCCCGGATACGCGTACGAGGGCGACGAGTTTCTCGATTTTCTGAGACGGGGCGTCCGCGGAGACATCCGCACCTTCGGAGAGAAATCGACGAGCGGGTACGAGGGGGCCGAAGACCGGGGGCTCGACGGCTATCTCCTGCACTGGGCCGGAGCGACGCTCAGGTTCCCCCTTCCGGGAAGCCATAACCTCCGGAACGCATTGGCTGCGATCTCCCTCTGCCGCGGGATCGGCGTTTCGGATGAATCGATCCGAAGGGGCCTGGAGGCGGTCAAGCCCCTGTTCGGACGTGGGCAGATCCTGAGGGGAAGCGTGACCATCCTCCAGGACTGCTACAACGCGAACCCCGATTCGATGACGGCGGCTATCGAATTCCTCAGGGAAGTCGCCTGGAGCGGCAGGAAGATCGCGGTGCTCGCGTCCATGAAGGAGCTCGGAGAGGCCGGAGCTGCCGCCCACCGGGCCGTCGGCGTCGAGATCGCGGAATCGGGTTTCGACGGAATTTTCCTCTTCGGCGAGGAAATGCGTCAGGCCCATGAGGCCGTAGCGGAGGCCGGACTCGGCGCGAAGGCCTCGCTTTTCACCGAATTCGACGAATTGACGGGCGCCCTGGGGTCTTTTCTCCGGGCTGGGGATCTCGTGCTGATCAAGGGTTCGAGAAGCATGGAACTCGAACGGGTCGCGGAAGCGATACGGCGAAGCCGGGCCTAGGAGGAATCGTGTTCAAAGAGTTTCTCTATCCGTTGGTGAAGTTCTTCACTCCGTTCAATATATTCCAGTACATCACCTTCAGGGCCGCCTATGCGGCGGTAACTTCCCTTCTCGTAGCCTTCCTCCTCGGGCCTCGCATCATTCAGATGCTCAAGAAGCTCAAGGCCGGACAGGAGGTCAGGGCGGACGGTCCCCGGACTCACCTCGCGAAATCGGGGACTCCGACCATGGGCGGCGTGCTCATGATCCTTTCCATCGTCCTCTCGGTGCTGCTCTGGCAGGATCTGCGGAACATGTACACGTGGCTCATCCTTTTCGCCACCGTTGGTTTCGGCGCGGTGGGCTTCGCGGACGACGCGCTCAAGATCTTCCGGAAGAACTCGGCCGGCCTCTCGGCATCGGTGAAGCTGGCCGGCCAGATCACCGTTTCGCTCGTCATCGCGCTGGTGCTGTACTACAACCGGACCCCCTACACGACCCTGCTCTACATTCCGATGTTCAAGGAGGCCGTCGTCGATCTTTCGATACTCTGGATTCCCTTCGCGGTCCTCCTGCAGGTCGGTTTTTCCAACGCGGTCAACCTCACCGACGGTCTGGACGGCCTCGCGACCGGCCTCTGCATCATGGTCGGGATCGCGTTCGCGGTGATCTGCTACCTCTCCGGCCGCGCCGACTACGCTGCCTATCTGCAGATCCCCTACCTTCCGAGAACCGGCGAACTCGCCGTTCTCTGCCTCGCCTACGTGGGGGCCTGCGTCGGGTTCCTCTGGTACAACGCGCACCCGGCCGAGGTGATGATGGGGGATGTGGGCAGTCTCGCCTTGGGAGGGCTTCTGGGCGTCCTCGCCATCATGGTGAAGAAGGAAATCCTGCTTCTCATCGTCGGAGGGGTCTTCGTCCTGGAGGCGGCATCCGTGATGATCCAGGTCGCGCATTACAAGCTCACGAAGCGGCGGGTCTTCCTCATGGCTCCGCTTCATCATCATTTCGAACTCAAAGGATGGCCCGAGGTGAAGGTCGTCGTCCGCTTTTGGATATTGGGCGGACTCTTCGTGATCCTGAGTCTGTCGACCCTGAAGATACAGTGAGATGAGAGAAAACTTCGTTCCTGAAAGGATAGACCGCGACTCGGCGGACACCGCGCTCCTCTCGCTCCTCATCCTGCTCGCGGGGTTCGGAATCGGCATCCTGTTTTCCGCCTCCTATCACAGGGCGCTCACCGTTTTCCGGGATCCCTATTATTTCGTGAAACACCAGCTCGTTTCCCTCGCGATCGGGAGCGCGGCTGCCTTCCTGGCATCGAGGATCCGGCTCGAGAAGGTGAAAAAGGCGACGCCGCTCATCGTCCTGGGAACCATCGTTCTCATGATCCTCTGCTTCGTCCCCGGCATAGCCCCGAAGATCATGGGCGCCCAGCGATGGATCGTCGTTTTCGGTTATTCCTTCCAGCCTTCGGAACTCGTGAAGTTCGCCCTCGTCATGTATCTGGCCTTCATTCTGAGCAAGAAGAAGGACAAACTCCACGATCCCGTGAATTCGTTTCTGCCGCCCCTCATCATGACGCTCGTCCTGGCGGGGCTCACCTACCTGCAGAACGATTTTTCCACCGCGCTGTTCGTCCTTCTCCTCGGGCTGTCGATTTTCTTCGTCGCCGAGGTGAGGATAGCGCATCTCCTCGTAATCTTCGCGGCGATCCTTCCGGTGAGCGCCTATCTCCTCTTAGCGAAAGAGCATAGAGTGCAGCGAATCCTCACGTTCATAGACCCGGGACGGGACCCCGTCGGAGCGGATTATCAGGTCCTCGCGGCGAAGACCGCCCTGCTCAAGGGCGGGTTCTGGGGCATAGGGATCGGGCAGGGGACGAGGAAACTCGGAGGGCTCCCCGAGGCTCACTCGGATTTCGTCTTTGCGGTCCTCGGGGAGGAACTCGGGTTCCTCGGCGTCCTATCCGTGATTCTTCTTTTTCTCGCATTCGCCTGGCGAGGCTATTCCATAGCCTTGCGCTGCGAGGACAGATACGAGTATTATCTCGCTTTCGGGATCACCACCTGCATTCTGTTCCAGGCGCTTCTGAACATGGCCGTGGTGTCCGGATTGGTCCCTGCGACGGGGATACCGCTTCCGTTCTTTTCTTCCGGCGGTTCTTCGATTCTCGTCACCCTCGTCATGTGCGGGCTGCTCGTGAATCTGTCCAGGAAATCGAAGACCAAGGATGGTGCAAGGTATGGCTGATCATGTCATTTTCGCGGAAACGAGATGGGAGCCCGGCCGCAGGCCGAATTCGGGGAAGCTGGTCTTCGTTCTCGTGGGGATCGTGCTTCTCGTTCTCGCGGGCGAAGCCGCGTTCCAATTTCTCGTCGCGCCGAATCTCAGGATCGACACCATCCGGATCGACGACGGATCGGTCTTCGCGAAGGAGGACATCCTGAGGATGGCCGGGATAGAGGGCCCCCTCTATTATTTCCTCGTGAACGCCGATTCCATGCGGAAGACTCTCGAGGCTTCGCCCGCGGTGAAACAGGCGTTCGTGGAAAAGGTCTTTCCCGACACCCTGAAGATCAGGCTCGTACCGCGGGCGCCGCTCGCCGTCGCGATCGCCGAGGTCGGGGACTCAGTGCTGCCGCTGGCGTTCGACGAAGACGGCGTCGTTTACGCGACCGGCGGGGAAGTCGCGGATTGGACGCTGCCCGTCGTCTCCGGCATACGTTTCGAGGGGATCAAGCCCGGTATGAAACTGCCCGCGATGCTCGGGACCTTCCTCAAGGACCTCAAGGACCTCAAGGATTCGCATCCCGCCCTGTTCGGCTGCTTTTCCGAATACCGGATCGTGAAGAAAGGGGAGGGACACTTCGAGGTCCTGCTGTACCCCATGCATCACAGGGTGCCGGTGAGGATCGAATCCGGCCTCGCCACGGACAAGGCGAAGATGATCCTCATGGTCCTCGACGTCATGGACAAAGAGCGCCTACTTGACAAGGTGGAAGAAATAGATTTTAGAACTGGTGATATCGTTTACCGGCTCAAGGAGGAGTGACGGATTGCCCGCGGACAACGTGATCGTAGGCCTGGATATCGGCACCACGAAAGTGTGCGCCGTAATCGGCGAATTCAACGAACAGGGAATTCTCGGTATCACCGGCGTGGGCACGAGTCCGTCCTTCGGCCTCAGGCGCGGAGTCGTCATCAACATCGAGTCGACCTTGAAATCGGTCTCCGCCGCGGTGGAGGCCGCCGAGCTCATGTCCGGCAGGGAGGTGCAGAGCGTCTTCACCGGCATCGCCGGAGGTCACATCGAGGGCATCAACTCCCGCGGCGTCGTGGCGGTAACGGGAAAGGGCAGGGAGATCACGAGGACGGACGTCGACCGCGTCATCGAAGCGGCCAAGGCCATCGTGATCCCCATGGACCGCGAGGTCCTCCACGTCATACCCCAGGAATACATCGTGGACGACCAGGGGGGAATCAAGGATCCCCTCGACATGATCGGCGTGCGGCTCGAGGCGGAAGTCCACATCATCACCGGATCGGTGACGTCGGCCCAGAACCTCGTGAAGTGCGTGAACCGGGCCGGCTTCAAGGTGAACGGGATCGTGCTCGAGTCCCTGGCGGCGGCCCAGGCCGTTCTTTCCAACGAGGAAAAAGAACTCGGGGCCCTCCTCGTGGACCTCGGAGGCGGGACCACCGACATCCTCGTATACCTGGACGGGGCTCCGTATTTCACGAACGTCATCCCCTTGGGCGGGTCCCAGGTGACCGGCGACCTTTCCATCATGCTCAAGACTCCGGTGGAGGCCGCGGAGAAGATAAAGCGGGCGGCGGGCTGCTGCCACTTCTCGCTGTTGGAGCCGGGCCAGGACACCATCATCCCCGGCTTCGGCGGAAGGCCGCCGCTCTCCGTGGCGAGGAAGGACCTCTGCGCCATCATCCAGCCGAGGATAGCGGAGATTTTTTCCATGGTGAGGGAGAAGGTCGAGAAGAAGGGTTTTCAGAAGAGACTCAACGGCGGAGTCGTCCTGACCGGCGGCGGCGCGCTCCTGCCCGGCGCAGTGGAACTCGCCCAGGACATCTTCGGGACCTCGGCCAGGGTCGGCGTCCCGAACAAGCTGGGGGGTCTCGTCGGAGAATATCAGAGCCCGGAATACGCTTCGGCGGTCGGGCTCGTTTTGTACGGTTCGTCGTTCGTGGAATTCGAAGGCAAGGAGGGTCAGCCCAAGGAGAGGCCCGAGACGGGTCTTGTTTCGTCGATGCGTCAATGGTTCAAGAACTTTTTTGAATAGCGCCGCGCGCGCATGGGGGGGGAACATGACTATTGAAATCTTGGAAGACACCGTCACGAGTCCGACGGTCATCAAGGTGATAGGAGTCGGAGGCGGAGGAAGCAACGCCGTCAACCGGATGATAACCGGAGGGCTCAAGAACGTGCAGTTCGTCGCGGTGAACACCGATCTGCAGGCTCTCCAGCTCTCGAACGCTGAGCTCCGGATGCCCCTTGGCTCGAAGCTCACCGGAGGGCTCGGGGCCGGCGGCGTTCCCGAGGTCGGCGAGAAGGCCGCGCTCGAGGACAAGGACCGCATCCAGGACCTGATCCGGGGCGCCGACATGGTCTTCATCACGGCGGGAATGGGCGGCGGCACGGGCACCGGCGCGGCTCCCATCATCGCGCAGATCGCCAAGGACCTCGGCATCCTCACCGTGGCGGTGGTGACGAAGCCCTTCGATTTCGAGGGAAAGAAGAAGATGAAGCTGGCCGAGGAAGGCATCGCCAAGCTGCACGAATCGGTGGATACCCTCATCACGATACCCAACCAGCACCTTCTCAAGGTTGTAGACAGAAGAACTCCCATCAAGCAGGCCTTCCTCATCGCCGACGACGTGCTCAGGCAGGGCGTACAGGGAATCTCCGACCTCATCACCAAGGCGGGCGAAATAAACATCGACTTCGCCGACGTGAGGACGATCATGAAGGGCCAGGGGCAGGCTCTCATGGGGATCGGGATCGGCAACGGCGACAACCGGGCCGTGGACGCCGCGACCAACGCCATCAACAATCCGCTCCTGGAGGACGCCCACATCGAGGGCGCGAAAGGCATCCTCGTGAACGTCACGGGAGGCGGCGATTTCTCGCTGAGCGAATACGAAGAGATCCTCAACATCATAACGGCCAACGCCGACGAGGACGCTCTCATCATCGCGGGCAACGCCATCGACGAGAGCCTCGACGACGAGATCCGCGTGACGGTCATAGCGACCGGCTTTTCCCGGCCTCCGGCTGCGGACGAAGAGGCCGACTCCCGTTCGGAGAAGAAGAAGGACGGCGAGTACATCTCCCTCGACGACTGGGTCAAGATGACGAGCGGAAAGCCCGCACGCGGAGGCGAGGACCTCTTCCGGAGCGACGGACTCCTTCAGAGCGACGAGCTCGGAATACCGGCCGTTCTCCGGTATCGGCAGGCTTCCGGGGGCAAGGGCGCCTAGGAGATGCCGTCGTGGAAGCCCGGACCATTTTCGCCTCGTACGAAACGCACCTCGTAGCGGAACGGAATCTCGCGAAGAGTTCGGTGGAGGTCTACCTCAGGGAACTCTCGGCCTTTTTCGCCTTTCTCGACGCGGAAGGAACGGCCGTGACCGACGTCACCCCCCTGACGATCACGTCCTACCTTTCCATGAGGCGGGACCGGGACGGGCTCTCCCCGAGGTCTTCCGCCAAAGTGCAGAGCACGCTCCGCGGCCTGTACCGCTTCCTCGTCCGGGAAGGACTCATGAGGACCAATCCCGCGCAGACGGTGCGGATGCCCAAGGTGAAGAGGTCGATACCCGACGTGTTCACGGTCGAGGAGATCGACGACCTTCTCGCCGAGGTCGATATTTCCGGCCCGGAAGGCCTCAGGGACCGCTGTCTCTTCGAGCTCATCTACTCCTGCGGCCTCAGGATCTCCGAGGCCCAGGACCTGACCCTTGACCGCGTGCATCTCTCCGAAGGTGTGCTCAGGGTCCGCGGGAAGGGGCGGAAGGAGAGGATGGTTCCGGTGGGAGGCGAGGCGGAAGCCTGGATGAGGAGATACCTCGAAGAGTCCCGGCCCGTCCTCGCGGCGAGACGGGGCGCGGAACGCGGTTCCCGCACCGAACTTTTCCTCAACCACACGGGCGGACCGCTCACGCGGAAGGGAATCTGGAAGAAGTTCAAGGGGCTCCTGTGCAGGACGGGGAGCGACGGAAAGGTGCATACCCTCCGTCATTCGTTCGCGACCCATCTCCTCAGGGGAGGGGCCAATCTGAGGGCCGTGCAGGAGCTGCTCGGGCACGCCGACATTTCCACGACCCAGATCTACACTCACGTGGACCGGGACATCCTGGAAAAATCCCACAGGGACTTCCATCCCAGGGGATGAAAAGGAGAATCCGATGGAAAACAAGATCATGAGAATAGACGAAATCAGGGCCATCGCCCTGAAGGAGATAAAAGCCGCGGGTCTGTCGCCGCGCAAGGCTTCCCCGATCGGGGTAAGGGCCGGCAAGGGACAACCGCTTGCCTCCTACTTCGACCACACGCTGCTCAAAGCAGAGGCCGGAAAGGACGCGTATGCCGCGCTCTGCCGGGACGCCCGGGAATACAGGACCGCGAGCGTCTGCGTTCCCTCGAACCGGGTGGCCCTCGCCGCGGAACTCCTCGCGGGAAGCGGAGTCAAGGTCTGCACGGTCGTGGGCTTCCCCCTGGGCTACGCCCTTTCGGCCGCCAAGGCGGAGGAGACCCGCGCAGCCCTCGCGGAGGGCTGCGAGGAGTTCGACACGGTCATTCCCATCGGTATGCTGAAGGACGGCGACATCGTCGGCGTTTTCCGCGACGTGGGGGCCGTGGTGGAGGCCGCGGAGGGGCGGCTCGTGAAGGTGATCCTCGAGATGTGCCTCCTCGGCGAGGAGGAGAAGATCCTCGCGGGCGTCCTGTCCCTCCTCGCGGGAGCTCACATGCTGAAGACCTCGACCGGCTTCGCGGCAAGCGGGGCCTCCGTCGAAGACGTGAAGCTTCTCCGTCTCATGGCGGGGGAATCCGCGGGGGTGAAGGCCGCGGGCGGGATCAGGGACTTTGCGGCCGTCAAGGCCTTCCTCGAGGCGGGAGCGGACCGAATCGGGGCGTCCGCGACCGGCAAGATCCTGTCCGAAGCACGGTAGCGGCTCTATGCGTAATGAACATGAGGGAAACCGTATGATCAGGAAGGCCGTCTGCCTCGCAGCCAGCGTTCTGCTCCTCGCCGCCTGCTCCTCGAAGGACGAGAAGGCTGCGAAGCGTCTCATCGCGGAAATGGAATCGAAGCCTTACGAGGACGGTTCCGCCTCGACCGAACGGATCAAGGAACTCACGAAAGAGGTGGCGAAGTATCGCAGCCTCGTCGAGGAAAAGCTGAAGGCCACGGAAAAACTCGGTACGTATTACCGTCTTCTCGCGATTGCATACATGGACAACCGGATGTACGGGAAGGCCCTCGAAACGCTCGACGAGGCTATAAGGATCTACCCCGAAAACGCGGCCCTCTTCACGTTCAAGGCGATCTCGGCGGGCAGGCTCTCCAAGTCGGTGAGCGATCCGGCCGCGAGGACCTCGCTTCTGGCCGAGGCCGAGGGCGCCTACCTCCGGAGCCTGGAACTCGAACCCCGCATGGGCTCGGCCCTCTACGGTCTGGCCGTGCTCTACGTCTTCGAACTGGACCGGCCGGACAAGGCGATCCCGTACCTGGAGAAGCTCGTATCGCTGGAAAGACAGAACGTCGACGCTCTCTTCCTCCTGGCCCGCGTCCGTTACCAGCGGGGCGAGATCGAGAAGGCGCTCGAGCTCTATGACAGGATCATCGACACACCGGCCGCTGGAACGAAGCGTGACGAGGCGAGGGCGAACAAGAAACTCATCCTCGGGGGGGCGGTCAAGTGAGCCGCGACCCTGTCCTTCTCCTGGCGGTGAATCGGATCCCCGGCCTTCGCTGCACCGAGAAGCCCGCGATTCTCGAGCGGCTCCGCCGCTGCGATGACTTTCTGCGCCTCAGGGGAGCCGACGTCCAGGCCTTCGTTTCCCGGAGGCTCAGGAACACCGTGTGGAACGCCGGGGATCTCCTCCGGGAGGCGGAAAAGACTCTGAAATCGGCCGAGAGTAAGGGAATAGGCCTGCTTTCGATCGAGGACGAAGGCTATCCTCCCCAGCTCAGGGAGATCTACGACCCTCCGTTCCTATTGTTCTTCCGGGGCAGGCTTCCCGACCGGTGTTCGCCGCTCCTGGCTGTGGTGGGAACGAGGGCGCCGAGCGGCGCTGGAAGGAAGGCGGCCTTCAGGGTCGCCTTCGAGACTGCGGAGGCGGGAATCGGAGTGGTTTCCGGCCTCGCGCGGGGCATAGACGGAGAGGCGCACCGGGGCTGCCTCGCGGCCGGCGGGTACACCGTGGCGGTCCTGGGGCACGGAGCCGACACGGCTCACCCGAAGTCGAACCGGCCGCTCGCCGCGGAAATCCTCGCCGCCGGCGGACTCCTCCTCACGGAGTACGAACCCGGAGAGGGCCCGCTGAAGTACCGCTTTCCGGAACGGAACCGGATCCTCTCCGGCCTCGCCCGTGGGACCGTGGTGGTGGAGGCGCCCGCCAGGTCCGGCGCGCTCATAACCGCGGGCTTCGCCCTGGAACAGGGCCGCGATCTCTACGTCCACGCCGACGGGCTCGAGGGCGCGTCCGGGGAGGGATCGAGAAGGCTCGCCGAGGAAGGAGCAGCTGTCGTGAGCCGGTTCGAGGACGTGCGCAAGGACTGGTATCCGGGGACGTCCGCGGAGAGGACGCCGCGGACGACGCAGAGTGAGATTCGCCGGACGGGGACGATCCCGCCCGGCTTGTACCTCGCCCGCCTTCTCGAAGAGGAGCTTTCGGGCGGACTGGTCGGACACCAGGGAGATTATTTCAGGAGAAGTGAACATGGCTGAAAAGAAACCGCATACGCTGCTCATCGTGGAGTCTCCCGCAAAGGCGAAGACCATCGAGAAGTACCTCGGGTCGGGGTTTACGGTGCTGGCGTCGATGGGACACCTCATCGATCTTCCGAAGTCCAGGCTCGCCATAGACGTCGACCACGACTTCGAGCCGGAATACATCACGGTGCGCGGCAAGGCGAAAATCCTGAAGGAACTCCAGACCAAGGCGAACAAGGCGGGACACATCCTACTCGCTTCCGATAACGACCGCGAGGGTGAGGCGATCTCCTATCATCTCCAGAGGACCTTCCTCAAGAAGAACCCGAAACTCAAGATCGAGAGGATCGTGTTCAACGAAATCACCCCCTCGGCCATTCGCGACGCGGTCTCCCATCCCGGAACCATCGACGAATCGAAGGTGAACGCTCAGAAGGCGAGGAGGGTGCTGGACAGAATCGTGGGCTACAACCTTTCGCCCATCCTCTGGGAGAAGGTGAAGAACGGCCTTTCGGCGGGCCGGGTGCAGTCCGTGGCCCTCCGGCTCATCTGCGAGCGGGAGGAGGAGGTCGAATCCTTCATCCCGGAGGAGTACTGGACCCTCGACGTTGAGCTCAAGAAGGGAAAGACCGCCTTCCCCGCCCAGCTCGTCCGATTCAAGGAGGACAAGCCGGAGCTCAAGAACGAGAAGGACGTGACCGACCTCATCGCCCTCATCGAGAACGAGGCCGTGGTCGTTAAGGACATCAAGGAGACCGAGAAGACCGGCAGGCCCCGGCCGCCCTTCACCACGTCGCAGCTCCAGCAGACCGCCGCGAACCGTCTCGGCTTCACTTCCAAGAAGACCATGCAGATCGCGCAGCAGCTCTACGAGGGCGTCAACATCGGCTCGAACCGCATCGGTCTCATCACCTACATGAGGACAGACTCCACCCGCATCTCCCAGGTCGCCATGGACGAGGTGAGGAAGTACATCGAGGAGTTCCATCCCAAGGAGCTTCCGGAAAAACCGAACTATTACACGATGGGCAAGGGAGCCCAGGACGCGCACGAGGCGATCCGTCCCACCGTCGTGACCTATACGCCCGAGTACGTGAAGGCCCATCTCACCAAGGACCAATTTCGTCTTTACGCCATCATCTGGGAGCGCTTCGTCTCCTCGCAGATGACGAACTCGAAGAGCAGGACCGTTTCCGTGGACTTCCAGGCCGGCGACGCCGTATTCCGGGCGTCCTATACGAGTACGGTCGAGAAGGGCTTTCAGGCGGTGCTCGGCCTGCTCGCCTCGAAGGAAACCGAGAAGCGCCTGCCGGCGCTCAAGCTCGGGGAGACCGTCGAGCGGGAGAAATACGTCCCGGAACAGCACTTCACCACCGGTCCGGCCCGGTATTCGGACGCCACCATCGTGAAGGCTCTGGAGGAGAAGGGAATCGGGCGGCCTTCCACCTACGCTCCCATCATCTCGGTCCTGCTCGACCGGTACTACGTCGTCCGGAAGAACAAGCAGATCATGCCCACGGTCCTCGGAAAGACCATCTACGAGCTTCTCGTCAAGTCCTTCCCCGACGTGCTGGACGTCAATTTCACCGCCTCCATGGAATCCATGCTCGACCGGGTCGAAGAGCAGAGCGAGGAATGGGTGGACATGATCCGCAAGTTCTACGGTCCCTTCAAGAGCAAGGTCGAGCACGTGTCCGAGACCATGGAATCGATCAAGGGCGTCATGGACGAGGAAACGGACCACGTCTGCGAGAAATGCGGCAGGAAGATGGTGAAGAAGCTCGGCAGGTTCGGCTTCTTCCTCGCCTGTTCCGGCTTCCCGGCCTGCATGAACACCAAGTCGATCCCCCTCGCGGATTGCCCGAAGTGCGACGGAAAGATCGTGGCGCGGAGGAAGTCCAAGGGCCGCGGCAAGGAGTTCTACGGGTGCACGAACTACCCGGCCTGCGACTTCATCACCCATTACAAGCCCACTTCGTCGAATTGTCCGAAGTGCGGGATGTTCCTGGTGGAGAAGAACGACAAGAAACGGGGGACCTACAAGGCCTGCATAAACCCCGACTGCAACTATCTCCACACCTCAGAAGAGGAAGAGCCGGAAAAGGATGAGTGAGACGACAGCGGCGTTCGCCGAACTCGCAGCCAGATATCTCGACTACCTCGCCAAGGTGCGGTTCCTTTCGGGCGCCACGATAAAGGCCTACGGCCTCGACCTCGGCCTCTTCTCGGACTGGCTCGCCGAGACGGGCCTCTCCTTCGGCGCGTTCTCGGCCCGAGACGCCAGAGGCTTCCTCGCCGCCCTTTCCCGCAAGGGACTCGCGCCTTCTTCGATCAACCGCGCCCTATCCGCGGTCCGGGGGCTCTACGGTTTCGCGGTCGAGCAGGGCGGCCTCGCTGCGGATCCCTTCGAGGGCGTGCGGGGGCTCAAGGCTCCGAAGATGCTGCCCTCCGTGCTCTTCGAGGAGGAGATGGACCGGCTTCTCCTCGAAGACGGAGACGGCTTCATCGCGTCCCGTAACCGGGCCCTTTTCGAGCTGCTCTATTCCACGGGCTGCAGGGTGAGCGAGATCGCCTCCTTCGGCCTGCGGGACTGGCACCGGGGAATCAGGAAGATCAAGGTCCTCGGGAAGGGCGGCAAGGAACGGTTCGTCTTCGTGGGAGACGAGGCGAGGGAGGCGGTGGACTCCTACCTCCCGCACAGGTTAGCCAGGCTCGAGGAGTACGGCAGACGCGGAGAGCCCGCGCTCTTCATCAATTCGCGGGGAACCGCTCTCACGGTCCGCGGGATCGCGTACCTGCTCGCGCGGAGGATGAGGGAACTCGGCATCCCGAAGCACGCGAGCCCTCATACGATCCGCCACAGCTTCGCGACCCATGTCCTGGACCGGGGTGCGGACATAAGGATCGTGCAGGAACTCCTGGGGCATTCGAGCCTTTCCACGACCCAGGTATATACCCATTTGAGCATGGACGCCCTCAAGGACGTTTATGCTAAGGCCCATCCCCACGGGACCCGGAAAGGACGGAACTGATATGAAGGACATGGAATTCCACGGAACCACGATCCTCGCGGTGAGGAGGAACGGCCGCGTGGCCATGGCGGGCGACGGACAGGTCACCCTGAGCAATACGGTGATGAAGGGCAACGCCCGGAAGGTGCGCAAGATATACGAGGACCGCGTGATCGTAGGCTTCGCCGGCGCGACGGCCGACGCCTTCACCCTCTTCGAGCGCTTCGAGGCGAAGATCAAGGAATATTCGGGCGACCTCACCCGCGGGGCGGTCGAGCTGGCCAAGGACTGGAGGACGGACAGGATGCTCCGCCGTCTCGAGGCCCTGCTTCTCGTAGCGGACAGGGAGAGGACATTCCTTCTTTCCGGGACCGGGGACGTCATCGAGCCCGAGGAGGGCGCCATCGCCATAGGATCGGGCGGGTCCTACGCCTACGCCGCGGCCCTGGCCTTCCTGCAGTCGTCGGAGCTCTCCGCACGGGAGATCGCGGAGCGGTCCCTCGCGATCGCGGCGGGAATCTGCATCTACACGAACGACAGGATCACGGTGGAGGAACTCGAATGAGGCCCGGTACGGAAGACATGACGCCGAAACAGATCGTCGAGGAACTCGACCGCTACATCGTGGGCCAGACCAAGGCCAAGAAGGCGGTGGCGATCGCCCTCCGGAACCGGATCAGGCGCAGGCGCCTCCCTCCCGAGCTGCGCGACGAGGTGGCGCCGAAGAACATCATCATGATCGGCCCGACCGGAGTGGGGAAGACCGAGATCGCGAGACGCTTCTCGAAGCTCACCGGTGCGCCCTTCATAAAAGTCGAAGCCACCAAATACACCGAGGTCGGGTATGTCGGCCGGGACGTGGAGTCCATGGTCCGCGACCTCATGGCAGTCGGCGTTTCCATGGTCAAGGCTGAACTCCAGGAGGAGGTTAGGGAAGAGGCGAAGCGGCGGACCGAGGAAAGCCTGCTCGACCTCCTGCTTCCGGGAATAAGGAAGGCCCAGCACGGAAACGGAAACGGAGGCGGCGCTCCTACGGGAATCCTGCCCGTATCCGGGGAACAGGACTCGTCGAACGCCGCCAGGGAGAAATTCCGGGCGAAGCTCGCCTCGGGCGAGCTCGAGGAGAAAATCGTCGAGGTGCAGGTTTCCCAGAGCGGCCTTCCGGCCATCGAGATCTTCTCCGGCATGAATCTCGAATCCATGGACCTCAACATCGGGAATCTCGGGAGCATCTTCGGGGGCAAGAAGAAAAAGAAACGGGTCATGGTGAAGCAGGCGAGGGAGATCCTCCTTGCGGAGGAGATGGACAAGCTCGTGGACAGCGAGCGCGCGGCCGACCTCGCCCGGGAAAGGGTGGAACAGATGGGGATCATCTTCGTCGACGAGATCGACAAGATAGCCTCGAAGGAAAGCCGGGGCGGAGCCGACGTGTCGCGCGAGGGCGTCCAGCGGGACATCCTCCCCATCGTGGAAGGAAGCCAGGTGAACACCAAGTACGGCATGATCGACACCACGCACATCCTCTTCATCGCCGCGGGGGCCTTCCACATGTCGAAGCCGAGCGACCTCATCCCCGAGCTCCAGGGCAGGTTCCCGATACGGGTGGAACTGGACCCGCTCACCAAGGACGATTTCGTCCGCATCCTGACCCAGCCGCAGAATGCCCTCGTCAAGCAGTACACCGAGCTTCTCAGGACCGAGGACGTGACCATCGTCTTCGACGAACCCGCGGTGCAGAGGATCGCGGAGCTCGCGGCGGAGGTGAACGCGCAGTCGGAGAACATCGGCGCCCGCAGGCTCCATACCATCATGGAACTCCTCCTCGAGGACGTCTCGTTCCACGCGCCGGAACTCAAGGGGCAGTCGATCACCATCACCGCGGCGTACGTGGACGAACGGCTCAAGGACGTGGTGAAGAACCAGGACCTGAGCAGATACATCCTGTAAAGGGCTAAGCCGGAGAGGAAAACGAGCCGAGGATAGAAGGAGAGAGGAAGAAACGCAATGTTCATCGGAAATACGTTCGGGAAGACCCTGGACATCCTGCACCGGAGCATGGACGTGAGCCTGATCAGGCGCGACGTCATCTCCAACAACATCGCCAACTCGGACACCCCGCATTTCAAGCGGTCTACGATCAACTTCGAGACCGCCCTGAAGAAGGCGCTCGCCTCGGAGCGTCCCTCGGGCAATCTCCAGGCCGTGATGACCGATCCCCGGCACATACCCTTCGAAAGACCCGCGGACTACCGCGAGGTGATGCCCAGGAAGACGCTGGACTATCTCACGACTTCCAAGAACAACGGCAACAACGTGGACATCGAACAGGAATCGATGGACTCCCTGCACAACCAGCTCCAGTACCAGCTCATGAGCCAGGTGATGGGCAGCCATTTCAACCAGATCAACCTGGTGCTGAGATGAGGAGGCGGTGAATGGGACTCTACAACAGCATCAACACGGCATCTTCGGGACTGACCGCGCAGCGGCTCAGGCTCGACGTCATATCCGACAACATAGCCAACGCCAACACGACGAGGACTCCCGAGGGGGGGCCCTTCCGCAGGAGCAGGGTTATTTTCCGGTCCCGGGTGGAACAGCCCTACTGGAGAAGCCCCTTCCTGCCCGCGGCCCTCGAGAACGAGGTCGGAAAGGGGGTGAGGGTGGTGAAGGTCGAGAAGGACTTCAAGGACCAGCCGCGACTCGTCTACGATCCGACGCATCCCGACGCGATCAAGTCCGGGCCGCGCGCGGGCTACGTCGAGTATCCGAACGTGAACATCGTGAACGAAATGGTGGATATGATCGCCGCCTCGCGTTCGTACGAGGCGAACGTTGCCCTCATAAACGGCTCCAAGAGCATGTTCATGAAGGCCATGGAAATCGGAAGGTGATGAATGGACCGTCTGCTCCCCAATAACGCGGTCTCCGGAGACCGGATAAGGCTGACGAGGACCGACCCGAGGCACATCTCGGGGCTGGGCGAGGCGAAGGCCGATGCCGCGAAGTCGGGAGACTTCAAGAAGGCTCTCTTCGGCGAGCTCCAGAAGGTGAACGAGAGCCAGCAGCGGAGCCTGCAGCTCTCGCAGCAGATGATCACCGATCCCGATTCGGTCGATCCTCACGACGTGACCATAGCCCTGGCCGAGGCGAACATGTCGCTCAACCTGACGAAGGCGGTGCTCGACCGTGTGATCAGGGCTTATCGGGACATAACGAGCGCCAGGTAGGCGCCTTTGGGATAGAAGCGAGGAGGAATCGGACGATAAGTTTTCGTGTCGATCTGGGAGGGGGACATGAACGAAATTTTTACGAAAATACTGGGCCAGATCTCGACGATCTGGAAAAAATGGACCTTGGTCCAGCGCATCATCTTCATAGCCATCGTCGGAGGCGCGATCGGGGGGCTCGTCCTTCTCGCGGGAATCAGCGCGTCTCCTTCCATGGTGCCTCTGCTCTATAGAACCATACCGAACGATCAGGACATGAACCGGATCAGCCAGCGTCTCGATCAGGAGGGGGTCCCTTACCAGATCACGGGCGACAAGAGGGTCCTGGTCTCGGACAGCAAAACTGCCCAGAGGATGAGGGCGGTGCTCGCGCGGGAGGATCTCATCCCCAAGGGAACCGATCCCTGGCAGATCTTCGACGTCGAACGGTGGACCCTCACGGATTTCGAACGGAACGTCAACCTCCGAAGGGCCATAACCTCGAGCCTGGAGCAGCACATCAAGGCCCTCGACGACGTCGACGCTGCGAGCGTCAGCCTCGTGATGCCCGAGGACAAGCTGTTCCAGGAGGACCAGAAGCCGGTCACCGCTTCGATCATCGTAACGCCGAAGCCTGGATCGGATTTCACGGAAAACCGGAAGAAGATCCAAGGCATCGTGAAGCTCGTGCAGTTCGCGGTGGAAGGGCTCAAGCCCGAGAACATCACCATCACCGACCATCGGGGCATCGTGCTCAACGATTTCACCGGCATGGCGGACATGGACCGGCTCGAACTCGCCAAGCGCGAAATGAAGGCGACCCGGGAATTGGAGAACCAGTACAAGAAATCGATCATCGGCGCCCTCAGGCAGATCTACGGGGACGATCGCGTATCGGTGATCAACCTCGACATATCCCTCGACATGGGAAAGAAGACCGTCGAGACCGAGGAGCATTTCCCCATCCTCGTGAACCCCGACAACCCGAAGACGCCCTACGACGAGTCCTCCATGCCGGGCTCCAAGGTGCTTTCCATCACCCTGTCGAAGCAGACCACCGACGAGCGGTTCGAGGGCACGGGATTCAATCCCGAAGGCCCGGCCGGACAGGAAGGGCAGACGCCTCCGGCCTACAAGGACCTCGAGAACATGGCCGGCAAATACTCCAAGAGCTCGGTCATCCAGAACGAAGTCGTCAACAAGCGGAAGATCAACGAGGAGAAGGCGCCCTGGGAGATCAAGCGGGTCACCTGCGCGGTCGCCATCGACGGCATCTGGAAATGGAAGTATAATGACAAGGGCGAGGTGATCCTCAAGAAGGACGGAAGCATCGACCGCGAGTACGTCCCCGTGAACGACGCGGAAATAGCGAAGGCCAAGACGCTCGTGGAAAACGCGATCGGATTCAACCGGGAACGAGGGGATTCGGTTACGGTCCAGCACGTAGTGTTCGACAGGACGGCCCGGCATCTCGTCGAGGACAAGGACCTGCGCAGCAAGCAGCAACTCCAGAAGACCATCCTGTACGTCCTCATCGCGGTCGCGGCCCTGCTCGTGTCCTTCGTGGTGTTCCGCCTCATCTCCCGCGAGATCGAACGCAGGCGCAGACTCCGGGAAGAGGAGCTCGCGCGTCAGCACCAGGCCATGCGCGAAGCGGCCCTCCGGAGCGCGGAAGAGGAGGGAACCGAGGTCGAGATGTCCGTCGAGGAACGGGCTCGGCTCGAGATCCAGGAGAACGCGGTCAACATCGCCCGGGAACACCCCGAGGACGTGGCCCAGCTCATCCGTACCTGGCTGGTGGAGGAATAGGCGATGAAAAAACCGGGAAAAGGCGGAGGTGCGGCCTCCGGCGGAGGCGGCGAAAAGAAGAGCGGACACAAGAAGGAGCTCACCGGCCGCCAGAAAGCCGCCATTTTTCTCGTGACCGTCGGCTCCGAGGTCTCCGCGGAGATCTTCAAGCACCTCAGGGAAGACGAGATCGAGACCCTCACCTTCGAGATAGCGAGACTGGACAACATCGATTCCGAGGACCGCGACAAGGTGCTCATGGAGTTCCAGGAACTCATGATGGCCCAGGACTTCATCACCACGGGCGGCATCGACTACGCCCGGGAGCTCCTGGAAAAGGCCCTTGGTTCGCAGAAGGCGGTGGACATCATCAACCGCCTAACATCGAGCCTCCAGGTCAGGCCCTTCGACTTCATAAGGCGCACGGATCCGACTCACCTCCTCAACTTCATCCAGCAGGAGCATCCGCAGACCATAGCCCTCATCCTGGCCTACCTGGAACCCCAGAAGGCCTCGGTCATCCTCTCGAACCTGCCCCACGAGGTCCAGTCGGACGTCGCGAAGCGCGTCGCCACCATGGACCGGACCTCGCCGGAAGTGCTTCGCGAGGTCGAACGCGTGCTCGAGAAGAAGCTCTCCACGCTCTCATCGGAGGACTACACCTCGGCGGGAGGCGTGGAAAGCATAGTGGAGATCCTCAACCTGGTCGACCGCTCAACGGAGAAGTCGATCATCGAATCGCTCGAGGAGGAGGATCCTGAACTCGCTGAGGACATCAAGAAGAGGATGTTCGTGTTCGAGGACATCGTCATGCTCGACGACCGCGCCATTCAGAAGGTCATGCGGGAAGTGGACACCGCGGAACTGGCGAAAGCCCTCAAGTCGGTGGACTCGGAGGTCCAGGACAAGATCTACCGCAACATGTCCAAGCGCGCCGCCACCCTTCTCAAGGAGGACATGGAGTACATGGGTCCGATCCGCATGAAGGACGTGGAAGAGGCCCAGCAGAAGATCGTGTCCATCATCAGGAAGCTGGAGGAGCAGGGAGAAATCGTCGTTGCCCGCGGAACCGAGGACGAACTCGTGGTGTAACGGGAGGAGGACGCTTTGGCGAAGAACGTTTTCAGGCCCACGGAGATCATCCGCGGGGAAAACAAAGTGTACATCAAGCCGCCCGAGATCTTCTCTCGGAAGGCAGCGCAGGAGGTCGAGGAGATCGAGGAGGTCGAGGAGTACACGGGCCCGACCGCGGATGACCTCCGGAAGGAAGCCGAGCTCTACCGCGCGAATTTCGAGAAGGAAAAGGAGACGATGTCCCGGGCGGCGAAGGCGGAGGCGGAGCGCATCGTGAAGGAGGCGGAGACCGCCGCCTACGACCTCGTCAGGAAGAAGACCGAGGAGGCCGCGCAGATCAAACTGGACGCCGAGAGGGAAGCGGACCGAATCCTAGCCGAAGCGAAGACGCAGGCGGAACTCATCGTCCAGGAAGCCCGAAAGGAAGCCATCAAGCTGGAGGACGAGGAGAAGAAGAAGGGGTACGACGAGGGCCGCGACGCCGGCTGGAAGGAAGGAAAGGCCGAAGCCGACCGACTGGTGGAGCGTCTTCACATGGTGCTTTCGAAGGCGATCGAGAAGCGGGCCGACATCATCAACCAGTCGGAGGCCCAGATCGTCCACCTCATCCTGCAGATCGCGAAGAAGGTCGTGAAGGTCATCTCCGAGAACCAGCGGAACATCGTGATAAACAACGCCCTCCAGGCGCTCAAGAAGCTGAAGAACAAGTCCGACGTCACCATCCGGGTGAACCTGCTCGACGTCAACCTGATGACCGAGCACGCCCAGGACATCGTGGACATGATCGAGAACGTGAAGAGCGTAACGGTCCTCGAGGACGCGACCGTGGACCGCGGGGGCTGCATCATCGAGACCGATTTCGGCGAGATCGACGCCCGGATCGCGGCCCAGCTCCGCGAAATCGAGGAGCGTATCCTCGAGCTGGTGCCGATCCAGACGAAAGATACCTGATTTCTTTCCGAGGCGTTGCTCGAGGGAGGGGAGCGCTTTGAATCAGTTCGACAAGTATTGCGCGGTCGTGGACGGTTTCGATCCGATCCTGTTCGCCGGCCGCGTCCAGAAAGTACAGGGGCAACTCATAGAAACCCAGGGACCGCAGGCCATCGTCGGCGAAATCTGCCGTATCCAGGTCCCGAAAAGGTCGGCGGAGATCCCTGCCGAGGTCGTCGGGCTCCGTGGATCCCACGTCCAACTCATGAGTTTCACGGAAACCGAGGGCATAGAGGTCGGGTGCAGGGTCATAGCGACCGGGGACGGGCTCAAGGTCCCGGTCTCCGAACGCCTTCTGGGCAGGGTACTCGACTGCCTCGGCAATCCCATCGACGGAAAGGGAGAGGTCGGCAGCTCGGTCTTCTACCCGGCCTTCAACAGGCCGCCGGACGTTCTCACCAGGCGGAGGATAACCGAACAGATCGAGACGGGCGTTCGGGCGATCGACGGCCTCGTGGCCATAGGGAAGGGCCAGAGGCTCGGAATCTTCTCCGGGAGCGGGGTCGGAAAATCCACGCTCCTCGGGATGATAGCGCGCAACACGAAGGCGGACGTGAACGTCATCGCCCTCATAGGCGAGCGCGGAAGGGAAGTGAAGGAGTTCATCGAGAACGATCTCGGCGAGGAAGGCCTCGCGAGGTCCGTCCTCGTGGTGTCCACGTCGAACACGCCGCCCATGGCGAGGATGAAGGGCGCTTACGTCGCAACGGCCATCGCCGAGTTCTTCCGCGACCAGGGCAAGGACGTCATGCTGCTCTTCGATTCGGTGACGAGGTTCGCCCGTTCCCAGCGCGAGATCGGGCTCGCGATCGGCGAGGCCCCCGCTACCCGGGGCTTCACCCCGTCGGTCTTCTCCACCCTTCCGAAGCTGCTCGAGCGCTGCGGAACTTCGGACAAGGGAACCATCACCGGCTTCTACACCATCCTGGTGGAAGGGGACGACATGGACGAGCCCGTGGCGGACGCCGTGCGCGGCATCCTCGACGGCCACCTCGTGCTCAGCCGGAAGCTGGCCCAGAGATCCCAGTATCCCGCGGTGGACGTGCTCGCCTCCATATCGCGCCTCGCTACCAAGGTCGCGCCCGAAGACGTGCGCCGGAGCTCTGATTACATACGCAGGATGATGGCGGTCTACTCCGAGGCCGAGGACCTCATCAACGTCGGAGCCTACGTCCGGGGGACGAACCCGGAGATCGACGAGGCGATCTCGATCATGCCGACCATCCGGGACTTCCTCCGCCAGGACATCGCGGAGAAGGCCCCGCTCGAGGACACGAGATCCCGGGTTCTCGAGATTTCAGGAGCCCTGAAGAAGGCGGAGGCCGAGGAGGCGGACGAAGATGAGGAGATTTAGGTTCCGACTCGAGGAGCTTCTCAGGATCCGCCGATACCACGAAAGGACCTGGGAGCTCAGGCTCGCGGAGGTTTCCGGGCATTGCGTCCGCCTCGAAGGACGCTTGAGGGAATTGGCCTCCGAGAGAGAGGCGAATTCCGCCTGTTCGGTAGGAGGACTCCCCTACGGACTTTCGGAACTGTACGCGAGAAACGAGTATATCAGGAGGCTCGATGCCGAGGCAAAGACCGCGAAAACCGAACTCGAGAAGAGGATGAAGGAACGGGAAGAGGTCAACAGGGAATACCTCGCGGCATCGAGGAACCGGAAGATCCTCGAAAAGCTCAAGGAGCGGAAGTCCGAGGAATATTACAGGCTTCAGCTCAAGGAAGAAGGAAAAGCGCTCGACGAGATCGGGGCTCAGCTCAGGATCCGGTCCGCGCATACCGGAGAGAAGGGGTAGGTCATGGCACGCTACGGAAGGGTCGGCGCGGCTCCGCGCATTATGGTTCTCATGCTTCTCGTCTTCGTACTTCTTGCGGGTGGGCTCCTCTGGTTCGATTACCTCGGCATCATCGACGCGAAGGATCGGCTGGCTCCGGTGCTGAAATTCGTGGGGATTCGGAGCAGAAGCAAGGTGGAGAGCCCCGAATCCGAGTATCTTCTCGATCTGGAGCGGATCGGGAAGCTCAAGGAGGCGGTCGAACTGCAGGCCGAGGATGCGAAGAAGGTCGACGAGAGCCTGAAATCCAAGGAAAAAG
Organism: uncultured Spirochaetaceae bacterium; assembly: GCA_964397655.1. Lineage (GTDB taxonomy): Bacteria > Spirochaetota > Spirochaetia > DTKZ01 > DTKZ01 > CAYNKA01. The sequence goes on along the minus strand of CAYNKA010000010.1, from coordinate 108,654 downwards.
AGATCGACCAGAAAAGCGCCGAAATCGAAGAGCGGAAAAAGGCGATCCAGGACCAGGAAAAATCGTTTAATGAACGCGTCAGACTGTACGACAATAAAAAGACGAACATAGAGGAGAACGCGAAGAAGCTGAACGGCATGCCGCCGGCACAGGCGGTCGCGATTCTTCTCAAGATGGACGACCAGGACATGATCGATCACCTGCGTACGGTGGAACTGCTCGCGAAGGCCGCGGGGGAGGATTCGGTCGTTGCCTACTGGTTGTCCCTGATGCCCCCGGAACGATCCGCCGTGATCATGCGAAAAATGGCGGTGAAACCTCAAAGCTGATCGAAGCCGGGGAGCGAGGAGGTACCTCGTGGTACAGTTGAAGACGGAACCTTCTTCCCCCGGACTCAAGCCCCGGAAAACCGGCAAGCCCAAGTCCGTCGGAACGAACGGCGTCTTCGGTTCATCGGGCCGAATGGGTGAGAGCTTTTCGTCGATCCTGGCTAAGGCCGTGAAGGCGATGAAGGGCGGACCTGGCGAGGCCGCGAAATCGCCGGAGAAACCGGCGGAGAAAGGCTCCGCGCAGGCGGAAAAGCGCGCGGGCAGGCGGGAAGGGCCTTCCTCCGAAGCGGATTCGAAACGCGCAGTCAAGGCTAAGAACGAAAAGTCCCCCGCGGCCGAAAAAGGCGCGGAATCGGGCTTTCGTCCCGATGCAGCCGCCGTGTCCTTGCGGGACTATCGGGACATCGTCGCACCGGGAAAGCAGGGGGCCGTGGGCGAAAAAAGCGGCGCCGTCTCCGTGTCCGCGCGAACCGCGGGAAAGGAGAAAGTCGGCGACAAGGCCGCCCCGGCCGGAATCGGGCTTTTCGCCGGGATCGGATCCAAAGGAGAGGGAGAGCAGTTTTCCCCGAACAAGGCGAACAGACCGCCGAAGGCCAAAGACGAGGCCCCCAGAGTCTCCAAGAGCCCGAGGGACTCGAGGATGGAACGGCTCAGGGAAAAACTCAAGGAAAAGCCGAAGGAAGGCGCCGCGCCGGAGCGGTTCGAGCAGAAGGATGCCGTGCCCCTCGCGGCCGCGGACGATCAGAAAAAGGACGGTCCGAAGGAAACCTTCGAGCTCCGCGTGACCGACAGGTCGGGCGTTCTCGAAAGGGTCGCGGACGAAAAGCATTTCCGAGACGGCAGGGAAGCGCGGGAGGTTTCCTCCCAGATCCTGAAACAGCTCAAAGAGGACGGCAACGCGTCCGTGGTCCGGAGCGCGAGAATCGTGCTCAGGGACAGGGACGAGGGCGAAATCCGGCTGATTCTCAAGCCGGAGAGGCTGGGAGAGGTAAGAATCAGGCTTCATCTTCAGGATCGCCTAATAGACGGCCGCATTCTTGTCGAAAATTCTACTGTGAGAGAGGCTTTCGAGCAGAACCTCCAGGATCTCGCGGCCGCTTTCCGCGAGAGCGGGTTCGAACTCGGAAACCTCGACGTTTCTGTGGGGAACGGCGGGGAGGGACGTTCCGAAAGAGAGTCTCCGAAGCTCGCTGACGGCAGAAAGGCCGCGGAGCTTGAACGGAGCGTTCCCCGCGTGGAGGCGCTGAAATATTACGCCTCGAACTCGGTGAACATCATGGTGTAGGGGAGGACGAAATGGATCCCTCGAATCTTATCAGCGGCGCGGATTATACGAAGCTCCAGTCCAAGGTCGACGCTTACAACAAGGCACTCCAGAACGGCCGGGAAATCAAGAATACGCTGGACAAGGACGATTTTCTCAAGATACTCGTCACCCAGCTGTCCCATCAGGACCCCACGCAGCCCATGGAAGACCGGGAGTTCGTATCCCAGATGGCGCAATTCTCGTCGCTCGAACAGATGACGAATCTCAACAAGGAGTTCTCCAAGGTCGTCAACCTCATCGCCGCCAGCCAAGCGATGAACCTTCTCGGGAAGACGGTGGAGATCCATCAGGGCGATCAGGTCGTGACCGGGATCGTGAAGGAGGTCACCGGGGGGGATTATCCCCAGGTCCTCATCGACGGCAAATACTACGATTACAGCCAAGTCAAACGAGTGAAAGGTTAAGGAGGACGAACCTCTATGATGCGTTCATTGTTTTCCGGAGTTTCCGGCCTGCAGAACCACCAGGTCCGCATGGACGTGCTGGGCAACAACATAGCCAACGTCAACACCATCGGATTCAAGAAGGGGCGGGTGAATTTCAACGATCTCATCTCGCAGAGCATGTCGGGAGCCGCCCGGCCGAACGACGAGGTGGGCGGCGTGAACCCGAAGCAGGTCGGGCTCGGGATGAACATAGCTTCGATCGACACCATCCACACCCAGGGTTCGCTCCAGACCACGGGCGTCATGACCGACCTCGCCATCCAGGGCGACGGGTTCTTCATCATGCGCACCGGCAACAAGCAGCTTTACTCCCGCGCTGGATCCTTCGGACTGGACGAGAACGGACAGCTCGTGAATCCCGCGAACGGCATGAGGGTGCAGGGTTGGGCCGCGAAGACGGAAGGAGGCAACACCTTCGTGAACACCTCCGAGGCCGTGGGCGATCTCAATATCCCGGTGGGGTCGAAGGACCCGGCCCAGGCCACCAGGGAGGTGTTCCTCGCCTGTAACCTCGACAAGCGCACGGCCGAGATTCCGCAGGGGGCAGGACCCCAGGCGGTCCAGGAAGGGACCTGGTCCACGAACTTCGACATTTACGATTCCTTCGGGAACATCCACACCCTCAGGGTCGATTTTACGAAGCGCGTCGGCGAACCGAACCGTTGGAATGCCGCCGTGACCGTGGATCCGGGCGCCGAGAACATCAATACCCAGGTGGCCGTTGGGCCCGCGGGCGCTGCCGGCGGCAACAATTTCGTCGTCGAGTTCAGCAACCTCGGGACTCTGCAGGCGGTGGAAGGACAGGGCGGAAACAGATTGAACAACGGGGCCCTGCAAGTCCAGGTCGGATTCAACGTACCGGGAACCGCTCCGGGCGCGGGCGGTGCCCAGGTGAGGCAGAACTTCAACCTCAACCTCGGCACGGTCGGAAACGTCGTGAACACGGTCACCCAGTTCGCGGAAAAGAGCTCAACGAAGGTGTTCAAGCAGGACGGCTACGGCATGGGATATATGGAAGGCTTCAAGATCGACCAGTCCGGCCAGATCACGGGCGTCTTCTCGAACGGGAACAACCGCCTCCTCGGCCAGGTGGCCATGGCGAGCTTCGTGAACCCGAACGGGCTCGAGAAGGCCGGCGATTCCACCTACGCGATGACGAACAACTCGGGTGCCGCGAACGTCGGGCCGTCCGGCATAGCGGGGAAGGGGAAGATCATCGCGGGCACCCTGGAAATGAGCAACGTAGACCTCGCCGAGCAGTTCACCGACATGATCGTGACTCAGCGCGGTTTCCAGGCCAGTTCCCGGACCATTCAGACCTCCGACCAGATGCTTCAGGAACTCTTAACACTCAAGCGGTAAGGGAGTAGAATCGCTGAATGATAAAGGTAACGCGGCTTGATGGGAAGACCTACTACGTAAACCCCCATCAGATCGAATACATCGAATCGAATCCCGATACGACGCTCGTCATGCTGTCGGGCAAAAGACTGGTAGTCCTCGAGGACTACCAGTCCGTTTTTAACGAGATCGTGGACTACCGAAAACAGATCGGGGCGTTCAAGAACGAGGAGTAAGGCTGCATGGACATCGGAACGATAGGCGGTATCATCGGCGGGTTCCTTGCGATTGTTCTCAGTATCTTCATCGGCGGCGCTTCGCCGATCCTCTACTGGGACGTCCCTTCCATGTTCATCACGATCATCGGGTCGACCTGCGCCTTGATCGTCGGAACCCCCATCGCCAGGGTGCTTTCATTGGGGAAATACTTCAGCATCGCCATGAAGGTCCCGAAGCTCGAGACGGAAAAGATAGTCCGCATCCTCGTGGAATTCTCGGAACGTGCACGCAGGGAAGGTCTCCTCGCCCTCGAGGACAACGTCCAGGAACTCGACGACGAGTTCATGCGCAAGGGCATCCAGCTGGTGGTAGACGGGACGGATCCCGAAATCATCAAGAGCATCCTTTTCGGCGAACTCAACCAGATCCAGGAACGCCACGCTACCGCTGCAAAGGTTTACGACGACTGGGGCAAACTCGCTCCGGCCTTCGGAATGATCGGCACCCTCATCGGCCTCGTCGCCATGCTCGCGAACCTGGAGGACAAGGCGGCCATCGGCCCCAACATGGCGGTCGCCCTCATCACGACGTTCTACGGCGCCATCATGGCGAACCTCATTTTCATTCCCATAAAGGGCAAGCTCGACGACAGGAACAAGGACGAGAGCCTGCTCAAGGAGATCATGATAGAGGGAATCCTCTCGATCCAGGCGGGGGACAACCCCCGCATCCTGCTTGAGAAGCTCATAGCCTTCCTTCCGCCGAAGCAGAGGGAATCGCTCAGGCAGGAGTCTGCCAAGGATTGACGGAGACGAGGCATGGCGGAGAAGAAAGCGAAAAAGTGCGACTGCTCGGGCGGTACTCCGGACTGGATGGTCACGTACGGAGACATGACTACCCTGCTTCTCACGTTCTTCATTCTCATGTTCAACGTTTCGGAGATCGACGTCACCCAGCTCAGGATAGCCTTGGCGTCCTTCCAGGGCCTCGGAATGTTCACGGGCGGAAACACGCTTCAGACCGGCAAGCTGGCGGAACTCGGCAACACGGTCATGTCGCTGCCTTCCATGGAAGCGGGAAAGGCCCTGGACAGGTCGAGGAAACGGGCCATCTCCGTCTTTCAGCCCGAAATCTCCGCCAAGAAGATACGGGTGAAGGAGGACGAGCGGGGCCTGATCATATCCCTCGCCGCGGATTCCTACTTCAAGCCGGGCAGCGCGGAGATAGACATGGAAACGTCGCGCAACGCCTTGGTGAAACTGTCGGAGCTTCTGAGTTCGGAAGAGCTGGCCGGAAGGAAGGTCCGGATCGAAGGTCATACGGACGGTTCGCCCACGGATCCTGCGGGGCTCTGGAAAAGCAACTGGGAGCTTTCCACCGCGCGTTCCGTGAACGTATTGCACCGACTGGTGGAGTACGGCGTCGACGAACAGAGGTTCCAAGCCGCCGGTTTCGCGAACACGGTTCCGCTCATGAAAGAAGATACGCCCGAGGGGAGGGCTTATAACCGGCGTGTCGACCTGGTGATTCTTACGGAAGGGCATCTCTAGGTTTGTTCGGTATTGCCGGGAAGGAGTGTTCATGTCTGACGAAATGTTCGAAAACGAAGAGGAAGGCGGCGTAGGCGAGCAGGTAAAGGCCGCGAAAAAGGTCGGATTTCTTCCGAGCATAGTGATCCAGATACTCAAGTGGGCCGCCCTGGGCCTGGGAGCCATCATATTCATCGTGACGGTGGTCGTGATAACGGTCAACATCCTCAACCGGGGCAACCAGCCTATGACCGGTCAGCAGGTGTCCACGGACTACGCGGGCAAGGAACCGATGTACGACTGGTACGGAAACGTCGGCGAGATCCGCGGCAGAACGGCCGACGAGGTACCGACGACGGTCATGGTCGAAGTGAAGCTCGGTTATCCGCAACAGGACAAGCAGATGCAGACCGAACTCATAGCCCGCACGCCGCAGATCCGGGACATCATCCGGCAGTTCTTCACGTCGAAAAGAAGCTCCGAACTCCGGCCGGAGAACGAGGACAACCTCAAGCTCGAGCTTCGGGACAAGATAAACGACATCCTGACCGCCGGAAAGGTGCGGAAAGTGATCTTTGATTCCTTCACCGTAGTTGAATTTTAGCGGAAAGTATGTAACTATATACTATAGTGGGGTATAAGTAAGCCAGGGGGGGAACGGACACGGCATGACTGAAGTCCTGTCTCAGGATGAAATAGATCAGCTTCTGACCGCCATATCGTCCGGTGACGTCGAGACCGAAGAGGTCCACCAGGCGACCGAACAGCGGAAGATCAAGATCTACGATTTCAAGCGACCCGATAAATTCTCGAAGGAACAGATCAGGACGGTCTCGATCATGCACGAGACCTTCGCTCGTCTCACGACCACCTCGCTCAGCGCCCAGCTCAGAAGCCTCGTGCAGGTGCACGTTGCGTCGGTGGATCAGCTCACCTACGAGGAATTCATCCGCTCGATCCCGAACCCCACGACGCTCGCCGTCATCAACATGGATCCCTTGAAGGGCTCCGCCATCCTGGAGATCGACCCGGCCATCACCTTTTCCATCATCGACCGCCTCTTCGGGGGACAGGGCGAGAGCGCGAAGGTCACGCGGGACCTCACCGACATCGAGCAGTCCGTCATGGAAGGGATCATCGTCAGAATCCTCGGGAACATGCGCGAGGCGTGGAGTCAGGTCATCGATCTTCGGCCCAGGCTGGGACAGATCGAGACCAATCCTCAGTTCGCGCAGATCGTTCCGCCCACGGAAATGGTCGTGCTCGTGACGCTGGAAACCAAGGTCGGCGAGGTGGAAGGCATGATGAACTTCTGCATCCCCTATCTGACCATCGAACCCATCATTTCCAAACTTTCGGCCCAGTATTGGTATTCGTCGGTGAGGAGAGGGACCACGACGGAAAACCTCAACATCCTACGGGAGAGGCTCTCCACCGTGGACGTGATGGTCGTCGCGGAGATCGGCAGCATGAACCTCACGGTAAGGGAAGTACTGTCCCTCGTTTTGGGAGACGTCATACGGCTGCCCGATGTCCGGGCCGGAGATCCGATGGTTCTCAATGTCGGTAACAGGCCGAAATTCCTGTGCAAGCCCGGCGTCGTGGGAAAGAAACTGGCCGTTCAGATCATCAAGAAGCTCGAGGACGTCGAGGAAGAGGAATTCGAAGAGCTGGCTGCGGAAGGAGAGGAGTGACATGAGTGATGGATCCCTTACCCAAGATGAAATAGATGCGTTGCTCCAAGGTTCGCCGAGCTTCGACCTCGGAGGCGGGGATGCCGGCGGCGCTTCCTTAGGAGGAGCCGCCGAATCGCTCTCCGATGCCGAAAAGAAGGCCTTTCAGTCCGTTCTCCAGGGAACCATCGGGTCCCAGGGTTCGAACCTCTCCATGCTCGTAACGAAAACCTCGAAGTTCCTTCCTCCGAAGGTCGACGTCATGGGCAAGGACCAGATCCTCGGTGCGCTCGAGGACGAGGTGGTCCAGATTTCGCTGAACTTCACCGAGGGGCTCTCGGGAGACCATTTCTATATCATCCCGCAATCCATGGCGACGGCGATAGCCGGCCTCATGATGGGACAGGAAGGTGTCGAGCTCAACGAAGCCGCGCTTTCCGCCCTGCAGGAGGCCATGTCGCAGGTGTCGGGACCGATCATAACGGCCCTGGGCGACAAGGCCAAGACCACGGTCATGACGTCTCCGGCTGAGGCGAGACTCGTACCCAAGGAAGGCGTCGCATTCCCCGACGGAGAGTTCGTCGTGGCGACGTATCCGTCCACGATCGAAGGGGAGATGCCTGCCGACGTCATCGAGGTTTTCACCGTGGCGCAGGTCCAGGAGGTCGTGAAGAACGCGGCGGGAGGACCGGCCGCCCCGGCCGCGGCCAAGGCGTCGGACGTGAATCCCTTCGGGGCGGCTCCCGCTCCCAGAGGACCGGCCCCGGCGATGCCTCAGATGAATCCCATGATGGGCGGAATGGGCATGGCGCCGAATCCCATGATGGGGATGAGTCCGCCGAACGTGCAGTCCGTCCAATTCCCGAACCTCCAGTCGGGAGGATTTGCGCAGGACCACGGAAACATCAGCCTGCTGATGGACGTGTACATGGAGATGACCGTCGAGCTCGGCAGGACGAAAAAACTCATCAAGGAAATCCTAGGAATGGGAGAAGGGACCATCATCGAATTGGACAAACTCGCCGGCGAGCCGGTGGACATACTCGTGAATCATAAGCTCATAGCAAAGGGAGAGGTCGTGGTCATCGACGAAAACTTCGGAGTGCGCGTGACCGAGATCGTGTCTCCCATGGAGAGGATGAAAGACATGACCTAGCGTCATGCCGGCCGCGATTCGCGTCGCGGCCGACCGCGAAATCGACCGGAGCCGGTTCCTTACCTGAGGGAACCTGCCGAGGCGACCGGCGGAAACAGGGAGGGGAGCCTGAAGCGTAGCGTTTTTTTCCTTCTCGCGGCGATCTTCGTCGCGGGAACGGCGGTATTGCCGGCCCAGGACAAGAAAGGACAGACGAAACAGCCGTCTCCGGCGGTTCCGGCCGCGCCCGCGGCGCCGGCAGTGGACGAGAATTCCTTCGTCCTCAAGGACGCCGCAGCTAACACGGAAGGCGGAGCCGACCGCACCGTAGCGGCATTCGGCGTATGGGATTTCGTCAAAATGGTCATCGTTCTCGTAGCGGTCGTCGGCCTCATCTACGCCTTCTTCCATTTCCTCAAGAAAATGTCGGGCCCGAAGGACGAGGGACTCCGTTTCGTCCAGGTGCTCGAAACGCGCAATCTTTCGGGAAACCGGAACCTTCATCTCGTCGAGGTGGGGAATCATATGCTCCTCGTCGGCTCGGCCGAAAACGGCGTCAACCTGATCGCCGAAATTACGGACCAGGAGACCAGGGACGGCATAAAGCTCAGGGCCTCCGAGACGAGGGCGGAGCCGGCGAAAAGGTTCGCCGATCTGCTGAAAGGCCTGCTGCCCAAAGGCGGGAAAAACCCTCCGGCCGAAAACCGGAGCGACGAGGCCTTCGACTTCATGAACAGACAGAAGGAGAGGTTGAAAAAGCTCCTCTAGAAAGGGAGCATACTGGGGGGGGGATGAAAAAACAAGTTATACTCCTTTGTATTGTACTGGCTGGGCTCGTACTGCCGACGCTCGGTTATTCGCAGGTTGCCCGACAGGCGCCGCTCACGATACCGTTCGTGGATCTCACGGTGAGGCAGCCGAACACGAACCAGGAAGTGGCTTTTTCCCTGCAACTTCTTCTCCTGCTCGCGGTCTTGAGCCTCGCCCCGTCGCTCATCATCATCATGACATCCTTCCTCCGTGTGGCCATCGTCTTCGATTTCGTGAAGCGCGCCCTCTCGCTCCAGCAGGTGCCCCCCACCCAGGTCCTCATGGGAATCTCGCTTTTCCTCACCCTCTTCATCATGTGGCCTACTTTCGATCAGATCTACACGACAGCCTATCAGCCCTTTTCCCGGGGGCAGATCGGCACGGAGGAGGCGTACAGGAGAACCGAACAGCCGCTCCGCCTCTTCATGTACCGCCAGATGCAGGACGACCCCAACAATATCCGGCTTTTCATGAAGATGTCGAACCTTCCGAAGCCCAGAACTCTCGCCGACGTGCCGACCCACATCCTCATCCCGGCGTTCATTCTTCACGAAATGACCGTGGCTTTCAAAATCGGCATCCTGCTCTTCATACCTTTCATCATCATCGACATGGTGGTGGCCTCCACCCTCATGTCCATGGGCATGATCATGCTGCCGCCGGTCATGATCTCGATGCCCTTCAAACTGATCCTCTTCGTCCTCGTGGACGGATGGGGACTCATAACAGAACAGCTCGTGGCGAGCTTCAGGTGACAGGAGGATTGAAATGAGTCTCGGCTATGCGGTGAATCTGATGAGAGGGGGGATCTTCCAGATCCTTCTGCTCTCCGCCCCGGTGCTGCTCATCGGCCTCGTCGTCGGTCTCGTCATCTCGATATTCCAGGCGACGACTTCGATCCAGGAACAGACGCTCACCTTCGTCCCCAAGATCGCAGCTATCCTCCTCGCCCTCGTGTTCTTCGGACCCTGGATGTTCGCGACGCTCGGGCAGTACACCATCCAGCTCTTCCAGCAGATCCCGCAGATGAACAGATAGGAGACGGCAGGGAATGCTTTCCGACCTCGCGGCGAACGCTCAACTCTTCTTCCTCATTTTCGCTCGTGTGACGGCCATCGTCGAGACGGCGCCCCTCGTCTCTTCGGAGGCGGTACCTCAGATAGCGAAGATCGGACTGTCCTTTTTCGCCTCCTTCGTCGTTTTCCCGTGGGTGAGGACTCAGGGATATCCGATTCCTCCCTACGGGGCGGAGTACCTCCTTCTCGCGGCGGGGGAGGCGCTGCTGGGCGTCGCGATCGGTTTTTTCCTGACCATGATCTATTCCGGCTTCCAGCTCGCCGGCCAGTATTATTCCCTCCAGATGGGCTTCGGAGCCTCGGAAGTCTTCGATCCCCTCGCCCAGATCGAGATCCCGATCATGGGGCAGTTCCTCAACCTCATGGCCATGTTCGTGTTCCTGGTCGTGGGCGGATTCCAGCAGCTTTTCCTCGTGGGCGTGTACCGCTCCTTCCAGGCGATGAGGGCCGTGGATCTCGTCATCCACCGCAACGATCTCTTCAAGATGCTCGTCGTCGGGATGGCGAGGCTTTTCGAACAGTCCCTCGTCATATCCTTTCCCATCCTCGGGACGCTTTTCATCGTCTCCGTGGCCATGGGCCTCCTCGCGAAAGCCGCGCCCCAGATGAACCTGCTCATGCTGGGCTTCCCGGTTTCGATCGGCGTGGCCTTCCTCATCCTCTTCGTCACGCTTCCCATGCTCGTGGAAGCCTTTTCGGGCATCATCGACGACAGTTTCGAGACCCTGCTCAGGTTCATGGCCGCGGCGAGGGGTGTGCGGAGATGAGCGCATTCTACCTCGCCCGATACGAAGTCATCTTCGAGCTTTCCGGGATGCACGCTGGCCTCTCCTCCATGCATCTCCAGTGGTTCGCCGCCGAGGACGAGGGACGGACCGAGGAGCCTACCGAGCACAAGATCCGCAAGGCGAGGGAGGAAGGCAAGGTCGCCAAGTCGGCGGATCTCGCCTCGTCGATCGTTCTGCTCTTCGCCGTGATAACCCTCGCGGCGACCGGCGGGTATTTCCTCAAGACCTCGGCGGAGATGCTGGTCTTCTTCATCAAGAGGGCGGGCGAGGTGAAGAGTCTGGCTGACGGCACGCTCTTTTCAGCCTTTCTGAGCTATTTCATACGCCTCGCCCTGCCGGTTTCCGCCGCCTGCTTCCTCTCGGCCATCCTCGGCAACGTCGTGCAGTTCGGACTGCTTTTCTCGACGAAGCCAATAACGCCGGACTTCGAGCGAATCGCCCCGAATTTCTCCCGCTTCGTGCAGCGCACGCTGTTGTCCACGGAGGCGCTCTTCAACCTCGCGAAAGCCCTCCTCAAGGTCGCGATCATAGGACTCATCGCCTATCTCAACATCCAGGCGGAAATGAGGAAGATCACCAACATGATACGGGTCCCCTTCATGCAGTCCTTCACGGCCATATCAACGGTCACCCTGAGGATCCTCGTCGAATCCACGATAGTCCTGCTCTTTCTCGCGATCGTCGATTTCATCTTCCAGCGGAGGCAGCACATCGAGTCACTCAAGATGTCGAAGCAGGAGATCATCGAGGAGCGCAAGGCCTACGAGGGAGACCCCCTCGTCCGGAGCAGGCTCCGGCAGAGGATGCGGGAGCTCCTGTCGCGCAACATGATCCAGAACGTTCCCAAGGCCGACGTCGTGGTCACGAACCCGACCCACTTCGCGGTGGCCATGGAATACAAGAACGAAAGCATGGAAGCCCCGGTGGTGACGGCGAAGGGCCAGGACCACATCGCCGAGAACATTAAACGGGTGGCCAGGGAGAACGAGGTGCCCATCATCGAGAACAAACCCCTCGCGCGCGCCCTCTACGCCGAGGTCGAGATCGGGGACAGCATCCCCGTGAAGTATTACGAGGCCGTGGCCGCGGTGCTCCGTCAGGTGTACAGCCTGAACGAGGCCAAGCGGAGGGCGGGATGATGAGGGAGGAGGCTTCGTATGGCCGACGTACAGACCATATTCAATAACGCCTTTCTGAGGCAGAAGAGCGACGCCCTGGTGGCGGTCGGCGTCATCGTGGTCGTGATGATGCTCATAATTCCGCTGCCGACCTTCCTTCTCGACACGCTCATGGCCTTCAACCTCGTCCTCAGCCTCGTCATCATCCTCATAACGCTGTACACGGCGCGGGCCCTGGATTTCTCCGTGTTCCCGACCCTTCTTCTCGTGACGACGGTGTTCAGCCTCGCGCTCAACGTGTCCTCGACCCGGCTCATCCTGGCCCAGGGATCCAAATTCGAAGGAAGGATCATCCGGGCATTCGCGACCTTCGTCGTCGGAACGAGCGGGACCGAGGGGCTCGTCATAGGCTTCATCATCTTCGTCATCATCATAGCCGTCCAGTTCATCGTCATCACGAAGGGGGCGACCAGGGTCGCCGAAGTCGCGGCCCGGTTCACCTTGGATGCCTTGCCCGGCAAGCAGATGGCCATCGAGGCGGAGTACAACTCCGGAGCCATCACCGAGGAGGAGTCGTCGCGGAGGAAACGGGACCTCCAGCGGGAAGTCGACTTCTACGGAGCCATGGACGGAGCCTCGAAATTCGTGTCGGGGAACGTGAAGGTGGGTCTCTTCATCACGGCCATCAACATCATTGCGGGCATGATCGTCGGCATGAGCCTTCACGGCGAGTCCCTGTCCGTGGCGGTCAACACCTATCTCACGCTCACGATCGGCGACGGCCTCGTGTCCCAATTCCCGGCCCTCCTCGTGTCGACCGCAACGGGCCTCATCGTGACCAGGTCCGTATCCGACGGGACCTTCGGCGCGGACGTGACCAAGCAGTTCTCCAGGCAGTCGAGGATCTACTGGATCGCGGCCGCATTCCTCCTTGTGCTCGCCTTCCTGCCCGGCTTCCCCTGGTACGTGCTCGTTCCCATGGCGGGGCTCACGGGCTTCTTCGCATACCGGCTGAGCAGAAAGGAACTCGAGCCCGCCGAGACCGAGAAGGCGAGAGCCGCGCAGGCGAAGGGGCAGGAGGCGCCCGCCGAGATATCCCCGGTGGTGCCGCTGGATCCGCTTTCCCTCGAACTCGGCTACGGCCTCATCCCGCTCGTCGATAAGGACCAGGGCGCGGAACTCCTCGACAGGGTGACGAGGATAAGGAAGGAGTCCGCGCTGGACATCGGTCTCGTTGTTCCGAGGATCAGGATCATAGACAACATGAAACTGGAGCCCTCGGAATACTGCCTCAAGATCAAGGGCGTAGAAGTGGGGAGGGGGACGCTCCGGATGGGCTACTATCTCGCCATCAACCCCGGCCAGGCGCGGGAGGAGATCCCCGGCGAGAAGACCAAGGATCCGGCCTTCGGCCTGCCTGCGCTCTGGATCTCGGAGGATCAGAGGGAAAAGGCGGAGAGGCTGGGCTACACCGTCGTGGACCCGCCCTCGATCATCGCGACCCACCTGACCGAGGTCATAAAGCGTCACGCCTCCGAGATCCTCGGAAGACAGGAACTGCAGTCTATTCTCGACACGCTCAAGAAGGATTATCCCGCAGTCGTGGACGAGGTCCAGAAGAATCTCTCCCTCGGCGAGATCCAGAAGGTACTCCAGGGACTCCTCAGGGAAAGGGTCTCCATCAGGAACATGGTCGCCATCCTGGAGGCCCTGGCGGATTACGGGGCCGTGACCAAGGACGTGAGTTTCCTCATCGAGAAGGTCAGGCAGGCGCTCGCTCGCCAGATCTGCCTCCAGTACGCGGACGATTCGAAGACGCTCCGGGTGTTCACCCTCATGCCGAAGCTCGAACAGCACATCATCGACGCCAGGGTCGAGACTGCCGGAGGTCTCGTCGCGGCGCTCAAGCCGGACGTCCAGAGACGATGGATCAACACCCTCGCCAACGCCACCAGGCGCGTCCAGGACGAGGGTTACCTCCCGATCATCCTCTGCTCGGAGGCGGCTCGTCCGCTCGTCAGGTCGAGCACCGTGAGGGAATTTCCGGATCTCGTCGTCCTTTCCGTACCGGAGATCATACCGGAAATGAAGATAGAATCCTTGGGCGAGATACGATTGGAAGGTAAAGAATAATGCAATATTTCACCGAACAGGCCCCCTCTCATCGGGAGGCTCTCGAGAAGATCCGGGCCAAGTACGGGGAGCAGGCGAAGATCCTGACGCACCGAACCGTAAGGACGGGGGGTTTCCTCGGTTTCTTCACCCGCGAGGGCGTGGAGATCACCGGTTATCTCTCGTCGGACGGGGGCAGGAAGCGCGTCCTGGACCTGGAAGAGGAGAAGAAGAAGGTCCTTTCCGCGATGCCGCAGCAGCCGAAGCAGGACCAGACGCTCCAGCTCGTTCTCAAGGAGGTCCAATCCCTCAAGGAGAAGCTGGATACCACCGCGGCTCTGGCGGCGGGGACGGAGAAGCATGCCTCGCTGGAAAGAATCGAGGGTCTCCTCCGGGACAACGACTTCTCCTTCACCTATACGGCGCAGATGGTCGAAAGGCTCAAGAAGGCCTTCACGATCGAGGAACTCGACGATTTCGACCTCGTCCAGGACACGGTCGTCGACTGGATCGGAGAAACCATTTCCGTGCACAGACCCGGCCGGGGGGAAAAGCCGCAGATCTTCATCCTCGTCGGGCCGACGGGCGTGGGCAAGACTACGACGATAGCGAAGCTCGCGGCCATGTACGGGGTGAGTTCCTCGAGACCGAAACAGGTCAGGATCCTCACCATCGACAATTACCGGATAGCCGCGAAGGAGCAGATCGAGACCTACGGCGAGATCATGCGGATCCCCGTGGCCTGCGTGGAGAACTATCAGGAATTCAAGAAGTATCTCGCACTTTACCACGACGTGGACATGGTTTTCGTCGACACGATAGGAAAGAGCCCGCGTGATTTCATGAAGCTCGCGGAAATGAAGGAACTCCTCGGGGCGGCCGAAGGATGCTCCCACGTGCATCTCGCGGTGAGCGCCACCACGAAGGCCGCGGACATCGGCGAGATCATGCAGCAGTTCGAACCCTTCGGATACGAAGCCGCGGTGGTCACCAAGCTCGACGAGACGTCGAGAATCGGCAACATCGTGAGCGTGTTCAGCGAAAAACGCAAATCCTTCTCCTACCTGACGGACGGCCAGCGGGTGCCGCAGGACATCGAGGAAGCCTCGGTCCCCAAGCTGCTCCTTCGCCTTCAGGGGTTTCGGGTGAGAAGGGATCACGTCGAGAAGAAGTTCGGCAATACCCGAGACGATAAGACGGCGTAAGGAGACCATGATGCCAGATCAGGCGGAAACTCTCAGGGAACTCATGAAGCACAAGCCGGGCGGCGCTGCCGCGGCGCCCGGCAGGACCAGGATAATCACGATCGCGAGCGGGAAGGGCGGGGTCGGCAAGACGAACATCTCTACGAATCTTGCCATAGCCTACGCCCAGGCGGGAAAGCGGGTGATCCTGATGGACGCGGATCTCGGCCTCGCCAACGTGAACGTCGTCCTCGGCGTAATTCCGAAGTACAACCTCTACCATCTCATCCGGAAGCAGAAGTCCATGAAGGACATCATCATGGACACGAATTACGGGATCCAGATCGTAGCAGGAGCGTCCGGGTTCGCGAAGATCGCAAATCTTTCGGACGAGGAAAGGCAGAATTTCATCGACGAGATCTCCGAGCTCTCCATGGTCGACGTCATCATCATCGACACGAGCGCGGGAGTGTCGAACAACGTGCTTTCCTTCGTGTCGGCCGCGGACGAGGTGCTCATCGTCACCACTCCCGAACCGACGGCCATTACCGACGCGTACGGGATCATCAAGATCATCGCCACGGAAATCGACAACCTGAATCTCGGCCTCAAACTCGTAGTGAACAGGGTGAAGTCGGTGGTCGAGGGCAAGAAGGTGGCCGAGCGGGTCATCAACATAGCGGGACAATTCCTTAACCTGAAGGTCGATTACCTCGGCTACGTCTACGAGGATCCCCTCGTCCAGAACGCCGTACTCAGGCAGAAGCCTTTCATGATAGTGGATCCGAAGGGCAAGGCCAGCATCTGCCTGAAACACATAGTGTCCCGGCTCGAGAAGGTCGAGTACCGTGAAGGAGGAGGCATCGGCAGTTTCATCAAGAAATTCCTCGGCAGGAAGGAATAGGCGGCATCTCGTTATGCCACTTAGCCTTGACGGCTAATGCTATTTCCCATAATCTGTATGATGGGGGGCGGAACGTTTTCGATATGGAAATAGACTGGAAATTCGGCGCAGGATGCGCCGCCGCGGCGTTCGTCGTTTCCGTATTGTTCGGCATCTTCGGAGGAGTCCAGTTCGGGGCGCTGATCCTGAGGGCTTTTCTCGGTGCCTTGATATTCGCCGTCCTCGGGATCGGATGTCATCGGCTCATGAAGAGCTTTCTTCCGGAGCTCTTCGAACTGTCGAGAGAGGAGGAACGGGGCGCCGGGGAAAACGTCGACATCGTCATCCAGGATGCCGGAGCCGAAACCTCCGCTTCCGACGACGTACGAGATGCCGAGTCCGTGAAACCCTTCCTCGGCAGGAACCACGTACCGGAGGCCGCGTCCGGAGAGGAAGAAGCGGAAGAGGCAGGGGAATTCGACAGCCTGGTCGAGGAAATGGAAGAAGTCTCCGCGCCTGTCGCGGAGGCTGCGGTCGAAAAGAAGGAACCGAAGGTCAAGGAAGAAGCCTTCTCGAACACCGAGAACGTCGACGACCTCCCGGACTTGGGAGAAATGGAGACTTCCTTCGCGACTCCGGTCGGGGAACAGGAGGAGGCCGCCGACGTAAAACGGCTCCAGGGATCCTCCTCCGGCGGCGTAGACGCTCTGGGGGGAGCCGGCGGCGGAGGTCAAGATCCCGCCCATCTCGCTAAGGTCCTGCAAACGATACTGAAGAAGGGAAATGAAGGATGAGGCGCGTATGGCTGAAAACCTAATCGAGGAAAAGACCGAAGAAGAGCTCTGGAAGGCATATAAAAAAAGCAAGGATCCGAAGATCAGGGACGCCTTCGTACGGCAATACGCGCCGCTCGTGAAGTATGTCGCCGGGAAAATAGCGATCAGCATGCCGCACAACGTGGAATTCGACGACCTCGTGGGTTTCGGCGTTTTCGGTCTTTTCGACGCCATCAAGAAATTCGATCCCGACAAGCACGTTAAATTCAAGACCTATGCGGTTACGCGTATACGGGGAGCCATCTTCGACGAACTCCGTTCCATCGATTGGGTGCCCCGTTCGGTCAGGCAGAAGACCCGGGAGATCGAGGACACCATGAGGCACCTCGAGTCCTCCCTCGGCCGTGCGGCGAGCGACAAGGAACTCGCCGGCGCCATGGGAGTCTCGGTGAAGGAATTCGAGAAAACCATGCTGAAGATCTCCGGCACTTCGATTCTGTCGCTCAACGACGTGTGGTATACGGGCGAGGACAACGACAAGGTTTCCATAGCGGACAGCATCGAGTCGCCGCAGAGCCTGAATCCCGAGACCATCGTGGAAAAGGACGAGATGAAGCGGGTGATCGCCCAAGCCATCAACGAGCTGCCTGAAAAGGAGAAGAAGGTCCTCGTCCTCTATTATTACGAGGATCTTACCCTCAAGGAGATCGGAAAGGTCCTCGAGGTCACGGAATCGAGGGTCTCGCAGCTCCACACCAAGGCCATCATGAGGCTTCGGGCGAAGCTGACGAACATCAAAAAGGGGATCATGTAGCGGAATGGTCACCTTCGAACAGGTACGATCATACATGAAGAACCAGGCCGCCGAAGACAAGGCGGCCAAACACGTTCAGGCCACCGGCGCCACGCTCGAGGACGCGCTTCAGCAGGCTTCGATTGAGCTCGGACTCGCCCTCAAGAAGATCGAGTACGAAATCCTGGAAAAGGGGACGAAGGGGACCTTCGGATTCGGAAAGAAACCCTGGATCATCATCGCCTATCCCATGAAGCAGAAGGTCGAGGAAAAGGAGTTCGACCACGGATTCGACATGGACCTGGGAGAACGGACCTCTTCGCTTTCCGAGGACAGGGACGGAAGGGTTTCGGTACGGCTGACACCCGAAGGCGTCCTCCTCAAGGTCTCGAAACCCGTCGGCAAGGGGCGGTCCGTCTCGGAACGGGACGCGATCGAGAAGATATCCCGCAGGTACGGCGGGCGTTACGACACCGGACTCGTCGCGAAGGTCGTGAAGCTCGCGGACGACGAGTACGTCACGATAGCGGACTACGAACACAGCCCGACCGACGATCCCATGATGTCGGTCGACATCGTCGAAGGAGAGATGAGGGCGGTCCTGATCCTGCATCCTCCCGGAGCCGGAGGCGCCGACCCGACTTTCGACTCCATGGTTTCCTTCCTTCAGAGCAACGGCGTCATCCACGGCATAAAGGAAGAGGTGATCAAGGCCATGGAAGACGATCCTCCCTACGGAATCTCGATGACGGTGGCGGAGGGATCCAAGCCGAGGAATGGAAAGGACGCCTACGTCATGTACACGTTCGAGACCGACAAATCGAACGTGAAGCTCAAGGAAAAGAACGGGAAGGTCGACTTCAAGGAACTCAATCTCATCCAGAACGTGGTCGAAGGCCAGGTTCTCGCCAGAAAAGTCCCCCCCGAGCGGGGCGAGAGCGGAAGGACGGTGACGGGCAAGCTGTTGCCGGCGAAAGACGGTCTTGACTGCAACCTCGAGGTCGGCAAGAACGTGAGACTGTCGGAGGACGGAAGCTCGATCATCGCGGAGATCAACGGCCAGGTCGTCATCACCGGCGACAAGGTGAACGTCGAGCCCGTCCTTACGGTGCCGGGAGACGTCAACCTGAAGACGGGAAACATCCTCTTCCTGGGGACCGTGATCGTCGACGGAAACGTGGACGACGGATTCTCCATAAAGGCGGCCGGAAACATCGAAGTGAAAGGCAGCGTCGGAAGGTGCGATCTGGACGCGGAGGGCGACATCATCGTCCACCAGGGCATCACGAGCAAGAATGCCGGGAAGATCGTGTGCGGACATTCCGTCTGGTCGAAATTCATCGAAAATTCCTCGGTGGAGGCGGGCGAACTCGTCGTGGTGAGCGACGGCATCATCAATTCCAACATCGTCGCGATCAAAAAGGTCATCTGCAAGGGCAAGAGGGCGAGCATCGTGGGAGGGCACGTCCTCGCCGCCGAGGAGATCAACGCCAAGACCCTGGGCTCGGTCGCTGGCAGCGAGACGATTCTCGAGGTGGGATACGACCCGAAGAGCAAGCAGAACTACGACGCTCTCGAGACCAAGAAGGCGGAGCTGGAGAAGGACCTCGAAGATATCGACCTCAACCTCGGAAGCCTGGAAAACATCAAGAAGGCGAAGAAGACCCTGCCCGAAGAAAGGCAGAAATACTACGAAGAACTCACGGCGAGGAAGCGCGACGTCGTCGCCGATCTCACCGAGACCAAGAAGGAGCTCGAAAGCCTCAAGGCGTACCTGTCGCAGCTCAAGATCAACGGAAAGATCTGCGCCTCTACGACCGTTTTCCCTGGGGTGAAGGTGCTCATAAAGGACGCGCTCCTGGAAGTGAAGAGCGAATTCAAGGCCGTGACGTTCATCGCGGAAGGCAACCTCGTGAAGGTTACCAAATACGAAGAGCCCGAGGATGACTTTACCAGGAAACCCTGATGTCGATCCAACCCATTGACCTTCAAGTCCTTTTCTCCCGTCTCGAGCAGATGGGCAAGGAACAGGCAGCCCAGAAGGACGTGTCCGTTCAGAACCAAGTGCTCCAGGGCAACGAACTCGTGAAGAAGACCGAGCATCAGAACCATTCGGTGAACGAGACGAAGGAAGCGGAACAGGGCGGAGTGAACAGGCTGAAGGACGAGAAGAGGCGGCGATCCTCCGGCCGGCCGAGGAAGGAAGCGGCCTCCGAAGAGCAGGAAAACACCGAACCGGAAAGGGAAGTCGTAAAAGATCCCAATCTCGGGAAAAACATCGATATCGAAGGATAGGACGCATGAGCTTGCTTTGGCTCCTCAGCCTGAACGCGGGTGTTTTGGCGCTCATGTTCATGTATTTCAACAGAAAGATCGCCGAGCGCCTCGCGGAACGCGCCCTCATCGAACGAGTCCGGAGCGAAGTCGGGGACATCATCGTCGAGCTCAACAGGACCACGGAACGGAACGTCGGTCTCGTCGAGGACCGGATCCGCGCCCTGAAGGAAACCTTGGATTCGGCCGACAAGCGTCTCGTCCTCATCCAGAGGGAAGCCGAAAAGCGGGAGATGAGCACGCAGGTCTACTCCCATCTCCAGAGACGGCCCGTTCCGCGGGCCGAGGACCAGCCCAAGGACCGCAAGCTCCCCCCGGCGGATGAGATTCTGGACCTCCATCACAAGGGGATTTCCGCTGAACTCATCGCGAATAAACTCGGGACCACGGTCGGAGAAGTCGAACTCGTGATCTCCCTCCAGGACGGAAGGGGGAAGGCATGAGACGCATCATCGGCATCGATCTGGGCACCACGAATTCGTCGGTCGCCTTCATGGACGAGGGGGAACCTTCCATCATTCCCAACGACCGCGGAAACCGGATCACGCCCTCGATCGTGGCTTTCACCGACGGGGACGAGATCCTCGTCGGCGAATCCGCGAAAAACCAGTCGGTGATCAACGCCGAACGCACCATCCTCGGAGTGAAGCGGTACATGGGCGAGAAGAAGACCTTCGAGTTCGACGGCAGGAGGAAGACGCCCGAAGAGATCAGCTCCTTCATCCTGAAGAAGCTGAAGCGCGACGCCGAGGCCTATCTCGGGGAGGAGATCCGGGAGGCGGTGATCACGGTCCCGGCCCATTTCTCCGAGCGTCAGAGGCGTGCGACCCAGGAGGCCGGCAGGTTGGCGGGCCTCAAGGTGAGGCGGGTGCTCAACGAGCCGACCGCCGCCGCCGTCGCCTACGCGTACAGAACCTCGGGCGTGAAGAACATCCTCGTCTACGATCTCGGAGGCGGCACGTTCGACGTGACCTGTCTCAGGAAGGAAGGCAAGGTCTTCACCGTCAAGGCTACCTCAGGCAACAACCGGCTCGGCGGCATCGACTTCGACGACCGCGTCCTCGTGAAGGTGATCGAGAAGTTCGAGCGCGATTCGGGCCTCGACCTCAGGCGCGACAAGATCGTGCTTCAGCAGCTCAGGGAGCAGGTTGAGAGCGCGAAGATCGAGCTTTCTTCGAGGGAGTCGGCCCTCATCGCTCTCCCCTTCGTCACCGGGGCCGACCGGCCGATCCACCTGAGTTATTCCCTCGGCCGGCAGGAGTTCGAGGCCCTCATCGCCGACCTCATCGAAGAAACCATCGAACTCACCGCGGAGGCCCTGAAGGATGCGGGAATGAAGCCATCCGAAGTCGATACCCTCGTCCTCTCCGGGGGATCGAGCCGGATCCCGTTCGTCCAGACGAGGCTTGCCCAGGAATTCCGGTTCAAGATCGAGAAGCGGGTCAATCCCGACGAGGTGGTGGCCATAGGCGCGGCGGTTCAGGCCGGAATGCTGGAAGGAACGAGCGAGGACATCGTCCTCAGGGACGTGACGGGCTACTCCCTCGGCGTCGAGATCGACGGTGACCGTTTCATCGAACTCGTCGCAAGGAACACCCCGGTCCCGGCCGAGTCGAGGAAGGTCTTCACGACGATCTCGGACCGCCAGACGTCGGTGGAGATCCACGTCCTCCAGGGGGAAAGCAGGAAGGCGTCGGAGAACATTTCTCTCGGACGCTTCCTGCTCGCGGGCATCCGCGACGGCGGCCGAGGAGACCCGAAGATCGAAGTGACGTTCGGCATCGACGTGGACGGCATCGTCACGGTCCAGGCCAAGGACCTCGACACGAGGGCGGAGCAGCGCATAACGATAGTTCCGGCCCGCGACGGCGATGCGCCGCCCGGAGGGCGTTCTGCGCTCTCGGCCAAGGCCAAATTGAACGCTTTGCTTGACAGGGTGACGAGGATTGCCGATATCTATAAGAGTGACCTGGACGCCGGGTTCAGGAAGGAAATCGAGGATCTCGTGAGGATCTGTCACGCGGCGATACTCAAGGAAGACGTCGAGGAAATGAAAAGAAACCAGACTGCGCTGGAAATCGTGTTCGCCGAGATCAAGGAACGTGTCCCGAAGGCGGACATCGTACTATGAAGCTCGAGGAACTGTACCGGCTGCTCGGCCTGTCCCCGGGCGCGGGGATCGACGACATCAAGGAAGCCTACCGGAAGATCGCGAAGCGCTGCCACCCCGACGTGAATCCGAATCCGAAGAACACCGAATTCTTCACGAAGGCGACCGAGGCCTACCGCGAGCTCGTCGAGCTGAAGCGGAAGCGCGGCCTCGTGGATTTTCCCGTGCGCGAAGCCTTCCGGGCAAGGCAGGCGAGGAAGGAGAAAGCACCGGAAAAGAGCCTCTTCGAGCTGGGCGAGATGGCCGTTACCGCCTCGAGCGCCAGCATCCGCGCCTTCGCCGCGAGGTCGCTCGGCAACACCGGGAGGATCAGCGCCTACGTCTACCTGAGGAAGGCCTTGTTCGACAGGGATCCCATGGTGGTGAAATCCGCGGTTCGCGCCGTGGGCTCGCTCAGGATAGTTCAATCCGCCGGCGAGCTCGCAGCCGTGTTTTCCCGCGGGGATGCGGGCGTGAAACGGGAAATTCTCGCCGCGATCCGTGAGATCGGGCATATCGAAAAATTCCGGAGCGTCCTTCTCGAGGGAAGCAGGGATCGGGATCCGGCGGTTCGCCGCGAATCCCAGAGAATCCTTCGCCCCGCTTCGGGAGAGGCGGCTGCAGCACAATGAAAGCGACGAACGACGGGGAGCTGAGGAATCTCTTCAGGGCGGACGCGGGGAAGATCATGGAATCCCTCCGTCTTCTCTTCGGTTCATTCGACAAGAAGCAGTACGACGCGGAGCTCGTGAACAGGTGCTTCAGACACGTTCATTCGCTCAAGTCCGAAGCTTCTTTCCTGGGCTATACCGGACTCGTCCGGCATTCCGAGACCATGGAATCGATCCTCGCTTCGGCGCGTTCCAGACAGCTCCCTCTGGCCGACAGCGAAATCGAAAGGTTAAAGGACGTCTTCCTCTCGCTCGACCGCGATCTCGGGCCGATCCTCAGGTCGCTCGGGATAGAGACCGCCCCTCAGGCCGCTCCGGGGGCGGACGACGGCGAGGGAACCTTCGTTCCGAACGGTTTCGAGCGGGTGGTGCTCAAGGAGGCGCGCGAGAGGGGGGAAAGGCTGTTACGGCTCGACGCCTCGGTCGGTGCGGCTGAACCCATGCCTTTCCCCAGGCTCTATCTCGTCGTGAACAACCTCGAGCTCCACACCAACGTTATCCGCGTCATTCCGCCTCTGGAAAGGCTCAAGAAGGGCGACGTCCGTTCGGTGTCCGTCGTCTTGACCTGCCGGAGGGACGGGGACGCCGTCAGGAGACTCCTCGACGTGGACCAGATCGAGGGTCTCGAACTCCGCGAGCTTTCGTTCGAAGACTTCCTCGGAGCGGAGGCCGTGACCGTGAGGGACCACGAGGCCCGGAGGAAGGAGCTGAAGTTCCCGAGGTATCGGAGGGGGGAGAGGAAGAGCGTTTCGACGGATTTTTCCGTTCTCGAGGCGTCGACGTTCCTCGTTTCCTGCCTTTGGTCGGAAGCCTCGGGAAGGGGAAAGGCGGGAGGCCCGGCGGAAGTCGTTCTCGGCTCGATCAGGGATCGCCTGCTCGGATACGTCGGCCTTCCCTGTTCCCTGGCGTTCGAGAAGGCGAAGCGGGTCGCCGAGGACCTCGCGACGAAGCTCGGCAAAAGGATCAAGGTCGAAACCAGGGGAGATCTCGGAGCACTGCTGTCTCCCCGCGTGTTCGACGCGCTCAGCGAAATCCTTCTCCATCTCATACGGAACGGCATGGACCACGGGATAGAATCTCCCGAGGAACGGGTCGACGCGGGCAAGACCATGGAAGGACGGATCGTCCTGGAGGCGAAGATCAAGGACGGCGTCTCCGTCATCAGGGTCGCTGACGACGGTAGGGGAATAAAGCTCGAGGAGATCCGAGCGGCGGCGACGGCTCTCGGGCTTGAACTGCCCGAAGGTGCCGATCTCATCACCTGCCTCACCCTGCCGGGTTTCTCCACGCGGGAGAACGCGTCCGCGGTTTCCGGCCGCGGGGTCGGACTCGACATCGTCAAGGGCATCGTCGAATCCTCCTTGGGAGGCAGGCTCGGCCTCGTGTCGGAATCGGCGAAAGGAACAATCTTCACCGTATCTTTCCGTGAAGAGGACGTGAAGTTCCCCGTCTTCGACGCGAAAGCCGCCGACGGAAGATCCTTCCTCTTCCCCAAGGAACTCGTCGAGGAGATTTTCCCGTTCTACCGAGAGGCGGCTGTCAAGACCGACAAGGGTTTCTCGTACCGGGTGGGCGGGACCTCCTATCCCGTGAACGTTCCCGGGGACGGGGCGGAAGACGGCGTCGGCATACTGTACCGCGACCGCTCGGGAAGACCGAGGATATTCTATGCGAAGGAAGTCGGGGAGGAAACCCGGGCCGCGGCCCGCGACGTCCTGCCCTCTGTCGCGGCCCTGCTTTCGCTCTAGTCTGCGCCCGCCTCCGAGTCACCCCCGAGGCGGTCCAGCCTCACCGGATCGAGTCTGATCGCGAGGTTCTTTTCGTGGGTGGGAAGCACGGTTCCGGTTTTCTCGCCCTTCGCCCTCCTGAGATGCTTCACCTGGGTATAGTACAATTCCGCGTTTCCCGACGCCCTCGCCTTGCTGTAATGCACCGCGAGGTTCCCGGCGTCGAGCAGGGTTTCGAGAGGGATCGATTTCCCGGGCTTCGCCTTGATGAAGACGTAGGCGCCGGGGCAGTCCCTGGTATGGAGCCAGAAATCGTTGCCCCTGACGTGCCTGCGGAGGAGTTCGTCGTTTTCGGCCGAAGACCTGCCGACCAGGATGGTGAAACCGCCGGATTCGAACCTGAGTCCGGGGGGAGCGTTCTTCTCCTTGACCTGGCTCCGTACGGCTCGGTCCTTCCCGATCTCCTGCCGCAGGATCTCGACGTCCTCCTCGGTTTCGAGTTCCTCGAGCCGCAAGGCGAGCCGCTTCGCCTCCCTCTCGAGGACGGCTATCTCCTCCTCCACGACGTCGAGGCCTGCCTTCGCCTTCTTGTACTTCCGGTAATAGGCTTCCGCGTTCTCGTAGGGCCCCAGGGACGGATCGAGCTCGATGTCAACCTCGGACCCGTCGTTCCCGTAGTCGAGGGCCCTGAGCCATCCGTCGCCCTTCTTCACCGCGTGAAGGTTCGCCATGACGAGATCCCCCCAGCGTTTGAAACGTTCGAGGGTGCGGTAGTCATCCCTGCGGAGGGAGAGGCTCCGGAGGGTCGCCTGAAGCTTCGCTTCACGCGTCCTGTATCTCGCCTCTATCTGCTCCATAAGGCGTTTTCGGAGGAGGCTATTCTCTTTTTCGCCGTAGAATCGTTCGATGAAGGAGTTGAAGGATTCGCCTTCGGGATGAGGACGGACCTCGTAGACCTTCGCTCCGTCGGCGCCTTCCTTCGCGGGAGCCACGGATGCCTCGGGATCGTAGCGGCCTCCGGTCTCCTCGCCGCGCTTCGGTCTGCGGTAGAAGGCGTCGAGGATGGTCCCGTCGGCTTCCGTCGCCAGGATGTTGGAGGCGCCTCCCCAGAGCCTGAGGTAGAGGAAGGTGGTCTCGTCGCCCCGGATGACCGCGAGCTTGACGATCCTGTCGCTTCCGAGTTGCCGCGCCTCGGCGATCCTGCCTCCGCGGACCCGTGCACGGAGGAACTCGACGAAACGCTGGGCCGTCTTCGGAGTTCGCGGCTTACGCGAGAGCTTCTGCAGCCTGCAGCCTTCGGGGGAAAGGTTCGCGTAGAGAAGGAAGGGGTCTCCCGGCCGGTAGAGCTCGAGGAGAAGACTCTTGAAATCGGGCTGTCTCACGTCCTGAATGTGGCTTCCCCTGAGAGGAAGCTCCGATAGGACGAGGTCGATCTCTTTCCAGTTGAGTGACATGGCAGTCAGGCTCCGGCAAGGACGGGATCGGCGGTTCGGATGAACATCTCGGCGTCGGCCCGGGAATAGAATACGAGGCGGATTTCCCCGAGCACTGGAGCGGATGTGAAGTAATCCGAGAGGAGTCCCGCTACGATCGAGGCCGCCCTCGCCTTGGGGAAGCCGTAGATTCCGGTGGAGATCGCGGGGAAGGCAACGGAGTGCAGTCCCTTCGCCTCGGCCAAGGCTAGGGAGTTCCTGTAGGCGTCGGCGAGGAGGCCGTCCTCTCCGCTCCCGCCGCCGTGCCAGACCGGACCGACCGTATGGATGACCCAGCGGGCCGGGAGCCTTCCTCCCGGGGTCATTACCGCCTTGCCCGCCGGCAGGCCTTCGGGATAGTCCTTCCTTCGGATTTCGCGGCAGGCTTCGAGGATCTCCGGTCCCCCGGCCCGGTGGATAGCTCCGTCCACGCCGCCGCCGCCCATGAGGGATGAGTTCGCCGCGTTCACGATCGCATCGACCCGCGACGCAGTGAGGTCTCCGGTTTCGATCTTGAGCCTTCCTCCGAAATACGCCTTCATGTCAGCCTACGGTGATACCGTACTCGGCCCGGAAGGTCTCACCGGGACTAAGGGTCAGGACGCCTTCCTTGCGGGTGATGTCCTGGGTCGAATTTTCGAGCGGCATGACTCCGTACCAGGGTTCGATGCACACGAAGGGCGTGGAGTCTCCTTTCGGGGACCAGATGCCGAGGTAGGGAAAGCCCTCGAAGTCCACCTTGACGTATCTCCCCGTTTTCCCGCTTTTCAGGGTCACGCTCCGGGACTCGTGGTCCTTGAGCACGACGGCGCCGCGCTCGAAAAGGTCGGGCGTGACTCGAATCCTGTCCTTTCCCTCGAGGAAGGGGCCGGTCTCGCCGGAGAGGACGTTCGCCGGAGTGAGGAAGTGCCTGAGGGCGGTCTCCTTTTTTTCGAAGAGGAGATCGTAATCCTCGCGCGTTTCTCCGCTCACGAGGGGAGCCCGGAACGCGGGATGGGCTCCGATCGAAAAAGGCATGGCCTTGTCGTCCTCGTTCTTCACCGCCCAGCCGACGGAGAGCGTGCTGCCCTTCACCGCGTACCCGACGGATATCCGGTAACTGAACGGATAGATTTCGAGGGTCTCCGCGTCGCTCCGGGATTCGAAAAGCATGGATTCGGGCTGTTCCTCGACGATCCGGAATTCCTTCGCCTTGATGAATCCGTGGTTGTCCAGTGCGTAGGTCTTCCCGCCGTAGGAATAGGTCTTTCCGGGAAGGTTCCCTACGATCGGGAAGAGCAGGGGGGATTGCCGGGGCCAGAAAGCCGGATCGGCCTGCCAGAGGTATTCGACTCCGTCGGCGGTCCTGATGCCGGAAAGCTCGGCCCCCTTGGTCTTGGCGGCAACTTCGATGTTTCGATTTCGAATGGTCGGCATATCGATTCCTCCTCCACTGCGATAATAGCCCAAGATCGGAATTTTGCATACGGTGAGGAAAAGCGATGAAGGGGCAAGCCCTCGTTCCGCCGTCCCGGAGGTTCGGCGTTAGGACTCCTCGTACAGTTTGAGGATTTCTCCTGCCATGTAGAAGGATCCCGTCACCAGGATGGGGCCGTCCGGGGACGCGAGGCCCCGTTTGGCGGCGGCGAGAGCCTCACGAGGATCGAGAACGAGTCGGGCGCCTGGATTGAAGGTCCTGCATGATTCCCAGACCTCCCGGGGATCGCTCGCCTTGAAGGTCCCCGGAGTCGTAACGATGACGGAGCGGAATTTAGGGCAGAGGATCTCGGCCATCTCGCGGTGACGTTTTCCCGCCACGATTCCGATGAGCAGGGTGTCCGGCTCGGGGTGGATTTCAAGAAAGGAATGGATGAGGCGGGTGACCGAATAAGGAGTGTGCGAACCGTCGACGTAGACCGCGGGGCGTTCCTCTATCCTCTGCAGTCGGCCGGGAATGAAAGCGTGCTCGGCGCCGCGTTCCAGGACCTCGCGCGAGATGCCGGGGAGGATCGTGCGCAGGGTAAGCGCCGCGAGGGCGGCGTTCTCGGCCTGTACCTCGCCGAGCAGGCGGAGCGAGGCGCGGAGTCCTCCTCCCGCCCCGTTCTTCCACGAGAAGTCGAGGTCGGTCCCCGTCAAGGTCGTACGGCAATGGAATTCCTTCGTCTCCTCGGGGAGGGCATGAAGAGCACAGCCTTTACTCTCCGCGTGCGAACGGAATACCGCGAGAGCCTCCTCCGGCTGGGAGCTCACGAAGACCGGGACGCCTGGTTTGATTATCCCGGCCTTCTCGCCCGCAATTTCCGCGAGGGTGTTTCCCAGGTATTCGGTATGCTCGAGTTCGATGGGAGTGAGAACCGAGGCTTCCGGAACTACGACGTTCGTGGCGTCGAGCCTGCCGCCCATGCCGGTTTCGAGGACGGCCCAGTCGCAGCCCAGTTCCCGGAAGATCAGGAAGCCGAGGCAGGTGAGGAGTTCGAAGGTCGTCGGGTACTCCCCGCCCGGGAATTCCGATGGAGACATCCTTTCCAAGGTCTGTCGAATTTCCTCGATGAACCGGACGAAGAGCCCGTCGTCGACATCGTCGCCCGCGACCGTGATCCTCTCCTTGTACGAGACGAGGTGAGGGGATGTGTAGAGGCCCGGCTTGAATCCGGCCTCGCCGAGGATGGAGGCGAGAAAGGCGGAGGTCGAACCCTTTCCCTTGGAGCCGGCTACGTGGATGGTGCGGTACGAGCGATGCGGATCGCCGTAAAGACTGAGCAGTTTTTCCATCCTGTCGAGTCGGATGAAGCGCAGGTCGAAGGCCTTTTTCTCGAAGTGGGCGAAGCTTTCGATGTAGGCGAAAGCCTCTCGAAGGTTCTCGATCATGGTTCGGGTCTCTTTTCGTGTCAGGGGCGGAAGGAACCGCTTTCGTCTCGCTTCTTCAGCGCATCGGCGTGGGCGGCGAAGCCTTCGTAGTCGGCGAGGGCTGTGACGTGCTTCCGGATTTCGCCGAATCCGGAGGCGGTCACGTGCACGACCGAGGAATGTTTCGTGAAGTCGCGGACCGAGACCGCCGAAAAGGTTCTGGCCCTGCCTCCGGTGGGGAGGACAGCGTTGGCCCCGGCGGCGTAG
Source organism: uncultured Spirochaetaceae bacterium (assembly GCA_964397655.1). Taxonomy (GTDB): domain Bacteria; phylum Spirochaetota; class Spirochaetia; order DTKZ01; family DTKZ01; genus CAYNKA01. The sequence continues at coordinate 79,669 of CAYNKA010000010.1, read as the reverse complement.
TTCGCGAGGCTGAAAGGCGTAGTGGAGCCGAGGAGGATCTCCCCCGCGTTCCTGACGAGCGGAAGCACTGCGAACGGCTCCCTCCCTTGGATCTGGAGGTGCTCGGGCGCGAACTCGTTCACGATCCCGGCCGCCTCCTCGACGGAGTCCGCGAGGACGATTCCGCCGTACCCGGAGAACACGTCGCGGGCGAAGGTCCTGCGCGGCTCCGGCAGCCTCTCGACCGAGGCGGGAAGGAGCCGGGCGACCTCCTCCGCGAGCCTTCGGTCCGAAGTCACGAGGATTGCCGAGGAGTCGGAGCCGTGCTCCGCCTCGATGAGGAGGTCGAGGACCACGAGGTTCGGGTCCGCTCCTGCGTCCGCGAGGACGACCGACTCCGAAGGGCCGGCGGGCAGGCCGACGTCCACAACCGAGGAGAGGATCCGCTTCGCCGCGGTGACAAAGCGGCTTCCCGGTCCGACGATCTTGTCTACCTTGATGACCGACTCGGTGCCGTAGGCGAGCGCCGCTACGGCCTGCGCCCCTCCGACCCTGAAGACCTCGCGGACGCCGACCAATCGTGCCGCGTAGAGGCAGGCGGGATCCACGCTTCCGTCCGGGTTCGGGGGCGTGACGACGCAGATGCGTTCCACGCCCGCCACGACCGCCGGGATCGCGAGCATGTAGAGCATGGAGGGAAAGCTCCCCCGGCCCCTGGGGACGTAGAGCCCGGCGGAGGCTATCGGAGAGGCTCGCTCACCCGCGAAGATTCCGGGGCTGATCTCGGTGAAGCTCATCGGGCCCGGCTTCTGGTGTTCGTGGTATCGCCTCACGTTGTCGATCGCGTACCGAAGGGCTTCCTTCACCTCGGGCGAAAGTGTTCGTTCAGCTGCGTCCTTTTCCGTTTCGGTTGCCGCGAGCGGCAGTCCGTTCAAGTCAGTCTTGTCGAATTCTTTGGTGTATTCCCGGAGGGCTGCATCGCCTCGGGCCTTTACTCCATCTATGACGGGACGCACGAGTGCCTCGGCTTCGCCGATATCCGTTTCCGAGCGGGAAAGCAGCCGTCTCTTTTCCGTTTCGGAGAGCTTCTTCCAGACCTTGATTTCCACTCTAAGGATTCTCCTTGGATTCTCAAGGTTAGTACAGCTCGGGGCGAAGGTCAATCGGGAGGGGTGAAAATCCATGATTATACGGCGGTTGATCGGCCGTACAGCCCGTTTGCCTGTGGCGTGACGCGGAGAGGACGAGGGAGGGGGACGGAGGAAGGTCGGAAGATGGAGGATGCTGAAGGCGACGCTGGGGGCTGGGGGTCGGGGACGGAGGAAAGTAGGATGTGGGCTAATACGACTGAATCAACAGGGCAAATCCCGATGTGGAATGGGGTATGAGAAAACCACGTATCCTTATCGAAGGCGGCATGTATCATGTCGTCGCACGGGCCAATCGGCAGGAGTTCATCATGAATTCCAACGAGATAAAATCCATGTTCATGGATGTCGTACGAAGGGCGAAAGGCCGATTTCGCTTTACTATCCAAAATTTCTGCATTATGAGCAATCATATCCATTTTCTTCTGACACCTGGGAAAGGTGAAAATCTTTCGAAGATATTGCAATGGATTTTGTCGGTGTTTGCTCTGCGTTACAACAAACGAATCGGCTGGCACGGGCACGTCTGGTACGACCGTTTTAAAAGCAGGATCGTGGATGGGTTTAGAGAATTCATCCATACCTTCTGTTACATAGCCGAGAATCCGATCCGTGCCGGTATCGTAAGCTATCCTTGGGAATATTTATATAACGGAGTCAGCTATCTTCGGAACTGTGATTACTGGATTATCGAAGAACCGAATCCTGCCCTGAAGCTGGTGGTTTCTTCATGGTGTACGCCGTTCCTACTTGCCTGAATCCATCGATCAATCGGGACAGGCGAGTTGAACTCGTCTACATACCTTGAAATCCAATATTCCCGTTTCTTAAAGCTCCTTACACATCTTAATAAAATTTTAACGTAGAAAAGGATCTGCCGCACTCGTACACGCTCCGTCGATCAAACGAAACGAATATGTAGGTTGAAATCAACCTATCCCGGATAATTGCGGTGGTTGGGGTTCGGCCTGTGGGGACGGAGGTTGGGCGGCCATCGGAGGAATTGCGCGCAACCTGTCGAATTGATCTAAACGACGTGTATACGATATTAAAATTGATACACCCATCCGGACTCCCTTGGTATCTCGGATGTAAGTGTTCACCGATGAAATGGAAAAGCGATGGGGAAGGATCATCGCCATTTACGATATACGACGAAAACGGCGGCATACCCGACTTGGATTCCCGGCATTTTAGCGGCGTTCCTCCGTCCCCGAAAATCACCTGGGAGAAAGCGGCAGACGTTTGTCAGCTCCTTTCTATTTTGCCGAGTATGAAAAGCCATACAGGTTTCATGACTCGTCGGGGGACGGAGGCTGCAGGGATAAGGATTTGAGTTGAATTTCTCCTCCTTAAGGGATATCTATGTAAGCCATGAAACGGAATTGTAAAATCGCGCTGTTCACGGCGGCCCTTGCAGCTTCCGCCGTCTTGGGCGGTTTCGTCGCATTGAACCTGAAGACTGCAGCGCCTTTGCCCCGGGGCGGAGGAATCCTGCCTCCTCCCGTGCTTCCTGGAGCGGGGGAGGGGATCGTCACTTCACTCACGGGAGAATGCTTTGTCCTCCGTGCCGGAACGTGGAAGGTCTTGGAAATCGGCGATTTGCTCTCTGAGGCGGATACCGTCCGGGTTCTCACGGCAAGCTACTGCGAAATTCAGTTCGACGGGCTCGCTACGATGCGGATGAAGGAAAACACTCAGGCGGAGCTCGCTTCTGTGAAACCCGGCGCCGCTTCTCCCGATCTCCGTCTCAAGCTTCTTGGCGGCACGGTTCTCTATAAGGTCAAGAAGGCCGTCGGGATTGTCAAAATCGAAACCTCAACCGGCGTGCTCGGAGTACGGGGGACGGAGTTCATGGTCAGGCAGACGAAATTCGGCGTCTTCGTCGCCGTGAAGGAAGGCTTCGTTGCTTTCGAAGGCGGCGAGGAGGTCGGAGCGGGCTCTGAGTTATTGAAGGCGGCCGGGGAAGCTGCAGCGAAGCCCGCACCGCTTTCGTCCGAGGCCAAGGAATCGCTTGGGGAACTGGACAGGGTGCGGTTCCTCGATCTTCCCGAAACGGGAATCCCTCGCATGGCGCGGGTGGTCGTCATGACCGAGCCGAGGGACGCTCTCATTCTCGCGGCGGGCGTGGCGGTGGCGAAGGGAAGCTATTCACTCATCGTCCCCTTCGGTGAAACGGTGAAGCTCACCGCGGCAAAGCCCGGCTACAAGGAAAGGATTGTAGAGATCCCGGTCGTTTCCGGCGATGCGGGCAAGGTCTATGTCGTGCGCCTCGAAATCGATCCCGCAGCCGTACCCGTGGATGACGTGAGTGGCGCCGCACTTAAAAACCGTCTTGAGACTGCGGAAAAGGAACTCAGGGCCTCGGATGACAGGCTGAGGGCTCTTTCCAAACAGCGGGACGCCCTGGGTTCCGAGAAGGAGGCGCTCGCAAAGAAGTCCGCGGCGCTCGAAGCGGAAATCAGGTCTCTCAACGCGAGATTGGCCGATCAGGAAACCAAGGTGAAGAACGCGCTCGAGCTTCTCCAGGGAAAGAAGTGATTCACCTCCGTCCCTGGGCCGATCATAATTATCAATAGCTCCGTCCCCCTGCAGCGTCCCTCTGACGAACCCTTCCTCCGTCCCCGCGCTGTCGGCTGAGGACCATGAAAAAGGCCATCCGGTCCCTCGGACGGCCTTTTTCCATGGAAAACCTCAGTCTCTCGCGTACCAGAGGGCGTTCCGAACCACGATTCTGCAGGTTTCGTCCTGTTTGAGCGACGCGAGCCTCCGGGGTTTCTGGATGCGGACTTCCGCCTTTCCCACGAGGACCCGGTAGTCGATGATGTCGCCGAGGTAGGTCTTCCTGATGACCCGTCCGGCCGCCCCGCCTTCCGAAACGAAGTCGATCTCGCCCGGCCTGCAGGCCAGGGTGCAAATCTGTCCGAATTCGGTAGAGGCTCCCGAGCTTATCGCGCCCGCCTCCTCCGCTCCTTCTACGTAGGCGTCACGGCCGCGAAGTACGACGGGGACGAAATTGGAAAGCCCGATGAAACCGAAGACGAACTTGTTCGCGGGCTTGTGATAGATGTCGAGCGGGGCGGCGATCTGCTGGACGACGCCGAGGTCCATGACGAGCATTCTGTCCGAAAGAGCCATGGCCTCGGCCTGGTCGTGGGTCACGTAGATGATGGTGAAGCCGAATTTCTTCTGGAGGTCCTTGATTTCGAACCTCATCTCCTCCCGGAGTTTGGCGTCCAGGTTGGAGAGGGGCTCGTCGAGGAGCATGACCTTCGGATTTATGGCGACCGCCCGGGCGAGGGCGATGCGCTGCTGCTCGCCTCCGGAAAGCTTGCTCGGGTAATCGTCTTCCGCGTGCCCGAGTCCCGTGTGCTTGATCGCGACCTTGACCCGTTCCCGGATCTCCTGCTTGGGGAGGTTCCGAATTTTCAGGGGGAAGGCCACGTTGTCCCAGACCGTGAGATGGGGCCAGACCGCGAAGGCCTGGAACACCATGCCGAAGTCTCGTTTCTCGGGCGGGAGGTAGAAATTCCTCCTGCTCGACGAGAACGTCTTTCCGTCTACGACGAGCTCTCCCTCGTCGAGATCCTCGAACCCGGCGATCATCCTGAGCGTCGTGGTCTTTCCGCAGCCCGACGGCCCCAGGAAGGAGAAGCATTCGCCCTGTTCGACTTCCAGGTTGAGCTTGTTCACCGCGGTGACTTCACCGAAGCGTTTCGTCACGTCTATGAGATTGAGTCCGGCCATACTTCACTCCTGCTTCTGGAAGCGGGCGAGGAGCTTCCGGATGGAGACCTCGCCGACGAAGATGATGATGAGGGCGATCGAGGCTAGGGCAGCTGCCCGAACCGTCTCGCCGTCCTCGTTCAGGGCGTAGATCGCAACGCCGATGGTCCGCGTCGTCGGACCGTAGAGGAGCACCGAGGTCGTGAGTTCCCTGAGCGCCGGCAGGAAGATGAGGAAGAAGGCGCTCACCATGCCAGGCCGGATGAGGGGAATGACGATGTTCTTGAGGGTCTGCCAGTGAGTGGCTCCGCAGGCCCGCGAGGCTTCCTCGAGCGAATCGGAGACCTGCTGAAGGGCGGCCGAATTCGATTTGAGCGAGAAGGCCATGTATCGCGCAATGTAGGCGACGAAGATGATCCAGGCCGTATTGTAGATGTTGATGCCGAACTTGCCGCTCCAGGTGAGGATCACGCCGAGGGCGATGACCGTTCCCGGAAGCGAGAAGGGGAGTACGCCGAGGAACTCGAGGACGAATTTGCCCTTCACCTTCATCTTCACGATGACGTAGGAGATCATGGTTCCCGCGAGCATGGTGACGAAGGCGGCCCCCAGGGACAGATAGAGGCTGTTCCAGATGGCGTCGGTCGTCATCTTCCACTTGAACACCTCGAGGTAGTTCGCCCAGGTCATGTTCTCGATCTCGATGCTGAGCCCGTAGGTCTTGAGCCCGCCGACGAGGAAGATCGTCACCGTAGGCATTACGACGGTGATGAAGATGTAGACGATGCTCACGACGAGGAGCGGGGTCTTGAGCGCCCTGAGTTTGAGGACCATGGGTCTCATGCTCTTGCCCGCTATGATCTGGAATCTGCCTTTCCTGACGAGGAGGTCCTGCACCTTGAGGATAACGGCTGCCGATATCACCAGGATCGCCGAAAGTATGGTACCAACGCGGATCGCTTGGAAGCTTCCCCCGGAGGCGTAGATTCTCTCGTAGATCTTGGTCGGGATGTTGTAGATTCCCTTCTCCGTACCGAGAATCGCGGGGACGCCGAAGTGCGAAAGAGAGTAGAGTGCCACGAGGAGGGCGCCGGCGAGGATGCTCGGAAGCACCAGAGGAAGAGTTATACCCCTCGTGATGGTGAGCAGGCCCGCCCCTGATATCCTGGCCGATTCTTCGAGGGTCGGGTCCATGCGCTCGAGCGCCCCGGCCACCTGGAGGAACACGAAGGGGAAGAGGTACATGCTCTCGATGGCGATGATTCCGCCCATGGTCATAATGTCGATCGGTGCCTTCTCGAGTCCGAACATGAACATGAGCAGCTTGTTCACGTAGCCGGCTCGGGGCGAAAGCAGGATCTTCCACGCCAGCGCACCGATGAAGGAAGGCAGCATGAAGGGCACGAGGAAGAGCACCTTCATGGCCCTCTTGCCGGGAAGATCGGTCCGTGCCACGAGCCAGGCGAAGAATACGCCGATCGTCGTGGACAGTACCGTGGTCCCGGCGGCGATGATGAGCGAGTTGAGGAGCGCCTGGTAGGTGTCCGGGTCCTGCAGAACCTTGACCACTCCCGCGAGATTGAAATGCCCATCCTCGAAGAAGGCGGTTACGAAGATGAGGATGACGGGGACCGCCACAACGACCACGAGGACGAGGATCGAGAAGACGAGGACGATCTCCGCGGCCCCGATCTTCCGTTTTCCGGCGGAGATGCCCGCCATGGTATGTCCGATCGAGCTCATGCCGGCACCTCCTCGCCGTTTCCCTTGTTTTCGTACCACACGACGTCGTGGAAATCGAGCCTGCAGGCTTCACCTTCGTCGAAGACGAGACCCTTGGCCACCGCCTCTTCGGTCTGGATCTGGGCCCGGATGATCCGGCTTCCCACTTCGATCCTGTAGTCGATTATGGCTCCGAGAAGGGCTTTCCTCGCGATCCTGCCGGCGACCGCGCCCTCGTTCCTGCCGAGGACCACGTCCATCGGCCTGCAGGCTGCGAGCACCCTCCCGTTCCCCTCCGACGGGAAATCCGCCGGAGCCGGGATGAAAGCCGCGTCCGATCCTTCGATCCTCGTCGAACCCCTGTCGATCACGGCGGGAATGAAGTTGGAAACTCCCATGAAGCGGAAAACGAAGGGATCGACCGGCCTTTCGTAGATTTCTTCCGGATCGCCGATCTGGCGGAAACGACCCGTCGCGTCCATGATCGCCATCCTGTCGGAGATGGCGAGCCCGACCTCCTGGTCGTGCGTAACGTACAGGATGGTCATCTTCGTCTTGCGCTGGAGTTCCTTGATCTCGAAGCGCATCTCCTCCCGGAGATTTGCGTCGAGGTTGGAGAGGGGCTCGTCCAGGAGCATGACGAGCGGGTTCGACACGAGGGCCCTCGCGAGCGCGACCCGCTGCTGCTGCCCTCCCGAGAGCTGGTAGGGGAAACGCTCACAGAGGCCGGTGAGGTTGACCTGATCGACAGCGAAGCGGGCTCGTTCCTCGGCCTCGTGCTTCGGGACGTTCCTCATCTGAAGGGGATAAAGGACGTTGTCGAGTACGGTCTTGTGGGGCCAAACGGCGTAATCCTGGAAGACCACGCCTATGTTGCGGTCTTCGGGGGGGATGCTTTTTCCGGCCGCTGCGTCCGCGACCATGCGGTCCCCTATGCGTATGGAACCCGTATCGGGGCTCTCGAATCCGGCGATGAGCCGCAGGACGACTGTTTTCCCGCAGCCGGACGGTCCCAGTATCGTGAAGCATTCTCCCGACTCTATCCTGAAGCTGAGGTCGGAGAGGACGCTCTTTGGGCCGAATGCCTTGGAAACGGAACGAAATTCTATCTCCGCCACGTGAGTACGCTCCTTGTCGTTGGTCTTGTGCGATGAACTCGGCGCTTCCGGTCCTGGAAAGGCTCAGGACCGGAAGGCGTGCCGCCCGTAGGGGCGGCGTTTCGGGATTATTTGCCCTGCATGATCTTGGTGAAATTGTCGATGGTGGCCTGTTTTTCGGCCATGAGCTTGAGATAGTCGATCTTCATGGCGCGTTTGACCGCATCTTCCGCCTCCACGAGCCCGACGTCTTTCACGATGGGAACGTCCCTCCGGATCGGGAGCGTGTAGCTCTTCGCGATGATCGTCTGGCCTTCCTTGGAAAGAAGGAAATCGACGAATTTCTTGGCGGCCGAAAGGTTCGCGGTGCCCTTGAAGATCGCGACCGGGCTCGGAATGACGAGCATCTCCGGCGGAAAGGCGATGCCGAGCGGAGCTCCCTTCTTCACCTTGTCGATCGTGATGTAATCCACGCCGATGCAGCCCAGAAGGTCGCCGGCCGCGGTGTCGTCCACGACTTGGCCGGATCCCTGGCCCATCTTTGCGCCGTTGGCCTTGAGCTTCTGGATGTAGTCCCAGCCTAGATTGTTGGCTATCATTCCGACCGAGACCATGGAAGTGCCGGAAAGGGCGGGATTCGCGATCGCGAAGCCGTCCTTGAATTCCGGTTTGAGAAGATCGTCCCAGGTCTTGGGAGGATTCTTCACTTTCTTCGTGTTGTAGGTGATGCCGAGGGTCCCGAGACGGGCCGGAGTGAATTCCCCTTCGGGATCGGTCACGGGGCTCACGACGTTCGCGGCTTCGGGAGAAATGTACTTCTCGAGGACCCCTTCCTTCTTCAATGCGTAGAAGTCCGGGACCTCGCTGGTCCAGAGCACGTCGCAGACGAGCTGCTTCGACTGACGTTCCGCGGCGATCTTGGCCATGATCTTGCCGGCGCCCGCGGAATAATAGTCGAAGGCGATGTTCGGATGCTTTTTGGTGAAGGCGTCGCGGAGCTCGCCGATGAGCACTTCCTTCATGGACGTGTAGACCATGAGCTTTTCCTTCTGGCCGGCCGCGGTTCCCGATGCTGGAGCTTCCTTGCCGCCGCCCGCGAACGCTCCGGTCGCGATGACGAGGATGGAAACGAATGCGATGACGGTTTTTTTCATTTTCAGACAACCCTCCGTTCTTTGGATGAGTCCATGGTGAGGGGTGTTTCGAAGTCGGCGCAATCGGTACTTTCGTACTAACGGGCGGTTTTTTCCTCGAATCCGCGGCCGAGACCGGCCTTGTTCACGAGAAGCGAGGCCGAAACACGATCATGGATGCCGAGTTTCTCGTAGAGCGACCTGACGTAGTTCTTGACCGTCTGCTCCTTCAGGCTGAGGGCGAAGGCGATTTCCTTGTTGCTTTTTCCCTCCGCCACGAGGAGGAGAATTTCGAGTTCGCGCGGCGGAAGGGATTCGACCCAATCCGGCGATTCTCCGGGACCATCCGCGGCCGGCTTTTTCCGGTTCACGCCCGCGAGGAGGAGCGGCGCGAAAGCGAGGGCTGCGCCGGACAGGATCGCGGCGAGGATGACGAAGGTCGTCAAGGTAAAGCCGCCTTTCGGCCTCGTCGAGGTCTCGAGAAGGTAGAAATCCGTGCCCGGGATTCGTCGGAAACTCACGAGGACGGGCGTATCCCTCCACACGAGCCGGCTTTCTCCCTTTTCCCTGCCTGCAGCCAGCTCCCTGAGGAAGACTCCGCTCTCCCCGAAGGAAGCGTCCGCGCCGAGTCCGACCTGGCTCTTGACCGGCGAGGACAGGATGGTCCCGCTTCCGTGCACGATGAGGTTGAAGTAGTTTCCCACCGAACTTTCCTCGGGCTCTCCGTCAGTATAAAGCTCGCTGTTGACGATTTCCGCGAGGCGCTCCGACCGGACGAAGAGGACCAGAACTCCCAGAGGCAGGTTGGAGCCCCGGTCCATGATCGCCCTTCCGCAGAGAAGGGACTTCTTGCCTCCGTGGGAGACGACCTCGGGGCCCTGCCACTCGGCCTTGCCCGACGAGGAGACGGTTCTTTCGAAAAAGCGTGATGAGCGGACCGCCCTGAGCGTCTCGGAAGAAAGATTGTCGCTCATGGTGAGGGGTTTTCTCTTGACCTCCGCGAGGTCGAAGAAGGCGGCGTCCCTGATAAGCGGGTTCGTGCCTCCCTGGCTCTCCAGGAAGGCGGAAAACGTCTCGTTCCACTGGGCTATCTGGTAGAGTTCGCCCGAGGTCGTATAGGCCTTCAGCATCCTGTTGAGCTCGGAGTTGGCGATGAACTGATAGGAGATGTTCTCCACGCTCTCGACGTTCATCGCCACGACGTCGCAGAGCTGGTCTCTGATCTTTTCAATATACTCCCGATCGCCGACTCGGCTCTGCGGACCTGCACGGAATACGAGCACAAAGAGTCCGCCCGCCATGAGCAGGGCTCCGAGGTAGATGCCGATCCGCGTATTCGCTTTTTCCCTGAATCGAGATAAATCAACCACGAAGGTATTTTAGCCGGAACCCGATGACTTCGCAAGTTTGGGACGAAGAGCATGAAGGAAAACCGAAAAGGGAACGAAAAATCATTTTTTCTCGGCCGCCGGCCGACTAAAAGCATTGACCTTTTTCCGAGGAACCGTTAGGATTTCCGCAATCGGATGACACGAAGAGGCGGAAAATGATCGTAAAACCCATGGTTCGAAACAATATCTGCATGAACGCCCACCCGGAGGGCTGCAGGATTCACGTTCTGAAACAGATCGACTACGTCAGGGGGAAGGAACGCTTCTCCGGTCCCAAAAACATGCTCGTGATCGGCGGATCGGCCGGTTACGGACTCGCCACCCGCATAGCCGCGGCCTTCGGCGCCGGCACGGGGACCCTGTGCGTGGCCTTCGAGAAACCCGCCTCGGACAAGCGGGGCGCAACGGTAGGCTGGTACAACACCGAGGTCTTCCAGAAGGAGGCTCTCGCCGCGGGACTCCGGGCCGAAAGCCTCTACGGCGACGCCTTCTCGAACGAAATGAAGGCGGAGACCGTCGAGCGGATCAGGGCTCTCTTCGGCAAGGTGGACCTCGTGGTCTACAGCCTCGCCTCCGGGCTGCGCATCGATCCCGCGACCGGCACGATGTACAAATCCGTACTCAAGCCCGTGGGTTCGACTTACCACGCCAGGGCCCTGAATCCCATGACGGGGGAACTCACCGAGGCGGACATAGCCCCCGCCGTGCAGGAGGAGATCGACGCCACGGTCAAGGTGATGGGAGGCGAGGACTGGAAACTCTGGATCGACGCATTGCTCGACGCCGGCGTTCTCGCCGAGGGCGCGAGGACCCTCGCGTATTCCTACATTGGACCCGAGTACACAAGGGCGATTTATCGCGACGGCACCATCGGCAAGGCGAAGGAGCATCTCGAGCGAACGGCTCATGCTCTCCGCGACAGGCTTTCCGCGATAGGGGGGGGTGCCTACGTCAGCATCAACAAGGCCCTCGTAACTCGGGCGAGCGCGGTGATCCCCGCGGTTCCGCTCTACCTCACGATCCTTTTCAAGATCATGAAGAAGAGGGGTCTCCACGAAGGCTGCATCGAGCAGATGTACCGCCTATTCACGGAAAGGCTCTCGGTAAGACCGGTCCCGACCGACTCGGAAGGCCGCATCCGGCTCGACGACTGGGAGATGAGGAAGGACGTGCAGGACGAGGTCGCCGCTGTTTGGGACAAGGTGGAAGCCTCTTCTCTCGGGTCCTACGCCGACCTCGAGCAGTACAGGAAGGATTTCCTCAATCTGCACGGTTTCGGTTACGACGAGATCGACTACGACAAGGACGTGGAGGTCTAGGAAGCGGCGCTCTTCCCCGCGAGACGCCCCGTGGAAAAGGCGGCCTGGAGATTGTAGCCTCCCGAGTCGCCGTCGACGTCGAGCACCTCTCCCGCGAAATAGAGGCCGGGCACGAGGCGGGATTCCATGGTCTTGGGATTCACCTCGTTCAACGCTACTCCTCCGGCCGTGGTCATGGCCGAATCGAAGCCTTCGAGTTCCCGAACCGGAACGGGAAACCGTGAAAGCGAGTCCGAAAGGTACCGCATCTCCCGTCTGTTCAGATCTCCCAGTTTTTTCTCTCCCGGTATCCCTCCGGCGCCGAGGATGTGTTCGGCCAATGCCCGCGTCACCGGGGGTGAGGCGAGGTAGGAGGTCGCCCTTTCGCGGGCGCGGGTCCTGCACTCCAGCCGCAGGCGGTCGGCGACGTCCTCGGGTTTCTCGGGATGGAGGAAATCGACGGTGAGCAGATCGCCTTTCTCGATCGAACGGGACAGATCCAGCACCGCCGGCCCGGATACTCCCCGGTGCGTGAACAGGAAGTCCCCCCTCGCCGAGGCGATCCGTTTTCCTTCCCGGTAGAGGCTGACCTCCACGAGGGAAAACGAGTTGCCCGCGAGGTCGCGGAAGCCGGGACTCAGGACGCCGGTGAGGGCCGGCCTCGGTTCGACCACGCTGTGCCCGAGGGCACGGGCGAAGTCGTACCCGTCGCCCGTCGAGCCGGTTCCGGGGTAGGAGAGTCCTCCGGTCGCGAGGACGAGCTTCGCGGCGAGGATCGTTTTCTCCATTTCCGCGGAAGCGATGCGCACGAGGAAGCCTTGGGGGATGCGTTCCGCGCCGATGACTCGGGTTCTCTCCATGATCCTGTCCTCCCCGACCTCCTCGACGAGTCTCCGAAGAACGTCTCCAGCCTTCAACGTCGCGGGGAAGATCTTGCCGTCCTCGCGGACGAGGAAATCGAGGCCGCGGGTCTTGAAGAAATCGAGGAGCGCTTCGGGCGGGAAAGAGCGGAGGGCGGGGCGGAGGAATTTTCCGTTGCAGCCGTAACGGCGGATGAAGTCGTCTACTTCTCCCGTGTGCGTGATGTTGCATCGGCCTGAGCCTGAGAGGAGAAGCTTCCTTCCGGGTCTGGGATTCCGCTCGACGAGGAGAGCCTTTTTTCCCGCCGCGGCCGCCGCCATGAGTCCGGCCGGTCCCGCCCCGATCACCAGAATCGGGACGGAAGTATCCTGCCGCATGCTTCGTCTCCGTACGGGTACGGCCGCAGTGCCGACCCGTTCCTAAGAAGTTTTACCGGTGAAGAAGCCGAGGATTTTCTTGATGAGGGAAGGCTTCTCAGCGGCCTTAGGTTCCGCCTTTTTCTCGGTCGGTTTCACCGTCTCCGGTCTTTTACCCTTGCGCCGTTTCTCGTCCGAAGCCTGGAAATTCTCGCCGTATTTCTCCTTGTAGAGGGCGAGCCGTTCTTCCTGGGTGAGCTTGACGCCCTTCCTCGGGCCGCGCCGCTCGGGCCGGCCCTCGAAGCGCTCGCGTTCCGGCCTCCCGTCCCTTCTTTGCTCGTCCCTGAACCTGTCGGGCCGCTTCTGCGGTCTGGCCTGGGGGCTCGGCGAGTCGGTTCCGACCGGCTGCGCAGGGGTCTCCCGCTGAAAGCGCGGTCTTTCCGGTCGGGGATGCCTGCGCTCGCCCGGCCGTCCCCTGCCTTCCCTGCGTTCGCCGCGGTCCCTCCGGTCTCCCCGTCCCCAGTGCTCGCTGTGGATCTTCATGCCCGCGCTCTTGTCCTCCACGAGGAGGCCTTCCTCGATCGTCTCGACCGGGATCTTCATGCCGATGTACTTCTCGATGGCTTCGAGCCCGAAAACGAAACGCTCGCAGGCCATGGTCAAGGCCTTGCCGGTCTTGCCCACGCGTGCGGTCCTTCCGATCCTGTGGACGTAGTTTTCGGCGTCCTCGGGCACATCGTAGTTCACCACCATGTCGAGGTCCTCGACGTGAAGGCCGCGGGCCGCGACGTCGGTCGCCACGAGGAAGCTGATGTTGCCCGCCTTCATGTCGTCGATGATCCTGAGCCGTTTCTTCTGGGGCAGGTCACCCATGAGATACTGGCTCTTGAAGCCGTTGAGTTCGAGGCGTTTCGAGACCTCCTCGGCGGCGTGTTTGGTGTTGGTGAAGACGATGGCGTTCTTCGGCTGGAATTTCCTGAAGATGCCGAGGAGGAGGGACATCTTCTCCGAAGACGCCACGTGATAGAGCCCCTGGGTTATCGTGTCAACGGTGACCTGCTCGGGATCGATCTGGATCTCGTCGGGACCGTTCATGTATTCCCACGACAAGGTGCTCACCCTGAGGCTCAGGGTGGCGGAGAGCAGCATCGTGAGCCGCTCCTCCGCAGGGACCATCTTCCTGAGCAGCTTCCTGAGGTCCGGAAGGAATCCCATGTCGAAGAGGCGGTCCGCCTCGTCGATGATGAGGATGCCGACGTCGGAGAGGTTGATCTTCTTTTGCCTCGAGAAATCGATGAGCCTGCCCGGCGTGCCGATGAGAATGTCCACCCCCTCCCTGAGGAGAGCCTCCTGTTTGCCGTAGCCGATGCCGCCGAAAAAGCTCCCTATCTTGAAGGGCATGTATTTGCCGATCACCGAGGCGTCGTCCTCGATCTGGGTGGCGAGCTCGCGGGTAGGCACGATGATGAGGGCCTTTTTCCCCTTGAATTTCGGATTCGTCGAAAGGTGCTGGTAGATGGTGATGAGGAAGGCGGCTGTCTTCCCCGTGCCTGTCTGTGATTGGACCGTCACGTCCTTGCCCTGCAGGGTTCTTCGGAAGGTCTGTTCCTGGACCGGGAAACAATCGGTGAAGCCCGCTTCGTCGATGGCCTTTTGAAGATCAGGATGTAGATTGAGTTCAGTGAATTTCATTATGCTCCCATTCTTTTCTTTCTCTCTATACACGACAAGCATAGCGGATTCTAGAGAAAAAGCCAACAGGTCGGCTCTAATCCGGATCCTCGGCATACGTTCGCCGCGCGGCGGCTCCACCGCTTACGTCGAGAGCGGTTTCGACAGATTCCGATGAAATCGCTATAATATCTGAGAGAGCTATGAAGTCGAAGAAACGGTTCTTTTCAATGCTTGTATTGGCCGTCGCGTTCCTGTCGGCGGAAGTCCTGCACGGGGAATCGATCAAATTCGTGTATGCGCGTTACTTTCCCGCGAATTACCTGAACGACGAGGGAAGGCATCGAGGATTCTTCGTAGAAATCATAGAGGAACTGCTGGGCAAGCGATTGGGTCTTGATGTAAGGATGGAGACTCTGCCCTGGGTAAGGTGTCAGTTGCTGGTCGAACGCGGCGAGGCGGATCTGTTCGCGACCATTCCCACGGCGGAACGTCTCGCCTATACGGTCATCGTCGAACCTCCGATCTGGATAAAGAAATACCGGCTGTACACCTATGCCGGGAATCCGGAGACGGGCAGGATAAACGCGATCCGGAGCATTGAGGACCTGCGCGTCTCGGGATTGACCGTGATCTCCTACATCGGCAACAGCTGGTCCAAGAACGTGCTCGAGGATGCCGACGTCAAGGTCGTGAACGCGATCGACGTGGAAGGCATGTATCGCATGCTCGCGGCGCGCAGGGCAGATCTTCTCGTCGAGGATCCTCTGCTCGCGGGCGCCACGCTCGCTTCCTACGGGCTTTCGAGGAACATCGTTCTGACGGACGGCGTCGTCGGCGAAAGCCGCTTCAACCTCATGATAGGAAAGCTGTCGGCATTCGCGAACCGGGCTTCGGCCATGGGGAGGGAACTCGAAAGGATGAGGAGCGACGGAACCATTGAGAGGATCATGCGCTCCTATCGCTGAACGGAACGGCCGGTTCAGCCTTCCCAGGAGGCGATGTTCCCGCCCGCGGGCGTCTTCTCGATCTCCGAGGCAGTGAGGGAAACCGACGCGACGACCGTTATCGCCCCGGCGATCTGGAGACCGGAGAGCCTTTCCCCGAGGATGAACCAGGCAGCGAGGGTGGTCACGACCGGGATGCCGTTTATGAAGACCGCCGCACGCGACGCAGGAATCTTGCTCAGCGCATAGTTGTTGCAGAGAAAGCCCGCGAAGGTCGCGCCCAGCGCCAGGAAGAGGATCGCGGCCGCGGACGTCGACGAGATCGGGAGAGCCTCTGCGACGCCGAAGAAATGGAAGGGAGCGAAGAAGACGGCACCGTACAAGCACTGGATGGCGGTGAGGGTCAGCGCCGGCACCTTGCTCCCCAGGTCGCGGGCGAACACCATGTAGAACGCCGCCGATACGACCGCGCCGAACGCGAGAAGGTCTCCCGCCAACGACTCTCCGCCCCCCTCGAAACCGCCTCCGCCGAGTACGAGCAGGATCGTCCCGAGTATGGAAAAGGCGATGCCGATCCCGCTTTTTCCCGAGAGCCTTTCTTTGAGCACGAGGCGGGAAAGCACCGCGACCGCCACGGGCACGAGCGCTATGATGAGGGAGGTCTTGGAGGCCGAAGTCAGGCGGATGCCGTAGGTCTCGCACACGAAGTAGAGACAGGGTTCGCAGATCGAGAGCAGGAGAAGCCGGAGATGCGTCCCCCGGTCGAGCCTGGGTAGGCCCCGCTTCAGGAGGATGGGCAGAAAAACGAGGCTCGCGAGGGCGAATCTGTAGAACATGACGGAGAACGGAGGGAAGCTCTCGAGCGCGATCTTCGTTCCGATGAAGGAAAGTCCCCAGACCGTCATGGTGACGAGGAGGGCCGCGTAGACTGTAAACGAGGGCATGTTTCTTCCTTGGACGGCGAGTGATCGGGCCATAATAGCGTTTTCGCGGCATGAGCGGCAAGCCGCCTTCGCGCGATGCCGGCTATCCGATGCGGTAACGGCCGGCTTCCTCGGAGACCATGCCCTCGGCCTCGAGCCCGCGCAGCGCGGCCGCGACCCTGTCCCGGGGAAAGCCGGACTTCGCGGCGAGTTCCGCGCCGTCCAGGCCTTCGGTCTCCGCGAGCAGGGCCAGGATCCTGCCTCGCACCTGGCGTGTGGAATTCTCGAACGGGGCCTGCTTCGCGTAATGGGCGCTTCTTCTGTTCGGATTCGGGTAGAGCTTCTTGAGATAGACTCCGTAATCCATGAGACCGTAGTACCATTCCCTCGGATTCCCCCGGTCGAGGGTCTTCTCCACGAGGGGGAGGATTTCCCGATCCCTCACGCCTTCGCGGTCCGGGAAGAAAAAGTGAAGGAAGACGCGGCGGATGTTCGTTTCGATGAAGACCGTGGGGACGTCGTAGGCGAAGGCGGGGATCGACCTCGCGGTAGCCGGCCCGATGCCGGGAAAGGTCTCGAGAACCGCGGGATCGTCGGGAACGCGGCCCCCGAATTCCGCGATGATGCGCTCGGCTGTCGCTTTGAGGGCCTTGGCCCTCCTGTTGTAGCCCAACCCGCTCCAAAGCAGAACCACGTCCCGGAGGTCCGCTGCCGCGAGGTCGCCGACGGCGGGGAAGGCTTCGAGGAAGGGGCCGTATTTCTTCAGGACGCGTTCGGTTTGCGTCTGCTGGAGCATGATTTCGGACACGACGATGGCGTAGGGATCCCGCGTCTCGCGCCAGGGGAAGACCCTGGCGTACCGGGCGTAGCGGGTCGCGACGAGCTCGCGGAACCTGGCCAGGTCGGCGTCCGAAGGGTAGGCCATCGCCAGGTTCTATGCCTTGTACGCGGCGTCGACCGCGGCGAAGAACGCGTCGATGTTCTCGAGCGGGGTGAGGGGAGGAATGTCGCAGCCTGACGAGGGGACGTAGTTCCTTCGGTTCTTGAGCTCATTGACGAGGGCGAGGGTCTCGCGGGTTACGATATCGGGATCGCCGTTCCGGAAGACTCCGGACGGATCCACGTTGCCCATGACGATCCGGTCCTCGGGGAACTTGCCGATGATGTCCCGGAGTTTGATCGCGTTACCGAAATGGAAGGCCTTCGCTCCGGTGGAGAGGATCGAATCGGCGAGGGGAACGGTGTTCCCGCAGTTGTGATAGACGACGAGAAAATCTTCCGCCTGGACCGTCTCTACGATCTTCCTCACGAACCTGCTGGAAAAATCATCGCAGAGTTGGGGGGAGAGAAGGCCGGCGGCGGGTTCGGCCATGACGACGCCGTTCGCCCCCGCTTCCTTGAGCGCGGAGACGTAGGAGACGAGGAAGTTCGTGGCCTTCTCGACGGTCCTTTCCGCGGTCTCCGGTTCGATCATGCACTTCACCATGATCTCCGTCATCTCCATGAGCCTGCCGGCCAGGGAGAAGGGGCCGATCACGCCGGCGAAGACGGGACGATCGACGACGGTCTTCGAGGCGATTCTCACCGCCTTGATGCATTCTCCGGTCCTTCCGGCTCCGACCGATGGGATGGGGAGGGCCTCCGCCTCTTCCATCGTGTCTACCAGTCGGCCGGTGACCGTAGGGACCTCCTCGTCGGAGAATACGACCCGGGCTCCGAAGGCCTCGGCCTCGACGGACAGGTCCATGTTGCTCACCGAAGCCGCGGTCGGATACCGGTCCGCGATCGCCTTCATGCATTCCGCCTGCCTATCGCCGCGGGAGACTACCTCGCGTACGGTGGCTCCGATCAATCCGATGCCGGGAAACGAGAGGACGGGAAGCGCTTTCTTCATCGGTGACGCGAGCGTCTCCTCGATCCATCGGGTCATGTTCATCTTCATGGGGTTTCGCCCTCCTTGAACCTCGGGTTCGGATAGAGCATACCAGCTCGCTTCCTCCGAGCGATATAATAAATCGGGGTAATTTTTGAATTTTTTCGTCTTATCCCGCGAGGATCTTCCGCTTTCCGGCCCGGCAGGCGCGCGACGACGAGCGTCCGCCGATATACAGGGGCCTCGAGCCGTGCTATAACTGGAGCATGCTCGCGAAACTCTTCGCCATGTTCATCGCCGTCTTCATCGTCGTGGACCCCATCGGGATCGTCCCGCTCTACGTGTCTCTCACCGCTTTCTATTCGGAAGAGAGGAAAAAGAAGACCATAAGGCGGGCCCTTCTCACCGGCGGTGCGGTTTTCGTGTTCTTTCTCGTCATGGGAAAAGCCATCCTGTTCTTCCTCGGCATCAAGACCGGCTCCTTCTACATCGCGGGAGGCATCCTTCTCTTCATCGTGTCCATGGACATGTTGTTCGCCGCCCCGAAGCGCACGAAGACCTCGGATCTCGAAAAGGACGGGGAAGACGTGTCGATCTTCCCGCTCGGCATTCCCATCATCGCCGGTCCCGGCACGATCACGACCATCCTCATCTATGTGAGCGAGGAGAATGCGGGCGTTTTCACCTTCTCGGCCCTGAGCGCCGTCCTCGTCGTCGTCCTCGCCATCACCGGCCTCGCGATGTACCTTTCGGGCTACTTCGTCCGTGCTCTTGGGAACACGGGGCTGTCGGTCATCGAGCGCATCATGGGACTCGTGCTTTCCGGCATGTCGGTCCAGTTCATCTTCGACGGTCTCGTCAAGCTGGGCGTTGTTTCTTGAAAATTCTACGCTACTTATATGGCCCGAAGGGACGATTTTTGCTATACTAACACTACATGTAGAGCCAGCCTTGGGAGGGGAAATGAAGATAGACCGAAGGTTCACCCGCAGGGGTAAGGATCCTTATGAAGGCATCGTCTTCGAGTCGAGGACCTCGGAGATCAGGAATTCCGACGGAAAGACGATATTCCGGCAGGAGGGCGTCGTGGTCCCCTCCTTCTGGTCCCAGATCGCGACCGATATTCTCGCGCAGAAATATTTCAGGAAGGCCGGGCTCCCGGACGATGCCGGCGGCAGAGAGTCGGACGCCCGTCAGGTTTTCCATCGGCTGGCAAAGACCTGGAGGGTCTGGGGCGAGCGAGCCGGTTACTTCGACGGAGAGGAGGACGCCCAGGCGTTCTACGACGAGACCGTCCACATGCTCGCCCACCAGATGGCGGCGCCGAACTCTCCCCAGTGGTTCAACACTGGCCTCCACGAGGTTTACGGCATCGAGGGCCCTGCCCAGGGCCATTATTACGTGGACTCCTCCACGGGCGAGGTGAAGAAATCCGAAAGCGCCTACGAGCGGCCGCAGCCTCATGCGTGTTTCATCCTCGACGTGGAGGACGATCTCGTGAACGAGGGCGGCATCATGGACCTCGTGAGCAGGGAGGCCAGGCTCTTCAAGTACGGCTCCGGCACCGGGAGCAACTTCTCCAAGATCAGGGCGGAAGGCGAGTCCTTGAGCGGAGGAGGCGCGTCCTCGGGCCTGCTTTCCTTCCTCAAGATAGCGGACCGGTCCGCCTCGGCGATCAAGAGCGGGGGCACGACCCGGCGTGCGGCCAAGATGGTGACGCTCGACGCCGACCATCCGGACATCGAGACCTACATCAACTGGAAGGTGAGGGAGGAGCACAAGGTCGCGTCGCTCGCGGCGGGCAGCTTCCTGATCCGAAGGTACGCGGAGGCCCTGGAGGGGGCCGCGCGGGCGTGGTCGGGGCCGGAAGAGTCCAGGCTCGATCCTCTCGCGAACCGGATCCTGGGCGACGCCCTCGTCGGCGCGCTCCGCGACGGAGTGCCGTCCGCCTACCTCTACCAATACCTAAGGATGCTGAAGCAGGGGGGAGCGGCCTCGTCGGAGGTCTACACCACGGATTGGACCGGCGAGGCCTACAACACGGTGAGCGGCCAGGCTTCGAACAACTCGGTCCGCGTCTCCGAGCGGTTCATGCGGGCGGTCCTGGACGACGGGGATTGGGACCTCACGGCGAGGAAGGACGGCAGGACGGTCAGGACGATGAAGGCACGGTCGCTCTGGGACCTCATCGCGAAGAGCGCCTGGAAGTGCGCCGATCCCGGCCTCCAGTTCCACACGACGATCAACGAATGGCACACCTGCCCGAAGGACGGGGAGATCCGGGCCTCCAACCCCTGTTCCGAGTACATGTTCCTCGACGACACCGCCTGCAACCTCGCCTCCCTGAACCTGCTCGCCTTCTACGACGAGGAGTCGGGGCGGTTCGACGTCGAAGGATACCTCCACGCGATTGCGGTCTGGACCCTCGTCCTCGAGATCAGCGTGGTCATGGCCCAGTTCCCGAGCCGGAACATCGCGAAGAAGAGCCATGAATTCAGGACGCTCGGCCTCGGATACGCGAACCTCGGCACCCTGCTCATGGTCATGGGGCTGCCCTACGACAGCGAGGAGGGAAGGGCGGTGGCCGCCGCCCTCACCGCGATTCTCACGGGGGAGGCCTACGCGACTTCCGCCCTCATCGCCCGCGACGCGGGCCCCTTCCCGCGCTTCGAGGCGAACCGCGACGACATGCTGCGGGTCATCCGCAACCACAGGAGGGCCGCGTACCGCGCCGACGCTTCCGAGTACGAAGGGCTTTCCATCCTTCCCCGGGGATTGGACGCCGGCCGCTGCCCCGGGGACCTCGCGAAGGCGGCGAGGGAAGCCTGGGACCGAGCCCTGGAACTCGGGGAAAGGCACGGCTTCAGGAACGCCCAGGTCACGGCCATAGCCCCCACGGGGACCATCGGTCTCGTCATGGACTGCGATACGACCGGCGTCGAGCCTGATTTCGCGCTCGTGAAGTACAAGAAGCTCGCGGGCGGCGGCTCCTTCAAGATCATCAACAGATCCATTCCGCCGGCCCTGCGCAGGCTCGGCTACGGCGAGGGCGAAATCAAGGAGATCGTCGAGTACTGCGTCGGCAGGGGCCGGCTCCCCGAGAAGGGCGCGCTCTCGAACGAGACGCTCAAGGAAAAGGGTTTCGGCAGGAAGGAACTCGAGAAGCTGAACAAGGCCCTCGAAAACGCCTTTTCCCTGGAATCCGCCGTGAATCCCGGGCTTTTCTCCCCCGATTTCCTCGAGAAGAAGCTCGGCATCGACGCGGCGGCCTTTTCCGAATTCGGCTTCGACCTGCTCAGGGCCCTCGGCTTCACATCGGCCGAGATCGAGGAGGCGGAGGCCTACGTCTGCGGTTCGCTGGGCGTCGAGGGCTCACCGCTCCTCAAGCCCGAGCACCTCGCGGTCTTCGACACCGCGAATCCCTCGGGAAGGAAGGCTGTCCGCTCCATCTCCTGGGTGGCGCACGTCGAGATGATGGCTGCGGTGCAGCCCTTCGTTTCAGGGGCCATCTCCAAGACGATCAACATGCCGAATTCCGCCTCGGTGGACGACGTGAAGGGGGCCTATACCCTCGCATGGAAGAGCATGCTCAAGGCCATAGCCCTGTATCGCGACGGATCCAAGCTGAGCCAGCCACTTTCCACCCTGTCGGGCGGGGGAGATCCCCTGGCAGACGGACTCGTGGCCCTCGAGGCGAAGGTGAGAAGCGGAGGAGGAGAGGAGCCGGAGCTTCCGAAGCCGGCCAGGACCCAGGGAGGGAGGAAATCGCTCCCGAACCGGAGGAAGGGCTACACCCAGAAGGCCAAGATCGGCGGCCATAGCCTCTTCCTGAGGACCGGAGAGTACGCGGACGGATCCCTGGGCGAGATCTTCCTCGACATGCACAAGGAAGGCGCGGCCTTCAGGTCCCTGCTCAACAGCTTCGCGATCGCCGTGTCCCTCGGGCTGCAGTACGGCGTGCCCCTCGAAGAATTCGTCGAAGCCTTCACCTTCTCGCGCTTCGAGCCGAACGGAATCGTCCGCGGCCACGACAACATCAAGATGACGACGTCGGTGCTCGACTTCATTTTCCGTGATCTCGCGCTCACCTACCTCAGGCGGACCGACCTCGTCCAGGTGAAGCCGGAGGACCTCATTGCGACCGAGACCACGCACCGCGCCGCGGCGAACGGGAACGATGCGAAACGCGAGACTCCGGGCCGGCCCGCCGCGGCCTCCACCTACCGCGCCGCGAAGCTCAAGGGCTACGAAGGCGATCCCTGTCCCGCCTGCGGAAACTTCACGCTCGTGCGTAACGGCACCTGCCTCAAGTGCGACACCTGCGGGTCCACGACCGGGTGTTCCTGAGCCCTCCTCGGAGTCGGCGGAGAGGCGGTTCGAAGCAGCTTCTCCGCGTCTCGAAAGCGGTTTGCGGCCGCCCCCGAGCCTCGGGGGCGGCCTGAATTCCGGTCCGAAATGAACTATACTCTCAGTATGAGAAAAAGGTGGCTTACCGCGGCTTTCTTCGCGATCTCCCTCATAGCGTCCTACGCATTCGCCGACGAGGTCCGCGTATCGACCGCCGAGGAATTGGCGAGGGCCATCCGCTCGGACCGGACCATCGTCATGGAATCCGGGATCTACGACCTTTCGACGGTTCCCAATTTCAGGAGCAGGAACGTTTCCTGGAATTCCGTGTTCGACGGCAGGGAGATCCTGGTGAAAGGCGTGAAGAACCTGACCATCGAGGCGGAGGCAGACAACGGGGCGGAGATCGTGACCGCTCCCAGGTACGCGTTCGTGCTTTCGTTCCAGGACTGCTCGGGGCTGAGGCTGTCGAAGTTGAGAATAGGCCACAAGGACGGGGGAGAGTGCTCGGGCGGAGTCGTCCGGTTCGACAGGGTCCGGGACGTCGAGATCGCATCCAGCCTCCTCTACGGTTCCGGCACCGTTGGGATCGAGGCCGAGAACGCGAAGAACCTGCTCGTCGTGGAATCGACGATCACGGGCTGCAGCCAGGGAGCCCTCTCTCTCCGTGACTGCGGGAAGGCCAGCCTGGAATCGGTCTCCATGCGGGAGAACGAGGGATATCCGCTCATCGGTGTTTACGGGAAGAGCGACGTGTCCTTCGTCCAGTGCGACGTCCTCCTGAACAAGGGAAGCGGAATATTCGGCCTGGAGGAAGGGAGCACAGTCTCTTTTTCCGACGGACGCTTCGCGCAGAACGAGACGGACGCCTTCTCCGACGCCGGGGACAACCTCGTCATTGCCGGGACCGTGTTCGAGGAGAATTCGTTCCCGGAGCCCGGAATAGTTGAAGGCGAGGGCGAGGGCGAGGGTGAGGGCGCCGGAGACTACAACGAGGTCGTGATCGAATTCTCAGGGGCGGCGTTTCTCGTGCCCGGCGGCTGGACTCACGAACTCCACGACGACCAGGAAGGTTCCGCCTCCTTCACCAGCCCGGACGGAGCGGCCTTCGGATTCTTCCTTCCGCTGGACGTGGACTCGGGGAGCGGCGGCGCCGCGGTCTTCGACGCCGGGAAGAAGGCCCTGGACGCGCTGTTCGCGAAGAACGTGGGCTTCAAGCTGAACCTCGATCCGTCGGGGGAACCGTTCACGGCCGGCGACATCAGGCGGCGAAGCTACAGGGGCGGCGTCGTGCAGGAGGGAAAGCGCATCACGGTGAAGGCCGAGATCCTCGTCCTGCACGGAAAGCTTTTCGCCCTGTGCGTCATGTGGCAGGAAGGCGACGACTACGAAGCGGACGCCGATTTCATATTCGAGAACGTGAGGCAATTGGAATCGGTCGGTTGATCGGATAACCCATAATTCAACTCGAATTTCAAGGAATCTCGGAAATGAACGAAGAACTGCAGAAGGAAAAAATCGAAGAGCTCATCTCGAAGTACGAACGCTTCGGGGCGGATCCTTCGTGCCCGAAGGGGACCACTCCGCTCCATTTCGCCTGCGACGAGGCGAAGCCCGAGGTCGTCCGGGAACTCCTATCCCGGGGAGCCGACCCGAACGCTCGGAACGCATACGCGTTCACGCCGCTCCACGTCATAGCCAAGGGATGGGGGAACGTCCTCTGCGCGTCCCTCCTTCTCGAAGCCAAGGCGGATCCCGACTTCAAGGAGTCGAACGCCGGCATGACGCCGCTCCATTGGGCCGCGGCGAAGGCCAACGTCGATCTCGTGAAGCTCCTTCTCGATCACGGCGCCGACCCCTCGATACGGAACGACGAAGGCAGGACGGCCCTCGAGATCGTCGAAATCAATCAGGCCCATTCCGCCTCCGCGGAGAAACGGACGGTACTCGGACTTCTGAAGGAGGCGGAGGCGAAGGCCTCGCCGAGGCCGGGGCGGGCCGAGGCCGGTGAACCGGCTCCCGAGGCCGAGGATCGCCCCGCGAAGCCCCGGAAGGAGAAGAGACCCGTCTCGAAAAAGAAGAAAATCCTTCTCGCGGTCCTCGCGGCCTTCGTTCTCGTCATCGCCGCAGCCGTCGGACTCAACCTCGTATATCTCTCCGGGAAAAAGAGCACCGTCGACGAGACGGCGCATACGATGAAGGTGATCGACCTCGGCAAGAACGATATATACCTTCTTCACCAGTCGGTGGTCTTCGGCGCGGACGGAAAAAGCGTTTTCACCGTCAACGAGGAGTACGGCAAGGGCTGGCTGATCCGCAGGTGGGACGTTGCCACGGGCAGGCTTTTGAGCTCCTCGTCCTCGATCAAGGACTTTCTCAAAGAGGCAGGCTATTCCCCAGGAGTACGGGCGCTTCCTTTCAGCCGCTCCGCCTTCAGCCCGGACCTGCGCACCCTCGCGGTGGGGAAGGAAGGAAACGAGGAGATCGTTTTCCACGACGTCGCCCAAGCGAATCCGAGGTCGGAAAAGGGTTTCATCCTCCGCTATTCGAACGACGGAAAATACCTTGCCTACGGCAGGGCGGTTTTCGACAAAGGCACAGAAAAGATTGTAAGGATCATCGACCTCGCTGCCGGCGGCGCGGCCAGCACCATCCATTCCTCGAGCCATTCGGTTTCCGCCCTGGATTTCAGTCCCGACGGCTCCCTCGTGGCCCTGTGCACCTTGGACGATCCCTACGTTTACGTATTCGATCGGGCCGCGGGCAAACTGAAAATCACCCTCGGGAATTTCCTTTTCCGGCACACGGACTCCGCGAGAGCGATCGCCTTCAGGAAGGACGGCAAGGTCCTCGCGAGCGGAAGCTCGGACAATGCGGTGAAGTTCTGGGACCTCGAGACGGGGAAACAGCTCGCGACCATCGCGGGACATCCTGACGACGTTCAGTCTCTCGCCTTCTCCGAAGACGGCGCGGCCCTCGCGGTGCTCGGCGGGGGAACCCTCAGGCTTCTCAGGGTGCCCGAGGCCGCGCGGAAATGAAGGGCATTCCGGAAGCAACCGGAACGAACCCGGCCTCATGAAATGAAAAGCCGCCGGGGTGAAGCTTCGGCGGCTCGAGATTCAAGATCCGGCGGAGGATGTTCAGAAGATCAGGTCGATCACCTCGTCCATGGTTTCCACTGGATGGAAGACGATTCCGTTTTTCACATGGTCCGGGATCTCCTCCAGGTCCTTCTCGTTCTGCTTCGGGATGATGACGTGCCTCACCTTCCCCCTGCGGGCCGCGATGGTCTTCTCCTTGAGGCCTCCGATGGGAAGGACGTGGCCCACGAGGGAAAGTTCGCCGGTCATGGCGAGATTCCTGCGGATCCTCCTGCCCGTCGCGAGGGAAAGAAGCGCACTCGCCATGGTGATGCCTGCGGAGGGCCCGTCCTTGGGCGTGGCGCCCGCGGGAATATGGAGATGGATCTGATTTTTTTCGAAGAATTCCTGCCCGACCTGGAACTTCGGCGCCACGTGGCGGACGAAGGTGTAGGCGATGTTCGCCGATTCCTGCATGACCTCGCCCATCTGTCCGGTGAGCTTGAAGCCCTCCTTGCCGGGATTCGAGACCGCCTCGATCATGAGGGTCTCGCCGCCGAAGGCGGTCCAAGCGAGACCTATGGCCTGGCCCGGACCGGTGATCGTCTTCATCTCCTCCTCGGTGAACACCGGCTTCCCCAGGTAGTCGGGAAGGTTCTTCGAGTCGAGAACGACGGGAAGCTCGAGCTCGTCGAGCACGACCTTCCGGGCTATCTTCCTGTGGATCTTGTCCAGGGCCTTCTCGTAGTTGCGGAGGCCCGCCTCCCGCGAATGCCCCCGCGCGATGTCAGTGAGCGCGGTCCGGGTGTACTTGACCTGGTTCTTCTCCAGGCCCGCGGCCGTAAGCGACTTCGGGATGAGGTACTGTTTCGCGATCGCGATCTTCTCCTGCTCGATGTAGCCGGATAGACGGATCACCTCCATCCTGTCGAGGAGGGGGCGCGGGATCGTGTCCAGGGTGTTCGCGGTTGCTATGAAGAGGATGTGGCCGATATCGAAGGGAAGATCGAGGTAATGATCGCGGAACGCGACGTTCTGCTCGGGATCAAGGACCTCGAGCAGGGCGGACGAGGGATCGCCCTGGTAGGACGAGCCGAGTTTGTCGATTTCGTCGATCATGAAGACCGGGTCCTTGGTCTTCACGATCTTGAGCCCCTGGATGATCTTTCCGGGCATCGCGCCGACGTAGGTCCGCCTGTGCCCCTTGATCTCCGCCTCGTCTCTCATGCCGCCGACCGAGAATCGGAAGAATTTCTTGCCGAGGGCTCCGGCTATGGACTTTCCCACCGAGGTCTTTCCGACCCCCGGAGGACCGACGAGGCAGAGGATCGAACCCTTCGTGTCCTTCTTGAGCTTTCGGACCGCGAGGTATTCGAGGATGCGCTCCTTCACGTCGTCGAGGCCGTAATGGTCGTTGTCGAGGATCCTCTTCGCCTTCTTCATGTCGATCTCTTCGGGCTCGGGATCCCGCCAGGGCAGGGATACGATCGTGTCCAGGTAATTGCGCGTCACGATGAACTCCGAAGCGTTCGGGTCCATGAGGCTGAATTTTTCCAACTCCTGTTCGACCTGCTCCTTCACCTCGCCCGTGAAGCCGAGCTTGTCGATCGCATCCTTGAACCTCTGGTGCTCGGAACTCTTGGCGTCCACGGGCATGCCGAGTTCCTGCTTGATCGTCTTGAGCTGTTCCTTGAGGAAGTATTCACGTTGGCTCTTCTCGATCTTCTCGTTGATCTGGGACTGGATCTTCTTCTGGATGCGGAGGAGTTCCTGCTCCTTCTTGATGAAGATGAGCACCTGCTCCATGCGCTTCCTCACGTTGGCCGTCTCGAGGATCCTCTGCTGTTCCTTCCTGTCGATGTTGAGGATCGACGCGATGAAATCCGCTATCTTTCCGGGGAAGTCGATGTTCACCATGTTGAGGCGCATCTCCTCGGAAAAGAGGGGATTGTTCTCCGAGACCTGCTTCATCTCGCTCAGGATGGCCCGGGTCAGGGCCTTCACCTCTATGCTCGAATCCTCCTCGTCGTCGACGTAGGCCACGGCGGCCACGATGGGCTGTTCCTCCTTGAGGAATTTCTTGATCTTGAAGCGCTTCATCGTGGAGATGAAGATGTTGATGCCCCCGTCGGGAAGGTTGATCTTCTTCACGATCTTGGCCGCCGTGCCCACGGAGAAGAGGTCCTTGCCCGAGGGCTTGTTCGTGTCCTCGGTCTTGAGGAGTACGAGACCTATGAAGGAGTCTCCGGCGAGCGACCTTTCGACAACTTCTATGTCCTCCCGCGACGCGATCATGATCGGCGTGAAGATGCCGGGAAAGATGGGCTTCCCCATGAGGGGGATCAGGTTCAATTTGTTGGGGAGCACCTGCTCCAAGGGTATGATTTGCCTGTCCGTGATCTCGTTTCTTTCTTCGCTCATGGATGTCGACCTCCCCCTAAAGGTAGCAACGACTTTCCGGCTAGTCAAGAAATCCCGAATTCCGGCCTATCCCGACCGACGGCCCCGCCTGCCCCGTGGAAGCGAAAAAACACGTGAAAAAGAAAGAACTTGCCTAAAGCGGAATAAGCTGATAAATTAGAGAAAATGTACTTTATAGAAAAATGATATTCTGATTAAAAGGATAATAAAATGGCTAAAAGAAAAAAGATCTCTCTCGGATTCAAGATTTCCTTCATTTTCAGCGTTTCCGTGGTCCTGTTGCTCTTCGCGGCGGGGGTTCTCCTCGTCCGCAAAACATCGAGCACGATCGAGCCCCTCACCCAGGACATGAGCCAGGCCATCGTGGCCGCGCACACCGACGAGATCGCGAACTGGCTCGAGGGCAAGCGGAACATCATCAAGACCCTCGCGATCCAGGACGCCGTCGCGTCGGGCGATTTCTCCGCTGCCTCGGAGTTCATGAAGAAGTACAAGGCCAAGATGGACAAGGACGCGGAGGATTCCTTCTTCGCGGAATCATCGGGCAAGGGCATGAACGTGTTTGGCGCTCCGGTGAACGTCGCGGACCGGGCCTACTTCAAGGCCGTCATGCAGGGAAACGTAGACGACGCCATCTCCGACGCGTTGATTTCCAAAGTGACCGGCAATCCCATCGTCATGATCGTGACCGCGGTCAAGGACAAGGACGGCAGGAAGATCGGAGCCATCGGGATGGCCCTGAACCTCAAGGTCCTCTCCGAGATCGTCAACAGCATCAGGATCGGAGAGGCGGGATACGGCTGGATGATCGACGGGACCGGGGTCATGCTCGCGCATCCGAAGAAGGATCTCCTCATGAAGCTCAACGTCACCGAGGGGGACGCCAAATTCGGCTACAAGGGGCTTTCCGAGCTGGGCTCGCGCATGATCAAGGAGACGGGAGGCAAGGGGACGATCGTTCTGCCGGACGGCTCGGAGCAGGTCGTGGTGTTCGCGAGGATTCCCGCGACGAACAACTGGTCCCTCGGCGTGACCATACCGGTCGAGCAGCTCCACAAGGCCTCGAACGAATTCACGGTCTACATTCTCGTGATCATCGGGCTGATGCTCGTGCTGGTCATCATCGTGTCCGTCGCGGTGGCGCGGACCATCGTGAGACCGGTCGCGCTCGTGTCCGCCATGGCCGGGAAGATTTCTGTCGGCGAGCTGAGCCTGAACTCGGCGGACCAGGCCGCCGTGGCCAAGGTGGAGAGGCGGCGCGACGAGCTCGGCGAAACCCTTCACGCCATGGGGATCATGGTGAAGAGCCTCGCGACGATAGCGGGGGACATCGGCGAGGCTACGAACCAGATAGCGGCGGGAAGCGCCTCGCTGAGCGACGCGAGCCAGATGATGTCGCAGGGAGCCACCGAGCAGGCCGCGAACGCGGAGGAGGTCTCATCCTCGATCGAGCAGATGGCGGCTTCGATCAAGCACAATTCGGACAACGCGATGCAGACCGAGAAGATCGCGCTCAAGACCGCTCAGGACGCCGAGCGCGGAGGATCATCGGTGATGAAGACCGTCGAGGCCATGAAGAGCATCGCGGAGAAGATCAACATCATCCAGGAGATCGCGCGACAGACGAACCTGCTCGCCCTGAACGCCGCGATCGAGGCGGCCAGGGCCGGCGATGCCGGGAAGGGTTTCGCTGTCGTCGCGGGCGAGGTGAGAAAGCTCGCCGAGCGGAGTCAGACCGCCGCGAAGGAGATCGGGGATCTCTCCCACGGAAGCGTTATGATCGCCGAGGAGGCCGGAACCCTGATCAACCAGATCGTGCCGGACATCAGGAAGACCGCCGAGCTCATCCAGGAGATCTCCGCGTCGAGCCGGGAGCAGTCGAGCGGCGTCGAGCAGATCAACAAGGCGATCCTCCAGCTGGACGAGGTCATCCAGCAGAACGCCTCGGCCTCCGAGGAGGTCTCGTCGATGTCCGAGGAGCTTTCGAGCCAGGCGGAGATGCTGCGTCAGTCGGTTTCTTTCTTCAAGCTCGGCGGTGAGACGACGGCCGGAGCCCACCGGCCCGAGAGCCGCGAACCGCGGACCGGCGAGAAGAATCCCGCCCTGAAACCCGCCGGAAGGCTCCCGATGACCAAGGAAGCCTCGGCCGGCCGGAAGACGCCGCGCGCCGAAACGAAGCCGGAAGGGGCGAAAGAAGGCCCGAAGGCCACCGGGATAACGGTGAGGGAGATCGCAGGCGATAACGGCATGGAGGACTCCGAGTTCGAGAACTACTGATTCGTTCGGAGAAGTTCAGGAGGATCCGCCCCGGGCGGATCCTTTTTTTTCTTGCGATTCATCCCGCCTCACGGCTATACTGCATTCCATGAAGCAGGCATTGGACGTCCTCTCCCGATACGGCGAGGACGTCTTCGTCTTCCCGTCGGAGGTGGCCGCAGAATTCTGGAGAAGGAAGCTTCCGGACATCGCGGGGGTGAGGTCCGTCCGAGTCGACCGGATCGTGTCCTGGGACACGTTCAAGGAAGTGGCGTTCCCCGGCGTCGAGGAGAGAATTCCGTCGAACTCCTCCTACAGGATGATGTTCCTGCAGTCCTTCGCCGAGGGGAACGCGGCGGATCCCGTCCTCTCTTCCATCGTACCCCGAAGATACGCGGACAACTCGCGCGCATTCGTCCCCTACATCAAGAGCCTCCTTCCCGGACTCAAGGCATTGAACGAGGCGATCGCGCGGAGTCCGGGCTTCCAGGACGCGGCCCTCGCATCCGATTATCGCGTCCTCTACGAGGAATACCGCGCCTTCATGGACCGTTACGGGCTCTACGAGCCCGGGTACGAGGACAGGTCCGCCGCACGCCTCGCACGTCCGGCGACGGTTTTCTTCCCCGAGGTCGTCGCCGACTTCCGCGAGTTCGAAGCAGCGCTCGCCGACGCCGGAAACGTCAGGATCGTCGGTATCGGCGGCGTCGAGCCGCCCGAACTCGAAACGTACGAGAATTCCTTCCAGGAGATACGCGGCCTCGCCCTGGCCCTCGGCGGACTTCTCGACGAGGGCGTGCCGGCGGACGAGATCGCGGTGACCTTCCCGGACCTGGACCGTTACCGCGAACCCCTCCTCGAACAGGCGAAGCTCCAGGGAGTCCCCCTCCGCATCCGCGAAGGTCGGCCGCTTTCGGAGCTTCCCGGCGGAAGATTCTTCGCGCTCCTCGATGCGGCGGTCTCCTCAGGCTCCCACGTGGACGATCTCAAGGCTCTCCTAGAATCCGGATCTTATCCCTGGAAAAGGAGGGAAGGGGCGGAGGCGGCGGTCCGGATCGGCCTCAGGAGATGCTGCGTCGGAACTTCGGGAGGCGAAAGTCTCTGGAACAGGGCCCTCCGCGACCTGCCCGGAAACCTCAGGCCCGGCAGGGAATTCTTCCGCGATCTGGAGGCCGCTGCGCGCAGGCTGTCGAGGGCGAAGTCGTTCCGCGAACTCGCGGCCGGAGCGAACGCATTCGCCTCGGAATTCTTCGATCTCGACGCGTGGGATCCGGACGTGCTCATGGAATACCGGATTTCCCTGGACTGCCTTTCCGACCTGGCGGCGAAGCAGGAGGGCGCCGGCATCCCCGTTTCCGATCCCTTGGATCTTTGGCTCGGAACTCTCGAGGAAAAGATCTACGTTCCCAAACGGGCGGAGGAGGGGATCGACGTATATTCCTACCGAGTGAGCGCGGGAATCCGCCCGCGCCATCATTTCATAGCGAACGCCGGACAGGAGGAGACTCGCGCGGTCCACCGCCCCTTCGGTTTCCTCAGGGACGATCACAAGGAAAGGATCGGCCTCGGGGACCTCGATATGAGCGACTGGTTCCTCAGGCTCTACTGCTCCTCCGGGGAGAACGTCCGATTCTCCTCGTCCGTGGAATCCAGGAACGGAGTCCGGCTTCCACCGGGATTTTTCGTCTCGGCGGGCAAGGCCTCGCGGACGAAGGACGCTGAGGCGGAGAGGCGCCTCGACGCCGTGGATGCGGAGCGGCGTTACTGGGCCGGTGCCGAATCCTTCGTGCCGCGCTGTTACGGCTATGCGGCGGAAGGTTTCCGCAGGTTCGTCGGGACCGGGTCCGCCGCCAAGGGACTCGACCTCACGGAAAGGGAAGCGCCGCAGGACCTCGCGGCTCTCGTGGCCGGGAGGCTCAGGAAAGAAGGAAAGCTGAGAGTCTCGTCCTCTTCGCTCGAGACCTACTCCTCCTGCCCGTTCCGGTTTCTCCTCGAGCGGGGGCTTCGCCTCGAGGAGGTTTCCTACGAAGTCGAATTCGAGGACCCGAGGTTCGCGGGCGAGCGGTTTCACGAAGTCTTCGCCCTGCTCTTCAAGCGGATCGGTGGGGCCGACGGCCGGTTCCGGGCGGACCGGTCGGGGGATTATCGTTCCTGGATCGATCCCGTCCTCGACGAGGTCTTCTCCCGGATCGGAACCGGTCCCGACCTGCCCCTGCCGCAGGTGCTCTCCTCCCTCCGGGATTCGATACGGGACGCGGCCGATTCCCTCCTCGGGGAGGACGCGAGGAGGTACGACGGCTACGAAATCGCCGGAGTCGAGAAAACGCTCACGGCAGGCCGCGAGGACGGGACGGAGCTCGAGGGACGCATCGACAGGATCTCCGGGAATCCGAGGACCGGAGGCTTCCTCCTCGTGGATTACAAGAGCGGCGCGGGGGTCACGAAGAGCCGTATCCTCGGCACTTCGAAGGCCGAGCCGGTTTCCTATCAAATCCCCTTCTACGTGTTTCTCGCGGGCCGGGCCGGTTTCCCAGCGGAGGAGGCGGCGTACTACCTGGTCCGGAAGAACGAGTACGTCCGGGTCCTCGGCGGGGAGAAGGGCTGGTTCGGCGCGGAGGATTTCGGGAAGGTGATCGAGTCTCTCTCGAGGGCGATCGACTCGATGGCGAGGGGCATCGAGTCCGGCGATTACCGGGCGAAGCCCGAAACCTGCAGGTTCTGCCCGTTCAGGGCGGTGTGCAGGACCAAGTATTCGATCAGGTAGGCGGGAGCGCAAAATGGCGAAGACGTTGGACCGCTATCAGGCCGCCGCGGTCGAGGCCGAGGGGAACGCGGTAGTTTCGGCGGGGGCGGGCTCGGGGAAGACCACGGTGCTCGCGGAGCGCTACCTCCGGCTCGTGCGGGACAAGAAGGCGAAGGTGGAGGAAATCCTCACGCTCACCTTCACGCGGAAGGCCGCCGCGGAGATGAACGCCCGGATCTACGCGGGGCTCAAGGCTTGGGCGGAAAAGGACCCCCACGTCATGGAGCAGACCCTGCGGTTCGATCGCGCGAGGATCTCCACGCTCGACTCCTTCTGCACTCAGGTGCTCAAGTTGAGCGCGAACCGCTTCGGACTGCCTCCAACCTTCTCCCTCGACGACGAGAAGGCGGCCGCTCTCGCGCGCCGCGGCGCTCTTTCCTTTCTCCTGGAGAACGAAGAGGATCCCGCCCTCGGCCTTCTCGTTTCCGCCAACGGTTTCGGCAGGGTCCTGGACGGCTTCGCGGATCTGGCGACCTCCTACCTGCACCTCGGCGCGGAACGGGACTTTCGGGCGATGTTCGAGGGGCAGATGGCCTTCCTCGAAGAGGAGATCGGGAGACTCTCCTCGAGATACTCGGGCCTGAGGGGTGACATCCTCTCGTTCGGCGGCGGCTCCGGATTCACCGAATCCCAGTCCGCGATCCTCGACGAAGCGCACAGGACGCTGAGCGGGATCGGCGACGCGCTGCCGGCTGCTCCGGACCGGCTTCTCGCGGCCTCGGGAGCCCTGAAGGCACTGCCGCTCCCCGGCGGAAGGACGGCCAATCCCGAGGTCGTGCGTTTCAAGGACGTCGTGAAGGGACTCCGCAACCTCGCCGAGGAACTCCTGCCTCTCGCGGGGACCCTCGCATCCCGCGACATGCTCGGCCGGGTCTTCGACCTCCTCGGGAGATTTCAGGAAAAGGTCCTCCGGGAAAGGACGAAGTCCGGGATCATCTGCTTTCAGGACTGCTCGGAGCTCGCGGTAAGGGCGCTCGCGGAGGACGAGGAACTCCGCGCCTATCACAAAGGGCTCTTCCGATACGTCATGATCGACGAATTCCAGGACAACAACCTCCTCCAGAAGAACCTGCTCTACCTGCTCGCCGAGAGGCTGGACCGCTCGTCTCCGGGGATTCCCGCCGCCGAGGACCTCGAGAACGGCAAGCTCTTCTTCGTGGGCGACGAGAAGCAGTCGATCTACCGTTTCCGCGGAGCGGACGTATCGGTGTTCAAGGGGCTCTCAGGCGAGCTCGCCCGCGGCGGCGGAACGTTCGCCGAACTCAGGGTGAATTACCGGAGCGAGCCGGGCCTCGTCGACTTCTTCAACCACCTCTTCTCCCGAATCATGGCCGGAGACGACAGGCCCTTCGAGGCCGGTTTCGAGCCGCTCGAGTCGAGGGAGCCGAAGCTCGGACAGGGCCCTCTCGTGTCGATCTACCATCGTCCCTACGCCGGCACGGAAGAGGAGGACTCCCTCGGGGGCGACGAGGCGGAAGCCTTTTTCCTCGCCTCGAAGATCAGGTCGTGGGTGGAGGAAGGGAGCCTCGGGATCGCCGATCCTTCCGGAGCGCGGCCTGCCCGTTACGGGGACTTCGCCCTCCTCATGAGGTCGACGAGCAACCAGAACGTCTACGAAAGGATGTTTCGGCTCCTCGACGTTCCCTACGAGGCCAGAAGCACGCGGAGCCTCTTCCTCGAGGCCCCGGTGAACGACATCTACGCGTTCCTCCAGTGCGTCGTCCATCCCGACGATCCTGTCGCCTACGCGGCCCTCCTCCGATCGCCGTTCGTGAATCTGTCGGACGAGGCCTTCGCGAAGCTCCTCTTCGATAGGCGCCCGCCCTTCGAGGCCTCGGAAGAGGCTCTGGTAACTCTCGGAGGAGGCGACAGGGCGAAGCTCGAGGCGGGCGCGGCCTTGTACCGGAGGGTGAAGAGCCTGGCGAGACACTCGTCGGTGCCGGAGCTTCTTTCGTTCCTGTGGTTCGAGGGCGGGTATCGCCATTCGGTCCTCCGAAATCCCGCCAATCACCCCTACCTCGACCTGTACGATCATCTCAGGGAATACGCTCTCATGGTTCCGGGGGAGGGACTCCCTGCCTTCCTCGACAGGATACGCGAAAATCTCGGCAAGTACGAACGGATACCGGAACTCGTCGTCCAGCGGGACAGGCGGTCCGGCGTTAGGATCCTCACGGTCCACGAGGCGAAGGGACTCGAATTCCCGGTGGTCGTTCTCGCTAACGCGGGCAACCAGGGGCGGAACGACTCGGGCGGGAGCGAGCTCTTCCACGTGACCCGCGGGCACGGGCTCTCGATCGGAATCGGGGAACGGGGGGGCAGATTCAACTATTTCCACGCCCTCGGGAAGAAGGACGAGGAGGAGGAACGGGCCGCCGAGCTCAAGCGGCTTCTCTACGTCGCCTGCACGAGGGCGGAGAGCCGTCTCGTCGTTTCGGGCTGCTTCACGAAGATGAACCGTTCCGGAGGCAGGACCTTTCTCAACCTCGTGTTCTCGGCCCTGGGGCTTTCCACCGACGGACCCGCGGGCGTTCCATCCTTTCCCTGCGAGACGGGCCTCGTGCCGGACGTGAGCCGTGAAGACCTTTCCGCCTCGTACGCGGGAAGGAAGAGGAGAAAGCCGGAGGAGGTTGCCGCCGTGTACGAGGCTCCCCCGTTCGAGCGGAAGCTCCGGAGGACCCGCTGGGCCGTGACCGAGATCGCCGCCTCGTCGGTGAGGGAGGGAGGACCTGGCGGCTCGCCGATTCCCTCGCCCGCGGTCGACGAGCTTCTCGGGGAGAGCCAGGACGCGGAGGTCTATTTCGGGAGCCTCTGCCACCGGCTGATCGAGAATGCGGTTTCCGGGAGGAAGGAGGCCGAACCCATGAAGGGCTCCTGCCCGGACCCGGGCCGCTACGCAAGGTTCCTGGATGAAGC
Source organism: uncultured Spirochaetaceae bacterium (assembly GCA_964397655.1). GTDB lineage: Bacteria > Spirochaetota > Spirochaetia > DTKZ01 > DTKZ01 > CAYNKA01. Next base: position 43,721 of record CAYNKA010000010.1, on the reverse strand, counting down.
GAGCAGGCTCGCCGGCGGATTCTTCGCCTCGACCTTCGCAGCCGAGCTCACGGCTCGGGGCAGGTTGGAAAGCGAGGTCGGCTTCGTGAGCCGTTACGGGACGGGCGGCGGGCCCGCCTCCGTGCGGGGAAGCATCGACCTCGTTTCGGTCCGGGAGGACCATGTCGTGGTCGTGGACTTCAAGACCGACAGGACGAGGGACGAAAGATCGCACGATGTCCAGCTCGCGTTCTACAAGAGGGCGGCCGAGGACATCTACGGACTGCCCGCCGAAACCTGGCTCTTCTACCTCAGGAGCGGCGAGGCGGTGAAGAGGGCCGATCTGCCCGAGCCCGTCCTACCAGGAGGCGCTTAACCGGAAGATGACCCCGTGGTGGGCGAGGTAGAGGTTCGGCGAGGCGTCGACCTGGTCGGTTTCCGAAATCGCCTTGAATTTCGACGACATGCCCATGATGACCTGACCTCCGACGTTGTAGCCGAGACCGAGTCCGAGCCTGGCCGGGCCGAGGCCGCCGGTCCAGCGGACTCCCAGAGTGAAGAGATAATCCACCATCATGACGATCTGATCGCGGTCGTAAAGGGAACGGCCGGGATTGAGCGCCTCTATCCAGGTCCGGGCCTCGTCGCTTATCCTCGATACTCCGCCGCCGAAACGATCCTGGGTCGCGATCCAAAGACCGAGGCCGTCGCCCGAGTTCATGAAGGAATCGACTCCCATGAAGGAGGACCGGAGGGTGTCGAATCCGAAGAGGAAGGAATAGATGCGGAACCGCATGTCCGGCTGGTACGCCTGGTTGCCGTACACGATCTCGCCGGCGCTGTTCACGACGAGGCATTCGAGCTGGGTCGGGAGTTCGTAGGACGTGTAACCGATCCCGAAGTAGAACTGCGAGCCCGGCGACGCGGGGTAGTACAGAAGGTCCACGGTGTAGAACCTGTTGTCGAAGCTCGCCGACGACGGTACGAGACCTCCCGCGACGGAGCCGTGCCAGTCGAGGGTGCCGCGGAGACGTGACGTCTGCACTCTGATCGAGTAATCGTCGTATCCGACGTAGCCGAGGAAGCGGTTGAATTTTCCGATGAAATTGTCGTCGACGTCCACCTTGAGCCCGAAGGAGAGTCCGATCTTCCGGAAGAAGAGGTCGCCCTCGTAGATCGTCGTGGCGGTGGCGTCCATGTGGATGTCAAGGAGCTTCTTGAGTTCTCCTGGAGAGGAGGGATTCACCACCGACATGAACTGGGAGAAGTTCCCCGAGAGCCAGGAATCGAAGGGGATGATCGAGCAACCGCCTGAGGCGGAAAAAGAAGGCTGGCCCTCCGCATCACGGGACGCATCCTCGCCGGCGGAAAGTGCGCCTGCGACGAGGAACAGGAATGCGACGGTATTCGTAAGGAAAACGAAAAAACGGCGTTCGTTACGCATGATGCACCTTCACCTGATGTGATACTCCGTGAGCGGCTTCGAGGTTGCGCGTTCTCCCCGGTCCTATCCTGCCGCATCGGCGACGACAACCTCGACGCCGAGATGCCGGAGCTTGTCAGCCTCCGTGAAGCCGGAATCGGTTATGAGGATGTCGAAATCTCCCGGTTTTGCGAACACCGAGAAGCCGAAGGATCCGCACTTCGAGTGGTCCGCCACGATGATCCTCCTCCGGCAGGTCTTGAGGGCTTCCGACTTGAGCTGGGCCTCGATGATGTTCTGGGAGGAGAAAATGCCCGTTTCGTTGAAACTCGCCGTCCCGATGAAGCAGGTTTCGATCTGGAATTTCTTCAGGTTCTCGACGGCGAGGGGACCGATGAAGGACTCGGCGTCTTTCCTGTAGCTGCCTCCGAGCGAATAGAGCGAAATTCCGGGGGAGTTCTTGAGCGCCTCGTAGACTCCGAGCGAATGACAGACTACGCGGAGGTTCATGTCCGCGATCTCTCGGGCTATGCAGACGCAGGTGCTCCCGGAGTCCAGGTAGATCGTGTCCTCCTCCCTGACGAATTCCCTGGCCTTGGCAGCGATCGCGAGCTTTTCCTTGAGGTACTTGTCCTGCCGCGAGGCGAGGGGAGCCTCCCGCTTCCGGTCTTCCGCGAGCAGAGCGCCGCCGTGCGTGCGGACCAGATACCCCATCTCCTCGAGCAGCGTCAGGTCCTTCCTGATCGTGGCCTCGGACACGCCGAACCTTTCCGTGAGCGTCTGCACCGAAATTTCCCGCATCTTGGTGACGAGACGGATGATGTCGTCGTGCCTTGTGTCCCTTCCCATCCCGTTCATTCGACCTTCGTGGCGGTCGTCTCCGCTATGACGGCGAGCTCCGCGGCCCTGAAGAAGAGGTCCTGGGAATAGGCCTTGTCGGTCCTCCCCAGGCAGTCCAGGATGAGCTCGCCGAAGAACGGGAAGCCGACCTGATCCTTCACGAAGTAATGATGTTCGCCCTTGTGGTCCACGAGGAAGACCTGGTCGCCGTCCTTGCTTCTCGCCACGTCTACGTACTTCCTGAGCTCGATGTAGCCTTCGGTCCCCACGATGAAAGTCCGGCCGTCGCCCCACGTGCCGAGCCCGTCGGGTGTGAACCAGTCCACGCGGAAGTAGCCCGTGGCGCCGTTGTCGGCGAGGAGGGTGGCGTCCCCGTAGTCCTCGAAGTCCGGGTACTGCTTGTACTTGTAGTTCGCGATCTTGCTGTGGAGGACCTTGGCGTCCTTCGCGCCGGTGTAAAAGAGGAACTGCTCGATCTGATGGCAACCTATGTCGACGAGGATACCGCCGTATTTTTCCTTCTTGAAGAACCAGGGGGGCCGCATGCCGAGGCTGATCCTGTGGGGTCCGGTACCCAGGACCTGGACCACGCGCCCGACGGCCCCGTCCGAGACGAGCTTGCCCGCGAACACCGCGGCTTCCACGTGGAGCCGCTCGCTGTAGTAGACCGCGTATTTCAAACCGGTGTCAGCCGCCTTCTTCCTTGCCTCGTCTATCTGAGCGAGGGTCGTGAACGGCGGCTTGTCCGTGAAATAGTCCTTGCCGTGATCCATGGCGCGCATGCCTACGCCGCACCTGTCCACCGGAACCGACGCGCTCGCCACGAGCCTGACCGCCTTGTCCTCGAGGATCTCCTCCTCCGAACGGGCAACTTTCGCCTGGGGAAAGGTTTTCCGGAAAAGGTCCACTTTCGCGGGATCGGGATCGTAGACCCACACGACGTCCGCGCCCGCCTCTGAGAGCCCGTTGCACATGCCGTAGATGTGGCCGTGGTCCAGGCCTATGACGCCGACGGGAAAATCCCCCTTGCCGCAGACCAGGTTCGTCTTGCCCTTGGGGGCGTAGTTCATTCCGCTCGATTTGTCCATTCCCCGCTCCTTATCTTCCGACGTCCCGGCCCAGGGTGATGGCTCCGCCCGCCAGGTTGTCCACGTTCTTTGTCTTCTTGTGAAAGCGGGGCATGAGCTCGATCGCGCCGCCCTTCCGGTAGAACGGATCGTCCTTGGAAAGGGGCAGTCTGACCGGGCATCGGCCGATCGCCGATTTGTAGAACGCCATGATGAGTTCCATGGTCGCCCTGCCTTCCCTGCCGTCGATGAGGAGCTCGGCCTTCCCCTCGACCGCCGAGAGAATGTTGTCGATCTGGCCGAGATGCCCTTCGTACTCTATCTCCGGAAGGCTTCTGTACAGGGCTTCGACTTCCTTCTCGGTGTCGGGATCGTCCTCCTGGAAACCGTTCGGAAGGGGTTTCGAGGCCCTCACCTTCCAGGGCACGGAGATCCTCGCCTTTTCGGTGTGGAAGACCAGCTCCTGTTCCTCGCCGTGCGCCACCAGGGACGCCGTGAGCTGGGCGAGCGTGTTGTCGGGGTAGCGGAGGACCGCCACGGAGAGGTCCTCAACCTCGGAGTTCAAATGGTTGGCGTTGGTGATGACCGCGAGGACCTCCTCGGGCATGCCGATGTTCCAGCGGAGCAGGTCGATGTGGTGGACCGCATGGTTCAGCGTGCAGCCTCCGCCTTCCTTCTCCCAAGTGCCCCTCCACCAGAGATCGTAGTAGTTCTGGCCGCGCCACCAGTAGGACGTGACCGTCGTATGCAGAACGCGGCCGAGTTTCCCTTCCCGGAGCATGCGGTTCACCTTCATCATCGGGACCTTGTACCGGTTCTGGGCGATCACCGAGAGGAGTTTCCCGTTCCTTTCCGCGGCTTCGATCATCGCGTCGCATTCTTCGAGGGAAGGCGCCATGGGTTTTTCCATGATGACGTGCTTTCCCGCGTTTGATGCCGCTACCGCAGCTTCGGCATGGGCCGAGGGGGGGAGACAGATCGAGACGAGGTCGATGTCCCGTCGTGCGAGCATGTCCGCGTAGTTCTTGTACACCTCCACCGACAGGCCGTTTTCCTTCGCCGTCTTCTCACCCTTTTCCGGGTAGATGTCCGACAGCGCCTTCACCTCGCAACGATCCTTGAACGTCAGGAAGGACTTGATGTGGGTGGCTGCGATGTTGCCGGTTCCGATTATTCCTATTCGCGTCATAGATCCTCACACCTGGAAAAATGTACCCTTACTGTACAGGAAAGCGGCGAATTCCGCCACTGTTTTCTAAAAAAAGACCCCGCGGCGGTTCGTCCGGCGGGGTCATTCGTTCATCCGCTGTCACTTCACCGCAACGATCTTTTCGTAGAGAGCCTGCCAGGCCGGGCCCTTTTCCTTCACGTAGTTCTGCTTGAAGGTCTCCAAGGTCTTCTGGAATTCGCCGATGTCCTTGACTTCGTTCACCTTGAGGCCCGCGGCGACCATCTTCTGGAGGGATTCGCTCTGGACCTTGTTGTCCAGTTCGTTCTGATAGGCCGCCGCCTGTTTGGCCGATTCGACCACGACCTTCTTCAGATCCTCGGGCAGGGATTCGAGCCAGTTCTTGCGGAACATGTAGTACACGCAGGCCGCGATATGGTTCGTCTTGCTGAGGTAGGGGGCGACTTCGTGGAATTTCATGGAATAGATCATGTCCGGGGAGGCTTCCATTCCGTCGATGACGCCGCTCTGGAGCGCTCCGTAGATCTCGCTCCAGTCGGTCGTGGTGCCGTTCGCGCCGAGGGCGTTGAACATGCCGACGTAGACCGGGTTCGGACCGCGCATCTTGAGGCCTTTCATGTCGGCAACGGTCTCGATCGGGCGTTTCTTGTTGAGCATGTGCCTGAGGCCCATGTTCTGTCCGCCGATCGCGACGAAGTTGTGCTTGGCGAGAAGGCCGGAGACCTCGCCTTCGAGGGCGTCGAGGACGCGGACGAGATGGGCTTCGTCCTTGTAGATGTAGGGGAACTCGAAAAGACCGAGCTGGGGCACGAAGGCGGCGGTGCCCGACGCGAGGGTCGTGACGACCTCGAGGGAGCCATCGCGCACCATCTCGACCTGCTCGCGCTGGGTGCCGAGCTCGCCGGCGTAGTTGGAAGTGGTCTTGATGCGTCCGTTCGACTTCGACGAGACGAGTTCGCAGAGCTTGTCGAGTCCCTTGCCGACGGACCCGCTCTTCGCGAGGGGCGTGGTCGCCCTCATGGTGAAGGTCTTGCCGGAATCCCCTGCGGGTTTTTCCTGCGATCCGCCGGCCGAAAGCGGGAACGCGAGCAGGACCGCGAGCAGTACAGCCAGGGTCGCGCAGAGAAAGGATTTTTTCATGTCATCTCCTCCTGTATCCGAACTTTTTTCGTCGCCCCCGAAGGGGCGGAACCTACACTATGCTTGCCGCCAACGTCACCAGGCCCGGCATGAAGAGAATCGCGAGACAAACGAGGAACAGGATCATAATGCACGGCAGAAGGGGTTTCAGCGCCTCCTCTATCGATATGCCGCCGATCGAGCAGGCTATGAACAGCATGGAACCAACCGGCGGGGTGATCGCCCCGATGAGCATGGTGACGACCATGAGCACGCCGAAATGGATGGGATCGAAGCCGAGGGCGATACCGGCGGCGTGGACTGTGGACCCGAACATCACGATGAGGACCGAGGGGTCGATGAAGCATCCGAGCAGGACGATGATGAGCATGATCGTCAGCGTTGCCAGATAGGGATTCGCTATCCCGAGGACGATGTTCTTGATGACGTAGTCCTGGAAGTGGAGCCGCGTGAGGATGTTCGAGAAGATTCCCGCGACCGCGAGAATGATCATGACGCTGGCCGTGGTGCCGGCGGAGGAGACGATGGTCCTTCCCAGCTTCTTGAGCGTGAGTTTCTTCGACACGAGGAAACCGTACACGAGACCGTAGATCGTCGCCGCGATCCCGGATTCCGTGGGCGTGAAGACTCCCCCCACGATGCCGAAGACGATGATCATGGGCATCACGAGGGCTCCGAGGGAATGGTAGGTCGTGGAGAGGATCTCCGTGAACGACCGCTTCGGACGCTTGAAATCGTATTTGCGGATGCGGAAGAGGATCGCGTTCACCACCATGAGGCCGCCGCCGATGAGCAGTCCGGGAACGAACCCGCCGAGGAAGAGTTTTCCCACCGAGAGCTCGGTGTAGTAGGCGTACATGATCATCGCGACGCTCGGCGGGATGATGGGTCCGATGGTGGCGGCAGAGGCTATGATCGAGACCGCATAATCCCTCCCGTACCCGTGCTTGATCATCGAGGGGATCATGATCGCGCCGATGGCGGAAGCGTCGGCGACGCCCGAGCCCTGTATGCCCGCGAAGATCATCGAGGATACGATGCTCACGTGCCCGAGACCGCCCTTCATTCTCCCCACGAGGGCATCTGCGAAATTCACGATCTTCTCGGTGATTTCCGATTCCATCATGATGTTGCCGGCGAGAATGAAGAAGGGAATGGCCATGAGACTGAAGGAGTCGATCCCGCCGAAGGTCTTCACAGCAATAACGGAGAGCGGAATCTGAAGCGCGAGCGCCGCGATGAAGGAAGTGATGACGAAGGCCACGAAGATGGGGAAGCCGAAGAACACGAGCCCCATGAGGAGTAGGAAAATCCAGACTACGTCCGCCATCAGTTTTTCTCCCCGTATGCCGTGAAGGATTCATCGCCGAAGACGAGGATGAGCGCGTATTCCGCGACCATGAGGAAGCAGCCGACGGGGATCGCCGCGTAGAAGAGCGCGATCGGCACGTCGAAGGCCTGGATCACGACGTCGATCGTGGAGATCGTCTTCAACAGGCCGACCACGCCGAGGGCGATGAGGGCGATGCAGATGATTGCGAGGGTCATCTTGCGGATATAGGGCAGCGCCCGCTCCGGCACCGATCTTTTCAGGAAATAATCCATCGCCATGTGTCCGTTCGTCCTGACCGCCAATCCAGCGCCGAGAAATATGACCCAGATGTTGAGATACCGCATGATCTCGTCGCTCCAGCTGAAACTTTTCATGCCCGGTGTGAAGCGGAGAAAGATTTCCATGGCTCCGGCCAGGATGATGAACGAGAAAATGGAGATAATCAGGAATCTGCGTAGACGATCTAAGATGTCATACAAAAAAACTACCCAAGAAGGTGGCCGCATGGCTTCTTTTCGCTCCCTTGAGATATCGATTAGTATTGAAAACGAATCATATACGAAAATTGTAGCAGGAGGCCTATGCCTGGTCAAGAAGAATCTGGTACAGAAGAATCTGAAACAGCAAGGAAGATTTCGCAGATAACGCCGTAGACGGGAGGTCGGATTATTTCTCGAAAAAGCTATTGATCAGTTTTGAAATACGATATAAAACGATAGAAAAGGAGTCTATCGTGACGGACAAACAATGGAACGACTTGGTTGCGCTCGTGGAGGGCCGCTATTCGGGGCCGCTCCCCAACGGATTCATCATCGACAGCCCCTGGCTTCCGAATTGGAAGGGCCTGTCCATACTCGATTACCTTTCCAACGCGGATTACTGGTTCGACGCGAACCTCGCGGCGATCGAGACCTTTCCTGACACCTGGTTCCTCCCGGGCTTCTGGTCTGAATGGGGCATGTGCACCGAGCCTTCGGCCTTCGGCGCCCGTTCGCGTTTTCACGAGAACGAATTCCCCTTCGCCGAAAAGGTCATCTACGAAGACGCCGAAATCGACCGGCTGTCCGCCCCGAATCCGGAGACCGACGGACTCCTTCCTTTGGTGATGAAGCGCCTCCAGCACCTCGAACCTCGGATCGAGAAGGCCGGGCACCGGATCAGGTTCGCCATTTCCCGGGGCCCCCTCAACATCGCGAGCTTCCTCATGGGGACCACGGAATTCCTCACCTTCATGAAGATCGAGCCCGAGAAGACCCGCAAACTCCTCAGGATAGTCTCGGATTTCGTACTCGCCTGGCTCGAGCTGCAGAAAAAACGTTTCCCCTCGATCGAGGGGATGCTCGTCCTCGACGACATCATCGGCTTCATGGGCGAGGAGGACTTCATGGAATTCGGCTTCCCGTACTTCAAGCCCCTGTTCTCGCTGCCGGGAATGAAGGTCCGTTTCCTGCACAACGACGCACCCTGCGCCGCCTCCGCGCCCCATCTCGCGGACATGGGAGTGAACCTGTTCAACTTCGGGATAGAAACCTCGCTCGCCGAACTCCGGGCCCTCACGAAGAAACGGGTCGTCCTCATGGGCAACCTGCCGCCGCGTGACGTCTTCGTCGTGAAGAAACCCGCCGAGATCCGGGAGGCCGTGGCGTCGATGGTCGGTGTCCTGGACGACCGCTCGGGCATCCTCTATTCCTGCGGAGGCGGCATGCCCCCGGGGGTCAAGACGGAGAACGTCCGCGCCTTCGTCGACGCCCTGAAAGCCTTCGGCTAGAAACCGATCGAGACGCCGCCGTCCACGGGAAGACAGATCCCCGTCACGAATTTCGCGGCAGGCGAGCTGAGGTATACGGCGGCGAGCCCGATGTCCTCCACGTCGCCGAAACGGTGCAGGGGGGTCCGGTCGAGGACCTTGCGCGACCGCTCCGGGTCTCCCTTCATCGACCTCAACGTCATTTCGGTGCCGAACCAGCCGGGCGCTATCGCGTTCACGCGGATGCCGTCGCTTCCGTATTCCACGGCGAGCGTGCGGACCATCCCGAGCATCGCCGTCTTGGCCGCGGAATAGGCGAGGACCGAGGGAATCCCGAAGAGGGAGGCCATGGAGGCGATGTACAGGATGGAGCCTCGCCCCAGCCTCCTCATCCGGGGAATGAGGGCCGCGCAGAGCGCATGGGCCCCCAGGATATGGGTGTTCAGGATGCTCTGAAAATCCTCGACCGTCGTGTCCGCCCCCGGTTTCTTTACGTGGATTCCGGCGTTGTTCACCAGTACGGTCGGCGTGCCGAGGCGCCTCTCGATTTCGTCGATCAGCTTCGCGGCCTCCCCCGTATGCGTCACGTCGTGGGGGAAGGCGAACACCCTGTCGGGACGTTCCGAAGCGGTCTCCTCGAGAGGTTCCTTCCTGCGTCCCACGATCGCGACCTTCGCTCCTGCGTCCGCGAACGCTTCCGTTATCGCCTTGCCGATGCCGGTGCCTCCCCCGGTCACGAGGGCGAGCTCCCCGTTCATGCCGAACCGGTCGACTGTATTCACGGACGGTCCTCCTGCATCGGATTTTTCATCCTCATTGCATGAGCAGATTCGGAAGGAAGAGGCTTATCTGCGGAAAAGCGACGAGAATCGTCAGGAGAACGATCATGGAGACGAGGAAGGGCCAGGAATCCTTCAGAAAGTCCCCCACCGATACGCCCGAGAGCGAGCATACCGTGTACATGTTCACTCCCACCGGGGGCGTGACTCCTCCCACCTGGATCAGGATCGCCATGAGGATCCCGAAATGCACGGGATCGTAGCCCGCCTGCTGGATGATGGGCAGGAAGATCGGAGTGAGGAGCAGGATGTTCACCGTGCCCTCCATGACGGTTCCGGCGAGAAGCAGGAAAGTCAGTATGATGACGAGGATGACGACGGGCGTCTGCGAAAGTCCGAGTATGAGCCTCGCGACTCCCTGGGGAATCTGGCCGTAGGCGAGGATGTAACCGAGGATGGCGGCCATCGAGATGATGAGCATGATGACCGCGTTGTCTTCCACCGTGTCCTTGAAGGCCTGCCTGATCTTCGCGAAATCCAATTCCCGGTAGACGAACAGGCCGAGGACCAGGGCGTAGACAACCGCGAAGGCGCCTGCCTCGCTCGGGGTGAAGACGCCGAACCGAATCGTCATGACCAGGAGAACGGGGAAGAGAAGCGCCCAGAAACTCTCCTTGACCGCGACGAGTATCTCCGGAAAGGTCTTCCGCGGCGGAAGGTTCGTCGAATCGTAGCCTCGCTTCTTGGCGATGATGTAGGTCGTCATCATCAGGACCGCGCCCATGAGGAGCCCGGGAAACACGCCGGCTATGAAAAGCTTGCCGATCGACACCTGGCCGACGAATCCGTAGAGAATGAGGCCGATGCTCGGCGGAATGATCGGGACGATGAGCGAACCGAAGGCGAGAACGCAGGCGGAAAAACCGTCCGAATAGCCCTTTTCCCGCATTTTCGGCATGATGATCCTCGTCTCCATGGCTGCATCCGCGTTCGAAGACCCCGAAATGCCGCCCATCAGGATGCTCAGGACGATCGACACCTGGGCGATGCTGCCCACGATGTGTCCGGTCAACGCGTCGGCGAACCGGAGGAGCCGATGGGTGATTCCGGAGGCGTTCATGATGTGACCGGCGAGAACGAAGAAGGGGACGGCGAGAAGCGGAAAGGACTGGGTGCCCGTAACGAGCCGTTGGACGACGAGCGAGTAGGGGATGGTGGGCGTTTGAATCAGGAAGAGGCTCGCCGAAATGCCGATAGTGAACGCGATCGGCATATTGACGAGCATGAGTACGGCGAACGACGCAATTACCAACAACATGACGTTTTCTCCTCGATCACCGTCGGGCGGAATCAGGCTTTTCCCTGAAGAGCCGGACGAGCTTGCCGATGGTCGTCAGGATCATGAGGAACGACCCCACGGGAACCGCTATGGTGACGAACGAATAACTGATCGGAATGTCGTTCAGGATTCTGCCGGCGTTGATCACGGTGATGTGGATTCCGCCGACGATGATCGTCGCCAGGAAGACGATGATCGCGAGATGTATCGCGATCAGGAGGACGAAGCGGACCCTCGCGTTGAATCTGTTGAAGAGCAGGTCGATTCCGATGTGGCGGGAATTCCGCAGTGCCTGGTTCGCCCCTATGTAGATGACCCATACGAAGACCGCTTGCGCGATGTCGACGGACCAATTGATCGGATACCCGATGAAACGGGTCAGGGCCGCGATGAAGACGAGAAAGACGATGAAGGCCATGAAGATTTGGGAGACCGATTCCTCCAGGCGCGTCATAGTCTCGAAGAAGGTTCGTGTTTTCATTGAACGGATCCTTTTTCAGGTGAAAAGAACGGCCGCGGCGACGCCGCGGCCGATTTCTTCGGGACGCGACTACTTCCCGAGGATTTTGGAAATTTCTTTTCTGAGATCCACGAAGCCGAGCTTTACGTAGGCGTTTTCCGCCATGGCCTTGAAGGGCGCGGTATCGATCGAGTTCACCTTCGCTCCTTCAGCCTGCATCTTCTTCTCGTAATCCTTCTCGGACGCGACGACCATTTCCGTGGTGAGATCTCCGGCTTTTATGCATTCCTCTACGAGAACCTTCTGGTAATCCTCCGGCAGTTTCTTGAACCACTTCGTCCCCACGACGAGTCCGTTCATGAGGAGGATATGGTTCGTCAAGGTTATGTATTTGCCGCCCTCGTGGAGCTTGGCTCCGTAGGTGGCGGGGTGCTGGGCCTCGGCTCCGTCGATGACTCCCTGCTGGAAAGCGGGATAGGTCTCCACCCAGGGAAGGGCGACGGGCGTCGCGCCGAAGGACCGGATGGTTTCCTGCCAGACCGGGGCGCCGGGGGTGCGGATCCTCTTTCCCTTGAGGTCGTCGGGAGACTTAATGGGGGTCTTGGTGATGAAGTTCCGTCCGCCGACGTAATAGTTCAAGGAAAGGAGCGTCAGGTTGTGCTCCGCCTCGAGTCTCTGCTGCCATTTCTTGAAAAGATCGGATACGAGGAATTTCCGGGCATCGGCGGGGGTGTCGAAGAGGTAGGGAGCGAGAACGATTCCCATTTCCTTGATCCGTACTCCCAACCTTCCTGCGTCGGTGTTGAAGGCCACGTCGGTTCCCAACAGGGCCTGCTCCATGACGTCTTCGTCCTGGCCCAGCTGCGCATCGGGGTAGACGGAGGCCTGAACCTTCCCGTTGGTCCTTTTTCCTACGGCTTCGGCGAAGCTCTTGAAGCCTTTGAAGAGGGGATCGGCCGAACCGATGACCGTGGAAATGCGAAGCGTGTAGGTTTGCGACTGATCGGCCTTTCCGGATTCGGATTTACCGGAAGCTCCGAGAACGGAACAAACCAGCAGCATGACGAGAATGCCGTACCAGATTTTTTTCATTTTCTTCTCCTTTTTCGTTCGTCTCCGTCGAAACGGAGAGGTATTTGAGGTACATATGTTTTGTATTATATCGAAAACCGATATAATGCAAAAATCATACATGCAGATCTCCCCGATGTCAATAAAATGCTGAGGTTATAGAACAAAAAAGTGAAGCCCCCGCTGCCGACGGCAGGCGGGGACTTCGGGGGGAGAATAGGTTCGCTTATCATTCACGATGCCGCGGCAGGCATCGCGTAAGCCTTATTTCACGATCCCGATCAGGAAGTCGTTTCCGGCCCGATGGATCCGGAGCATGTATTCCTTCTTGTCGGTGTCGTTGATCGCCCGGTAGAAGTCCACGATGGAAGAAATCCTCTTCCCGTTGACCTCCCGGATGATGTCGCCGGTCCTGAGTCCCGCGCTTTCAGAAGGGCTGCCGGACGTGACGTTGCCGATGATGACCTTGCCTATGTCGCTTGCGAGGTTGAGGTCCTTGCGGATCTTCTCGGTGATCTCTACCGCGGATATGCCGGGCCATGCCTTCTTCGCGATGGAACCCATCTCGGCATCGGGTTTTCTCACCGCGGTCTTCACCTTGAGATTCATGGTCTCGCCGAATCGGATGACCTGGAACTCGACGGTCTTGCCCGGAGTGAGGTTGCCCACGAGCCTGACCAGAGCCGAGGAATCGGCCACCTCTTCCCCTCCGATCCTCACGATGAGGTCTCCGGGCTGAATTCCCGCGTAGTAGGCGGGCGAATCCGTGAAGACGTCGTAGACGAAGGCTCCGAGGGAGGTCTTGATGTTCATGCTCTGCTTGAGCTCCTTCGAAGGATTGCCGGAGGTGACACCGAGCCACCCGTATTCGACCGAGCCCTTGCTGATGAGGTCCTCGATGACTTTCTTCGCGTTGTTGATGGGTATCGCGAAACCGAGGCCGACGTTGCCGCCGCTCTGAGACGCGATCCAGGTATTGATGCCGATGACTTCCCCGTAGATGTTGACCAGCGCGCCGCCGGAGTTGCCCTGGTTGATCGCCGCGTCGGTCTGGATGTAGTCGGTGAAATTGCCGACTTCCATGTCGGGCGAGGGCCTCCGGCCGACCGCGCTTATGATCCCGAGCGTCATGGTGGACTCGAAGCCGAGCGGATTGCCGACCGCCATGGCCCAGTCGCCCACCTGCACCTTGTCGGAGTCGCCGAGGGACGCCACGGGAATGGTGTCGCTCGTGGAGAAGGTCACGAGCGCGAGGTCCTTGCGTGCGTCCTTGCCCACGAGCTTGCCGTCATATTCCCGTCCGTCCTGGAGCTTGATCTTTATCTCGCTCGCGTCGCCCGCCACGTGATTGTTGGTGAGGACGTATACCTTCTGCCCGTCCTTCCTTACGACGACCCCGGAGCCGAGGCCGGCCCGCTTGAACTCGCGTTCCTGAGGTTTTTGATTTCGATCTTTCGGGGTTCCGAAGAAAAACTCGAAGGGCGAACCGAAGTCGAACGTCGGGACCTTCTGCTTCACCACCTCGGTGACGTTGATCTCCACCACGACGGGAATGACCCGCTGGGCGATCTTCCGAAAGCTGTTCTGGTAGCCTTCGAGCGCGGATATCTCGTTTCTGCTGAGTCCGAGATCCTGGCTCGCGATGAACTGCGCAGAACCGAGGAACAAGCCTATCGCAAGCAGAATCGGAAGAACGAATCTTCGTTTATTCATGATCTTTTCCTCCTCGAATTTCGTCATTCACGATACGAGGATACTCCGGCAATCTTTCAGCAACTTTACGGGAGAATTACAGTTTTGAAAGACTGAGAAATACCCTGAAACGGCGATAGCAAACGTAATTTGTTTGTTTAGAATCAATTGAGACCGGCTCTTTTCTCGATATTTTCATGTCTGGTCGCCGGTGCGGCCTGTAAAAGCTGACGTGGTACCATGACGGTTTTTCAGGTATATCTGACCCTCTACGCAAAATGGGTCATTCCTCCGGGCACTGCCCAGTGGGCCCGATCGGTCACTTTCGGTACCAATGAATCCACTTTCACAGGCATTACGTCGGATTCCTCGGGGCACGTCTATGCCGTGGGGACTCAGGGCGGCAACTCCTCTTACACCTACGGGAGTGAGAGCGTCACGGGAGGTTCAACGAGTATCAACACCGTCATCGTGAAGTATGCTCGGTGAGGAGGCATGAGGTGTTTCCTTGACGGATACATGCCGAATGTGTAGAGTTATGTTAGGATGAAGACTGTGACCGAAGCGGTTTTTTCCGCCCTGATTCACAAAGAAGCCGATTGGTACGTAGCCGAGTGTCCGGAAGTAGGAACCGCGAGCCAGGGAAAGACCGTAGAGGAGGCTCTTGGCAACCTGAAGGAAGCAACCGAGCTGTATCTGGAAGAGTTCCCCCGCAAAGACGCGCCGCATTTTTTTGTGACGACCTTCAATGTAGCAATCCATGCCTAAACTTCCCGTCGTTTCTGGGAAAGAAACCATCGCCGCATTGCGGAAGCTCGGCTTTGAAGTCGCAAGACAAAGAGGGAGTCATGTCGTTCTGCGGAAGGGCGACCGAGGATGCGTAGTGCCTTTTCATGACGAGCTTGCCTTGGGAACTTTGAAAAGCGTCTTGAAACAGGCGGGAATCGCGGAACAAGATTTCATCGATGCGGTTTGAGAATCCATCAATTCAGGCTGTGAACGTAGATGAAGAACGAATAGAGGGCGAGCCGTCTGCGATGACCGCCGGGACCGCAGTGCTCGTGTTCAGCCTGGAGCCTGTTTCGCCGCTTGAGAAAGCGGGCACCTGATCGTGAAGCTCGCTCCCTTGCCCTCGTTGTTCGCGGCTTCCGCGCGGCCGCCGTGGACCTCGGCAATGGCCTTCACGAGGCTGAGGCCCAGGCCGAGGCCCGGCTTCGAGCGGCCGTCCTTGCCTCGGTAGAGCCGTTCCCAGATGTGGGGAAGCTCGTCCTCCGGGATGCCGGGTCCCTCGTCGCGAACCTCGACGCGGAAGGAGTCGTTCCCTTCCCTCCGCAGGCCGACGAATATGCTGCTTCCCTCCGGGGCATACTTCACCGCGTTGTCCAGGAGGTTCCCGACCGCCTGCTTGAACCGGGGCGCATCCACCTCCGCGGTCATCGGTTCCACGGAATCGGTCTCCACCCGTATGCTCCTTTCCTCCGCGACGAAGGAGTACATCTCCGCGACATCCCGGACGAGGATGGAGAGGTCGGTCGGCTTTAGGTCGAGGCGGAGCGTACCCGTCTCCGCCTCCGAGAGGTCCATGAAGGCATTTAGGAGGGTGAGGATCTTTTCGGATTCCTCGATCCCCTCGGCGAGAGCCTCGCGGCAGCGGCCCGCGTCGTCCGGCTTTTCCAGGGCGAGTTCCGCAACGCCCCGGAAGCGGGTGAGGGGGGTCCTGAGGTCGTGCGCCACCGTGTCCAGGGTACCGCGCATGCCCTGGACCAGGGTCTCGATGCGGCCGAGCATGCGGTTGAACAGGACCACGAGGCTGCGGAGCTCGTCGCGGGCCGGGCTCTCGGGGATCCGCGCGGCGAGATCTCCGGTGTCGACGATGCGCTTCGCGGCGTCGGTGAGCCGGTGGATGGGATTGAGGGTCTTCGCGGTGAGGAAGGCGCCGAGGAGAAAACTGAGGGCGAGGAGGGGAATGAACAGGAGGGAGAAGTTCCTCACCACGAGGGCGAGGATCTTGTCACGGCTCTCCGTGGAGATGCCGATCTGGAGGAAATAATCGCCCGAGATCGGAATCCCCGCGGCCTCGAGTGAATAGGAGTGTTTCGGAGAGCGGAGGACGATCGGGCCTTCGGGCGATCGTTTCGACTTTTCAAGATTGTCCGGGAAGAAATCCTTCCAGATCTGGGGATAGGAAAAGAAAACGGTCCTGTTCTCGGCATCGGAAATCCTGAGGAAGAAGGGGGTGCCTTCCAGGAGCAGGGCCCCTTCGTCCAGGGTCTCGACGAAATCCTCGATCTTCGTGGTCTGGGTCCTGGCCCAGTACGCGAGGAGCTTGTGGCTGATGAAGCGGAGCTCGTCCTGGCGGATGGACTGTCTCACCGTGAGGAACACGGCGCTGAAGAGCAGCAGGGAGGTGAGGGCGAAGAGCAGGGAGAAGAGCAGGGTGATCCTGAAGTTGATCCGGTAGAATCCGAAGATCTTTCCGGGGGCCGCCCCGGATTCACTCCTTTCTGAGGACATAGCCCACTCCCCGGATCGTATGGAGCAGCTTCGCGTCGAAATCCTTGTCCACCTTGTTCCTGAGGCGATGGACGAGAACGTCAACGACGTTCGTCTGCGGATCGAAATCGTAGTCCCAGACGTGCTCCATGATCATCGTCTTCGAGAGGACCTGGCCGGGGTGGCGGAGGAAGTATTCGAGGAGCGAGTATTCGCGGGGCTGGAGTTCGAGCCGGACGTTCCCCCTCGTCACTTCGCGGGACACGAGATCCATCGAAAGGTCCTCGTAGGCGAGGCTGGTCTTTCTTTCCCCCATTCCCGACCGCCTGATGAGGGCCTGGAGCCTGGCGAGGAGCTCGGCGAAGGAGAAGGGCTTGGTGAGATAGTCGTCGCCTCCTGTCTGGAAGCCTTTCACCCGGTCGTCGACGCTGCGCCGCGCGCTCAGGATGAGGATGGGAGTCCTTCCGCCCGCTGCCCGAAGCTTCTCGATCATGGAGAGGCCGTCCATGCCGGGAAGCATGATGTCCACGACCGCGGCGTCGTAGTCCGTGCCGGCGAGGAAGGAGAGCCCGTCCTCCGCGTTCTTCACGGCGTCCACGGCGAAACCCGCCTCCTTGAGTCCCTTCGCCACGAAATTCGAGATTTTTTCGTCGTCCTCCACCACCAGGATGCGCATGGGGAAAATGTAGGAAATTACGCGGCCTTGGGCAAGTGCCGGGCGGCCCCTCGGTTGACGCCGCGGGTCTCCTGGGATAGCCTGGAGCGCATGGACTCGAAGGAATCCGCCCTCAGGGAGCGGGAAAAGGAACTTGATTCGCTCTACGCCCTGGCGGCTCTCATGATCGATCCGCCCGGTTCGGTCGAGCGGTTCCTCGTTCGGGCGGCGGACCTGCTCAGGGGCGCCTTTCAGCATCCGGACCGCGTGAGGATTCGCATACGCTACGGCAGGTCGCAAACCGGGGAGCCGGATGCCTCCGAGGAGTCCGGGTCCGTACTCAGAGCGGGCATTCCCACGGACTCGGACTCGAAGGGAGAAATCGTCGCGTATTATCCGGGGCACGAGGGAAGCGGGCCGACCTTCCTCGAGCGCGAAAGGCTGCTCCTGGCATCGATCGCGGGCCTCCTGTATGCGGCGCTCAGGCGTTTCCGCGCCGAGTCGAGGAGCAGGAGAAGGAACGCCGCCCTGCGGGAAATCCTCTACCGCTTCGAGGGAGAGAAGCGCCTCCTCATCCGCAGGGTCCGTCAGGTAATCGAGCGGGAAGTGCTCGTTCCTCTCGGGCGCGATCCCTCGCTCCGCTCCTGGGCGGATCTTCTCTCGAACACCCTCGGGAACCTCAGGGCGCTCGTCGAACCCGAACTCCAGGGGATCTACGAAGGACTGAGTCCCCGGGAGATCGAAGTCTGCAGGCTCGTCCGGGGAGGCCTCACGACGAAGGAAATCGCGCGCAGCCTCGGGCTCTCGGAGCTCACCGTGGAACGGCACCGCCACAACATCCGCAAAAAGCTCGGACTCGACAAGGACACCACGCTCTCCTCATTCCTGCTCTCGAATCCCTAGCCCGGTATCCTTCCGTACACGGGGGATACAAGGACAATGATGGTACCCCCGTGGGACGATTTTCCCTATCTTCTCGATAAATACGATGATGACGTTCTCGTCCGAAACCTGAGAATCAGGAGGGTACGGTATGGCCAAGAAACAGATATACATGACGGACTTCGATTTCAAGCGACTCAGGGGCATACTCCAGTCGCTCAAGGAATCGGGGCGAGTCCGCGGTTCCAGTCTCGACGCCCTCGAGAAGGAGCTCGACCGTGCCTCGGTCGTACCCCAGAGCATGATCCCCGAGGCGGTGGTCACCATGAATTCCACCGTGAGGTTCACCGACCTCATCACGGGGAGGAAGGAGACCTATACCCTCGTATTTCCGGGGCTGGCTGACGCTTCGAAGAACACCGTTTCCATCCTCGCGCCCTTGGGCGCGGCGCTGATCGGAGAAATGGAGGGTTCCGAGGTCGAATATGCGGCCCCCGGAGGATCCATGCGCCTCAGGGTGGACGAGGTCGTGTACCAGCCGGAGAAGGAAGGGGCCTTTTCTCTCTGAGACGTCGGCGGCCCGGCCGGATGCTGCCTGTGGATCACGAGAGGTCGCCGCGGCGCTCCAGGATCCTGAGTTCGCTCTCCGCCGTCAGGCCGAGGCCGTTCTCCCGGCGCTCGGTCTTCGCGAAAGCGACGAGGTCTCCGCGCTTCAGCCTCAGGAATCCCTCGATCCGGGCGGGAAGGTCCGCTTTTTTCGCGGAAAGCGGGAACCTCCCCCCCGCGCCGCATACGAGGTAGCGGAGTCTTCCGCTTTTCGAGAGCATGCCCTCGGAGACGACCCGGTAGGGAGTGCCTTCGGAGGCTTCGGATGGGAAGTCCGGCCGCGAGGTCTTGTCCAGGAGAAGATAGGCCGCCTTCACGTCGTCGCGGTCGGAGACCCGGCTCCTTCTCGCGATTTCCTTGACGAGGCCTGGAGGGTTCCAGTCGAACTCCGCGTGGCAGGTGGCATCGGGAAGGGCGGGGCAGGGCCCTTGAAAGATGCAGGGACGGAGGACGCGGAAACCACGCCCGACGAGAAGGTCGCGAAGCCGGAGGAGGTCCCGCGCCGTGTCCATGAGCGCGGGCTCGATGACGAGGATCCTGCCTCCGGGCGCGAGGCGCTCAGCCGCCTTTTCCACGAGGCCGGCCCTCCGCTCGAGCCGGTCCGGCGCGTCCTTCCAGAGCTCGTTGAGCAGGTGGCCGAAGGTGACGAGCTCGAAGCTCCCTTCGGGAAGGGGGCCGGGACCGAGCGCGTCCCACACCTCGGTATGGAGCCGGAAACCGGCCGAACGCGCGACGGATTCGGCTGCCGCGAGGCTTCGCTCGCTCCGGTCCGCGGCGATCACGCGTTCCGCTCCCGAATCGAGGAGGGCCAGGCTCAAGGCGCCCGGACCGGAACCGAGATCCAGGGCGGATGAAACCCTCCCCGCAGTGTCGCGGAGGAGCATCCTCGCCTGGACGTAGGAAGCGGGCCAGAAATGGAGGAGGTACGCCCCGAGGAAGGCCGGTTCGTCGAAATACCCGCCTCCCGCGAGTTTCCGTCCTCGGGTAAGGCCGCGGGAAAGCTCCCTGACCTTGAGGGCGGTCTCCATGATCTCGGCCGGCGTCAGCCCCCTCCCGCCTCTCCGGTCAAGGGGACTTTCCCTTCTCCAGGCTTCGACGAGCAGGGGCAGGAGTCGTGCGAGATCGCTTTTGACGTCGCTCATGAGTCGGACTATAGCGAAATACGCGAAAAACCGCCAGAGCGGCTGGTTCGACGACGAAAAACGGCCGAATGATCGCGAAGATTCCGCGAAAATCGTTTTTAGCTTGAAGACGGACATCCGAGGTGGTATGATTTTCATTAAAGAGAGTCCGTTTCCGCCGACGGGGGAGCGTCTCTCGCGTAATCTGGAGGTACTCATGAAAAAAAGCCTTGCATGCTTGCTTTGTCTGGCGGCCTTTCTTTTCGCGGTATCCTGCGCATCGGCTCCGGCGCCGACCGAGAAGCCGCCGGTGGAAAAATCCGCCGCTCCTGCTGTCGTCGAAGTGCCGAAACCCGAGGCCGAACTGAAGAAGGCCGAATCCCTCAAGGAGGCCATCGACAAGTACGGACTCGCGTCGGCCAAGCCCGAGGACTATCAGAAGGGGAACGATTCCCTGAAAGCCGGGAAGGACGTCTACGGAAAGGACAACAAGAAGGCGAAAGAGCTCCTCGATGGGGCTGCTGCGAACTACAACTCGGTCATCGAGACCGCTGTTTCCCAGAAAACGAGGGACAGGAGCGTTGAGCGGGACACCGCCAAGAAGAAGGCCGACCAGGAGAAGGCCGCGCGGGCCGCGTCCGAGAAGTACGGCATCGGCGAGGCGAAATGGAAGGAAGCTGAAGCTCTCTTCGCCGAAAAGAAATACCTCGAGGCCTGGGAGGCTTCCGGAACTTCCATCGAGGCATACAACGAAAGCTACGAGATCGCCAAGGCGAAGCGGACCAAGGCCGACGATTCGCTCAGGAAGACGGCTTCCGACCAGACCTCGACCGAACAGGTCATCAAGGAAGTGTCGAAAGAAATCGAAGGAAACCAGAAACAGGGGGCGAAACCGTGAAAAAGTTCCTGATTTTTCTCCTTACGGCGGGATTCCTGTTTTCCGCCCTGTCAGTTTTTTCTCAGAACCTCATGGACAACCCCGATTATCGGAAAGGTCTCGAGTATCAGAACCTCGCGAAGCAGGCCTTCAGCGACGGGGATTACGACAAGTCGGTGGAATATTCCAATCTCGCCCAGGATCAGTTCAAGAAGGCGCGGGAATTCGCGGAGAAGGAGCGTCTCCGGTACATAGCCTACAATCTCAAGAACAGGGCTTCCGACAGGATGAAATACGCCGACTTCATCAACGCGAAGGACAATTATCCGGACGCCTACAAGGCCGCGACCGCTTCCATGGAGATTGCGGAAAGCTCGTGGAAGAGCGCCTCGTATCAGGCGAGCATCGACGGCTCGCGCGCCGTGCTCGAGGCCCTCAAGGACATCCAGCCCGTCCTCAAGTCGATGGACTCCGTGGCGACGCCCGACAAGAATCAGCCGGCCCCGAGCGGCTCGGCCAAGCCCGAATACTACACCGTGAGGCTCATCCCCGGCAGGCGAGACTGCTTCTGGAGAATAGCCGAATACGATTTCATCTACGGCGATCCGTGGAAATGGCCCAAGATCTACGAAGCGAACAAGAGCATCCTGCCCAACCCCGACAATCCTCATCTCATCCTTCCCGGCTTGAAGCTCAAGATCCCCAACCTGCCGGGGGAGAACCGCTCGGGAGAATGGCAGCCACCGAAGTGACGTGCGACGCGCCGGAGCATTCCGGCGCGTGAGCGATCGAAGCCGTCCGGTCATTCCGGGCGGCTTTTTTTTCGAGGAGGCTTCCGCGGTGGAACATCATGATGAACTCGATGCCTGCGCGATGAGGCTCGCGGAACTTCTCGGAAGGCATTGCGGAGCCGCCGCTACTGGTGCGAAACTGATAGGATAATCGGCTGAAATCGGTTATAACTGAGACGGAGGCCGTATGCTCGCTCAGGGATTTCTCATTCTCGTGGTTCTCATAGTCATAAACGGCGTCTTCTCGCTTTCTGAGATGGCCGTGGTCTCGTCTCGGAAGGCGAGGCTCAAGGAGAAGGCCGATAAGGGGAAGTACAATTATAGGCTGGCGCTGAAGACTGCCGAGTCGCCGGGCCGGTTCCTCTCCACCATCCAGATCGGAATCACGCTCATCGGAATTCTGGCGGGAGCCTTCGGCGAGGCGACGCTCGCGAGGTCTCTGCGGAACGTCCTCGAATCCGTTCCCTGGCTCGCTTCCCGTGCCGAGGTCCTCTCCATCGTGATCGTCGTCCTCGGGACGACATTCGTCTCGGTCGTCTTCGGCGAGCTCGTGCCGAAACGGATGGCTCTCCTCAGGCCGGAGCCCATCGCGGCATTCATGGTCATTCCCATGCGGTTCCTCGCGATCGTCTTCGCCCCGATCGTGCGCCTGCTCACGACGACAACGGAGTTCGTGCTCAAGGTCCTCGGAGTCGAGCCCTCGGACGAGCCTCCGGTGACGGAGGAGGAATTCAGGGTGCTGATGGCCCAGGGAACCGAGGCGGGCGTTTTCGACAAGCGCGAAATGGACGTGGTCGAAGGGGTTCTCTACGTGGGAGACAAGAGGATAAGCGCCTTCATGACCCCGAGGACCGAATTGAAGATCATAAAACTAGACTCGACGCCCGAGGAAGTTAAGAGCATCGTCCTGGAAAACCCCCACGTCAGGGTCTTCCCGGTGTGCGAGTCGAGTCTCGACGACATGGTCGGCGTCATCCAGACCTTCGACCTCATCCATGCCGTCGCAGTTGGGACCTACTCGAATTTCAGGGATTACATGAAGAAGCCCCTCATGATGCCGGAGTCGGCCAACTCCCTCAAGGTTTTTTCCATCCTGCGGGAAAGCAACGTAAAGGCCATTTTCGTCGTGGATGAATACGGCGGCATCGAGGGCATGGTCACGTTCGTCGATCTCGCCGAGGCGATCCTGGGAGAAATCAAGATGAAAGGCGCCTCGGACGAGCCGGAGATCCTGAAGCGGGAAGACGGCTCCTATCTCGTGGACGGCTACTACCCGGCGGACAAATTCTTCGAATTCCTCGAGGCCTATCCCGAAGAGGAGATGGAATTCCATACGGTGGCGGGTTTCGCCCTCACCATTCTCGGCAGGATACCTCAGGCGGCCGAGATGTTCGAATGGCAGGGACTCCTTTTCGAGATCATGGACATGGACGGGAACCGGATCGACAAGCTCCTCGTGAAGAGGATCGGGCAAGAACCGGATCACCGGCACTGACCGTCCTTCGGCCGTTTTATGTGCGAATTTGTGCATTCCCTGTCCGAATTCGACATTCCTTTTCGGGGGGTCGGAAGGCTAAGATCGGGCCGGGGATTCGCCCGAAGGAGAACGGAATCATGGCTTCGAAGACCAGGAAACGATACGCGATCATCGGCCTCGGAAGCAGGTCCAGGATGTACTGGGCGGCGCTGGCGGACGAGGAGTACAGGAAACACGGCGAGCTCGTCGCGCTCTGCGACACGAACCGGACGCGGATGAATTACACGAACTCCTGCCTCGTGGAGCAGTTCAAACACAAGGCCCTGCCGACCTACGCCCCGGCCGAACTCGAGACGATGCTGAAGAAGAACCGTGTGGACGTCCTCATCGTGACGAGCATGGACAGGACCCACCACGAATACATCATCCGCGCCATGGAAGCGGGCTGCGACGCGATCACCGAAAAACCGATGACGATCACCGCCGAACGCTGCGCAGCCATCCTCGACGCGGTCAAGCGAACCGGAAGGAAGCTCAGAGTCACCTTCAACTATCGGTACGCGCCCCGGAACACGCGCATCAAGGAACTCCTCATGGACGGCGCTGTGGGCAAGGTCCTCTCCGTCCACTTCGAATGGCTTCTCGACACCAGGCACGGAGCGGATTATTTCCGGCGCTGGCACAGGGACAAGAAGAACTCGGGCGGCCTCATGGTGCACAAGGCGACGCACCACTTCGACCTCGTGAACTGGTGGCTCGATTCCAAGCCTGAAAGCGTCTACGCATCGGGCGCCCTCAAATTCTACGGCAGGGAGAACGCGGAGGGCAGGGGAGTGGAGAAATTCTACGACCGGGCGACCGGGCATCCGAACGCCGAGGGGGATCCCTTCGCCCTGGACCTTTCGAAGGATCCCAACCTGAAGGCCCTGTACCTGGACGCCGAGTACGAGGACGGCTACCGGAGGGACCAGAGCGTGTTCGGAGACTGCATCTCCATCGAGGACGACATGGCCCTCGTGGTCAATTACAGGAACGGCGCCTCCATGAGCTATCATCTCACCGCCTACTCGCCCTGGGAGGGTTTCCGCATCGCCTTCAACGGCACTTCGGGCCGGATCGAGTACGAGGTCGTGGAGAAGTCCTACGTGTCCGGAAGCGAAAGCGACAAGAACAGGCCGGACGTCAGGGACGGCAGCGAGGTCGAGATCAAGGAAGAGGCGGTGATAACCGTGCGGCCGCACTGGGGAAGACCCTCGCGGATCGTCTTCGAGAAGGAAGTCGAGGGAGGGCACGGAGGCGCGGACAGGAGGCTCCTCAGGGACGTGTTCATCGGAAACGACGCCGATCCCTTCGGACTCAGGGCCGACCACGTAGCGGGCGCCTGGTCGATCCTCACGGGAATCGCCGCGAACGCGAGCATTGCGGAGAAGCGGCTCGTCTACATCGACGAGCTCAGGAAAGACTGGAGGTAATGAAGAGGCAGGTCCGAAAGGGCAGGGCTCCCGGAGCGATGCGGATCAGAGCGTGATGTCGATGAAGCTCGGCGCGGGCTGGGTCGATTCGTTCCCCCCTGCGGATGCCCGTCTCGCCTCGGTTCTGCGCCGCCCGAGATCGGCCATCCGCTCCGTGAGAAGCTTCCTCGCCTGGGACGAGGCCTCGCCCGCCGTGCGGGATGCCTGGGCGATTCTTCGCTCGAGAAGCCGGACCATCTCAATCTCGGTCTCGTCCGCGGGCCGGGGCAGACCTTCCAGGCTCCTTCCCAGCGCGTTGATCTTCGCGATTTCCAGGGTTTCCAGTTCGGTGTAGCCGGAGATCCTCTCGGCGTCCTCGTCGCGGACCGCCTCGGAAAGGTTCCTCATGAGCTCCCGATAAAACAAAAGCCGCTCCTCGAGAGCGGCCATGAGATCGCTGCGTTTCATATCGCCGTCAGCCCGCGATGTTCACGTTCGGCCCCGCGGTGTTGCCCGAGACCTGCACGTTGGAGATCTGCAGCCATGCCTCCCTGAGGTCCCCCATGAGGCGTCGGACGTCCTTGATGGGGGCCGTGTCCTTCCGGACGTTCGCCTCCATGAGCTGGCGGTTGAAGAACATGTAGAGATTGAACAGGTTCTTCGCAATCTCGCCCCCGCGATCGAAATCGAGGGAGACCATCAGTTCCGTTACCACATCCTGGGCTTTCAGGACCGCGTTGTGGATCGAGTCGAGATGTTTCGTTCTGCCTTCCAAGCCGCTGATCGCCGTATCCAGCTGTTTGAGGGCCTCGTCGTAGAGCATGACGATGAGCTTCCCCTGGCTGGCGGTACGAACCTTCGTTTCCTTGTAGGCGCGGAGCGGATTCGGATACGAGTTCAAGATGTTTTTCCTCCCTTCACGCGAAAAGCCTCCGGACCATGCATAATACCCCTTCCTCGATCCCCCGTGCAACCCTCACCGCGATCGGTCCAGGAGCACCGAAACCGGCACGATCCTGTAGCCGCGGGATACGAGGAGATTGACGAGGAGGTCGAGTTTCTGGAAGAGGTAGTCGTCCCTCCAGGACCCGACCTTGGAATCGCCCGGTTTTCCGATCCGCATGGAAATGATGGAACCGGGTTTCTTCTGCTTCAGAATCCTCTCCACGAGGTCCGCGGAGGGGAAGTAGAGCCTGCTCAATCCCGAATCGTCGCGTTTCACCACCCAGTCGAGGCTGTCCACGTCCCTTCCGACGTAGACGTAGTTCATGTCCTTGGAGGCCTTGACGATGTCGGAACTTACGAAATGATACGGAGCGTGCCAGAGCAGGGAAAGCTCCTTGCCCGTCACGGCGAAATAATCGTCCTCGTTCCTGGCGAGGCCCTGCTTGATGAACTCGGGGGTGATCTGGAACTGGGGATCCGTCATGTTGAAGTAGGTGTAGAAGAGGGATCCCACCTCGTGACCGGAGTCGGCAATCTCCTTGACCGCTCCCGGATTGCGGCGGATGAAGTCCCCGTTGACGAAGAAGGTCGCCCTGATCTTGTATTCACTCAGGGTGTGGAGGATGCGCGTGAGGCCCTCTACCGAGTCTATGGCGTCGAAGGTGAAGGCCACCTCCCTGCTTCTTATACGGGACCCGTGGGAGAAGCTCACGGTGTCGGGAGCCTCGTCCTTTTCCGGGAAAGGTTCGTACTGGACTGCGGGCGGCGTGAACAGAGGATTGGTCCCCGGGCTCTGTACCTTCCTCACCATGACGAGGTTCCTGTAGCTTCCCGAGGCGAGAGGTTCGAGGTAGACCCGGTATACGCCCGTGGCCACCTCGGCCGGTTCCGGCTCGAACGCCGGGAGCGCGGAGAGCGTCTGGCTCTGGCCCTCGGCCCTGCGCATGACGTTTCTCGTCCGTATCTGGATTTCGTTGCCCTTGAATCCGTACTCCTCCGGCTGCGAAAAGCAGATGAACTTGAGTTCGCCGGTATCCGCCGAAACCGACTGGACGAGCCAGCTTCCTCCGACTACGAGTTCGTTCTCCTTGGTCCAGACCGCGTGGACCGGCTTTTCGTAGCCCACGGTCTTGAGCGCGTTCCAGGTCCTGTAATCGCGGAAGACGACCGAGGCGGAATCGAGGAGAGCGGCCTTCGTCTCGTCCGGGGACAGCTCGATCCTGGTTACCGCGGTTTCGTCGGTTTTCGTGAATGCGGTCGCTTTCGCCCCCAGGTCGAGGCGGAAAACCGAGGACACCTCGCCGCCGCCCGAAAGGCCGGCCGCGAGAATGGTTATCATGTCGTCCTTCGACCAGGCCACGGACCTGATCATCGTGTTCCTGGGCAGGAAGAGGTAGGGCAGGGAGAGGTTTTTTCCGATGGAAAGAAAATCGTCGGCCTGGAGGTAATAGAGGAAAACGTTTCTTCCGCCGACGTTGAGCAGCATCTTCGCGCCGTCGGGCGATATCCAGAAGCTGTCGAAGTTGGGATCGAACTCGTAGGGAATCTTTCCCGCGATCCGACCGATGCGGATGAGGTTCTGGTACAGGGTCCGGGTGAAGAGCTCGATCCCCATGATCCTGAACACGAGGGTGCCGGAAAGGTAATACAGGTCGCCGTTCCTGCCCCATCTGACGCTGGACATGCCGCCTTCGCCGATGCTCCGGTAGCTTTCGCCTACGAGCCTGCCGTTCAGGAACTGGTCGAGGGAGAAATAGAAGAGCCTTCCGGTCTTGGCGTAGATGAAGAACTGGGAATTCGGCGACCACTCCGCCATGGGTCCGGAAACCGAGAGTTCGACCTGCTTCGAGACGATCTCGGTCTTTCCGCTCACGATGTCGAGAAGGACGAGGTCGCCGTATGCGGATGACGCTGGTTCGAGGTAGAGGAGGAACCTTCCGTCGGGTGAGGCTTGAATCGGCGCTATCTTGCCGGTCTGGACCTGTTTTCCGGTCACGAACGACGGAAAACGGCTTATGGGCGAGGGATTCGCGAGGTCCTTGTCGGTGCGGAACACGCCGAAACGGTTCTGGATCTGGACCTGGCCGGTCTGCGGGAGGAATCGCAGCTCCTCCGGGAAAAAAGTCATTTGGCGTATCGAACCGCTCTTCACGTCGGTGAGGAAGAGGGTCCGGAATTCGTCGTGCCCTGGTATGTCCGCCGTCGCCTGAAACAGGAGCCTGTTGTCCTTCGAAAGATGGAGATTGGAAAAAAACACCTCGCCGGACAGGCTCGCCGCCGCTCCGAGGATGAGCAGGATCAGTGCGCACGGTCTTTTCAACGCGATACCCTCTTCTTCATGGGGGGCCGTCGTGACCGAAGGCGGTCGTATCGGGCCCTACCATTCTAAATCGGCATCCGCCCTCGGTTTTTTTACCCTTTTTCCTCCGAGAAAAGAGTCCAGCTCCTTTTCCATCCTGTCGAGTGCGTCTCCGCAGCCGTCGAGCCGGCGCAGGGACGAGGCCATCGCCTGGACTTCGAGCCGTTCGAAAGATTTCGACAGAATTTTTTCAGGAATCGGCCTGGAGACGAGTTCCATGCCGCAGTATGGGCAATAGAGAAAGCCTTTCTCCAGAATGCCGCCGCACCGGGAACAGAACCGTAAGGATTCCATATCTCTACTATAGGTTCGATCCGGGCCCGAACGCAAGTGGAGATGTCCGGTCGGGGAGGATGCGGCGCTAGAGCGAGTACAGCCCCCGGAGCAGGTCTCCGATTTTTCTCCCGTAGGCCGGATCCGCCGCCCAGCGTCCCGTGAGACCGTCCACCGTGGGGGCTATGCCCCGTTTCACGTATTTGAACCTGCGGTCGACGAGGTCGCCGCGGAGGGGCTCTTTCGAGCCGTAGGCCTTGAGGTGCTGAATGTGGGCCCTGATCCCGAGCCTTACGGTGGGAAACGACTCCCCGGGAGTCCTGGAGTCCGTCACGCCCAATCCGCAGAAGTTGTTCTGCTCGGGTTTCGCCGTGCCCCCGAATTTGAGGAACCCGGTCTCGAGAAGCATCTGGCAGAAGGCGATGTCGTGGTTGATCCCCTCCGCGGCCGCCTCCTCCCGGTAGATCCTCGCGAATTCCGCGGCCCGTTCCTCGGAAACCGAGGGATTGCCTTTCCTGAGAAATGCGGCGAGCTGGCTTTCCGTCCTGGTTCCCGGCGACGCGATCACGAGGCTGGGAGCCGCTCGCTCGGGAACCTTTTCCGGAGGCAAGCGTTCCGCCGGAAGAGGCTCGGGGAGCCCGGCGCAGGAAGCGAGGACGAGGCCGGCGATGAACGCCCCGAATAAGCCGGCCCGCCGGATCGGGATCGTCGGTGGAGTTTTCATGTACGGGTAGTTTCGCCCGGGAATCGCGAACGGTCAAGCGGGAAAATCGGGAACAAGCGATCCTCTGGACCTCAGTCCGTCTTCATCGCCCGGTATACGACGTCGTAGAGCGTCGAGGAGACGTAGGGCTTGCTCATGAAGGAGAGGAGTCCGATCTCGGCGGAGAGTTCCTCCATTTGGGACCTGTCCGCGTGTCCGCTGAGGAGCACGAGTTTCGTTCCCGGACTTCTTTCCCGAATACGCCTGAGGAACGCGTCGCCCCGCATCCCCGGCATGAGCCAGTCCGATATGACGAGGGGGACCTCGATGCCCAGCTTCTCGAGCCGGTCCATGGCCGCGAAACCCTGCTCTGCGCTGAGCGCGGTTTCGTAATGGTACGCACAGCCGAATTTCAACCTGAGTTCCTGTTTCATGGAGAGGAGAAGGATGGCCTCGTCGTCGACTATGAGAATGGCCCGCTTGCCGGTCATTGCGAGCCTCCCGTCGGTACCCGAACCAGGAAGACCGTTCCCCTTTCCTTGCGGAAGAACTCGATCGAGCCTCCCACACTCTCGATGGAGCGCCTGCAGTAAGCGAGCCCGAGACCCATCCCCTCCGCCAAAGGCTTCGTCGTTAAGAACGGTTCGAAGATGCGGTCAGCCACGGAAGGATCGATGCCGATCCCCTCGTCTCCGACGGATACCGTCGCGAAATCCCCTTCCTTCCGCACCGAAACGTCGAGTCTTCCCCCTTCGGGCATGGCCTGGAGGGCGTTCTGGATGAGATGGATCCAGACCCTCGAGTACATGGATTCCGAACCACGGACCTCAGGCACATCCTCGTATTCCGTGCGGAGCGTAACCGAGGCCGGAAGGCGATTCTTGAAGAGGAGCAGGGCGCGCTTTACGGTTGCGCGGAGGTCGGCGGGGCCGGAGGTCTCCGTTTCGACGCCTGAAACGTAATCGTGAACGGTCCTGACCACGTCGACCGCGCGATCCACGGACTCGTCGATGATCCAGGCGGAGCGCACGAGGATCGAGAGGCCGTAGAGCGCCCGCGCCGCCGCCCTGCCGTCTTCGGTCGCGAATTCCGCGAGAGCCGCATCGTCGAGGCCGGCGAGACCGGAATCCGCGAGATCGGCGGCGAGGGAGGCCCAGTCGCCGGGAAGGAGGCTCCCGAACCTGCGCTCGAGTTCGATGACGTCCGTTCCCGAGAGGATCGTCTCGCCTTCCGCCGAACCGGAGACGACCTTGTCCGCGTGGCGGGAAAAGAGGGCGCGCTGTGCTTCGTTCAGGGAGAGAAGGTAGTCGGCGAGTCCGTTTTCTCCGACCGAGGCGATCGATTTGAGGGCGGCGCCCGCCGAACGGACTGCGTTGAGGGGGCTGTTGAGGCCGTTGGCCATGGCGGCGGCGAACCGGCCGAGGGTGATCTCACGCGCGGATCGAAGTACGTTTTCCTGCATTTCCTCGGTACGCCGTATCGCGGCCCTGAGGTTCGAATTGGCTGCAGCCAGTTCCTCGTTCGAGTCGCGCAGGTCTGCCGTGCGTTCCGCGACTTCCTTCTCCAGACATGCATTCGCCTCGAGCAGAAGTCTCTTCTCCCGCCGCTTGAAAACGGCCGCGACGACGGAAGCGGCGAGCGCGAGCATCATGACCGCGATTCCCGGTTGGAGAATGGGCTGATAACGGACCCAGGCCGAAGGAGGCTCGTTGACGAGTTCGGCTCCGGGGGGCACCCGGCTCAGCGGAACGCCGAACCGGGCGAGCTGGGCGCAGTCGACGAACGCCCTCCCCAGTTCCGACGCGTCAGACCAAGTCGGCGGTTTTTTCCCGTCGAAAACGAGGGAGAGTCCCTGTTCCGCGATGTTGCTCCCCCAGACCTCGACGGGAATCCCGAATCCTCCGGCCATGCCCTTGTCGATGAACTCGCGGATGTATTCGAACTCGGGGAGGCCGTAGGAGGCGAAGAGGGAATTGGAAAAGTCCTTTCCGGAGAGGAACCGGCCGGTCAGATCCACCCATCCCGGGCTGTAGTTTATGATCATGCTCTTCTCGGGAGCCTCGCGGAGCGCGGCGTCCGCCGATGCCTGCGAGGGATTCACGCACAGAACCAGGTCGAGGTCGGGAAAGCGGGAGGAGAATTCCTTCCTGAAGCTTTCGATTCTGGCGAAATCGTCTCCTATCGTATTAAGGACGACCACCCTCTTCCTGTCGGGAAAGATGGTCTTCGCGAGTTCAATGTTCTTTGCTCCGAAATCTCCCATTTCGACGACGTAGAGCGATTTCATCTCCGTGAGTCTTGCGCGTTTCGCGACGTCGGTGCCGATGATGTCGAAGGCGATGATCGGAGTCGAGGGGAACCGGGCATCGCGCAAGGAGAGCGAGAGGACCAGGGCGGGGTCGCCCCAGGCGGTTATGAGGGACGGAGGCTCTCCCCCGAGCCGAGCGGCGATGGATTCGGCGATGAGGCCATAGTCTCTGCTCTTCGGCGGGAAAAGGTAGGCCGACAGCGGGTAGAAGAGGACCCGTACCGCCGGTTCCCGTTCCTTCCACCGAGAGAGAAACGCTTCATGCATCTTCATGGCCCTGCTCATCGAACTCGTCGACGCGATGAAGAGAACGGTGGAAGGATCGCGTGCCCGTTCGTCCCCGGCGGCCGAAAGCGCAGATAGGAGAAGGCAGAGAACCGAACAGAGAAGAGCGCGCATACTTATTATACTAATGCAAACTCGCGGGAATGCAACCTTTTGGCTGCCCAGGAAGACGTGCCGGTCTCCGGTGCAGGCCGATAGTTCCCTGCTCGGGCGGGCTTAACAAATTCGGGATTTTGGTTATATTTAGGTAAGTGAGGATGGGGGGATGATCGATCCGCCTCACATGAAGCCAAGGAGGCTGGACATGAAGCCTGCGGAACGGATATCTCATCTCGGCACAGAAACGGCGTTCGCGGTGTCGGCTGAAGCGAAGGCCTTCGCCGCGGCCGGGAACAAGGTCTATCCCTTTCACATCGGGGACCTCAACATGAAGACGCCCCGGAACATCATCGAAGCGGCCTACAAGGCGATGCGGGACGGAAAGACGGGCTATGCTCCGAACGCCGGAATACCCGAACTCAGGGAGGCCCTCGCGAACGAACTCAACGCGCATCGCGGGACGCATTACGCCGCGAAGAACATCGCCGTGCAGCCCGGGGGCAAGCCGGTGATCGGCAAATTCCTCCTCACGCTCATGAACCCCGGAGACGAGGTCCTGTATCCCAATCCCGGCTTTCCGATCTACGAGTCCCAGATCGAGTTCCACGGCGGGAAGGCGGTGCCCTACGGCTATCTGCCGGGAAAGACCAACTTCCTCTTCAATTTCGAGGCCCTCGAAAAGGCGGTCACGCCGAAGACGAGGCTCCTCATCCTCAACGACATGCACAACCCGACCGGGGCCGAGTGTCCTCCCGAGGATCTCGAGGCCCTCGCGGAATTCGTCCTCAAGCACGACCTGTACGTGCTCTGCGACGAGGCCTATTTCGACGTACGGTATTCCGGGGCCTCCCGCTCCCTCACCTCCCTTCCGGGGATGGAGGATCGCTGCGTCATCCTCTACACCTTCTCCAAGAAATACGCGATGACCGGTTGGAGGCTGGGCTGCGCCGCGGGACCGGAGAAGGTCGTCGGGTACATCGCGGGGCTCAACCTCAACGACGAGTCATGCACGAACCAGTACGTTCAGATCGCGGGGGTGGAGGCCCTGACCGGCGACCAGAGCGGGGCGAGGGAGATAATCCGGATCTTGAAGGAGAGGAGGGACGCTGCCGCGGACATCCTGGACACGATCCCCGGCGTGAGCTGCTACCGTCCCGAGGCGACCTTCTATCTCTTCCCCGACGTGACGGATCTCATGGCGAAGAAGGGCCTCACTGACTACGAGGCCTTCCGCAAGGACGTCATGGCGAAGACGGGCGTCGCTTTCTGCACGCGAGGCCATTTCGGCCGTCCGCTTCCCGGCGAGACCAGGAAATACGTCAGGATGGCCTACTCGGGCATCGACGCAGCTCAGATCCGCGAGGGCCTCGCGCTTCTCAAGAAATACGCCGAGGGCTGAGCCCGTCGTTTACCAGTCCGGCCGGTTCGGGGTATACTCCCGGCCGTGCCGGTCCTTCCCGATTACCCCATAACGCAATTCCTCCCCGAAATTTCCCGCCTGCTCGGCGAAAGGAGGACGCTCGTACTCTGCGCCGAGACCGGGGCGGGCAAGTCCACCCTCGTGCCGCCTTATCTCCTCGGCGCCGGCTGGCTCGGCGGCAGGAAGATCCTCATGCTCGAACCGCGTCGTGTGGCGGCGGCGGCAGCCGCGGCCCGCATCTCCGATCTCCTCGGTGAACGTCTCGGCGAAACCGCCGGCTTCCGGGTGAGGAACGAGCGGAAAACCGGCCCGCGGACGAGGATCGAGGTGCTCACCGAGGGCATCCTCACCAGGCTCGTCCAGGCCGATCCTCTTTTGGACGGCGTCGGCCTCGTCGTTTTCGACGAATTCCACGAGAGGTCCCTGCACGCCGACCTCGCGCTCGCTCTCGTGCTCGAGACGAGGAGGGCGAGGCCCGACCTCGCGGTGCTCGTCATGTCCGCGACCATTGACGCGACGAGGGTAGCCTCGTTTCTGGGAGGCGCGCCCGTCCTGGACTGCCCAGGCAGAACGCATCCGGTCGAGGTGGAGTACCGGCCCCTGCCGGAGCGCGGCTGGGAGGCCCCCTTCGCCGAGGGCATCCGCGACCTCCTCGCGGCCCGGCCGAAAGGGCGCGGCGGAGACGTCCTCGCGTTCCTCCCCGGCCTCGCCGAGATACGGAGGACCGAAGCGGAGCTCCTCTCGAAGCCGCTGCCGGGCGCCGCGGAGGTCCTCGCACTCCACGGGTCGCTTCCCCTCGAGGAGCAGCGAAGGGTGCTCGCTCCGCGCGGCGGAGACGACCGCGCCTCCGGCTGTCTCCCGCCGCGGATCGTCCTCGCGACCTCGGTGGCCGAGACGAGCCTCACCGTGCCGGGGATCGCCGCGGTGGCGGACTCGGGCTGGGCGCGCACGACCCGCTTCCATCCCGCGACCGGCATGGACCGCCTCGTCACGGAGCGCGTGACCCTGGCCCAGGCCGACCAACGGAAGGGAAGGGCGGGACGCCTCGGTCCGGGGCTCTGCGTGCGCTTCTGGAGCGAGCGCGAGGCGCTCCGACCCGAGACGGAACCCGAAATCCTGAGGTCGGACCTTTCCGGCCTCGTGCTCGAATGCTCGGCCTGGGGAGCCTGCGGTCCGGACGGACTCGGATGGCTCGACCCTCCGCCCGGGGCGGCGTGGAACAAGGCGAGACGGCTGCTCGAGGAACTCGGAGCCGTAGCGACGAACGGAACCGCGACCGGGCTGGGGAAGAGCATTCTCGCCCTCGGCCTCCCGCCCCGCCTCGGCGTGATCGTGCGCGCCGGACTCGACGCGGGCGCGCCCAGGCTCGCCGCGGCCTGCGCGGCCCTGATCGAGGAGAGGGACGAGGTTTCGTTCAGAGGGGAGCCCGACTTCCGTCTCCGCCTCGAGGCCCTGCGCCTGGGCAAGGGCTCGCCCGCATGGCGGAGGGCGGCGGAGCGCGAGACCGAAAGGATCCTCGGGCTTCTCGGCGCCTCGGGCGGACGAGGTCCGGCATGGGAGGACGAAGCCGGAGCGGCCGAACTCGTAGTCGCGGGTTATCCCGACAGGATCGCGAGGAAGGCCGGCGACGGTTCCTATGATTTCGTCCACGGAAGGAAGGCGAGGCTCCCCCGCGGCGTCACGGGCGAGCTCGCGGATTCTGTATGGATCGTCGCCCCGGTCGTGGACGCCGGGGAGTCGACGGGCGCGATCCGTATGGCGCTCCCGCTTTCCGAGGAAGCGGCGATGCGGAGACTCGGTCCGCTCGCAGCGGAAATCCGGGAAGTCGAATGGCGGGGGCCTTCGCCGAGGATCGTTCTCGTGCGGAAGGCGGGAAAGCTGGAACTCTCCAGAGCCGGGGTCCCGGCCGGAGACAGGGAGGGGGAGGCGGCGGCCACCGAGGCGGTCATCGAGTCCTTCGGGAGCCGTCTCTCGGCCGGAGGACTCGGCGTCCTGCCGTGGAGCGATCGAAGCAGGAGGCTTCTCGCGCGGATAAGGGCCTTCGCCGCGGGAGCCTCGGGCGGGCCGCCGGGGAGGCTCTCGGACGCCGATCTCGCAGCGTCCGCGTCCGAATGGCTCGTTCCGTACCTGGATCGGGCCGCGCTCGGGGGCTCGGGCAGACCCGTGATCTCTGAGGATGGGCTCCTCCGCGCGGTCGAAGGGCTCGCCTCGGGGTTCCGCCGCGACCTGGACCGCGAGGCCCCGGACTCGATCGAACTCCCAACGGGGAGCAGGCGGAGGATAGACTATTCCGGGGACGAACCCGTCCTGGAGGCGAAGATCCAGGAGGTCTTCGGCCTATCGGACGCGCCGAGGATCTGCGGCAGGCCCCTCGTGCTCAGGCTGCTCTCGCCCGCCTCGCGCCCGCTCCAGATCACGCGGGACCTCGCGAGCTTCTGGAAGAACACGTACCCGGAAGTCAGGAAGGAGATGAGGGGCCGCTATCCCAGACACTACTGGCCCGAGGACCCGCTCCGTGCGGAGCCGACCCGGGGACCCAAGCCGAGGACCTAGTCCGGCATCCCGAGGATGCGGCGGGGCTTGCTTCCGTCCTGGGGGCCGACGATGCCGCGCCTCTCCATGGTCTCCACGAGCCGGGCGGCCCGGTTGTACCCTATCTTGAGCCTGCGCTGGAGGTAGGAGGCGGAGGCCTTGCCCGCGGTCGTGACGATCTCCAGGGCCTTCTCCATGAGAGGGTCGTCCTCGTTGTCCTCGAAGAACGCGTCCTCCTCCTCGTCCTCGATGAAGATCTCCTCGTCTATGTAGTCCGGCTCGCCCAGGGTCTTCACGTACGCGACGACGCGCTCCACCTCGTCCTCGGAGAGGAAAGCCCCCTGCATTCGGAAGGGAAAGGGATCCCAGGCCGAGGCCACGAGCATGTCGCCCCTGCCGAGGAGCTTTTCTGCTCCGACCGCGTCGATGATGATGCGGGAATCGAACTTGCTCGCCACCATGAACGCGATCCGCGAGGGGATGTTCGCCTTGATGAGGCCCGTGATGACGTCGATGGACGGCCTCTGGGTCGCGAGCACGATGTGGATGCCCACGGCGCGGCTCATCGCCGCGAGGCGGGCGAGGGTGGATTCGAGCTCTTTTCCCGTGGTGGCCATGAGGTCCGCGAACTCGTCCACGACGATCACGAGGTAGGGCAGCGGGAGCGTCGCGAGGACCTTCTGCTTGATCTTCCGGTTGTATGACCTGATGTCGCGGACGCCGAGGGAGTCGAGCAGGGAGTACCTCCTCTCCATCTCGTAGAGGGCGTACTGGAGCGCCTGGAAGGCCTTCTTCGGCTCGGTGATGACCGGCGTGAGGAGGTGGGGGATGTCGTTGTAGAATTTGAGCTCGACTATCTTCGGGTCGATGAGGATGAGCTTCACCTCCTGCGGGGTCTTGCGGTACAGGATGGAGCAGATGATGGAGTTCACGCACACCGACTTTCCCGAGCCCGTGGCGCCCGCGATGAGGAGGTGGGGCGTCTGGACGAGGTCGATGTACTGGGCGTCGCCGGCTATGCCCTTGCCGAGTGCCACGGGGATCTCCATCTTCGACTTCTCGAATTTCTCGTCGGTGATGAGCTCGCCGAAGGAGACGATGGAGCGCGTCTTGTTCGGGATTTCGATGCCGACGGCCTGCTTGCCGGGTATGGGCGCCACGATACGGACGCTGGATGCGGCGAGGCGGAGGGCGATGTTGTCCGCGAGGTTCACGATCTTCGAGAGCTTCACGCCGGGTGCGGGAAGCATCTCGAACATGGTGATGACCGGCCCCTTTCTGATGCCTACGACCTCGGCCTGGATCTTGAACTCCTCCAGGGTCGTCCTGAGCACGTCGCCCGCGCGTTTCGTCTCCTCGTCGATCTCCCAGTAGTTCCCGTCCGAATAGGTCGCGAGGATGCCGTCCACGGGAATGCCGTAGGGTTTTTTCCTTCCGGAGGGCGCGGGCGGAGCCTTCCGCTCCTCTTCGGCCGCAGGCCCGCGGGCCTCCTCCTCGAGGTCCTCCTCGAAGGCCTCGGAATCGGCGTTTTCCTCCTCCGCCGGCTCTTCGTCCTCCCCGTCGTCGGGAGGAAAATCTTCGTCCTCGCGGATCGAGGCCGCCGAGTCGGGAAGAACCGGCATCGGAGGCTCGGCGAGTTCCTCTTCCGCGGCTTCGTCGACGGCGGCCGCCACGTCCTCCTCGATGTCGTCGAGCGGAATCTCCGTCTCTGCCCCGTCCGCCGTGCCCGGAAGCTCGATGGTTTCCTCGGCGCCGATCGGGGCGGGGGAAAGATCTGCCGGAGCCTCTTCCGCTGTCTCCGTGACGGGTTCGTCCTCGGGGACGATTTCCGTGACCGGCGGATCGGAGGGAGAGGGCTCCTGCCCGTAAGCGGTTCTCGAGGCGAGGATCGAATCCTCCGGAAGTATCGGAAGGAACTTGCGTTCCGCCGCTTCGGCTGGCGCAGCCGGCTCGGGGTCGTCCTCCTTTTCCGGAGGCGTCTTCGGCCCCGCGAGGAGGAATCTCATCGGCTCGCCTGAGTGGAGTTTCCGGGAGAGCCAGGAGGCGAGCTGGGGAAGGATGACGAGCTCGAGGAGGAAGAGCAGGGCCGAAAGGAAGGCCCCCCCGGTCCGCGTGAACGAGCGGGCGAAGAAGGCGGTGAGCGGCGAGTCGAGGACCGTGGGACTCAGGAAGAGCCTGAGGGATATGCCGAGGGTGAAGAACGGGAGGATGAAGTAGTTCAGCACGAGGAGGATGTCCATTCGGAAAGGCCTGAGGAGGAGAAGGGCGGCGCAGGAGAGAAAGTAGACGGGCACGAAGAAGGCCGCGTAATGGAAGCTCGCGAAGAGAAACGAGCCCACGAAACTCCCGGCGGACGCCGCGACGCCCGCTTCCCGCGGGCCTGAAAGGAAGAGGACGAGAAATACGAGGCAGAGAAGCCCCATGATGAAAAGCAGACCCGCGAGCAGCAGGACCGGGGTTCGTTCGTTCAAGGCGGAATCCTCCTCCTCTCAATATCGGCCGAGAATCACGTTATATTATGAAAGGCCCGCCCGTGAACAGACGATTTCCGTCATTCTTTGAGCTTGAATTTGTCCGTCTGCTTCGAAACCTCCTCGATCAGCTCGCGATTGCGTCCGGTCATCCTGTTGACCGAATCCACCTCCGCCTGTATTGCTCGGGTCCCCTCCGAGACCTCCGAGATGCTTCTTTTCATCTCGCCGCTCACCGACCTCAGCCTGTTCATTTCCTCCACGATCAGGCTGTTGCCCGAGTTCATCTCCCCGGCGCCCTCCCGGACCTGCGTAGTGATCTCGTTGATGGAGGTCAGCGCGTCGAGGATCTGCTTCGAACCCTCGTTCTGCTCTATCATGGCGTGCTCGATCTCGCTCTGGAGGGCGTCCACGCCTTTGACGAGGCTGAAGACCTCCTCGAAATCCGTCATGGTAGCCGAAGACGTCCGGACGACCTCGTCGATGACGTCCTTGATGTCCTTGAGCTCCTTCGCTATCGTCTTGGACTGTTCGCTCGAGCTCTCCGCGAGTTTCCGTATCTCGTCCGCAACTACGGAGAATCCCTTTCCGGCCTCGCCGGCGTGAGCGGCCTCTATGGCGGCGTTCATCGCCAGAAGATTGGTCTGGCTCGCGATGTTCTGGATGACGAGGTTCGTGTCGAGCAGGTTCTCCGACTGTACGGCTATCTTCCTTATCTGCTCGGTTATCGAGCCGAGCGATCGCTGGCCCGCGTCCGAGGCCCTGAGCAGTTTCTCGACCGCGCTTCCGAGCTTCCGGAGGTTCGCCGCCGCCGATTGGATGTTCGCTACCATCTGCTCGATCGAAGAGGAGGATTCGGTCACGCTCGCCGCCTGGTGCTGGATCATGTCGTTCAAGGAGTCGATGTTCTTCGAGATCTCGTGAACCGCCGACGAGGTCGAGTCCACGCCCTTGTCGTGGAGCTCCGCCTGTCTCCTCACGTTGTCTATGCCGGCCGAGATCCTGGCCACGGATTCGGAGGTCTCCCCCATGCTCTGCACGAGATCTCCGCTCGTCGCGTGGAGTTCCCTGGCGGACTTCCTTATGCGCACGATGATGTCGTGGAGCTCGGCGGTGAACTCGTTGAAGTACGAGGAAAGGTCCCCCACCTCGTCCCGGCTTCTCACCTCGAGCTTTCCCGTGAGGTCGCCCCTGCCTTCGGCGATGCCCTTGAGCACCCTTATCGTCGCATTCAGCGGAGAGCTCACGAATTTGAGGACCATGAAGACGATGAAGACCGACAGGGCGAGGAGGGTGACTCCATAGGTCGCGAAGCTCTTGACGAAGAACGAGTTCCTCTCGCCGATGAGGTTCGAGACGTCGTACTTGAACTTGATGAAGCCGATCGGATCGTCGGAGTAGTCCTTGAGAGGATAGTAGGCGGCCACCTCGTTCCCCGCCTGCTTGAAAATCGGCGCGGCCTTCGCGAGCTGGGCGACGATTTCATCGGGCTTGTCCGCGAGCTCCTTCTCGAAGTTCGAACCCCAGAGTTTGTATTCCCCCTTGCTGTTCTTCGAGCAGATGCTCAGGAAGATGCCGTTCGACTTGACCGCCTCCGTCGCCGCGGACGCGAAGTATTCGACGAATTTCTGGTCCAAGGCACCGCCGTACTCGAAGGTCCCGATGTGGTTTCCCGAGCCGTCGGAGACGGGCTTGACGACGCGGAGGCCGAGGTCGCCGACTCCGACCTCCAGGCCTTGGATCGTCTTCTTTTTCGCGTTCGCGGCGATGACCGTCTTGCGCTGGGTCGAGAGGTCGTCGCCGAACTGGGCCGGCTTGTGGAAGCGGAAGAAGGACGTGCCGTCGGGGAGGTGGAAATGGAACTGCGCGATCCGGTACTTGTCCTTCATCGCCTTGTAGACGGGCATGAGCTCGGCGGCGAGGTTGTCCCGATCCCTCGCGGCGAAGAGGGCGACGACCTTCTTGTTCATGAGCACGGCGTCGAGGAACATCTCCCCGAGGGTCTGGTAGCCCGTGATCGCGTCGGTGAAGGCGAGATGCTTCACTTCCGCGAGGCCGTGGATTCGCTCGTCGATGGACTCGTTGATGGTCTTGAGGTCCTTGACCGTCAGAAACGCGTATTGGACCGCGAGAATGGCGATGATCGGATACAGGAGCTTTTTTCTTATACGCATACGGTTCGATCCTTTTTTACATGAAGGTAAAACGAGCGGCTTAAGACACCATTGTACAACCGGATGCGAAAAAACGCAATTTTCGGGAATATTTTAGGATGGACGCTCAGAGGCTCTTGGGCTCGTTCACGGGATTTTTCGGCCGCTCGCCCCGCAGGACGCGGGCGACCTCCTCGGCCGCGCTCCGCTGGAGCTGGACGAGGGACTCCTCGGAGTACCAGGAGGCGTGGGGCTGGAGGATCGCGTTGGGGGCCCGGCGGATCGGGTGGTCCGCGGGGAGAGGTTCCGTGTCGAAGACGTCGATCGCCGCTCCCGCGAGCCTTCCCGCAGCGAGCGCGTCCGCGAGAGCCTCGAGGTCCGCGAGGCCGCCGCGAGCGACGTTGACGAGCACGGCCTCCTTCTTCATGCGCGAGATGGCCCTCCCGTCGAGGATGAGTCTTGTCTCGTCCGTGAGCGGGACGTGGAGCGAGACCGCGTCGGCTTCGGAAAGGAGCCTCTCGAAGGTCAAGGGCTCCACGCCGCAGGCCTCGGCGCGGGACGGATCGAGATACTTGTCGTAGACGACGACGCGGAAGCCGAATGCCTTGGCCCTGGCCGCCACCTCGTGGCCGATGCGGCCGAAACCGACGAGCCCGAGAGTCCTTCCCGCGAGCCTGCGGATCGGGCTCCCCAGCTTCACCGCTCCCCAGTCGCCATTTCGGACAGCGGCGTCGTAGAGGGCGACCTTCCGCGTCAGGCAAAGCAGCAGGGCTGCGGTGTGGTCCGCGACCTCGGCCACGCAGTAGTCCGGCACGTTCGCGACCCATACGCCCCGTTCGGTCGCCGCGGGAACGTCGATCATGTCACAGCCGACCCCGTAGCGTACGATGCAGCGCAGCCCCGCGAGGGCGTCCATGATCCTCGCGGTGATCGGGACGAATCCCACGACGAGCGCGTCGGCGCCCGGGCAGGCGGCGACGACCGCCTCCTCGTCGGGGAGGGGAATCCCTTTCAGGTCCGTGACCTCGGCGTAGGGAGCGAGTATTTCCCGTTCGGGCTCTACGGAGAGGAAGGTATGATCGGTAATGTAGACTTTCGCCATGGCTTCACCGTTTTGCGAAATACATGTCCTGAATGATGCTGTTCCCCCGGATCTCGTCGATGGACCCCTCGAGTGTGACGCTGCCCTGGGAGAGGATGTATACTCGGTCGCTCAGGGGGAGGGAGAGCTTGGCGTTCTGCTCGACGACGAGGAGGGTGAGGCCCGAGTTCTTCACGATCTCCTTGAGAGTGCGGAAGATCCTCTGGACTATGACCGGAGCCAGGCCCATCGACGGCTCGTCGATTATGACCAACTCGCACCGGGAGGCTATGGCCCTTCCTATCGCCAGCATCTGCTGTTCGCCCCCGCTCAGGGATCCCGCCTGCTGGTTCTTCCTCGACGCGAGTTCGCCGAACAACGCGTAGACCTCGTCGATCCTGCCCTTGCGCTCGCCCGCGGGCACGCGGACGCAGGCGACTTCGAGGTTCTCGTTTACGCTCATCGCTGGAAAGACCTGCCTTCCCTCGGGGACGTGGGCTATCCCCCGCCTGACGATCCTGAACGGGGAGAGCCCGACGACGCTTTCGCCCCGGAATTCGATCTTTGAGCCTTTTTCGGGGGCGACGAGGCCGGAAACGGTGCGGAGGAGCGTCGTCTTTCCGGCCCCGTTCGGTCCGAGGACGGATACGACTTCGCCGCCGCGGATCGACATGTTCACCGAGCGGAGCGCGAAGATGCCGTTGTAGGCGACCGAGAGGTTCTCGATGCGGAGGAGTTCGGAGTTCGTGTTCATGCTTCGTCTCCCAGATAGGCCGCGATGACCGCCTCGTTCCGTTCGATTTCGTCGAAGGTCCCCCGGGCGATGATCTCGCCGAAGTTCAGGACGTAGACCTCGTCCACGGCCAGGCGTATGAACTCCATCGTATGCTCCACGAGGAGCATCGTCACGTTCCGCTCTTTGAGGAGTTCCATGATCTTCATGATCCCCTTGAACTCCTCCTTGGTCATTCCGGCGGCGGGCTCGTCTAAGAGGAGAAGGGCGGGTTCCAGGGCGAGCGCCCTGGCGATTTCCAGGGCCCGCCGCTTGCCGTAGGGCAGGCTCGAGGGCAGCTTCTTCGCGTCGTCGGCCAAGCCGAGAAGGGCGAGCAGGTCCATGGCCCTGCCGTACTGCTCGCGTTCCTCCACGCGGAGTCTCCTCGTGGAGAAGGCGATGTCGAACAGGGTGGAGCGCATGAATTTCTTACGGGCGACCAGCACGTTTTCCACGGCGGTCATCTGGCCGAAGAGCTGGATGCGCTGGAAGGTTCTCGCGATCCCGAGATCTGCGATCCTGCAGGCGGGAAGCCCCGCGATTTCCTCCCCCCTGAACAGGATGCTTCCGGAGGTCGGCGGATAGATCCCAGAGACCTGGTTGATGAAGGTCGTCTTGCCGGAGCCGTTCGGCCCGATGAGACCCGTGGTCTTTCCTTCCGCGATCGCGAGGTCGACGCCGCTGTTGGCGCGGATCCCGCCGAATTGCTTGGTGAGCGACCTGGTGTCGAGCAGGTTCGTCATGTCCGCTTCCTTTCTTCCGGCTCGACGACCGGAAGGGTGAGGGCTTTCGGCTCCTCCTTGAAGAGGCGGGAAAGCTGTTTGAAGAGCCAACTTCCGAGCCCGTTGGGAAGGAAGACCACGATGAGTACCACGATCAGCGCATTGATGATGAGATAGTAGTTCTCGAAGCCGCGGATGTTCAGCCTGAGGAGTTCGGGCAGCCAGGTGAGCGCTATGCCCCCTATGACCCCTCCGCTCAGGTGACGGAGTCCGCCGACTACCGCCATGGCCACGAAGTTGCTCGACTCGAAGAACACGAATGGCTCGGGCGTGAGAAATCCCGCGAGGTGGGCGTAGAGTCCGCCCGCGAGCCCCGCGAGCCCCGCGGAAAACCCGAAGGCGAAGATCTTCGCCCTGCGCGAGTTCACTCCGCAGGTCTCGGCCGCCGTCTCGTCGTCGTTCATCGCGAACATCTGGCGGCCGAGATGGGAATGCTTGATGCGGTACATGAGGCCTATGACCAGGAACACGAAGAACAGGAAGAGGTAGTAATACAGGACGTTCGAGAACGGGTTCGAGCCGGCCTTCATGAGGGGGATGTTGAAGAAACCCGCCGCGCCCCCGGTGACGGGCTCGAGGTTGAGGAGCAGGAGCCAGACTATCTGGCCGAAGGCGATGGTGACGAGCGAGAGAAAGAACGCCTTGAGCTTGAAGGAGGGAATCGAGAGGACGAGCCCCGTACCGACGCTGAGGAGGACGCCGGCGAGGATTCCGACCGGAATGGGAAAACCGAGCTTCGCCGTGAACGCTGCCGACGTATAGGCTCCGATCGCGTAGAATCCGGCCTGCCCCAGCGAGATCTGGCCCGCGAATCCCGTCAGGAACACCAGGCCAGAGGCGAGAATCACGTGCAGGAGGGCCCTGTTCATGACGAAGAGCCGGTAGTCGTTCCGTATGAGCAGAGGCACGCAGAGGAGGAGGAGAAAGAACGAGCTGTAGACGATTTTCTTCATGGTGCGCCTCATCTTTCAGTCCCCCTTCGAGGTCCAGTTGAATATGCCCTTCGGCTTCCAGATCAGCACGAGGACCAGGATGACGAAAGCGATTACGTCCTTGTACGTGGACGAGATAAGGAGGGTGGAGAAATTCTCTATGATCCCGATCGCTATCCCTCCCAGGATGGTTC
>CAYNKA010000009.1:0-173820 GCA_964397655.1 uncultured Spirochaetaceae bacterium | reverse complement strand
GCGCCCGCAGGGCTTGGCGCGGTTTGCGCTTCGTCTTCGACAGCGCATAACCGTGCCAAAGGATTTGTCAGGTTGAACCCGTTGTTAGATGTCTACATTCTTGGACTAACATACGCTTTTACCTTGATTTCTGTGCTCAATTTCGCAATATCTGTTTCCAACCCAATTCGATTCTGAATTAAAAATGATGGATCATAGATGAAAAAATAAATACGTTTTACTTCTTTGAATTCTCTATACTTAGCTGCGTCAAGTATTAATTGTTCCCCGATTTCTTTTTGCCCAAGTCCGTCTCGAGTCATTTTGGCTTCTACGACGGCGCCTATATCTCGTATTAGAAAATCCGCTCTACTTGACTTGCCGGCAAAACTGCCAGCCCATTCCTCTGGTCTCACATCTTTGTAATAAGCGCTTAGCAAAGCGCCCAGTAGGTATTGGACATCATATTCGTCATTCATTAAGAGTGGTGCTCTTCCGGTTCTCCTTTTTCCCAAAGAGACGACCACCGACTGAAATTTGTCAAAAACGGATTCCACAATTTGCGCATCTGGTTTAACAGACATTTCTTCGCCAACTAGAGGTATAAGATCGGCGATCAAGTTCTCAATATTTTGTTTTACAGGAACGATCTCGACCGTACTGTCCCATCTGTGTGAATGTTCGATATATTCATGCGACTTTATGACACCTTTTGTTTTTAAGAATTCAATCGCTTTCCAACGTTCTTCACAATATCGATCTCTCATGCGCGCGCTATCAGCCGGAAATAGCTCAGCAAATTTTACGAATGTTTGTAGTATTGGTATCCGGATTTTGTCAGAAAGCTGCATTTCTTTTTTGATGTCTATTGCGACATCCAGAAGAACTAGTTTGTTATCTCTTACAAGATCGTCTACCCATTCAAAATTCATTCAATTTCCTTTTAGCGCGATAGCGTCCATCTAACATATTCTACATCGTTTTTCCCTGGTAGAGTATATTATCTGTTTCTTCCTTTTCTTTGCTACCTAAGCTGCATTAACTTATTTTTTCCTTGTATTTAAAGCGCGATAAGCATTTTATTCGTACTCTTCTGTAGAAAACCGCTTATGCAATAGCGGTATCATTTTATCAACCCTTTCTCTACAAGGAGATCGATATGAAAGACGAGTCAAAATTCAAGCAGTTCCTCTGTCTTCAAGGAAAATATGACGAGAAAAGCATTTATTGGGCATGCCATTGGATTGATCAATTTTCCAATTGCTTCCCGGACTGG
The DNA here is from genome assembly GCA_964397655.1 of uncultured Spirochaetaceae bacterium. GTDB lineage: Bacteria > Spirochaetota > Spirochaetia > DTKZ01 > DTKZ01 > CAYNKA01. The sequence continues at coordinate 172,565 of CAYNKA010000009.1, read as the reverse complement.
AGAATGGATCGCGAAGGTTCGGTAAAAGAGTTTATCGAAATCCTAAGCAAATATAAACAGGACTGGGTAGTAGAACAGGCGCAAAAAGCGGTGACATTTTATTTCCTTTTTATCGATCTTGAAAATTCTAAATCGTCGGAACAGCATATAGGTAATTCGTCATGGATTATTAACCGTGCCGAACTACACAGGAGAATGCGGGAATTTATCCGGATGAAACATTTATCTATTCGAACTGAAAAAACCTATCTTTCCTGGGTGAAAAGGTTTCTGGACTTCATCGAAAAGAACGTTCCGTCTTCGAGGGGAAGTGATCGAGCCGCGATTACTGCTGACCATCTGAGGACCTATCTCACCTACCTGGCAGTGAAGCGGAAAATCAGTGCGGCGACCCAGGAGCAGGCCTTCAATGCCCTGCTTCTTTTTTATCGTACAATCCTCGGCGTGGATGTGCAGGGGCTCTCTTCGGCGCTCAGGGCGAAGAAGCGAAAACGGCTTCCTGTCGTTTTAAATCGTGATGAGGTAGCGGCTACATTGAATGGTTTACGGGCCCCGTTCCGCCTCATGGGTTCACTGATGTACGCAGCGGGGCTGAGACTCGAGGAATGCCTCTCCATTCGCGTGAAAGATGTCGATTTCGAGAACGAGACGATCACGGTACGATCGGGCAAAGGTGACAAAGACCGTATCACCCTATTCCCCAAGGCCCTGCATGTCGCAATGCACCAGCATTTGAAAGATCTGAGGATTCGATGGGAAGCGGACCGCAAGAAGGATGCGCCAGGCGTTCATATGCCACAGGCAATCGCCTTGAAGTATCCCGCGGCGTCCAAGGAATGGAATTGGTTCTGGCTCTTCCCTGCCCGTTCCCCTTATACAGACGAGAGGAACGGTACGTCCGCATATTGGCATATTCATCCCTCCAGGCTTCAGAAGGAGATGCATGCCGCGATCATGACGGCCGGGATACAGAAACTCGCATCCGTGCATACCCTACGGCACAGTTTCGCGACCCATCTGTTGGAGGACGGCTACGATATCCGTACGATCCAGGAACTTCTCGGCCATTCCCATGTCGAAACGACGATGATCTATACCCATGTCGCGACCCGGAACAAACGAGGGGTCAGGAGTCCCTTCGAAGGTCTGGAAACCCTGTAGAACGCCCCTCTTCGTGGCCGCCGAAACGAGCTCACCGGTGTGGCGATCGTCCTTTTTTTCTCTTTATTTTCCAGCATCTCTGATTCGATGTCAAATTTTCCAAAGTGAAATAATCCTCAGCAGAATTCTCGTCGATTGCCGAAATCCCGGAAAAGAAAGACTTTTTTCGCTTGTAGGATAATGAATGCGTGCGTTACAATTTCCGTATCGATTGGAGGACGCGATCATGAACCTTGACCTGGATTCTGCCGTCACTGCCTTGAAAAGCCTTCCTCTCGTATTGGAGTCGTATGTTTCCAATATCCCCGAGGGCCTGTTGGACGTACGTCGGGCTGATAACGTTTGGACGATACGGGAGCACGTGTATCACCTTGCCGAAGTCCAGGCAATGCTGGGCGAGAGAATTCAAACGATCGGGAATCGGAATGAGGTACGGATCGTCCCGTTCATCCCCGAAGAAGCGGAACGGGAAAAAATGCAATACCGATCAGTTGCGGAAGCCTTGATCCAATACGGACATGAGCGGGAGAAACAGATCAAGCAAATCTCGTCGTTGCAGAAGGAGTCCTTCGAACATACCGCTCTTCATCCTGAATACATGAACTACAATCTACCCATCCTGATCAACCATATCATCTTCCACGACTATTGGCATCTCTACCGGATCGAGGAAATCTGGCTGCTCAAGGACGAATGCTTCAAATAGCGATCTATTCGCAACCGGGCTCCCGAATAGAAGCGATTCAACAGGAGAAGACTTCGATCGCCTTCCTGGCCGCCTCTATCGCGAGGGAGGCGGCGACGCGCCTTCGGTAAGCTGCCGTAGACCTCTGGTCGTCGATGGGCTTGACGGCCTTCTCGGCAGCTACATGGATCGCATCGAGCGCCGCTTCGAGATCGTGGCGGTCGCCCGCACCGCTCAAGCCCCGGAAGAGGGCCTCGAGGGACGCGTCGCGGATCACCCGGGGGCCCACGGCGCCGAACGCGAGCCTCGCTTCGCCGAGGGCCCGGGGAGCCCTGAAGCCTTCGGCCTTTTCGGACACGAAAAGCGCGGCGAGGGATACCTTGGCGAGGGCCTGGGCCTTACGGGTCCCGACCTTGCGGTAGTACCACGCAGCACCAATGGGAAGAGCCGGGATGAAGACCTCCGCGACGAGTTCGTCCTGTGCGAGGGCGGTCCTGCCCGGTCCCAGGATGAAGTCCGTGATCGGGATAAGCCTTTCACCCCGAACCGAGACGATGAGGAGTTCCGCCTCGAGCGCGTAGAGCGGAGGCAGGGAGTCGCCCGCAGGGGAGGCGTTCGCGATGTTGCCGCCAAGGGTGGCGACGTTCCGTATCGCGGGCGCCGCGGTTTCCCGGAGCGCTTCCTTGAGGAGCTCCGGCGTCTCGGGACGCGCGAGAAGCTCGGCGAGCGAGAGCCCGGCGCCGAGGACCGCGGCCCCGTCGCCTTCCCGGTCGATTCTCCTGAGCTCGGGAAGTCCGCCTACGAAGAGGACCGGCTCGTCGAAGCGGGCGGGAACGCCCGTGCCGCCGCGCCGCTTAACCATGAGGTCGGTTCCGCCTGCGAAGGGTACGGCGCCGGTCTCCGCCCGGATCTTCAGGGCCTCGGCCAGGGTCTTGGGGAAATAGGTCTTCACCACAGTCCCGCCCCTTTCCGGGAGGCGAGGAGGACCGCCTCTGCGATCATGGCATAACCGGTGCACCGGCAGATGTTTCCGGAAATCGCGGTCCTGATGTCCCGGAGCGAAGGAGCCGGATTCGACGCGAGCAGGGCTTCGGCAGCAAGGATCATTCCCGGAGTGCAGAACCCGCACTGGACCGCGCCCGCCTCGAGGAAGGCGGCTTCGAGGACTCGGTACCGCTCGGTCCCGCGGAAACCTTCGATCGTCACGAGGTCCCTGCCTGCGGCCTGGCCGGCGGCGAGAATGCAGGTGTTTACGAGCCTTCCGTCCATGAGCACGGCGCAGGAGCCGCATTCGCCCTCCCCGCACCCTTCCTTCGGCCCCGTGAGCCCGAGGTCTTCGCGGATTACGTCGAGCAGTCGCTTCAGGGGATCGACGTCGAGGGAGACGATCTCGCCGTTCAAACGGAATTCCATCATCACGATCCTGCCCCCCTGTTCTCGTCCCAGAGTTCGGCGAGATCCTCGGGCCTGACCGGAACGCGGCGGACCTTGAGCCCCAGGGCGTTTTCAACTGCCATGGCGTAGGCAGGGGCGGCCCCCACGATGGTGAGTTCCCCCACGCCCTTGGCGCCCGCGGGACCGTGCTCGTAGGGATTGTCGACCAGGCCGGTCTCCATGTCCGGCACGTCCGCGGCGGTCGGGATGCAGTAGTCGGCCGCCGTGGCCTGGCGCATCCTGCCTTCCGAGGTCTCCATGACCTCGAGCCCGGCGAAGCCCAGGCCCTGGACGAGACCGCCCTCGACCTGGCCGCGGACGATGAGCTCGTCGGCCGCCCGCCCCACGTCGTGGAAGGCCCAGGCCTTTCTCGTTTCGACCTCGAAGGTGACCGGATCCAGGGCGATCTCCACGACGTTCACGCCCCAGGAGAATGCCTGGTAGGCGTCGCCCGAAAAGGCGTCCTGGTCCCAGGTCACGTGGGAGGGGTGGACGTAGGCTTCCTCGATCGAGAAGGATTCCTCGGAGTTCCAGCGATCCTTCATCTTCCGCGCCGCGCGCTCGAAGAGACCGCCCACGATCATGACCGTCCTCGAGGCCACGGTCGGCCCGGAGTCCGGCACTACGTCCGTGTCCGGGTTTTCGTACAGAGTCCGCTCGACGGGAAGGCCGAGGACGCCCGCCACGATCTTCCTCAAGGTCGTCGCGGCCCCCTGGCCCATCTCCGTGCTCGAGGCCCGGAGTACGGCGAGACCCGCGCGCTTTTCGAGACGGACCCTCGCCCTGATGTGGTCCCGCTCCCCGCTCCCGGTGAAGCCGCAGCCGTGGAGGAAAACCGAGAAGCCGATCCCGAGCCGTTTTCCGAGATCGGTCCGTCCGCCGGTCGCCGCGAGGGAAAGAGCGGCGTAGCTGCCGCGCTTCTCGGCGTAGCCCGAGGCCGCGAGGGCCCGGTCGAGGAGGACGAGGGCAGGCACCTCGTCGTGGAAGGTCCCGCCCGTGAGAGTCTTTCCCCCCTTTCGCGCGACGAGGGGCCGCCTGAACTCCGCGGGGTCCTTCCCGAGCCGCTCGGCCAGGCGGTTCATGAAGGACTCGACCGCGAAGAATGCCTGGGGAGCGCCGAAGCCGCGGAAGCAGCCCTCGGGCGGGTTGTTCGTGAGCACGGCCCTTCCCCGCGCCCTGCAGTTCGGAATGTCGTAGACGCCGGACAGGGCGAAGAGCGCCCGCTGGAGCACCACGCTCGAAAGGCCGGTGTATGCTCCCGCGTCGAGGACGATGTCGGCGTCCAGAGCGAGGAGCTCCCCCGCCTTCGAGAGGGCCGCCTTGAGGACGGTCCGCGACGGATGGCGCTTCGGGGTGAAGGCGAGGTCCTCGTCCCGCTCCAGGACGAGGCGCACGGGGCGACCCGTCTTGTACGAGGCGACCGCCGCCTGGCAGGCGACGAGCGAGGGGTAGTCTTCCTTGCCGCCGAAGGCTCCCCCGGTCGCGGTCTGTACCGCGCGTACCCGATCCGTCGGCCAGCCGAAGGCCTGGGCGAGGGCGTTCTTCACGTAATAGGGGCACTGCATGGAGGCGTAGACCGTGATCCTGCCGTTCTCGTACACGGCGGTAGCCCCCTGGGGCTCGAGGTAGAACTGCTCCTGAATGCCGGTCTCGAAGTCCTCGGTGACGACGAGAGCCGCGGAGGAGAAGGCCTCGTCGGGACTGCCCTTGACGACGAGGTAATCCGCGAAGGCGCGCTCCGGGTCCCCGGCCCCCGCCGCGGCGTCGAAGAAGGGATCGAGGGGCTCGTAGTCGATCCGTACCGCCGCGGCGAGCCCCGCAAGAACCTCGCGGTCCGGCCCGACGACGAGAAGGACGGGCTCCCCTGCGTACCTCACCGTCTCTTCCGCGAAAAGGGGCTGGTCGTCGAAGAGCATCTTCACGCGGTTCATTCCGGGCACGTCCCTGCGGTCCACGACGGCGAAGCCTTCGGGAAGCTCCGGCAGGCGGACCGCCGCGATGCGGGCGTGAGGAAGGGTCGACCTTACGGTCTTCGCGTACAGGAGGCCCGGCACCCGGATATCGGCGAGATACTTCGTCCTTCCCGAAATCTTTTCCGCCCCGTCTACGCGGGGGATCGACGAACTCATCGTGCCCTGGTCCCGGCCCGTCATCCCGAACGTCCTAGAGGGAAGCCCGCGGCCGGTCGAGGGCTTTGAACGCCGCCTCGATGTCCTTCAACCCGTTGCCGGTCGTGAGGACCACGATCTTCTCCGTCTTTCCCGCGTTCGGCCGGTCCTTGAGGAAGCCCGCGAAGGCCGCGGCCCCGGCCGGTTCCGTGAAGAGCCCCGTCGTCCTCGCGAGGAGTCGCTGGGCGTCCAGGATCTCCTCGTCCGAGACCCTCACGCAGGAGCCGCCGTGGGCACGGAGCTTGCCGAGCGCGTGGCTCCCGTTTCTCGGCACGTCGACCGCGATCGAGTCGGCGACGGTTTTCGAGGCGATCGGCCCCGCGAAGTCCCCGTCACTGAAGGCCCGGGCGATGGCGTCGCTGCCTTCCGCCTGTACCGCCACGATTTTCGGCACCTCGGGGATGAGACCGAGTCCGGCGAGGTCCTCGAAGCCGCGGTACACCCCCGCGAGGATGACCCCGTCGCCGGCGGCGAGGTACACGCGGTCGGGCGCCCCGCCGAGCTGCTTGTAGATCTCGAGGGATACCGTCTTCTTCCCCTCGATGGTGAGGGGCTGCTGGGCCGTGTTCCGCGAGAGCACCTCGGGGTGTCCGCGGCAGAAGGCGACCGAAGTGTCGTAGGCGAGATCGTAGTTCCCTTCGACCCGGGTCACGTCCGCCCCGTACAGGAGGGACTGGACGATCTTGGCCTTCGGGGCGGCCGCGGGCATGAAGATCTTCACCTCGAGCCCCGCCGCGGCCCCCACCCCGGCCATCGAGGAGGCCGCGTTTCCGGTGGAGGCCACGACGATCTTCCTCAATCTCTTCGAGCGCGCGAAGGCCGCGACGAGAAAGGAGGCCCGGTCCTTGAAGGAGCCGGTCGGGTTGAGCCCGTCGTCCTTCACGAAGAGCCCGCCCGAGCCGGTGAGGCGCCGGAGGTTCTCCGGCCGCCAGAGCGGCGTTCCGCCGACGGGAATGGGAGGGAAGAACTCTCTCGCCACGGGAAGGAGGTCGAGGACGTCGAAGCCGGAGCCGGCGAACCGGCCCGAGGACTTGAGCTCGTCGTAGTCCCAGAGGACCTCGAGCACGCCTCGCAGGGGGAAGCCCGGCTTTTGCTGCCCGGCGCAGACCGGACAGACCAGGATGCCCGGCTCGAGGGGAAGGATTTTGCCGCATTCGCGGCACACGAGGCCGCCGAGTCCCGCCGGCGCGCCGCCGTAACCGGCCCTGCCGCCCGCCTCATCGCCTGAAAGGTCAGCCACGATCTTCCTCCAGGGCGTAGGGCAGCATGGCGTAGTAGGCCGCAGCGATCTCGAGGTCCTTCACCCGGGTCGTTTCGTTCGGGGCGTGGGCCTGGTTCTCGTCGCCGGGGCCGAAGCCGATCGTGGGGATCTTGTGCCTCCCGCAGACCGCTACGCCGTTGGTCGAGAAGGTCCACTTGTCCACGACCGGCTTCTTGCCGTAGAGCGCCTCGTAGGCCCGGATGCCGCCCTGGACGAGGGGATGGCTTTCCGGCATCTTCCAGGTCGGGAAGTAGAGCTCCTGGCCGTACTTGAGGCCCTTCCAACCCGGCTTCTCGTAGTAGGGAATCTCGACGCGGTCGAGGTCTTTACCGATCGCCTTCTTCACCTGCTCGACCGCGATCTCCTTGGTCTCGCCCCAGGTGAGGCGCCGGTCGACGTAGAGGCTCGCCTGGTCCGGGACCGCGCACTGCGAGGGGCCGTGGGCCTTCATCTGCGAGACCACGATGGTGCCCTTGCCGAGGAACCTGTCGTCGTCGGGCTTGAGTTCCTCGTTGAGCCTCTCGAGGGCCAGGGCCCCGCGCGCCGCCTTGTAGCCCGCGTTCACGCCGCGCTCGGGGGCCGAGCCGTGACAGGAGACGCCCTTGAAGAAGACCTCCATCTCCATCCTCCCCCGGTGGCCGCGGTAGAGCCTGCAGCTCGTGGGCTCGGTGCTCACGAAGAAGTCCGGTACGAATTTCTCCTCCTCGATGAGGTACTTCCAGCACATGCCGTCGCAGTCCTCTTCTATGACCGAAAAGACGAAGTAGACTGAGTAGTCACCGTCGTAGCCGAGTTCCTTGAGGATCCTCGCCGCGGTGAGCATGGAGGCCGCCCCGCCCTTCTGGTCCGAGGCCCCGCGGCCGTGCACGAGGCCGTCCTTTACGAGACCCGAGAAGGGATCGAGCTTCCACTGGGAGGGATCTCCCACGCCGACCGTGTCGATGTGAGCGTCGATCGCGAGGACCTTCCTTCCCTTCCCGACCCGGGCGATGAGATTGCCGATCCCGTCGATCCTCACCTCGTCCAACCCCATTCCCCTGCAGATCTCCTCGAGCTTGAGGATCACGTTCTTCTCATCGCCCGACAACGAGGGGATCTTCACGATCGCGGAAAGGTTTTCCGCAGTGTACGCCGCATAGTCCGCCGCGAGCTTGCCGATTTTCTTCGCATCCATGTAGTTCTCTCCCTTCGAAAAAATTATAGCCTCATCGCCCGGCGAGTTCCATCGCGTCCGAGCGGCAGAAATCCATGCAGTAGCCGCAGCCTATACAGAGGCCGGCGTCCACGACCGCTGCTGCATTGCCCTTCGCGAGAGCGCCCTGGACGCAGCGGCCGATGCAGGCCCCGCAGAGGGTGCAGACTCCCTCCCTCACCGTCATGACCGCGTCAGGTTGCGGGGCCCGCCTCTCCGCGAGCCTCCTCGCGTACAGACCGCGAATTCCGTCCGGCCCTCCCGCCTCGGGGTGCCGGTCGAGCCAGGTCCCGAGCTCGCGGGCGACCGCTCCGTAGACTCCGCTGCCCTTTTTTATGGCGGCCGAGCACACCTGGACGAGGCTCGCCCCCGCCATGAGGAACTTCACCGCGTCCTCGCCCCGCTCGATCCCGCCGACTCCCACGACCGGCTTTTTCTGAACCGACGATACGAGGTGGACGATGCGGAGTGCGATCGGCAGGAGGGGCGGGCCGGACATCCAGCCGTATCCCGAGGTGGAGCCGAGCCTCGGCCGACCGGTTTCGATATCGATGTCGAGAACCGGGCCGTAGGAGTTCACCGCCACGAAGGCGTCGACCCAGGGCTCCGAACGCTTGACGAGCTCCTCGATCTCCGGAAAGCCGGGCGAGAGCTTCATCCAGACCGGCCTCTCCGTCGCCCGCCTCGCCGCCTTCGCGACCTCGACGAGGGGATCGAGCGAGCCTCCCGTGTAATGGGTGGAGAACTCGAAGCCCGCCGGGCCGATCTCCCGGTCCGCGAGCGCGACGAGGGAGGCGACCTCCTCGGGCTTGTACCCGACCGAGACGACGAGGGGAAGCCCCCGCGCGTCCAAGGATTTCTTCGCAGCGGCGAGCTCCGCGAGGAAGTCCTCCGGGGTCATCTCGGACCAGGTCTCCGCGTTCACGAGGCCGCCCGAGCCGAGGCCGCGGATCGTCGGACGCAGGTCCCTGGCCGGGCGGACCGAGAAGGTCTTCGAGACGACGCCTCCCGCCCCGCCCTCCGCGGCCGCGGTCATGAGTCGCGCGTCGATCACGTTCGGACCAGCGGCGGTGAGCACCGGGTTCGGGAATTCGATTCCGTTGAGGGTCGTCCTAAGATCGGCCATAATACCTCGCGTGGAGCCTCTTCGCGGCCCTTCGCGCTTCGCGGAGAATCTCGTCCTCGTCGACTTTGAGGAAGCGCCCTTCCCGGTAGAGCACTTCCCCGCCCGCCATGGTGAGCCAGGCGTTTCCCTTCTTCGCGCCGAAGAGGAGGTGGCCGAGGAGATTGCCGCGGGAGACGGGCGACAGGGGCGCATAGTCCAGGACCGCGGCGTCGGCCGCCATACCGGGCTCGAAGGCGCCGGTGCCGGGGAAGAACCTTTCCCTGACACGACGCGCCTCGGCGAAGGCCGCCCCGTCCAGGGCCTCGATCGAGAGCCCCCGCTCGGCCCCGAGGAGGAAGGCGGACCTCCAGGAGGAGACGACGTCGCCCGTCATGCCGTCCGTGCCCACGAGGAGGCGCGGCAGCGACGCGAAGTCGGGAAGACCGACGCGATTGTTCGCGTTCGATTCCGGATTCACGACGGCGACGGCCCCCCGCGAGCGCACGACCTCGAAGTCCCGAGCGGAAAGATGCACGCAGTGGACGAGGAGCGAGTCCGCGTCCACGAGGCCGAAGGCGTCGAGGCGGTCGGCCGGGCCCGCGAAGCCCTCGGCCCTGCAGAACTCGAGGTCGTCCGCAGCTTCCCCGCAATGGACGTGGACCGGCATGCCCGCGGGCCGAGCCGCTCCCGCGGCCTTCAGGGTCTCGGCGCTCAGGGTGAAATTCGCGTGCAGGCCGAGGGCCGCCTTGAGGAAAGGAGGTTCGCCGACCTCCGTCACTCCGGCTGCCGCCTCGCCGCCTGCCGAGGGGCCCGCACCCGGAATTACGTCCGCCGCCGTAGCCCCGTGAGCCGCAGCCGAAGCCGCCTGCCGCCGCTCGAGATCCTCGTGCAGGGAGAGGTTCTCCTCGAGGTGAAGTCGGGCCTCCTTCTTTCCGCGGCGGTCGCTGATCTCGTAGCAGAGGAGGCCGCGGACGCCGACTTCGAGGAAGGCATCCTTCAGCACGGCGAGGCTCCCCCTCGGGCTCGACATCGAGGCGTGATGGTCGAAGATCGCGGTGACGCCCGACCTCACGGACTCGAGGAGGCCCGCCATTGCGGACCAGCGGATCGCATCTTCGTCGAGAGCCTCGTCGAGGGGCCACCAGAGCATTTCCAGGATTTCGCGGAAATTCCTCGGTTCGCCCTTGGGCCTGATGCCGGGAGCGAAGGAGGAATAGAGGTGGTGGTGGGGGTTGAGGAAACCCGGAAGGATGAGCCTGCCGCGGACGTCGATCGTCTCGGCCGCCTCGCCCGCGAGCTCGTCGAAGCGGCCGACCTTCAGGATGCGTCCGCCTTCCACGAGAAGGGCTCCGTTTTCACGGAAGACGGTCCCGTCCGAAAGCGGTCCCCCGCCGAGGCAGAGGACCGCCTGCCCTGCCGCCTCATGTTCCCGAACGCCCACGTCTAGAGCCTCTCTCCGTCACCGTCTTCCCGCACGTCCTCGCGGCGGGCGAGCACGAAGAGGAAATCGGAGAGCCGGTTGAGATATTTCTGACAATCGACGAGTTCGACGAGGCCGCGCTCGCGGATGAGTGCGACCAGCCTCCTCTCCGCCCTGCGGGCCACGGTACGCGCCACGTCCAAGAGGGCCGAGAGCCGGTTTCCTCCGGGAAGGACGAAGACGGGCTCGATCCTCGTGCCTTCCAAGATGCGCTTTTCCTCGGCCTCCAAGTCCCGGACCTCCCGCTCGCCGACCCTCGCGAGGCCTTCGAACAGAGGATCGTGAGCCGGGGTGGCGACGAGGGAGCAGACGCGCTGGAGCATGAGCTGGGGGCCTTCGATGAGGGACCTCGTTTCCGCGTCCCCCGTCTCGACCTTGGCGAGGCCGAGGAAACTCCCGAGTTCGTCCAGGTCCCCGAGCACCTCGAAGACGAGGTCGTCCTTCCTTCGCCGCTCGCCGTTGAAGAGCGAGGACTCGCCGCCGTCGCCTCCCTTGGTCGTGACCTGGTCGAATTCGATTTCCTTCGCCATGACGGACTCAGTATGTACGGTTTTTTCGAAATGGGCAACAAATTACCGGGCGGGCGCGCCCGGAAGGTGCGGCGCGGGGCGGCGTCAGCTCCGGGCCGGCTCCGTTCTCGGAAGAAACCTGCCCCAGCCCGCCTCGCCCACGAGGCCTTCCTCCGAATCCCACACGGTCCGGCCGCGGACCAGGGTCTTGCGCACGAGCCCCGTGAAAGTCCTACCCTCGAAGGGGGTTATCTTTCCCTTGGAGAGGAACTTCGCCCCCTCCACGGTCCATGAAGAGGCGGGGTCCACGACGAGGAGGTCCGCGTCCTTGCCCTTCTCGATCGAGCCCTTCCTCCCCCAAAGACCGTAGCGCTTGGCGGCGTTCTCGGAGACGACCGCGAGGAAGCGCGAGAGCGTGAGGCGGCCCTTCCTGAATCCCTCCGAATACAGGTAGGGCCAGAGGGTCCCCGTGCCCGGAATGCCGCCGTAGTCCGTCCACACGGAGCCCGTGTACTTTTCCTCGCGGGGGGCGGGTGCGTGGTCGGAGGAAACGAAGTCGATGGCCCCGTCCGCGAGGAGGCGCCAGAGACGGTCCTTTTGATTTCGCTTCACCGGAGGAGCGATCTTGAGCGGGCTCCCGATTTCCATGAAGTCATCCAAGTCGAACTCCAGGTACTGGGGGCAGGTCTCCGCGGTGAGGCCCGCCTGCCTCAGGATGAGGGCGCCCTTCGCCACGCCGAGGTGGACGACGTGGAGATCGGCCTTGAGCCTGGCCGCGACGAGGGAGGCGGTCTGGATGGAAAGAAGCTCCGCGAGCTCGGGCCTCGAGCGGTAGTATTCGAAGGGGCTCCCTCCGCGGGCCTTGGCAGCCGCCGTCGCGGAGGCGACGTAATCGTGGTCCTCGGCGTGGAGGAGGACGGGAAGTCCCTCGGCCTTCGTTGTCGCGAGGAGCCTCTCGAGCTCGTAGGGGCCGAGGCGGCGGAAGCTCTCCATCCCGCTCGTCGCGTAGGCCTTGATGCCCCGCACGAAGGGGGCGAGTTCCTTGACCGACTCCTCGGCGTCGCCTTCCATGACCTGGCCCGAGACGCCGCCGAAAAAAGCGAAGTCCACGTGGGCCTTGGGGCCGACCGCCGCGAGTTTTTCCCTGAGGTTCGCGAGGTTCGTAACGGGCGGCACCGAGGTGCAGGGCATGTCGATCACGGCGGTGATCCCGCCCGAGGCGGCGGCCGCGGTGCCGTGCGCGAAATCCTCCCGGTGCGTGTACCCCGGGTCGTCGAAATGCACGTGCGGGTCGATTCCCCCGGGGAAGACCCAGAAGCCGTCGGCGTCGACGATTTCGGCTCCTGCGGGCGACTTGAGCTTCTCCCCGACCTCCGCAACGACTCCGTCCCGGATCAGGACGTCGCCGCGAACCGGCTCGTCCCGTCCCGGCAGGGCGAGCATTCCGTTCCTCACGATGATCAGGCTCATGTCGGTTCCTCCGTGTTCCGTTACACCATACTACGAAAGCCAACCCTTTACAAATCGCGAAAAATGCCCCTTTAGTATCTGTAAATACACTCGACAAGGAGCGTTAAATGAGCGGTTACGACTTCAAGGCCCGCATAGCGGAATTGAAAAAATTGAAACTCGACACCTACGGCAAGGATTTTCTCCTCACCTGGGAGAACAGCCCGGACGAGCTCAAGGGGATCCTGATCGCGGCCGAACTCCTCAAGGAACTTCACAAGCAGGGCAGATCGACCCGCGTGTTCGACAGCGGCCTGGCCGTATCCATCTTCCGCGACAACTCCACCAGGACCCGTTTCAGCTTCGCATCTGCGGTCAACGCCCTCGGACTTTCGCTCCAGGAGCTCAACGAGCAGACCTCCCAGATCGCGCACGGCGAGACCGAAAGGGAGACCGCGGTCATGATCTCCTTCCTCACCCAGGCCGTCGGGATCCGCGACGACATCTTCCTCGGCGAGGGAGACCGGTATCAGAGGGCCTTCGGCAAGGCAATGGAGGAGGCCCACAAGTCCGGCGTCCTCCATCAGCGCCCGACCATCGTCAACCTCCAGTCGGACATCGACCATCCGACGCAGAGCATGGCCGACCTCGCGAAACTCGTCGACTACTTCGGCGGGTTCGACAAGCTCAAGGGCAAGAAGATCGCCATGACCTGGGCCTATTCCCCGAGCTACGGCAAGCCACTCTCGGTCCCCCAGGGCGTCATCGGGCTCATGACCCGCTTCGGCATGGACGTGAGCCTCGCCTACCCGGAAGGTTACGACCTCATCCCGGAAGTGACCCAACTCTCCGCGAAGCAGGCAAAGGAAAGCGGCGGATCGTTCACCGTGACCAAGAGCATGGATGAGGCCTTCAAGGACGCGGACGTCGTCTACCCCAAGTCCTGGGCCCCGTTCAACGTCATGGTCCGGAGGACCGAGCTGCTCAAGAAAGGCGATTCTGCCGGGCTCAAGGACCTCGAGAAGGAATGCCTCGCGAACAACGCCAAGTGGAAGTCGTGGGAGTGCAACGATGCGAAGATGGCGCTCACGAAGGGCGGCAAGGGGCTGTACATGCACTGCCTGCCCGCGGACATCACCGGCGTGAGCTGCAAGGAAGGTGAAGTCACCGCCAAGGTCTTCGACGAGTACAAGGACCACACCTACCACCAGGCGAGCTTCAAGCCCTTCGTCATCGAGGCGGTCGTCCTGCTCTCGCGGATGAAGAATCCCGCCGCCGTCCTGGAACTGCTGGTCGAACGAGGAACTCCGAACCTCCTGGCCTGAGACGAGATCCCGATGAAGAACGGCCCGATCACTTCGGGCCGTTTTTATCCGGCTGTATTTTCCTGACGACTTTCTGGATCACGGAAATGAGGGAATCCTCGTTGTACGGCTTGACGATCCAAGCGGTGGCCCCCGCTTCCCGGCCTTTCTGTTTGAGAGCGCCGTCGAATTCCGTAGTCACCATGATGATCGGAACCAGTCTGTTGACCTTCCCGTTCCTTACGGCCCTGATGAAATCGATGCCGTTCATGTTGGGCATGTTTAGGTCGGTCAGAATCACGTTCACGTCCTCCGATAATTTCGAGAGGGCGTCGACTCCGTCGATCGCCTGCACGACCTCGTAGCCGGCCTGGGAGAGAATGAAGGCCGACATCTGCCTCATGGATACCGAGTCGTCCGCAATGAGCACTTTATCCGCCATATCACCTACACCATAGTTCAAATCTCGGGAAATAGCAACTTGCGGACGCTGCTCCGCGGACAAAAAAAGCCTCCGCGTTCATTCGCGGAGGCTGTCCATGCGGAGGCAGAAGACGGTCAGACGCTCTTCACCTCGATGGTCTTCGGCTGGAGTTCCGGGCTCTTCCCGAGCTCGATGCTGAGAATCCCGTTCTTGAACTTCGCCGCGATGTTCTCGCGGTCGACGTCCTTCGGCAGCACGAAGCTCCTCTTGAAGGCGGAGCTCTTTCTTTCCCGAAGAAGGAAACCATCGCTCTTCTTTTCGACGTCTTCGTTCTTGGAAGAGAAGATCGTGAGGATCGCGTCCTCGACCTTGACCTCGACGTCTTTCTCCGTGAGACCGGGAAGTTCCGCTTCGAGGACGTATCGTCCTTCTTCTTCGCGGATATCCACTGCGGGAACCCTGGCCTCCCACGCGGGAACGTCGGGAAAGAGGGAATCCATCATCTTATCGAAGTCGACCCACATGGGAACCGCGTCGTTCCTGAAAGCCTTAACAAGTCCGTTCATATCATCCTCCTGAAAAGTGTCTTGATTATATTTTAGCAATATTCATGCCAACCCAATGTCGCAGAACCGGATGGGAATCGAAAGAATTGTTTTCTAATGTTTTATTCTATAAGTAATTAAAAATACAGTCCGAACGGAATCGGAAAACGGTTAGCGGAATAGGGCGAACTCACTCTGACAATTTTACGCCGATCGAAACAACGAAGCGACCGGATTGGGCCTTCTCGATACACTCAAATAGACAAATTAACCCACAGGGTCATTTTGCCCCATCTTCGGTTCAAGATTCCGGCCATTCGAGGATCAGAACCGTCTTCTCTTTTTCCTCACCGAGGAGCAGGGTGCGTCCTTCGAAGTCGAGACGGAACGATGCCTTGCCGCCCCCCACGGTCTGATGCCTGGCTTCCTTGATGGGCTTCAGGGACTTCAGTTCCTCCGTGAGCCCCAAGGACAGGGATTGGTCCTTTTCGAGGACGAAAACCGTGTAGTACTGGCCGTACCGTTTCGACCTTTCCGCGTCGAAGGCGACGAGCTTGGAATCCTTGTTCGCCTTGCGGAAAAAAGCCTGGTCGATTCCGGAACGTTCAACGGCATAAGTCCCGGCGTAGACCCCGTCCTGGAGTATATGGACCGGGAATCGCGCGACATCGAGAGGCATGAGCTGCAGAGCGAGAAGAAGGAGCTTGCAGAGAATGGGAGAAATGGCCGCTTCCATGGAATGGAAGTATAAGCGAACGGGTTCCGGTTGTTAAGCCCCGAAACCGAAACCCTTGACACCCCCTCCGTCGCTGTCTACTATCGAATTCGGAAGAGAACAAATCCTATTCAAGGAGTCGCATATGGTATCCTACAAAGATCTCGGCCTGGTGAACACGAAGGCCTTGTTCGCCAAGGCCATTAAGGGCGGATACGCCATCCCCGCCTACAATTTCAACAATATGGAACAGCTTCAGGCCATCATCGCGGCCTGTGTGGAGACGAAATCCCCGGTCATCCTCCAGGTTTCCTCCGGCGCCCGGAAGTACGCGAGCTCCACCCTGCTCCGGTACATGGCGCAGGGCGCGGTCGCCTACGCGAAGGACCTCGGCTACCCGGTTCCCATCGTGCTCCACCTCGATCACGGCGACAGCTTCGAGCTCTGCAGGGACTGCATCGAATACGGCTTCTCGTCGGTCATGATCGACGGATCCCACTTCCCCTACGAGGAGAACGTCGCCCTGACGAAGAAGGTCGTCGACTACGCCCACAAGTACGACGTCAGCGTCGAAGGCGAACTCGGCGTGCTCGCGGGAATCGAGGACGAGGTTTCCGCCGAGCATTCCTCCTACACCCGCCCCGAAGAAGTCATCGATTTCGTGACGAAGACGGGCGTCGATTCCCTCGCCATTTCGATAGGGACTTCGCACGGAGCCACGAAATTCAAGCCCGAGCAGTGTACCAGGAACGCCGACGGCGTTCTCATCCCCCCGCCTCTCCGCTTCGACATCCTCGAAGCCATCGAGAAGAAGCTTCCCGGCTTCCCGATCGTGCTTCACGGCTCCTCTTCGGTCCCGATGGATTACGTCAGGATGATCAACCAGTTCGGCGGGGCCATGAAGGACGCGGTTGGCATCCCCGAGGAACAGCTCAGGAAGGCGGCGAAATCCGCCGTCTGCAAGATCAACATCGATTCCGACGGCAGGCTCGCCATGACCGCCCTCATCCGCAAGACCCTCACCGAAAAGCCCGGAGAATTCGATCCGAGGAAGTATCTCGGACCGGCCAGGGACGCGCTCAAGGAACTCTACAAGCACAAGAACATCAACGTCCTCGGTTCCGCGAACCAGGGTTGATCGGCATGGAACGACGAGGCCCGCCTTCCGCATAGGAGGCGGGTTTTTTATTTCAGGTGGGGTAGAGCCTTCCGGAAAAGGAAGAAGAATCCTCCGAAAGCGGCGATCGAAAGGGTCCAGGCGAAGAAATAACGGCTCGCGATGTACAGGTACGGGATGAATCCGAGCACGAAGGGAAGCGCGAGAGCGGCGAGAAGAAAGACGAACCTCGGCAGGCCGCCCTGTGAGAAGAAGACGGCGAGGGCGTATCCCGCGGCGAGGAGCACCGACATCCAGAGAAGCGGCAGCAGCAGATACTGATACCCCTCGTACCATCCCTGAAAATTCACCATGCGGAAAAAGGCGAAGGCGGCGAAGAATCCGGTCCCGAAGGAGAGGAATCGCAGAACCTGATATTCGCCGGGTACGATGATCTCTTTCCGGTAGATCACGAAATACGAAGCAGCCGAGAGAATCATCGGCGCGAGGAGGTCGAGGACGGTTCTCGTCAGGTAGAGCATCGGGCCTTCGTATGCGGTGGGGAACAGGGCGTCGACGACGAGGTACGCGACGACCGCAGGGAAAAAACACACCAGGCCCTTGCCCGCTTCCCGAAAAACCATTTTCGGGTCGAAGGCGTTCGTATACGCGAACACGAGGAAAAATACCGTGAATAAGGGCATTCCCAGGATGCAGAACAAGGTCATAACCGGGAAGGTATCATACATCCTCGGGCAGTTCAAGAAGACCGAACGTGAAGTCAGGGCGAAGTGAGCATGCTCTCGAGATCGAGATGGTCCTGCGCCCAGGACATGTGCCTGATTTCATCGTCGGCGCACGACCTGAAGAAATGCCTGTCGCCTTCGGATACGGCTAGTTCGGAAAGGCGGCCGTAGATCTCCGAAAGCCTTCGCCCCCTTTCGATGATGAGCCCGAACAGACTGGTGTTGGAAAGCAGGGCGTCGAACACCAGCGGCTCGTCCCCGCATTCGAAATCGACGGCCGCCGTATCCGACGGGACGAACGATTCCTGCAGCGACCTCGCTTCCTTCAGAAAATCCTCGATCTTTTTTACATGCCCCTTCGATTCCTGCAGAACGCCCTTGATCAATTTCTTGATTCCGAGCTGGGCGTTCGCGTGCTCGTACACTCCGTAGACGTTCAGGTTTTCCGTCTCGAGCTTGATCGCGCAATCGAAAAGTTTCCGTACATCCATGCTGCGATAAACATACCACTCATCCGGCGTCATGTCAAAACCGGGACCGGTCTCTTGCGCCCCACCCCTGGACAGCCGCGGACCGTTCTGGTATAGTCTTCCGCTATAGAAGTTTCCTATTTGACTCTTCCGCGTATGAATGCTATAGTCGTTTTGTTGAACGAGGAGGTCGATTGTCTTCTAAAGATTTAAGGATCAATGAATTGATCCGCGTGCGCGAAGTGCGCCTCATTGACAGCGAGGGTCAGCAAAAGGGAGTTGTTCCGATTGCCGACGCGTTGAAACTGGCACAGGATGCCGGGATGGACCTCGTGGAAATCGCTCCGCAGGCGGTTCCGCCGGTTTGCAAGATCCTCGACTATGGGAAATACAAATTCGAACTGGAGAAGAAGAACCGGGACTCGAAGAAGAAACAGAAGCTCATCAAGATGAAAGAGATCCGGATGCAGCCGAAGATCGAGGAGCACGATCTCCAGTTCAAGAGCAAGCACGTCAAAGAGTTCCTGGATGAGGGGAACAAGGTGAAGGTGACCGTACGTTTCCGTGGACGGGAACTCGCCCACACGGAACGCGGCAAAGTCGTCCTGGAAAAGGTCCTGCAGCTGCTCGAAGATTCGTTCATCCTCGAGAAGGAACCTCTTATGGAAGGACGTTTCATGTCGATGGTAGTCAGCCCGAAAGGGAAAAAATAGTACGTTTTAGGCACGAGAGGATACAGTATGCCGAAGATGAAAACGAGAAAAGCCGCGGCGAAACGGTATTCCCTTACCGCAACCGGAAAGGTGAAATACAAGAAACAGGGATTGCGGCACATTTTGACCAAGAAAGGAAGCAAAAGGAAACGGCATCTTCGCCACGCCGGCATCCTGAGCAAAGTCGAACAAGAACGGGTAAAAACCCTTTTGCCCTACGGTTGAGTCCCAGGGAAGGAGCAGAGCACCATGCCAAGAGCAGTCGACGGAACCCGTCGAAAAGAACGAAGAAAGAAGATACTCGGAAGAGCCAAAGGATATTGGGGAAAGCGAAGCAAGCTGTTCCGCACCGCAAAAGACCAGGTGATGAAATCGCTCACCTACGCGTACCGCGACAGAAGGAACAAGAAGCGGGACTTCCGGGGCCTCTGGATAGCCCGTATCTCCGCCGCGTGCAGGGCCGAAGGAATGACCTATTCGCGTTTCGTCAACGGCCTTCTCAGGGCCAATATCCAACTGAACAGGAAAGCCCTTTCCAACCTGGCCATCGAAGACGCCGCCGCCTTCAAAGCCCTCGTGGAGAAATCCAAACAAGCGCTGGAGGCCTAGGAAATGGTCACTTTGGAGCAGATACGGCAGCTTGAAGCCAAGATTCAGCATGCCGTCGCCTACATCGCCGAGTTGAAGGACGAGAATTCCGTTCTCGCGGGAAAACTGAAAAAGTGCCAGGATCGCATCAACGAATTCGAGATCCTGATCCGCGATTACAAGGAAAATCAGCAGGAAATCGAACAGGGTATCCTCAATGCCCTGTTCCACCTCGACCAACTCGAGGACGGGATGTCCAAAGTCCCGGCAGGAGCGCAGGCGCGTACGGAAACCGTATCTCCTCCAAAATCCGCGGAACCCGAAGAAATCGACGACGTCGAAGGCAAATCCTTCGAGGAAGCCGAAACCGAAGAGGATGCGGCGGCGGAAGAGGATGCAGCTCCGAAAAAAGAAGGAGAACTGGACATCTTCTAGGGGACCTTTCCGATCGGCGCGGTGCGCCTCGGAGCCGGCTTCGAGGCGCCGCCGATCCAAATCATCGACGGGGAGAACGCCCATTCCTTCGAAAAAGCCCGAGATGAAAATCGATATCCTCGGATCTTCCTTCACGGTTCACACCGACGAAGAGCCGGAATATCTTTCCAGAATCGTAGACTACTACAAGCAGAAAATCCTCGAAATAAAGAAAAACGCCCCGGCCGCTGACTCCCTGAAAACCGCAATCCTCACCGGCATCATCATCGCCGACGAGCTGTTCAAGGAGCGCGAACGGCCGAAATCGTCCATGACGCCCGAGGAGGCCGAAGAGGCCTCGGCGATCGCGGAACGGCTCATCCGTCAGCTCGACGAAAGCCTGAGATGAGGGTCCGCCGCGCTACGGACGCGGAGTCTTTCGCGAGGTCATTCCAATCCCCGAAGCGCCTTTCCCCTGTCCAGAAGATCGTAGTTGCAGCCCTCGACCGTAACCATCTGCGAGGCGACCCGATTCGCCAGTTTCCCGCAGATCCCTATGCTCCTTCCCGTGAGAAGTCCGTAGAGGAAACCGGCGGCGAAGGAATCTCCAGCAGCCGTGGTGTCCTTCGGGGCCACGGGCTCCCCCTCGACCCGGACCGCCTTCCCGCCTTCCGCGATGAGACATCCGTCCTTCCCTATCTTCATGATCGCCAGGGGAGACAGCTTGACCGCTGCCGCCAATACGGCCTCGTCGGAACCCGAGATCCCGGTGAGGGCCCTGAGTTCATCGCGATTGGCGAAGAGGATGTCGACGGTCCCCGGAATCCATGAAACAAGTGCTTCGCGATAACGGTTCGCGACGAACGGATCCGCCACGTCGAGACAGACGCGCTTTCCGGCCCTCTTCGCCGCATCGGCCGCCTTCTTCGCGGCGGCCTCCTGATTCGGAGTATCCCAATTGTATCCGGTCAGGTACAGGCAGGACGAGGCTTGGACCGCCTCAATCGGAAGGTCCCCTTCGTCGAGCAACCTGCATGCGCCGAGATGGGTGAACATGGTCCTCTCGTGGTCGGGAGTCACGAGAATCGCCGAAACGCCCGTAGGAGCTCCGCCCTTGCCGGCGAGAAAGGATTCCACTCCCACCTTCCGAAGCAGCGATGAAAAGAATTCTCCCTGCTCGTCATTCCCTACCGCGCCCAGATATGCGGGCGGTTCCACGTCGCCCCGCCGCAGCCAGGCGATCCCCCTCGCCGTGTTCGCCCCGCTTCCCCCGGGCACTCGGGCAATCCTCGGCTTCCATCCCAGGATCTTCTCTACGACGCCGTGATCCACGAGATTCATGCTGCCGGGAACCGCGCCGAGTTCCGAAAGCCATTCCTTCCGGGCCTGAATGACGAGATCCATGAGGGGATTGCACATGATGAACACCGAGGGCATAGGCGAATCCTCCGTTAAGATTGACTTTTCTCAGGCAAGTATACTACTATTCTTCCAGTCGCCATGTCCATTATCACGAGTCAACAAATATCCAACTACTATGAGCAGTACGCCAATCTCGAGGTCACCTTCACGAAGGAAGTCATCAAGACGACCCAGCTGGTTTCCAAACAGGTCTACCTGAAATGCCTCGGGTATCAATGGCCGTGCATCATCTACTCGGCCTCGATGACGAGCGCGAAAATCATCGCGAACGTCAAGTCCTCCATCCAGGAAGTGACGCGAAAGGCGAACAACGTCGTTTCTCTCAGATTCAGCTTCCAAAAGGCGGAAAAGGGCGATCCGGTATCGTTCTTCGTTTCCGCGAAGGTTGTCGGATACACGCCGTACAACAAGGACAATCCGGACCTAAGCTTCATTTCCCTATCCTTCACGCAACGGCCGGCCGACGATCTCATCGAAGTCATCGGGACGCTCCTGGAAGCCAACATGAATTCCAAGAAGCGCAAGGAAGACAGGATAATCCTGACGGTCGACGCTCTCAGGAAGATGGGCCTGAAGGCGAAGGAGACGACGATCTTCATTCAAGGAGTGCCGAGGAAGGGAATCATCAGGGACGTGTCGTTCTCGGGGGCGAAGGTCATCATTTTCGGAGTCGCCAAATACCTCCTGAACAAGGAGGCGGTGCTCCGCATAGAACTCGAAGAGAATTCCGATGCCATCGACATTCCCGGCCTCATCATCCGTCACGAACCGGTCGAGGGACGCAAGGACATCGCGGCTTTCGCCCTTCTCTTCCAGGAAGATCAGATACCGATGAAATTCAAGGTCATCATGAACGAATATCTCAAGCAGCAGCACAAACGTAAGGACGTCAAACCGGAAATCCCTCCGCCGACAGCCTGAAATATCCAAAAAAACTACAGACGCTTAAATTTTAAGCCCTCCCCCGCCGATAGAATGACAGGGGTAGGTGGAATTTCCCGAATTCCCCGGGGAAACCCACTTTTCCCCGTCATTCTCAATATCGGTTTTCTGAAGACCGACTTGAGAAAAAACTTTCGGCATGGACGCCGAAAAAGAATTTCAAGGAGGATCTATGATCATCAACCACAACCTGAGCGCCATGTTCGCTCAGCGTCAGGGCAGCGTCAACGAAGTCAACCTGACGAAAAACCTGGAAAAGCTCTCCTCGGGGCTCAGGATCAACAGGGCCGGGGACGACGCTTCCGGCCTCGCGGTATCCGAGAAGATGCGGTCCCAGATCCGGGGGCTCCGTCAGGCATCGACGAACGCGATGAACGGCATATCCTTCATCCAGACGACTGAAGGATACCTGCAGGAATCCCAGGACATCCTCCAGAGGATCCGGGAGCTCGCCGTCCAGTCCTCGAACGGCATCTACACCCAGGAAGACCGGATGCAGATCCAGGTGGAAGTCTCCCAGCTCGTGGACGAGATCGACAGGATCGCTTCTCACGCCCAGTTCAACGGCATGAACCTCCTCACCGGCAGGTTCGGCAGGGAAGGCGGCGAGAACATCATCACCGCATCCATGTATTTCCACATCGGCTCCAACATGGACCAGAGAGAACGGGTCTATATCGGAACGATGACCGCGGCGGCTCTCGGCGTGAGGCAGTCCGGCTCGGGCAAGATCGTTTCCCTCTCCTCGCCCGAAGGCTCGAACCAGACGATCGGCATTCTCGACTCGGCGCTCAAGGTCATCAACAAACAGAGAGCCGATCTCGGCGCGTACCAGAACCGTCTCGAGCACGCGATCAAGGGAATCGACGCCGGCGCGGAAAACCTCCAAGCCGCCGAATCCCGGATACGGGACGTGAACATGGCCGCCGAAATGGTCGACTACACCAAGAACCAGATTCTGACCCAGTCCGGAAACGCCATGCTCGCGCAGGCGAACCAGAAGAGCCAGACGGTCTTGCAACTCCTCCAATAGAGTAGTATTATTAGAGTAATTTTGGTTCTTTGAAAAACACCCTCTTCGATATGCTCTGGAACAAGGGGATTTCCCGATTCCGCGAGGGGTCGGGAATATCTCTTTGTTGCTTGGGGAAACGGAACGGCAGGGGAAGCGCGAACTAACCCTGGAGAATTCCCCGCGAGCATACAAAACGAAGGCATGGATGCCTTCGGGAAACTTCAAGGAGGGTTATCCTATGATTATTAACCACAACATGAGCGCCGCTTATGCCAACAGGGAACTAGGCGCTCGGGGTTCGGAACTCACGAAGAACATCGAAAAATTGAGCTCCGGCCTCAGAATCAACCGAGCAGGCGACGACGCGTCGGGACTTGCGGTTTCCGAAAAGCTTCGGAGCCAAATCAGGGGTCTGAATCAGGCTCAACGCAACATCGAAAACGGAATCTCTTTCATTCAGACCACCGAAGGTTATCTCCAGGAGACCCAGGACATTCTGCACCGCATCCGCGAGCTGTCCGTACAGTCCGCGAACGGCATCTACACCCAGGAAGACAGGTTGCAGATCCAAGTCGAAGTGTCCCAGCTCGTGGATGAAGTCAACAGGATTGCGTCCCATGCGCAGTTCAACGGAATGAACATTCTGACCGGGGCATTCGCCCGGGACTCCGTCACCGGCGGGGTAATGAACTTCCAGATCGGCGCCAATATGGATCAATCCAAACGCGTTTACATCGGGACCATGACGGCTCAGGCTCTTGGGCTCCAGAAGTCGCAGGGTCAGCAGGGGGTCATCTCCATCTCGACCGTGGAAAGCGCCAACCAGTCGATCGGAATGGTCGATTCGGCCCTGAAGATCATCAACAAGCAGAGGGCCGATCTCGGCGCGTACCAGAATCGCTTCGAGATGGCGAGCAAAGGCGTCGCCGTCGCCGCGGAGAACATGCAGGCTTCCGAATCCCGGATCCGAGATGTGGACATGGCGAGCGAGATGGTGAACTACACCAAGAACCAGATCCTCAGCAACGCCAACACCGCCATGCTGGCTCAGGCCAACGTGAAGAGCCAGTCCGTAATGCAGCTCCTCGGGTAAAAGCTACTGATTCATTTTCCGTTCCGCTGCTACAAGAGATCACTGGACGTCATCTCTTGAATGCACGACTTCGGGACAGGAGGGGTTCGCGCTCCTCTCCTGTCGCTCTTTTTCTTTCTTACACGGAGGTAAGAAAATGGCACTGGAAATCACGGGAATCCCTTCCAACGGATTAGTCGGGATTCCCACTACGCTCAATAATCGCCAGATGCCTCAAATGGTACCCGCAACACCGACAGGCGATGCCGCCCCGATGGACCAACAGCAGGTCGTCCGGCACATAAGGGAAATAGAAAAGCTCAGCGGTCTTTTCAACCGCAGACTTCAATACTCCATCAACAGGGAACTCGACCAGATCGTAGTCAAGGTCATCGACACCGAGACCGATAAGGTTATCAAGGTGCTCCCTCCGGAGGAAATTCAACGTCTTCACCTGCGCATCCGCGAAGCCATCGGGCTTCTTTTCGATGAGAAGATCTAGGAGTTTTCGGGGGGAAAGGGGCGTTCGTGTCCGATATTTCGATCCCCGGGATTAAAAGCAAATACAACACCGATCAACTCGTAAAAGGTCTCGTGGAGGTCGAAAAGATTCCTCTCAAGCGGATGGAGGAATCGGTCAAGACCTACAAGAACCAGCAGACCTATTGGCGCGAGCTGAACCAGGCTTATTCGCGTCTCCGGGACAGCGCCCGCGACCTCTTCGGTTTCCAGAATCCCTTCAACGAAAGAACGGTCGTTTCCTCCAACGACAAGGTCGTAACGGCGACCGCTACACGGGAGGCCCTCGAAGGAAAGCTCGACCTCACGGTCAGGAAGCTCGCTGAAGCGGACAAATTCCTGTCCAAGCCCGTGGACCGGGACTTCACGGTGCCGGCGGGCAAATACGGATTCCGGGTGGGAGAAAAGGAATCCGCGTTCACCTTTCGGGGGGGCAAGCTGCAGGATTTCGTCCAGACGCTGAACGATCGCGCGGGCGATCTCGTCAAGGCCCAGCTCATAAAGAATTCGGATTCCACCCAGGTCCTCGTCGTCGAATCCCTGAAAACCGGAGCAGCCAACACCCTGAGCTTCCTCGGCGATTCGGCGGCTCTCGGAGAAAAGGTCGGACTTCTGGAACGCAACTCCGCGACTTCCCGATCCTTCGACCTCGACGCGAATCCTCCCAAACCTTGGACGAAGCCGGTCTCGGGCGGCGAGGTCACGGTGAAGACCGGCACCATGAAAATTTCCCCCGGAGGCGAGGCGGTTCTGCCCCTCGCCCCTCCGCTCCCGATCCAGGACGGCATGATCCTCGAAATGGAAGCTAAGGTCACCTACATGGCGAAGGAAGTCCGCACTCCGCCGCTTCCCCCTCCGGGCCCGACCATTCCGGACCTCGGCTCGACGACCCTCAGGGACGTCTCCGTCCCGAACAGCCCTTCCAAGGTCGTTCTGCCGGAATGGAAGCCGCCGGAACCGCCCAAGGTCGTGGACGATCTGGGCATGATGTTTCTCGGTACGGAGACGGGCACCGTTCCGCTCCCCCAGCTTTCGGACTCGACCGACTTCGTAACCCTGAAAATCCCGCTCAAGCATTATGCGAACTCGGTGAACTCGCTGAATTTCCGCAACAACAACACGTATCGCGAGCTCGAAGTCCGCAACGTCAAGATCTACGATCCGGCCTCCAGGGGGGATTTCAAGCCCTTCTCTCCGGTATCCTCGGCGCAGGATGCGGAAATATCCCTGAACGGAGTCACCATCAGGCGGAAGAGCAACGTGATCGACGATCTCCTTCCTGGCGTCACCCTTACGCTCCAGGGAACCGGGGAAGCCCCGGTGAACCTCAGCGTCGAACCCGACAGGAAAAAGGTTAAGGACACGCTCATAAAATTCGTCGGCAACTACAATCAGCTCGTCGCAAACATCAACATCCTGACACGCGGCGACGAGAACATCATCAACGAGATTTCCTATCTCTCCGACGACGAACGTTCGAAGGCGAAGGAGAAACTCGGCGCATTCCGTGGCGATCTCACCCTCTCCCAGACGAGAACGACGCTCCAGAACATCATGAGCAACGCCTACCCCACCCGCCTCGAACAGGGGCTTTCGATGCTTTCCCAGATCGGGATCTCGACGAACGCCAGGCAGGGCGGCGGAGGAAGTTACGACGTCACCAAACTTCGAGGATATCTCGAAATCAACGAAACCCAGCTCGACGAGGGGCTGAAGAGCAAATTCTTGGGAATCAAGGACATGTTCGGCAGCGACACGAACGGCGACCTCGTGATGGATTCGGGAATCGGCGTGGCGGTAGACAACTACCTCAGGCCCTTCGTCCAGACGGGGGGGATACTCTCCTTGAAGATTTCCACCCTCGACACGCAGATCGGCCAAACGAAACGGAAGATAGACAGTTACAATCAGTACCTTTCCCGCTACGAACAGGACATGAAAAGAAAGTACGGGGCAATGGAAGGCGCGCTCAACTCTCTGGAAAAAAGTTCGCAGACTATAGAAAATTTTAACAAAAGCCACTCTTCCTCTCGATAATTAAAGTAGAAGTAAAGGAGTCTCAGGTGGAAATCTTCCTCGACGGGCAACATCTCGATGCGACTCTCGAACAGGAACGAAACGTTTCGGAAATCCTCCGTTCGCTCTCGGATTGGGTCCGCTCGCAGGGCGGTTCGGTTTCCGAGGTCCGCATCAACGGCGAAGTCCGTGACTCCGGCAACGAAACGAAATGGGACACGGTCCCCCTCGGCGAAATAAGAAGGATCGAGCTTCTTACGCGGTCCAGGTTTGAACGGGATCTCGAAGAACTCGAAATCCTTTCCGAATACTTCGCGATCATGGAAGAATGCCTCCTGCGCGGCGACCGGGTCGCGTTGATCGATATCTTCTCGGAATACTCCTATGTGAGAAGCAACCTCGCGGTTCATCTTCAGGATTTCTACGGCGACTCCGTTCACGGGGATTTTTCCGCTTTGGATCGGATGGCAGGTGATCTGGAAAATTCCGGCGAAGACGCTCTTCCGGAGGAATCGACGATTCCAGCGGCCGAATACGTCCGCACGGTGCTCAAGATCATAGCCGAAAGGATCAGGGAACTCTCCGATCCGAGATCGGAGGCCGAAACGGTCGTAAGGATGCTCGGCGAGCAGCAGAGAGACCTGGAACAGGTTTCCCTGCTGCTGCAGACCGGAAAGGACTCCGAGGCGATGCGTTCCATAATCGCCACGACCGAGTGCATCATGAAGGCGATACGGCTCCTCGCCCTCCTGCCGAGAACTCCGGAACTGGACTCGTTCCGGGACGGGCTCAATGCCGTCCTCAAGGAGCTTAAGGAGGCATTCACCGTCAAGGATTCGGTCCTCATCGGAGATCTCATGGAATACGAAATAGCTCCTAAAACCGAAACGCTCACCGCCCTGCTCGACCGGCATTTTCTCAAGGAGAACAGGCCATGACCTTCCCCCTTCTCGCTTTGGAGGGAATTCAATTCTTCGCGAAACCCGACAAATCGGACACCATCGTCGCATCCGTCATCACCTTCATCATCCTGCTCCTCGTGCTCTGGGGGTTCTACGTACATGCGAGATCCTCGGACAAATCCGGATCGTTCGCCCGGCATTCCCTCAAGAAACGGGCGAAAAAACTCGGCCTTTCCGGTCAGCACATCAAGCTCCTCAACTATTACGTCAAGGCGACGAATTTCCTGAATCCCAACAGGGCTCTCGACCAGCCGCAGGTCCTCGATTCCCTCCTCAGAAAGGCCATGGCCCACCTCGAAAGTCAGAATCTTTCCCCGAAGGAAAAGGAACTCAGAAAGAGCCTCATCTTCCAGATCAAGCAGATCGTCGAGGCGAACTCCCAATCGAAGAAGATCATAGCGACGACGCTTTCGCTGCAGATCAACACCGAAGTGACGATCAGGACCCGGAACGGCGAGGAATTCGAGAGCTACATCACCTCCAACATGCAGAACATGATCGGGTTCCAGTGCCCGGGAGGAGACCGTGAACCCGGCAACTACCCCTGGCCCAAGGGCGAGGAACTCGGATTCACCCTCATCCGGGGCGGAACCGAGGTCTACGCCTTCAAGTCGAAGGTGCTTGGTTACAAACGTGTCAGGGGGGTATTGTCGGTCTTCGTCGAACACGGGAAGAATCTTCAGCAGATCCAGAACAGAAGGTCGAAACGGAAGGAGATAAACGGACCAGCGCTTTTCTATCCCGTCGACATCGTAGGCGGCGGGAAAGGAAGGGAGGAGGAAAAGCAGGCCGTCGTGAACAAGAGCAGAAGGATCCTCGGAACGCTTCAGGACATCTCGACGGGGGGCTGCGCCATCCTTTCCAACAATCCTCTTCCAAAGGCCGCGCTCATCAAGGTCGACTTCGAACCGGAAAAGGGCAGTCCGGTCACAGTTTACGGAAAGGTGAAAGGACTCACGCCCAAACGTCCTCGCGGGGCGATCATGCACATCCAGTTCACGAACGTCTCCCGGATGCATCTCAACAACATACGGGACTATATCTACGAATACCTGCCTCAGGAGGAGGACTAGGGGCTTATTGACCTTTCAATATGTTTCCTCTAAAGATTAACCATGAAGATGCTGGGATTCAAGAACCTGGTCAAAAAGGATCTCGCGGTGGATTACCGTAAGGTCTACACCGCGCTCGCCGAGATAGAGATCAACAACTCCAGCCTCGAGAAAAAAGTCGAATTCTCCATCGAGCATTCCCCCCTGGGACATATCGACGTGAACGTATCGCTCCTCGAGCACATCGACTATCCGCTCGTCCCCGTATTGCGAACCATCAAACACTTCATCCACGAGGAACACAAGAAGGGGTCGTTGCCCTGAATTCGTTCATCAGCCGCTCGGAAGCGGAAACCGCGGAATTCGGGAGACGTCTCGGGGAAAAACTGAAAGCGGGCGACATCGTGGCGTTCAGGGGGGGCCTCGCGGCCGGAAAGACGACGATGGTCAAGGGAATAGCGGCAGGTCTCGGAATAGAGGATACGGTGACGAGCCCGACCTTCCCCATCGTGACGGAATACCGCGGCCGCCTTCCCCTGTATCACATCGATCTCTACCGGATCGTGGGTGAAGAGGAAATCCACGACCTCGGATTGTACGAAATCCTGAACGGAGAAGGTGTCTCGGTCGTCGAGTGGAGCGAAAAGATGAAAATTCCCGAAAACGCCATCGTAATAGACATCCGTATCCTTTCCTCCCAAGAGCGCATCATCGTCTTCGAGGGAGCGACTCCGTGAACGTCCTCGCGATAGACTGCTCCACCGAGATTCTTTCCCTCGCTGCTCGCAGCGGCGAAAAGACCTTCGAAATGGCGAGAAACGTCGATCTCAGGCATTCCGAGGAACTCGTTCCGGCGGCCGATCATGCTCTCGCCCAGGTCGGCATCCAGGCGAAACGGCTCGATCTCGTCGTCGTCGCACGCGGCCCGGGGTCCTTCACCGGCCTCAGGATCGGGTTCGCCTCGGCGAAGGGGTTCTGCGCCGGAGCGGGATGTCCCCTCGTTTCCGTTCCGACCCTCGACGTCTACGCCGCTCCCTTCGCGTTCCTGCCCGGCACCTCGGTCGTTCCGGCGATCGACGCGAAAAAGAAACGCTTCTACGTCGCGCTCTACCGAGAGGGCGAACGTTCGTCCGACTATCTCGACGCCGCGCCCGAGGAGGTTTCGGCCTTGACTTCCGGCTGCGACCGGGTGATCCTCACCGGTCCTCACGCATCCCTCCTCCGGCCGTTTCTGAAAGGAGATCGGTTCCTCCTGGATCCTTGCGGGAAGAACGGCAAGGGACTCCTGCTTCTCGATCTGGGAGTCGACGCTTTCAAGCGGGGCATGACGGACGAGGCGTCCACCGCTCCTCTTTATATACGCGCAAGCGAAGCGAAACCGGGCGACGGCGGAGGCATGCATGCAGGAAGATGAAGAATCCGATACGTATGACGAACTCGAAGACGTCGAAGCAGCCGAAGCGGAAGAAATGGAGAATGTCCTGGAACCGGACACCGAACTGCTCGGCTACCCGTGCGTGAAGACCCTTCTCCGCAGTTACGGAATGAACGGCCTGCCCTGCGTATTCATGGACAGAAACCTCAACCTCATCTGGAAGAATCCCCGCTACGATACGCTCTTTTCCAACACGGCGCAGAACGGGGGATTCATGAAACTGTTCAGGTGGTCGATGGACGACGATGCGGTGCACGGATTCGTCAGACAGATCCGCGATTCGGAAAGCGGCTTCTCATGGAGGGGCAAGATCTCCCACCGCATTTCCGCGAATTCCACCGTCATCGCGAACGTGTCGCTCACGCCGATCTTCCCCCTGCTCGACATCGCCCAGGACTCGGAGCCGCTCGGATACCTTGGCATATTCGACGACGTCACCCAGGAAACCCGCGAGCTGCTCCGCAATACGTACAAGAGCCTCCTCGAAGCGTCCAAACTCAAGGACAACGATACCGGAAACCATATCGAACGCGTCAATTCCTATTCCAGGAGGCTCGCGGCGGAAATGGAACCGTCCAAGGACTTTCGCGAAGTCGTGGACCGCGAATTCATCGAAGACATCGGATTCCTCGCCGCTATGCACGACGTCGGCAAGATCGGCACGCCCGACGACATCCTGAACAAGAACGGTCCCCTGGAACCCTGGCAGTGGGAGATCATGAAGGAGCATACGGTCAACGGGGCCTATCTCCTGAGCACGCATCCCAAGCACATGGCGAAGGACATCGCCCTGTTCCATCACGAACGCTGGGACGGCAAGGGATATCCGTACGGCCTGTCCGAGGGCATGACGCCTCTTCCCGCGAGGATAGTCGCGATAGCCGACGTGTACGACGCCCTCCGATCGAAACGCAGCTACAAGAAAGCCCTCTGCCACGAAGAAACCTGCTCCATCATCGAAAAGGACGCCGGTACCCATTTCGATCCGGTCCTCGTCGAGATTTTCTCGGGAATAAAGGAAGACTTCATGAGCATCTATGCAAGGATGGCGGACGAGGAGACCGAAGCCGAAAGTCGGTGAGAAACCGGCCTCGGATCAGGATTTTTTGAACATGGAATCCAGCGAAGGGATGTCGATTTTCGATTGCAGGGCCGCCTCGTTTTCCTTCTGGATGGAATCGTAGACTTCCTTTCTGTACACCTTCACGTTCTTCGGCGCGTTGATGCCTATCTTCACCTGGTCGCCCTTGATGTCGACCAGGGAAATCTCGATCGTGTCGCCGATCATGATGCTTTCGCCCGGTTTTCTCGTCAGGATCAGCATGTTTCGTCCTTGAGCGCGGCGAGTTCGTCCATGATCACGTGCTTCACGTGCCATTTCGGGTTCAAGGATATGAGCTGTCCCCCTATTTTCTTGATCCTGTTTATGAGGAGGGGGCCCTGCAGATTCGCCGTCATCTTGGACTGATTATCCGGGATGGTGACGATGGCGAAGACGAGAAGATCATCCGGAGATTCGATCGCGAGCTCTTCCATTTCTTCCTCCGGCACGTCGGGCTTGAAATCCGGGCGAAACACCATGGGATCGATGAGGACGAAGGCGATCTCCACGACGTCGAGCGACTGGAGCCAATAGAAGGGCTGCTGGGCCGCGTCGAGGAGAGCGTACCGCTTGAACTGCTCGAATCCTATGATTCCGCGAGGAAAGAAGATCTCCTGGCGTTCGTCGATGTCGACGGGCCCGTAGGCTTTCGAATTGATCCTCATCGATCACCTCAGGAAATCGAGAAGGGTCGGCTGGAGTATCTGTCCGGCCGTGGACAGCGCGGCCTTGTGGGTGTATTCCATCATCTTCATCTCGGTGATGGCCTGGGTAAGATCCAGATCGACGGTCATGGAATTCATCGATTTCATGTCCGGCAGCTCCGTCTGCAGTCTCGCGTACGTGAAATCGAGGCGTTTCCCCTGGGATCCGATGTCGCCAAGCGACGCGAGCAGATTTCCCAAGGCCTCGTCCATGCCGCGGAGTCCGCGTCCGCCGACCTCGATGACGTCTCCTTTGTAGAAATCGTCCCGGAGCTTCATGACCATGTCGAAGACCGATCCCCCGAAGGTCCTCACCGAGTGGTTGAGATTGAGGGGCGGCGGGCTGTCGTTGTCCCTGAGCATGCCGAGGTCCTGCAGGACTCTCCCGTCCGGGGAGTCGCGGAGCCAGAGCTGATGCGGCGTGGTGGTCTCGAGGACCAACCCGTTTTTGAGAGGATCGAGCTTCGCCTTGACCGCTACTCCGGAATCGTTGATTTTGGATATGATGGCCTGGACCGTGTCGCCCGCGTTGAGCTGCACCGCGACCCCGTCCACGAAGATTCTGGTGTCCTCCTTAACCTGGTAGGAGGAGGCGTCCACAGCGGAAAAAAGCTGCTGGTTCTCGGCCCAGAACACTCTGTTTCCGGGATAATTCAATTTCATGTAGGTTCCGTCCGACACCTCGGTGAAATTCTCCCCTATGGTTCCGATGTATTCCACGCCTGTCACGACCGGCTCTCCCGCACCCGCGACGTTTCCCATGACAGCGCGGAACGGGAGCGACTTCCCCATGTCTCCCGAAAAAATCGTGTTCCCGTCGCCGTTCTTCGAATTCGCCAGATCGACTATCTGCTTGAGAAGCTCGTTCACCTCGTTTCCCATGTGCTTCATCTCGTCCTTCGAATAGGTGCCGTTCGCCCCCTGGACCGCGAGTTCCCTAATGCGCTGCAGGATGTCGACGGTCTCCCTTACCTTTCCTTCGGTTATCCTGTGGTTCGCCTGGGCGTATTCAACGTTCCTCGAGAACCGCTCCAGGCGATGGATGACGGACTGGTAGCGCGTCGAATGGGCCGCCGCCGTGGGGTCGTCACGGAGCGTTTGGATCCTCGTCTGCGACGCGAGCTTGTTCTGCAGCGAATTCATCGCGTATTCGCGGTTCCTGAGCTGGAACTGCATGTCGTCGTTGGTCATGTTCGTGCTTATCCGTCTCATGGCTTACGCTCCTATCCGGTTTATGATGGTGTCGATCATTTTCGTGAACTCGGAGACGAACCTTGCAACGGCGGAATACCCGTGCTGGAATTTGATCATGTTGGCGAGTTCCTCGTCGATGTTCACGCCCGAGAGGGATTCCCGGAGGTCCCGGAGGTCCTTCATGATCTGAGTCTGCGTCCTGAGAGCTATTTCCGCCTGCTCGCCCTTGAGTCCGACTGCGGCAACGGTGTCCGCGAAGTAGTTGTCGAAGGTCGTCGTCTTTCCGATCATGACGGGGTGGTTCCTGAGCCCGGCGATCGCGAGGGCCGCGGACCCGTCCCCGGGCTGTCCCGGTCGCCCCTCGTGCCCGAAGGAGGAGGCTATCGACGCCGGTTCGGCGGCCAGGCTCTTGTTCACCTCGATCCATGCGCTCGGATGCGCGAGAGGAGCTACCGAATACCGGAGCTCGCCGCCTCGCAACGCGAGCACCGCGTCGGGGCCGCCCCAATCGAACGCGCCCGCGGGGCCCGACTGCCGGAGGATGCCGGCATAGCCCGTGAGGAAATGTCCGTCGTCCTCGACGTGCCGCATGACGAAATCGGGAAAGGCGGGGTCTCGCGAGGGCGTACCCTTCAAGCTCAACCTCCCTTCCCTGTCCAGGCGCGCCGCCACGTCGGCTCCCGAATTGTTGATCCTCGCCACGACGTCCGCCACCGTGTCCGTCGGGTTGTACGGTATCCGGATCTCGCCCTTTGATCCGGAAAAGACCATCTCGCCGCGAATGCCTATCTGCTCCTGTGGGTCGAGCCGGTTCGCTCCGTTGATCCTGAAGATGTACGAGGAATCGTACGCTCCGTCCCCGTTCCTGTCGTAATTCCCCGCCACGTTGTTGATGGCCGGATACTCGACGAAGAAGTCGTTTCCCGTCTTCTGGTTGAGACCGTAGCCCGACCTGTGGATCTCGTTCACGAGGTCCACGAAATTCACGGTCATCATGTCGAGGTTCTGTATCTCGTTCCTGATGTCCTTGTCCCTGAGTTCGAGAAGGGATGCGAGCTTGCCCCCGCCGGCCTGCAGGGTCTCCCCCGATTCGGCCCAGAAGACCCGCACATAACCCTCGTTCGTCGGGTCGCCTTCGGTCGCGAGCGGATGGGCGTTCTTGCCCTGCACGATACGGAAACCGGCGGTGTTGACGACGAATTCGTCCGGGTCCCTCCGGTCCACGGTGATGTTCACGAGACCGGAGAGCTTCTCCACGAGGAGGTCCCTGCGGTCCATGAGGTCGTTCGGATTGTCGCCCATGGCCTTGGACTTGAGGATCTTCTCGTTCAACGCCGCGATGTCTTTGATCATGGCGTTGATTTCGCCCACCGTGACCTTGACGTCTTCCTCGGTCATGTCCCTGAGGCGTTTCAGGCCGTTGTAACGCTCGTGAACGGCGTCGATGAGGGATTTGCCCCGCTCGAGCACGGCGCTCCGCGAGGCCATCTCGGAAGGATGGACGGAGAGTTCCTGCCAGCCGTTCCAGAACTGGTCCATGAGCGCCCTTACGGACACGTCGGTCGGCTCGTTGTAGACCTTTTCGAGCATGCCGACGTATTTGTCCCTCGCCTTCCAATAGCCCTCGCCGTTCGCCTGCGCCACGATCCTGCCTTCCAGGATTTCGTCGCGTATCCTCTCGATCTTTGCGACGTCGGTGCCCTGGCCTATCTGCCCCGGAGTCTCCTCCCTGGTCAGGCCCGGCACGTACAGAGGATCGGTCGGCTTGAGTTCGACCCGCTGGCGGGAATAACCTTCGGTCGAGGCGTTGCTGAGGTTGTGCCCGACGGTCGCCAGACCCTGGGTGTGCGCCACGAGCCCCCGCTTGCCGAGTTCTATGCCGGAAAATGTCGATTGCATGCCGATCCTCCTGGGCGAAACTCGCGATCCCTCGTTCCGGAGGGACGCTTTTCGATCGCCTCGAAAAACTGCGCTATTAAAAGAGCCTCACAGACAGTGACTGAACACGAGGGGTTGTGCGTTCTCCAATGCCGCACCGTCCCTGCCGTACATCTTCGTCTTGCGCGAGGGGAAAAGCTCCTCGAGGATTTTTCCCATGGTGGAAACCGTCGCGGTGACGTAGGCATCGATGCCCCCGGTGACGCTCCTGACGTCGGAAACGGAAAGCCGCAGCCTTCGGTAGAGTACGGACAGCTCGATCCTCGTTCCCATGGGGAGTTTCGCGAGGAAATCGTAGAATCCGTCGCCGGATTCGAGGCCGAATTCCCTTTGGAGCTCTGCGTACAGGAGATTGCGGGAATTTTCGATGTACGAAATTTCTTGGGCGAGATTCTGGAGATTCCGGACGAGACCTTCGAGTTCGGTCCAATCCTTGTCCAGGAGGCTTCGCTGCAATCGGTTTTCCAGAGCGGACAGCTCCTCGAGTCTGCCCGTTTCCGTCTCCATCAGACCCTTCAATTCTTCGATCTTTTCATCCAGTGCTTCCATAGTTGATTCCTCTAACGACATTATCGGCTTCCGGGAAAAGGAGATTAGCCCTGATTCCGAGCCGTCGAGGCCCGTTCGTTCATCCCTCAGCATTGCTGAAAACCCCGCCTTCGTGATAATCTTTCTCCGACATCGAGGAGGGGTCATGAAAGTCGACAAGGATCTCATCGTAATCGGAGGCGGCGCGGCGGGACTGACTGCAGCACAATACGGGGCCAGGGCAAATCTATCGACTTTATTGATAGAAGAAATGGCCGTCGGAGGCCAGGCCCTCCTCATCGAAGGCCTGGAAAACTATCCCGGCTTTACCGAGCCCGTGAACGGATACGCTTTCGCCCAGAAGTTCGAAGAGCAAGCCAGGAAATTCGGGGCGGAAATCCTCACCGGATCCGTCAAATCCCTTTCGAAGGAAGGTCAGGTTTTCGTACTCGAGACGACTGAGGGAAGACTTACCGCCTCCGCCGTGATTCTCGCGACCGGGGCGAAACACCGCACGCTCGGCGTGCCGGGAGAGAAGGAATATTCGGGGAAGGGCGTGTCCTACTGCGCGACCTGCGACGGCCCCTTCTTCAAGAAACAGAAGATCGTCGTCGTGGGAGGCGGGGACGCCGCCTGCGACGAGGCGATGTTCCTCGCCAAGCTCACCGATCAACTCGTCATGGTGCACCGCAGGGACCGTTTCCGTGCCCAGAAATCGCTCGCGGACAGGGTGCTTCACAATCCCAACATCAAGGTGAAATTCAACACCGTCGTCGAGCGGATCCACGGAGGAAAGAACGCCTTGGGCATCGAGAAGGTGAACAAGGTGACCTTCAAGCGTGTCGACACAGGCGAGACCTGGGACGAGGAAGCCGCCGCGGTCTTCGTCTTCGTGGGCTCCATTCCCAACACGGGACTCGTTCCCGACCTCCCCAAGGACGAGGCCGGCTACGTCGTCACGGATCAGAGGATGGAAACCTCCCTTCCCGGCCTCTTCTGCGCAGGCGACGTCCGCGCCACTCCTTTCCGCCAGCTCGTCGTCGCTGCGGGAGAAGGCGCGGTGGCGGCCCATTCGGCGGCCCAATATATCGACGAACTTCGCAACGAAGCCTATACATGACGAGACTCGCGGTCCTGCTCCTCCTGATCATCGCCCCCGCCTTCGGGCATCCCTCCCCGCCGTTCTGGGAGAAGGGCGATCCGTCGAGCCTCGCTGACCGCGTCGTCGACAGCCTCTCCGAGGAGGAGCTCATCGGACAAGTTTTCCTGGCGGGCTACTCGTCGGACGTACCGACTCCCGAGATCATGGCCTGGCTGAAGGACCGCAACATCGGCGGCGTGAAGATCTTCGGCTGGAACGCGGACGATCTTCCCACGCTCGCGGAAAGCATCTCGAAGATGCAGAAGGCTGCCCATGAAACCCGTAACGGCATACCGCTCTTCGTCGCCACCGATCAGGAAGGCGGCTGGGTGCGTCACGTGAAGGGCTCGACCTCGATCACGCCCGGGAACATGGCGCTCGGAGCGAGCGGCATACCCTACGATTCCTACACAACGGGTTATCACATAGGCAGGGAGCTCAAGGTCCTCGGCATCAACATGAATTTCGCCCCGGCCGTGGACGTCTACGTGGATCCCGAGGCTCACGTCATCGGGCCGAGAGCCTTTTCTTCGGATCCTGTCCAGACCGGCGTGCTCGCCGCCGCCTATTTCCGCGGCATGAAGAAGGCCGGCGTCATCTGCACGGCGAAGCACTTTCCGGGGCACGGAAGCGCGAAGGGCGACTCGCACGGCACGCTCCCCTTCATCCATGCGAGTTACGACGAGCTGTGGAAACGCGACCTGCTCCCGTATCGGATGCTCATCGCCGAGGGAATCCCGGCCATCCTGTCGGCCCATATCAGCTTTCCGAACGTCACGAAGGATCGGACCCCTGCCTCCCTGAGTCCCTTCTTCGCCCGCGACGTGATACGCAAGGACCTGGGGTTCCGGGGCGTGCTCATCACCGACGACCTCTACATGACCGGCGCGCGGACGAACGGGCTCGCCTTCCCCGAGATCTGCGTCCAAGCCCTCGCCGCGGGAAACGACATGATCCTGCTTTCCCGCACCCCCGGCCTCAACGACGAGATATGGAAGGCCGTAAGGACCCGCTATCGCAGGGACGGCGCGTTCCGCGATCACATCCGGGAAGCGGTGAAGAGGATCGTCGCCACGAAGCTCGAACACCTCAGGGACGAAATTCCTCCCGATTTTACGGTCAAGTCGGGCGAAATCGCCGGAATCCCGTCCGCGGAAAGCCGCACCTTCTTCCTCGAACAGGCATGCAGGAGCGTAACCGTCGTGAAGGATCCGGAGAAGATCCTGCCCTTTCGCCCGGAGAAGGGGGAAAGAGTCCTCCTGGCCGGGCAGAACAGGACCTTCCTCGCGCTCGGGAAACTCCGTTACCCCGACGCCGGAGAATTTTTCTTCGATTACTCGCCGTTTTTCTCCTCGAAGGCCGAGGATCGGGAACGATTCCGGAAAACCGCGAAGAATTACGATACGATCATCTTCTGTATGGCGAATCCGAACAGTCTTGAGGTTCTCAACTCCATACGAGGCTTCAGGGGAAGGGTCATCGTGTTTTCCGTGCTCACCCCCGTCTACATCGAGCAAGCGCCCTGGGTTTCGGCGGCCGTCGCGGTCTACGGCTGGAGCACCGAATCGTACAAGGCCGGTTTCGCCGCGCTTTCCGGCGATTATGCGCCTGAAGGCAGATTCCCGCTGAAAACGGGAACGTTCGGGAAGGACTGATGCCCTGGATGATGGCCGGACAATCGGAAACCGCCTCGATCATCGACTTCCTCCTCCCGAGGGAATGGGAATGCGAGACGCTCGTGAGCCGCCTGCTCTCCGGCGGCAGGGCGAGGATTCCGAATCCGAAACAAGCGGCCGTAGCAAAGGCCTCGGGTCCGGACGGCCGAACGATAGGAGTCGTATATTTCTCGCCCTACGGTCTCGTGCTTCCCGTCTTCGACCGAGGCGCGGAGCCCGGGGATTGGGACGAGCTCGGGGAACTGTGCGCGAAGGAATGCGGCTCGGTACAGTCCGTGGTGGGAACCGCGAGGTCCGTCTCGCTCGTCGCCGACGGCCTGGGCCTTCGCCATTCGGTCGAGATCGATTATCATCTCATGAGGACAGACGATTCGGTGCTCCCGGCCGACGGAATCGAGCTTCCCGAGGTTACGGTCAGGAAGGCGGAGATGCGCGAGGCGGAATCCCTTCTGCCTCTCCAGGAAGCCTACGAGCGGGAAGAGGTTCTCGTCAGGCAGGAGTACTACGATCCCAAGAAGTCCCTGGCCGAGATCCGCGCGAACATTTCGTCCCAGCTCTATTACGTCGCGGAATTTCGGGGGAGCGTCGTGGCCAAGGGGGGTACGAACGCCCGGGGCGTCGGCTACGATCAGATCGGCGGAGTCTACACGAAATCGGAATTCCGGGGGAGAAAGATCGGCCACGCCCTCGTCAGGGGCATCCTGGAGGACATATACCGGAACGGAAAACGAGCCTGCCTCTTCGTGAAAAAGGCGAACGCCCCGGCCGTGAGGCTGTACTCCCGTCTGGGATTCCGCACGGTCGACGATTTCAACATCCGGTATTACCGGCTCTGATACCTAACGAAGGGAGTGATCGAGAAAACCATGGCTTCCACGAGAGGACCCTTGAAAATTCTCATGGTGACGAGCGAAGCGGCCCCGTTCGCCAAGGTAGGAGGTCTCGGCGAGGCGGTTCCCGCCCTGGCCGCGGAGCTGTACAGGCTGGGCCACGATGTGCGGATCCTGCTTCCCCGGTATTACTTCATCGACCTCAAGGGAGATCATCCCCTCGAATTCAAGGGCTCGCTCGGCGTTCCCCTCGGCCTCAACGAGATCTGGACCGGCGTATACGAGACCCGTCTCCCCGATTCCGGTCTTCCGGTCTACCTGCTCGACCACGAGCTCTCCTACGGGCGTGACGGTGTGTACGGCACGAAATTCGAGCCTTTCTTTTCCGACAACGCATCGAGGTTCGCCCTCCTCTGCAGGGGCTCATTCCAGCTCTGCAGGATGCTTCATTGGATCCCGGACATCGTGCACAGTCACGACTGGCCGGCCGCCCTGTGCAACGTGTACCTCAAGACGCTCGAACGGCGGACCGAGTTTTCCGGAACGACAGGGGCGTTCACCATCCACAACATAGGATACCAGGGCATCGTCCCGAAGAACGACATGGAGGTCATAGGGCTGGCCTGGGAGCATTACTACAGCTCCGGCCTCGAATACTACGACCAGATAAACCTCCTCCAGAGCGGGATCCGAAACGCGGACCTCATCACCGCGGTCTCGCCGCGGTACGCAGAGGAGATCCTGAAACCCGA
Organism: uncultured Spirochaetaceae bacterium; assembly: GCA_964397655.1. GTDB lineage: Bacteria > Spirochaetota > Spirochaetia > DTKZ01 > DTKZ01 > CAYNKA01. The sequence continues at coordinate 132,806 of CAYNKA010000009.1, read as the reverse complement.
ACTCGGGTACGGGATGGACGGACTTCTCCGGGAACGCAAGGACTCCCTCGTGGGGATTCTGAACGGCATAGACTACGCGGTCTGGAATTCCGAGACCGACCCCCTGCTTCCGCATCATTTCTCCGTTTCGGACCTTGAAGGAAAGGAAAGACTCAAGAACCTTCTGCAGGCGGAGGTCGGCCTGCCGGAGGACGACAAGCCCCTCATCGGGATGGTCGGAAGGCTCGTCGAGCAGAAGGGATTCGGTTTTCTCCTCAAGGGCGGCGCCCTCCCGTCCATCTGCAGGGACCTCGACGTCCAGGTGGTCGTCCTCGGAACCGGTGAGCTCTGGTGTGAGGAGGAACTCGCGAAGCTCGCCTGGAAGTCGCCGAACCTCAAGGTGATCCTCCAATTCAACAATTCTCTCGCCCACCTCATCGAGGCAGGTTCGGACTTCTTCCTCATGCCGAGCCTCTACGAGCCCTGCGGTCTCAACCAGATCTATTCCCTCCGCTACGGATCCATCCCCATCGTGAGCGACCGCGGCGGGCTCGCGGACACGGTCGAAGGCTACGATCCCGAAACCGGAGACGGGACGGGCTTCATCATCGATCCTCTGGACGCGGACACCATCTTCGCAACGGTGAAGAAAGCCTGCGAGGTCTATCGGGACCGGCCCGAGCACATAAGAAAGCTCCGCGCCAAGGGGATGACCAGGCGTTTTTCCTGGACCGCTTCGGCCGAGAAATACCTGGAAAATTATCGCAGGGCAATCGACGCGAAAAGGAACGATCCGGGATAGGCCATTAACGGGCTCAGGTTTTTCCGGCGGTTTTTCCGGCGAGCCGGTCCCGCCTCCTTTCGAGCTCCTCGCGGAAGGCTCCGACCCCCGGATCTCGGAGAATATCCTCCACGACGGAGAGCGCTTCGGCGTAGGACCTCATCCTGTGTTCCAGGTACTTCGCGATCTCTATCCCCGCCCAGACATTCATGCCCCTCCATGGACGGAGGAGGCGTGCCGCGTCGTCCCAGCGCCCTCTCCTTTTCAGGTACGTAACCATCCATCGAAGGGCCCTCGGATTTCCCGAGGCCGCGAGTTCCTCGAGGAAAGGCAGGCCCTTTTCCGGGTTTCTTTCAGCCGCTAAAATCCCGAGACCCGCGGGATCCCCCAATCCGGCGGACGCGGGTTCGAGGACGAGCGAACCGACCCTGCCGAAGAGAGCGGCGAGCGACAGCACGTCCTCGAGATTGTGCTCGAAGACCCGGACCAGATCGCCCGCGTCGCCGGTTCGCAGATAGTCGAAATACGCGAGCGGCGCGAGGGAACCCGGAATGTCGACCTCGCGCCTTTTTCCGAGCACCTCCCGTTCCAGGGTTCCGAGGCTGCAGTCCCCGTAGGTTCCCTTCCATATCCGCCGGCAGTCGAAGAGGAGGTCGAGCTGGGGGGGTATTTCGAAGGCCATCCTGTTCAGAACGAGTCGCGTGCGCAGCAGGGGACCGTCGAAGGTCCTGCCGTTGTACGAGACGAGCCTTTCCGCCCTGCCGAGGACCTCCGTCGCCAGTTCGAGGTAGTCCGCCTCGCCGGGATAGTCCGCGAGGAAAAGCTGTACGCATCGGAGCGATCCGCATCGGAGCCGGGCCGCGCAGAGGAGGAAGGCCACGGTCCCGGCGCCGCCCGAGAGCCCCGTGGTCTCCGTATCGTAGAAGAGGAGGTTCTCGGGCGGCGTGCCCGGAACGAGGACCGCGGTCGCGGCACCGAGCCGTTCGAGGTCGTCCGCGGCGAGCGGGAAAAGGACTTCCCTGCGGTAGACGTCCGCGGCGACCCGCTCGAAACCCGGGAGCGCCGTGGAGGATTCCCGCTTTCCGGAACGGGCGGGAGCGGAGTCTTCCTTGGAGATTCCGTTTCCGCGTGCGCGGTCCTTCCTGATCGCTGCCAGCCTGTCGCGGAGAGAGGCCATCAGCTCCCCTTCCCTCCTTCCAGCGCGTCGAGGAATGCGAGAAGAGCCCTTTTCGGATTCGCGGTGATCTCGAGCGCCCTGTCGCGCGGCCCGATGCACGAGGGGCAGCCCTCCTCGCAGGGGCAGGACCTGAGGAGTCGGGACGCCGCCTTTCCGATGAGGTCGAGGGAATCGAGGAATTTTTCCGCCAGTCCCGTGCCGCCGGGATACTGATCGAAGAAGAAGAGGGCCGGAGCGTCGAAGTGCGGCTCCTTGAGCCTCTCGGAAACGCCGATGTCCCTGCTGTCGCAGAGCAGGAAGAAGGGCGCCATCTGTCGGTACAGGGAGCCGAGGCCCGCTATGATCTGAGCCTTCTCCTCCTCCGATGCCGCGGAAAAAAGCGAACCCGTCCTCGTCCCGCCGTCGAAGACGAGCACGAGGGCCCTCGTGTGCATCTCCTCCTCGGGAAGCGAGATGTCCCCGTAGCCGATGTTCTCGTGGCTGTGGAACCGTATCTTCTTGAACTTCGTCACCTGTGAGCGCACGAGGATGTCGCCGAGCACGAGCCTGACGTCCTCCCTTCTCCGCTCCACGTCCTCGGTGAGCATTTTTATATCGCGTTTCACGATCGCGTCGGTGTAGTAATTCACGAGGGATTCCTCGACCTCGGCCCTCCGCTCCTCGAGATCGAGCTTCTTCACGAGGAACTGGTTTCCCCGGTGGAGGTAGACCGCGTTCGGGAAGAGGAGCTCCTTGGCGGACGGCCTGTCCATCTCGCCGAGAACGGAATTCCTGCCCCTGGTCACGTCCACGATGACGACGTTCTCGGACGAAGAGCTCCGGAGCGAAACGCCTTCGGCCGGATAGGACCTGTCGGCCCAGTAGTACGTGTCGCGCGTCTTTCTCACCGTTCCGCTTTCCTCGAGGTAGGAGAGCACGGCCTCGGGATCGGCTCCGAAGGACTCGCCCCCCTTGAACGGAAGCTCGAACACCGCGCAGCGCAGGTGATCCGTGAGGATGTAGGGATTGTCCGGATCGACGAAGCCTGATTCAGGCGGTCGGCCGAAGAAGTATTCGGGATTCTTCACCATGAACTGGTCCAGCGGGGACGCGGAGGCGATGAGCACGGCGGCCGACAGAGTCCGCCTGCGCCCCGCCCTGCCCGCCTGCTGCCATGAGGAGGATATGGAACCCGGGAAGCCGGCGAGAATCGCGGCGTCGATGCCCCCGATGTCGATCCCCATCTCGAGCGCGTTCGTTGAGACGACTCCCTTGACCGCCCCGGAGCGCAGGCCAGCCTCCACGTCCCTGCGCTCGTTCGGAAGGTAGCCGCCCCGGTAGGACTCAACCCTAATCCTGGAATCGTCGGTGAACACGTTCTCGAGCACGCCGTTTATGTAGGAGGCGATGAGCTCCGTCTGGATGCGCGACCTCGAGAAGACGATCGTCTTCACTCCTCCCTTGAGGAACCTGAGGGCGAGCCGCTGGGATTCGAGGACGACCCCGCGCCTCATGCCCTGGACGCGGTCCACGAGAGGTGGATTGTAGAGGATGAGCTGCCTCTCTCCCGAGGGCGCCCCGTTGTCGTCCACGAGCTCGACCTCTTCGTCGAGGATGCTTTTCGCGAGTTCGAGGGGGTTCCCGATGGTCGCCGAGCAGCAGATGAACACCGGCTTCACGCCGTAGAACGCGGTGATGCGCCTGAGACGCCGGACGAGGTTCGCCATGTGCGAGCCGAACACACCCCTATAGGTGTGGATCTCGTCGATGACCACGAACGAGAGGGATTTCAGGAATTTGATCCATTTGGGATGGTTCGGCAGGATGCCCGAATGGAGCATGTCGGGATTCGAGATCACGATCTGACCGGTCTCGCGCGCGGAGACCCGGAGCGACGCCGGCGTGTCGCCGTCGTAAGTGCTTATCTTGACCGGAAGGTCTCCGCCTGCCACGGCCTCGTTCAGATCGGACTGCTGGTCCTGCGAAAGGGCCTTCGTGGGGAAGAGGTAGAGGGCCCGTTTCTCCGGATCCTCCAGGATGCCCTGCAGGACCGGCAAATTGTAACAGAGCGTCTTTCCCGATGCCGTCGGGGTGACCACCACGAGGTTCCTGCCCCGTCTCGCCGTCTCGTAGGACTTCGCCTGATGGACGTAGAGCCTGTTCACGCCCTTCGATTCGAGGGCAGTGCGGAGCCGGGGATGGAGATCGTCCGGGAAGGGCGCATACCTTCCCTCCCGGGAAGGTATGCGCTCCCAACGGGTCACGCAGGAAAGGAAGGCGGGATCTTTCTCCAATTCTTCGAGGATCGATTCCAGTTCGGTTTTCATATTCGGATCATGATACCATGAAAGCGAAAATATTTCTTGACCGCGATGTGAGCGACCTCTTAAGATTATATGGGACTCTCATTCGGAGGAGCAATGTCGAGTACGAACGTATTGTCGATCATCCTGGGAGGCGGAAAAGGCACCCGCCTTTTTCCCCTCACCAAGGACAGGGCGAAACCGGCCGTCCCCTTCGGCGCCAAATACCGGCTCGTGGACATCCCCATATCCAACTGCATCAACGCGGGACTGAAGCAGATCTACATCCTCACCCAGTTCAATTCCGCGTCCCTCCACATGCACCTCGCGCAGACCTACATTTTCGACTCCTTCACCCAGGGATTCGTCGAAATCCTCGCGGCCGAACAGACCTTCGACAGCGTGAGCTGGTACGAGGGAACGGCGGACGCCGTGCGCAAGAATTTCCACCATTTTCAGGGCAATGATCCCGACCTCTACGTCATCCTGTCCGGCGATCAGCTCTACCGCATGGATCTCGCAGACTTCGTCAAGCGTCACATCGAGAGTAAGGCGGATCTTTCGATCGCGGGAACCACCGTGACCCGGGAACAGGCCGTCGGACTCGGCATCATAGGCGCCGACTCCAAGGGAAGAATCGTCGAATTCGTCGAAAAGCCCAACCTTTCCAAGAACATCGACCATCTGAAGATCCCCAAGGACCTGCATCCCGATCCGACCCAGATCGGGAAGGGCAAGGAATTCCTCGCGTCCATGGGCATCTACGTGTTCAGCGCCTACGCGCTCACCGAGACCTTGAACAACAATTTCACGGATTTCGGCAAGGAAATCATCCCCAACGCGATCAAGAACATGAAGGTCAACGCCTACGTCTTCACCGGGTTCTGGGAGGACATCGGGACCATAAAGTCCTTCTACGACACGAACATCAACCTCGCGTCCATCAATCCGGATTTCAACTTCTACGACGAAGACAGGCCCATTTACACGCACCGGCGAGATCTGCCGCCTTCGAAATTCAACTTCTCGACGCTCTCGGAGGTCCTCACCGGGGACGGCTGCATCGTGACGAATTCCAGCATCACCAAGTCCGTCGTTGGGATCAGGACCATAGTCGAAACCGGCGCCAACCTGTTCGGGGTGTTCAGCATGGGGGCGGACCACTACGAAACCGTCGCCGATAAACTGGAGAACAGGCGAAGCGGCATTCCCGACATCGGCATCGGCAAGGGCACCCAGATCCGGCAGGCTATCATCGACAAGAACGCACGCATAGGGGAAGGCTGCAGGATAGGAGTCGACGACGTGCCGCGCAGGGACGGCGATTACGGCTCCTACTACATCAGGGACGGTATCATCGTCGTGCAGAAAAACGGCATAGTCCAGCCCGGAACCATCATCTGAGATCCCTGAGTTGGCGGTAGATCTCGCGATCGGAATCCGCGAGGTCCAGGGATTCGATTTCCTCAAGACGAAGCCAGCGAATCTCCTCGTGCTCCTTGAGGTCGAGGAGTCCTTCGCCGAGTTCGGCGGAAAAAGCGAGGAGCCGGTAGTCCTTTCCGTTGTTCCTGAACTCCGCCGACACGAGATGCTCGCCTACGGTGATGGGGACCGCGAATTCCTCGAGGAATTCCCGCTCGAGTGCGGCCTCGGGCGATTCCCCGGCCTCAGCCTTTCCCCCGGGGAATTCCCACCTCCCGCCCATACTCCCGCCCGGCAACCGTTTGGCGACGAGATACCTGTCGTCCCTCCGTATCACCGCGGCCGTCGAATATTCCGCCATGTGCGTATGTACCTCATTCTTTCCGTATTTTCGCGGTAAGGATGTTCCTCTTGCCGCCGAACAGGATCTCCGCCTTCACTTCCTTCGCCTTGCCCCGCTCGACGTTCGTCCTCCAGAAGACTTCCCCCTTGGTCGCCGCCTTCAGGTCGATCACCGTTCTTTCCGCTTCCCTGCCTTCCACGCGGAGGACGACCTCGGGATTTTCCTCGTGCGCGGGGCCGGACGCCTTCGTGCCGAGGGAGACAAGGACCTTCTCGCCGTACTGAAAGGCGCTGAGGCGGAATTCCACGCCGTTTTTCATCCAGACGTCCGCGTCGGCGAAAAAGAACGCGTAGAGCGAGATGAGGAGGATGAGTCCCATGAGGTCGGCGAACAGGAACAGCAGGCTCCGGTTCGAACGGAGCTGCGAGAAGAACCCCCTCCGTTTGGCGGGCCCGCACTCGTCGAAGGCGTGCGGATCCTTCGCGAGACGCCCGGCCCGCTCGGAGTGGTAATGGAGTTCCCCGTTTCCCAGGGTTTCCGGTCCCTTATTGAAGTTCATGAATCCCCGCAGCTCCGGAAATCAGAGGAAGGAGATCCTCCGCGGTGAACAGGCCGATCCTTTCCGCCGCGAGCTTCCCGATCCTCCCGTGAAGCTCGACGCCGGCCGCCGAGGCCGTCTCGGGCTCGAGTCCCCGCGCCATGAGCCCGGCGATTATTCCCGCGAGCACGTCGCCCGACCCCGCGGTTCCCAGCGCCGGATTCATCCCGTCGTGGACGAAGACCTTGCCCGAAGGGCAGGCGACAAAGGTCACGTGTCCCTTGAGCACCAGGACGCAACCCCATTTGCCGACGGTCTCCTCCAGGAGGGGGAACGGATCGGCGAGGATGTCCTCCTTCGGCTTTCCGGTGAACGCCGCGAATTCTCCCGCGTGGGGGGTGAGCACCCAACCGTCGAGGCGTCTCGCACGCTTTCCGCGGCCGAGGACATCCTTGAGGACATGGAGCCCGTCCGCGTCGATCACCCCTTTCGAGCCAGAGGCAAGAACCGCATCCAGCCGGGAAGAACGGTCTCCGCCCCTGCCCCATCCGGGCCCCACGAGCAGCGAAGAAGCCGTTCCCGGATTCCAATCGCCGGGCGAAGGCGGGAGCGGTTTCACCATGACCGATTTGAGCGAGGAAGCGAGGACCTGATACACCGTTTCGTCCGCGAAGAGGCTCACGAGGCCCGCGCCGCTCCTGAGGGCGGCCTCGGAACACAGGGCGGCCGCTCCCGTGGTTCCCCGGCTTCCGGCGAGGACGGCGAGATGCCCTCTCGAGTTTTTGTACGCGCAGGAATCGAGAGGAGGGATCTCGGCCACGGGGGACCCTTCGTCGAGGAGTTCGAATCCGTCCGGCATCTCCCCGATCAGGGCCGGAGGGAATCCGACGGGAAGGACCTCGATCCTGCCGCAGAGTTTCCTTCCTTCCGGCAGATAGAGGCAGAGTTTGGGAAGCTCGAAGGTCAGAGTGACGTCGGCTTTCACCGCGGGAAAGCCGGGCCTGTATCCGTCGAAGAGTCCGCTCGGAACGTCGAGGGAAACGACACGGGCACGCGAAGACGAGACGAGTTCCGCGATCTCGTCGCCCGGAGAGCGGATCGGTCCCGAAAGGCCGATGCCGAAGAGACCGTCCACGATCAGTCCCGCGTCCTTGAAGGGGCGCCTCGACCCCCGCGATCCGGGGGAGAAGACCTCCATGCGGACTCCGAGCTTGGAGAGGATCTTCGCGTGGAGCGCGGGGAGTTCGCCCATCGTCTCCGACGCGAGGACCACGCGCAGGTCTCCGATCCCCGCGAGAAGAAGATGCCTCGCAACGACGAGGGCGTCGCCCCCGTTGTTGCCCTTGCCCGCGACCACGAGCACGGGACCCGTGCCCTTCCCTCGGCCCGCCTCGCGCAGGATGTATTCCGCCGCCGACCTCCCCGCGTTCTCCATGAGGATGGCGGCCGGAATTCCGTATTCGCTCTGAGTCCTCCGGTCCAGGGATGCCATGTCGCGACACCCAAGGATTCTCATGCTCATCTCCCGCTCAGGAGCCCGTCGCTCCTCCACCATACGATCTTCACCGCCGATTCGGTGGCGAGCAGGGCGGAAAGGATGCCTTCCTGAGACACGTGGAAGGAGGAATAGACGAGCTCGGAGTCTTCGACGGAAAGCATGCGACGCTTGAGCACCTTCCCGTCCGAATTGAGGATAAGGAGCTGATGGGCGTCGTTGTCCTCTCGGCTCAGGAAGAAAAATCGCCCTCCCGAGATGACTCCGATGAATTCGAACAGGTATTCAACGTCCTGAGTCTCGAAAAAGCCCGATCCGCGCTGCTTCCTGGTGTTCTGCGGCACCTCTACCGAGCCTTCGAATTTCGATGTCTCCACGTTCATCCAGAAAATTCGAGAAGTCATCCCTTCTATGCCGTACTTGGTTCCCGTGGATGCGTCGACTCCTTCCTTGTAATAGTTCAGCTTGAGGTAAATCCTCCGGTCTTCGTTGTCGGGCAGCACTGTTTCCAAATGAGGCAATAGCTTCTCGCCTTCCGGCATGGGCAGTTTGTTCAGCGAGACCTTCACGGTCGACAGGAGTTCGCCTTGGGCGGAGTACCAGTACACGATCCAGTCCGTCAGAGTCCTGCACAGGACGACCACCTCGTCGCGGTTCGTTATCTTGATTCCCTGGACGTAGGGAAAGGGAGTCCCGCCGACTCCTTCCTGTCCGAGATAACCCTTGTACTCGCCGCCGTCGAACCGGAGTACGATGGAATTGAGGGACATGTTGAGCTTTTCGTCGAAAATTCCCCGCTCGGGAGGCAGATGATCCTCCACATAGAGCACCTTCCGGCTCGAAACCGCGATCTCGCCCACCTGGCGAAAGGCGTAGGGATGGGCCCTCCTGTTCGACACCTTGCCCCCCTCGCTTCCGCTCTGGAGGATGATCGGCTTTGGATTCTCGTCGGGATTGTAATAGAGGCTCAGAAGGTCGCCGTAGGAGGTGAATTCCATGACCTTGTAGGATGCGCCGTTCCCGATATAGAACGTTCCGTCCCTCATGAAGATGGTCGTCTTCTGGTCGAAGGAGGCCCGGGAGGTCTGAAAAAGATCGATCTGGTCTTCCATCTTGCCGATGGAGAGCGTGAAAAGCTCCTCCCGAGGAAGGGATTCGAAAGCCCGCCTTTCGCATCCGCCGACCGAAAGGACGAGCACGAAGAGCGGTCCGCAGAACCGGAAAAATCGGACCGGCGAAAGGAATGCGGCTTTTTTCAAGACTCTCTCCCGCTGTTGACCTGGTTTCATACTATCCGCGGGCCGTACACTTGTCAATCTTGACCGGGTGTCCGATACGCTGTAGATTCATTCCATGAGCCACAAAATTCTTGAACTCCTGTTCGGTTCGAAGAACGAAAAAGACCTGAAAGAACTCATACCCATCCTTCACCGCGTCAACGAGAAGGAAGGCTGGGCCCGAGCTCTTCCGAACGAGGACTTCGCCCGAACCACCGAGGCCTTCAAAGTCCGACTGGGGAACGGAGAGACCCTCGACGATCTCCTCCCGGAAGCCTTCGCGCTGGCCCGAGAAGCGGCCAGGCGGATACTCGGCGAGCGGCTCTACGACGTCCAAATCCTCGGCGGCATCGTCCTGCATCAGGGAAGGATCGTCGAAATGAAGACCGGCGAAGGAAAGACCGTTTCCTCCGTGCCTGCGGCCTATCTCAATTCGCTCGCCGGAAAAGGCGTGCACATAGTCACGGTGAACGATTACCTCGCGGAACGCGACGCGAACTGGATGGGAAGCGTCTACCGCCTCCTCGGAGTCTCGGTAGGGTCCATCCTCTCACAGATGGACAACGAGGCGAGGCAGATCGCCTACGCGAAGGACATCACCTACGGCACCAACAACGAACTCGGCTTCGACTACCTTCGCGACAATATGCGGTACGACTCCCAAACCAGGGTGCAGCGCGGACACCACTACTGCATCATCGACGAAATCGACTCCATCCTCATAGACGAGGCCAGGACTCCCCTCATCATCTCCGGCGCGGCGGAGGACGACACGCGGAAATTCATCGAGTCGAACCGCGTGGTCAAGCTTCTCAAGGAATGCGAAAAGGACCCGGCCACCGGCGACTATCCGGAGAATCCGAAAGGCGACTACAAGATCGACGAAAAGGGAAAGCGTATCTCGTTCACCGACGAGGGCCTGAACAACCTCGAGGAGATCCTGCAAAGCCGCAAGATAATCTCGGGATCGCTGTTTCTGGACGAGAATTTCGAATTTATCCATTACATGACGCAGGCGCTCCGAGCCCATATCCTCTTCCACAAGGACACGGATTACGTCGTCCAGGAAGGCCAGGTCCAGATCGTCGATGAATTCACGGGACGCATCCTCCACGGCAGGCGATATTCCGACGGCCTCCACCAGGCAATCGAGGCCAAGGAAGCGATCCGAGTAGCGGAACGCAACAGGACCCTCGCGACCATCACCTTCCAGAATTTTTTCCGCATGTACGAAAAGATCGCCGGAATGACCGGAACCGCGGACACCGAGGCCAAGGAATTCAGCAAAATCTACAACCTCGACGTCGTCGTGATACCTACGAACAGGCCGGTCGTGAGAAACGACGAGGACGATCTCATCTTCCTCGACGAGGACGACAAGTTCGAGGCCATCTGCGACGAAATAGCGGAGCACAACAGGCGGGGACAGCCGATCCTCGTCGGAACGGTCTCCATCGAGAAGTCGGAACTCCTCTCGAAGCTCCTCACGAAGCGTGGGATCCGTCACGAGGTGCTCAACGCGAAGAACCACGCCCGCGAGGCGCTCATCATCGCGGAAGCGGGGGCGAAGGGCGCCGTCACCATAGCGACCAACATGGCGGGCCGTGGCACCGACATCAAGCTCGGCGGCAACCCGGAATTCCGCGCGCACAAACGTGCGGGGACCGAAGCGACTCCGGAACAGTACCGGGACGCCTATGCGAAGGAATTCAGGATCTGGCAGGAGCAATACGAGGAGGTGAAGAACTCGGGAGGTCTCTACGTCCTCGGCACCGAACGACACGAATCGCGGCGGATCGACAACCAGCTCCGCGGCCGTTCGGGCCGCCAGGGCGACCCGGGGAAATCCCGTTTCTTCCTCTCCATGGACGACGACCTCATGCGGCTCTTCGGCGGCGGGAAGGGCAACCTGAAATCCCTGCTGTCCAAGGTCGGCATGAAGCCCGGGGAACCCCTGAACCATCCCCTCCTCAACCGCACCATCGAGCGGGCCCAGACGAAGGTCGAGGAGCGGAACTTCGAGATCCGGAAGCATCTCCTCGAGTACGACGATGTGCTCAACGAACAGAGGAAATTCATCTACGAGCAGCGGGACAAGATCCTCACCGACCAGGAACTATGCCACAGAATCCTTTCGACGGCGGAGGAACTCGTCGACGAAATTCTGGAACCCTACCGAAGGGTGGGCGGCGGGGATCCGACCCTTATACCCGACATTCTGAAGAGTCTCAAGGTCACCTTCCTCTACGCCCCCGGGCTGCCCCCGGAGAAGCTCAACGAAATGTCGCCCGGCGACCTCAAGACCCTGATAATGGACGATCTCAACCGGGATCTCGAACGGAAAGCCGCGATCCTCGGAAAAGACTATCTCAACATGATCATCCGCATGGAGTACCTCCGGGCCGTGGACATGAAGTGGCAGGATCACCTCGAGAACCTCGAAGCCCTCCGCGAAGCGGTCTACCTCAGGTCCTACGGGCAGAAGAATCCTCTCCTCGAATACAAACTCGAGGGCTTTCAGATCTTCGATCAGCTCCTCTACGACATCAGGACGACCATCGCGAAGAAGCTCATCATGATCCGCGTCGAGGGTCCCAAGACCCAGGGGCCTCAGCCGATGATGAGAGTTCCGGCCGGGACCGCCAGCCACAACCAGATGGCGGCCTTCGGAGGAGGAGGCGACCAGGGGCAGCCGGACAAGGTGCAGATACACCGATCGGTGCCGAAGGTGGGGAGGAACGATCCCTGCCCCTGCGGAAGCGGAAAAAAGTACAAATACTGTCACGGAAAATGAAATGCCCGAGCGCGGATCCGTCCCGCGTTCAGGGTGAAAAAAAACCCGCGATCGCGTCGCGGGTTTTCGACTACAGGGTTTTTACCTGGCTTTGACTTTTTGATACCTGCGTCCGTTCGCTCGTGAAGGCGTTTATGAACGTGAACAGCGCGAACAGAACGACGATGAGTATCACCACTTTACGCATACTGACAGTACCTCCCAGTACTCGGTTCATACTAATGTAAAAACTGCATCGGGTCTACCGGCGATCCGTCGCGGAACACGGAAAAATGCAGATGCGGGCCAGTGGAATAGCCGGTATTCCCCATCTCTCCGATCGTTTCCCCCTGTGCTACGGAGGCATTCGGAGCGACGAGAGCCTTCTGGAGATGCGCGTACCAGGTCTGATATCCGGACGAATGGCTCATGATGATGTACCTTCCGTAGCTCGGATGGAAGCCTATCTTGGCGACCTTCCCGGCCATCGCGGCGTAGACGGGCGTGCCCAGCGGTCCGGCGAGATCCACGCCGTTGTGGAATCGGAGGACTCCGGTGAACGGATCGTTTCTCGGGCCGAAACCGGACGAGAAGACTCCGTTGGTCGGGTAGATGAACAGTTCTCCGAGTATCTTCTTGAGTTCCATGGGCCGCATCCTCGCCCCCGGCACGAAGACGTCCTGTCCCGGATGGATGGTGGACGACTCGAGACCGTTGACGTCCGCGATCGCGTTCATGCTCACGTTGAACGCCTTCCCGATGGAACTGAGAGAATCGCCGCGCCTTACGGAGTACAGCACTCCGTCCTGATTCGGTATCTTGAGTACGGCGCCGATCGGTATTCTCCTCGCATCCTCGATCTGGTTGAGGCTCACGACGGTATCCAGGTTGAGGCCGTATTTCTTCGCAATTCCGGAAATGGTGTCTCCCGTGATCAGCCTGTGGCGAACCAGGCTCAGGGAGGTGAATTTCGATGCGTCGATCTGCTTCAGCTCTCCGGCACGGATTTCGGACGCGGGCGGCTCGATGTAGCTCTGAAGCAGGCCTTCCACCTCGTTTTCCGCCGGAAGCCTGAATTCGCCGGCCCAAAGCGCGGAAATGGAGGATTCGAACGCCAGGGCGCCGCAGAACAGAGCGAGGCCGAGACCGCTCAGTACCGGATAGAAGTATCGGGACCGTTTCGCAGCCAGCGATCGAACCGCGGAAAGGATTTTCCGGCAGCCCGATCCCGGAGTCTTGCCCGACACGACCCCCTCCCGGGGATGCATGCTCCTCAGCCTTCGCTTCCAGATCCCGGACCGAAGCGATGCGGCGATCGTTCGGAAGAGCCGCAGGACGAGGAGGAACGGGAAGAAAAGGATCCTCCCGGCGTTCCGCCGCCTTCTCCTCGGCCGAAAGGAAGGACTCCCCGACTGGGAAAGGAAGCTTCCCGTCCCGCCGCCTCTCGCGTCGAAGGAGAGAAGCGACGGAGCCTTCCTGTCGAGTCGGAGGAAGCCGAGCGAAACCGGCCGACGGCGTCTTACTTTCTGGTGGATGGTCTCGGTCATCATAGAAGTTCCTTCGTTCTTATCGACAAGAAAAGGGACTCATATTATAGTGAAATCGTGATGACCGAGAAAAACGGCATCCGTTCGGCCTGGACCGGGCTCTGTTCCGCCGTCATTCTGGGAGTACTGCTCCGTCTCTTCGTCTTCGACCTCTACCTCGTGGAGGGGACGTCCATGGAACCCGCCCTGCGGGAAGGAGGCGTGATCCTCCTGAACAGGGCGGCCTTCGGGATCCGCCTTCCCATCGGGGACGGCTATCTGCTGAGATGGAACGAACCCGCACCGGGCGACCTCCTCGTTTTCCGGGATCCCTTCGACGGGAATCGCAAGGTCAAACGGTGCTCGTCGATAGAATCCGGGTCGAACCGGACCGAGGGGAAAAGAGTCTTCCTCGTCGGGGACAACTCCGGAGTCTCCGTGGATTCTCGATTTTTCGGGCCGGTACCGGTTGAGAAAGTTGTCGGAAAGGTTATACTTTCCATCGAGAGGTGATCGACGACAGATGGATTTTCGTTCCACCCCCCTACGCTTCAGGATCGTTCTCGGCTTCTTGGGGTTTCTCAGCGCTTTCCTGGTGGCGAGATTCGCCTACGTAATGCTGCTGAACTCACAGGTCGCCATTTCCTCGCAGATAGCCATGCCCGCGGTGGAAAGGGGCCCCATCCTCGACAGGAACGGCAAGATCCTCGCCATCCAGACCCGGCTCAACTCCGTATCCGCATGGATCCCGAACGTGACGAGACCGGAGGAAACCGCCCGTCTGCTCGGGCCCGCGCTCGGCATAGAGGAGACCAAGCTTCTGGACAAGCTCAAGTCAGGTTCCGGTTTCGTCTTCATCAAACGCAAGATTTCTCCGACGGAGAATTCCCGGGTGCAGGCCCTCATCGACGAGGGAAAGCTGGACGGGATTTCCCTCCAGCCTGAATTCGCGAGGAACTATCCGAACAAGAGCCTGGCCTCCCATCTCATCGGATACGTCGGCACCGACAACATCGGTCTCGACGGCCTCGAGTACACGTTCAACCAGGAACTCTCCCCGCCCGTCGTCGGCGAGGACGTGGACATGGTCTACGGCAATCAGGTGTTCCTCACGATCGACCTCTCGATACAGTATGCCCTCGAGAAGATCGGCGACGAGACCCTGAAAAAAAGCAAGGCCGATTCGATCATGATCATCGCGATGGAGGCGAAGACCGGAGACATTCTCGGTTACGCCTCGCTACCGAACTACGACCCCAACATCGTATCCACCCTGAACGCGAAGACCATGAAGAACAAGCCCATATCCCTCATGTACGAGCCCGGCTCGGTCTTCAAGGTATTCTCCATAGCGTCTATGCTCGACCGCGGAAGAATCGGCCCCAAGGACCTCTTCCTCTGCCAGGGCCACTACGAGACGAAGTACGGGGACGGCAAGACCATAAGGATCGGCTGCCTCGGGTCTCACGGCTACGTGTCCCCGGAGACCATTCTCAAGTACTCCTGCAACGCCGGGGCCGCCTACGCCTCCGAACGGATACCCGCCGACGAATTCCACGACATGCTGAGGCTGTTCGGCTTCGGCACCCCTACGGGCATTCCGCTCAACGGAGAGGAATCCGGCTTCTTCCGCACGCCAAGGGACTGGTCGATCCGATCGAAGCCGACCATCGCCATAGGCCAGGAGATTTCCGTCACTGCCCTCCAGATCATGAAGGCCGCGACGGCGTTCGCGAACGACGGCACCATCATCGAGCCCCATGTCGTGAAGAGGATCGTGGCGCCGGACGGAGCTCCCATCCATACGTACGCCAGGGTTCCGGTGAAGCAGGTCATTTCGGCCCAGACCGCGCGGAGCATCCTGAACTACATGGAATCAGTCACCGGGGAAGGGGGGACCGCGACCCGCGCCGTGATTCCCGGCCTCCGGGTGTCCGCCAAGACCGGCACCGCCCAAACCGCCGACCCCAAGACCGGCAAGTACAGCGACACCGCCTACGTAGCCTCGTGCCTCGCCCTCTTCCCGACGGAGGATCCGCAGGTCATTCTCTACGTCGTCATAGAAAGTCCCATGGGCGACAGTTACTACGGAGGCAGGGTCGCGGCCCCGGTCGTTCAGGAAGTCGGGGAGTTCCTCGCCCCCTACCTCGGCATCCCGCGGACCGGCGAAAAGGTCGTCTCCCACTCCGGAAAGGTGAAGGTTCCCCGCGCCGAAGTCCCGGAAGTCAAGGACGTGATACCCGACTTCACCGGAGTCCCCAAGCGTTCGCTCCTGCCGCTCCTCGCGAGAAAGGATCTCAAGATGACCATCCAAGGTTCGGGCTGGGTCTACAGGCAGAGTCCGCCTCCCGGAACTCCCTTCGTGAAGGGGATGAGCCTAGTCCTGGAGCTCCGATGAATTTCCTCGAGGTGAACATCGGGGCGCTCGCCGAGCTGTCTCCAGGGCTGCGGGAGACGCTGGAAGCAGTGGCGCCCGAAGAACTCGAGGTCCTGCCCGCGCATTCCGGCCACGTAACGGTCAGAAGAAGAGGCGTCTACCTCCACAGCCGGTTCGATCCCGTGAAGGAGGCGGAGAAGCTCCTCGAAGCGACGGGCCCGGTGAGCGCCGGTACGGTAGTCTTCTACGGCTTCGGCCTCGGATACCACATCGAGCGCTTCTTCGCCATCAATCCCGACGCCAGGGCGGTCGTGATCGAACCGGATGCGCGGTTCTTCCGGAAGATTCTGGAACTCCGCGACTTCACCGGGCTCCTCCGGCGGGAGGGCCTCAGGCTGCTCGTGGGGACCGAGCCCGAAGCCCTTTCCCTGGCGCTCAAGGAATTCGAGGACGACGAAATCAGGATCTTCAGACTCAGATCGGTGTACGCCGGCTCGGAGGAATATTTCAGGAAGGCCGACTCGGTCGTCTCGCGTTTCGCGAACCGGCGCGACATCAACCTCGCCACCCTCACTCGTTTCGGCAGGCTCTGGGTGAGAAACCTGGCTGCGAACCTTCCCCTCATCTGGAAGACTCCCGGCATAGGAGAGATCGGAGGGGCCTTCGCCGGTATTCCCTCTCTGGTGATCGCCGCCGGTCCGAGTCTCGACGCGGCGCTTCCGAGCCTCTCACGGCTCCGCGAGAAATTCCTCATCGTCGCCGTGGACACGAGTTACAATGCCTGCATCCGTGCCGGAGTCGAGCCAGACTTCGTCGTGGTCGTGGATCCCCAGTACTGGAATACGCGGCACCTCGACCGGGCACGGCAGACCCGAGCCGTTCTCGTGTCGGAGTCGTCGACCCACCCGCGTATCTTCCGCCAGCTGCCGGGCAGGAGGTTCTTCTGCGGATCTCTCTTTCCCCTCGGAAGGTTCCTGGAGAACTCATCGACGCCCAAGGGAACCCTCGGGGCCGGAGGGTCCGTGTCGACGAGCGCCTGGGATTTCGCCAGAGTCATGGGGACCTCTCCCATCGTCATGGCCGGTCTCGACCTCGGATTCCCGGACAAGAACACCCATTTCAAAGGCAGCTTCTTCGAGGAACGGTCCTTCTCGATTTGCCGCCGCACTTCTCCCGGAGAAACCCATTCGGTCTCCTACCTGTTCGACGCCGGCCCGAGGTACCTGCCCGCCAACGACGGAGGACTCACCCTTACCGACAGGCGGATGATGGTCTACCAGTGGTGGTTCGAGGGTCAGATGATCATGCACCCCGAGGCGAAGACGCTGAACCTCTCCTCCCGCGGGATCAGGATAGCCGGCATCGAATCCGTGACCATCGAAGAGCTGCTCGCCCATCCTGACAGGCGGCCGGAGATCGACCGACGGCTCTCGCTCGTGCGGGAGGAACGCGGGAACCCGGCCGAGGCCGAACGCGTAAAGGCCTCGGTGGAGGAACTCCTCGAGGAACTCGAACTGCTCGAGAGGCTTTGCGAACGGGGAAAGTCGGTGCTCGCGATGGCGAGGGACGCCCGAGGTCCCGGCATCACCGGTGTCCTCGATCTTCTGAACGGAATCGACGAGAGCATCAAGGGCATGAAGCACCGCGACGTCGCGGGATTCCTGCTCGCCTCCGTCATAGCCCACATCGGGGACGAGACTCGTGACGGATCCGCCGCCCTCGGCAACACGGAACGGGTCTACAATGCGCTCGCGGACTCGGCCGCCTACCACCGCAGGCTGCTCGGGGAGGCTCTGCAAAAAATTCAAGGTTTGTCCGCGGAAGCCGATGAATGTACTGGAGAGAAAAACCGAAATCCGGCTCTCTAGACGGTATGCGAAGACGTCCAGGCATACCGTTTTTTATTTTCCGGGGCTCAAGCCGCTCGTCCTTCCGAACAGCAGCGTCATGAAAGCCTCCGAGGCCGGCGAAGGGAAACGGTTTTTCCTCGACAGAAGATAGATCCCCCGCCTGAGTTTCATTCCTTCGATATCGATCTCGACCAATTCCCTCTTCGCGGTTTCCTCCCTCACCGCGAGCTTCGAGATCACGGAAACGCCGAGCTTCATCTTGATGCTCAGCTTCACCGCCTCGGCGTTGCCGATCACGAGCACGTTCTTCAATTCGAAGCCCTCGCCTATGGCCGACTTGAGGTAGTCCAGAAGCGAGGAGAAACTGTTGGAAAGCAGGAACGTTTCCCCTTCAAGAGCTTCCGGCGTCACCCTGCCACCCTCCGCCCAGGGATGGTCCGGGGCGACGACGAGCGTCAGTTC
The DNA here is from genome assembly GCA_964397655.1 of uncultured Spirochaetaceae bacterium. GTDB lineage: Bacteria > Spirochaetota > Spirochaetia > DTKZ01 > DTKZ01 > CAYNKA01. Next base: position 114,524 of record CAYNKA010000009.1, on the reverse strand, counting down.
ATCGTCCATGACGAAGCGGCAGGAGAGCCGCTCGTCCGCCACGGGTTCGGGTTGCGATACCAATCCGAAATCGAACCTGTGTCCCTCCGACAGTTCCTGGATCACGGTCTTCGCGTATTGGACGTGCGAGTTGATTCCTATGTTCGGATGAGCCCGACGATATTCTGCCAGCAGGGACGGCAGGAGGTACGTTCCCGGAGTATGGGACGAAACGATGTCTATCTTGCCGGAGGAAAGGTTCTTCAATTGCGCGATCCGCTCGCCGGCTTCCTGAATCGAGGAAAGGATGAGCTCCGCATGAGGAAGGAAAATCTCTCCCGCCTCGGTGAGGCTCACGCTTTTTCCCACCCGGTGGAACAGCTTGATGCCGTATTCGCTCTCGAGCCCCTGGATCCGCAGCGAAGCCGTGGACTGCGTACAGAAAACATCCTCCGCGGTCTTGGTGAAACTTTTCGTCTTCGCCAAGGAAACGAAGGTCATGAGTGTTTCGTAGTTCACGTCCTTCCTCCCCTATCATTGAATTAACCTATTATTATTATGAAATAATTTAATTTGACAATACATTAGCCATCGGTCTGTAATGAACAGAGGGAAAAACTCCCCTACAACGGAGGGAACCATGGTTCCGATCAGGAAAACAAAGAGCAGATTCGAGGAACTGATGTACTATTTCGGTCTTCCTCTGGCTCTTGCGGTCTTCGCATCCATTTTCACGATGCCCACTCCCGCGGGTCTCACGTACAGCGGGAAGATAGCCCTTGCAGTGTTCTCGTGCGCACTCATCCTCTGGGTGAGCGAATCGATCCCGACCTACGTCACCGCCATTCTCGTCCTGGTCATGCTGCCGACCTTCGGCGGCTGGGACGAGACGAGCGTGCTCGGAGTCTTCGGTTACAGCGTCATCTGGCTCATGGTTTCCGCTTTCATAATCACGGCGGGCATGGAAAAGAGCGGAATCGCGAAACGTCTGGCCCTCTGGATCATCAGCCATTTCGGGTCCACGGCGAGGACCATCCTCTTTTCCCTCATGGTCGTGAACTATGTCCTCGCCTTCGTGGTCCCGTCCACCACGGCCCGCGCGGCAATCATGTTCCCGATCGTGCTCCTCATCGCGGAATCCTACCAGGTCAACGCCGGGAACCGCAACATGGGAAAGCTCCTCGGCATCCAGAGCCTGCAGGCGAACAACATCTCCACCTCGTCGATCGTCACCGCGACGGCGCCTCAGATCATGGCGGTGGGTTTCATCAAGGACCTCACCGGCCAGGAAGTATCCTGGACCCAATGGTTCCTGGCCGCCGCCCCGATCTCGCTCCTCGCCCTCCTCGCCTCCTACTTCATAGGTCTCAGGCTCTTCAAGCCGGAAATCGCAGTCCCCAAGGGCGAAGGCATGGATAGTCTCAAGGCGGAATACAGGAATCTCGGGAAGATGTCGAAGGACGAATACAAGTCGCTCGCGATCTTCCTGTTCACCATCTTCCTCTGGGTGAGCGACGAGTGGCACCTCAAGTTCTTCGGCTTCAAGATCAGCCTGGAAATGGTGGCCGTCGTGTCGGCCCTCCTTTTCTTCCTTCCCTACATCGGCATCCTCGAATGGAAGGAGACGAAGATCCCTTGGGACCTCATGATCTTCAGCTGCGGCGCCTATGCGGGCGGCATGGCTCTCGACGAGACCGGAGTCGCGGCCTGGGCGCTCAACGCCACCTTCAAGAGCCTCGGCGTCACGGGCATGAGCTTCCCCGCCCTCTTCGCCGTGGTCATCTTCATCGCCTGCTTCAGTCACATCATCTTCACGAGCAAGACGGTCAGGACGGTCATCCTCATACCGACGATAATCGCCCTCGCGAAGAGCGCGGGCGTCAATCCCATAGCGCTGGCCCTGCCTGCGGCCTTCACCATTTCGGACAGCATCACGCTGCCGCCGCATTGCAAGCCCAACCTCATCTTCTACAGCACCGGCTTCTTCACGGTCCTCGATCAGCTGTTCTACGGCATCCTCGTGCTTCTCGTGAAGTGCGGCCTGCTCTTCGCGGCGTCCTTCACGCTGTACCGTCTCCTGGGCATGGCCGGTTGAGGAAGAAGGAGGAAACCATCATGAAAACGAAATCAACGGTCCTTACGGCCTTAGTCCTGATCCTCTTCGCGGCATCGGCCGCAGCGGAAACTCGATCCAGAATCGAGAGATACGACGAGACGGTGAAGTTGTCGAAAGAGGGCACGGTGATCGAAGTCTCCGCCGCCTGTGTCTCGGATTCTCAGGGTTTCATATATCTTCCGGCGCGCGGGAAGCTCGCACTCAGGGAAATAGGCGCGCAGGGGGCCGCCGTCCTCAACGGCAGGGGCGAGGACGGAAAGCTCGGAGACCTCGCCTACTACCTGCTGAAAGTCGACAAGCCCGATTCCCCCGTCGAGGTGAAGATCGTGTGGGACGCGAAGGACGCGGTCCAGAAGAAGAACGCGAAACTCGGGACGACCTATCCCGGCGGAGTTGTGAATTTCTCCCGCTCCTTCGTCAACTCGACATCCGGAGACATCAAGAAATACTCTCTCACCCTGCTCGTCCCCGAGGGAATGGAACTGTACTCGATGGAAAAACCGAAGGATTTCGAAAAATTCCAGCTGAGCTCCAAAAACGGCGGCAAAGTCGTGGCGGTTAAGGCGGCCGCCCTGAAAGCCGGAGGAAGCTCGGACTTTTCCGTCAACGTCTACGGCCGCTCCGCCTCGGGCGGGATCACCGTCTGGGTCGTCGTCCTGGCTATATCAGTCTTCGTCATGTTCAAGCGGCGCGACTCCTTGAAGCGGAAAAACAAACCATGAGGACGAAACAAGGCCTGCTCATCGTCTGCGACGGCCTCGGAGACCGGCCGATCGAAAGGCTCGGGGGGCTCACCCCCCTCGAGCATGCCGTGACGCCCAACCTCGACCGGCTGGCCTCCCTGGGCATGTGCGGCAACGTCCACCCATATAAACCGGGAGTGAGGGTGGGAACCGACGTCGGCCATCTCCTCATCCTGGGCTACGACACGGAAAAGTACTACTACGGAAGAGGACCCATCGAGGCCGCGAGCGGCGGCATCGACCTCGAGGCCGGAGATGTCGCGTTCAGGGGCAACTTCGCGACCGTCGACGAGAATTTCAGGATCGTCGACCGAAGGGCGGGTAGGATTACGAGCGGCACGGCCGAACTCGCCTCGGCGATCGACGGCATGGAGCTTCTTGGCGGAGTACGGGTGCTCGCGAAAGAGCTCACCTCGCACCGCGTCGCCGTGGTGTTCCGGGGTCCGGGGCTCTCGGCCGAAGTGTCGGACACCGACCCCGGAGCGACCCACGAAGGCGAGCCGGTGGCAGCGGCCCTGCCCCTGGACACCTCCCCCGAAGCGCGAAGAACGGCCGATCTCGCGGCCGTTTTCACCAAGGAGGCGGCCGAGATCCTCTCCTGCCACGAAGTCAACCGGAAACGAAGCGAAAAAGGCGAGCTTCCCGCCAACGCGGTCCTGCTTCGAGGCGCGGGCATGATGGGGCCTCTTCCCAGGGTGAGCGACCTTTTTTCCGTGAAAACGGCCTGCATCGCGGGAGACAAGACGATCCTCGGACTCACGAGAATGGCGGGGTTCGACGTTTTCACCGACGGCGGTTTCACCGGCGAATTCGACACCGACGTCATGGGAAAGGCCCGGAAAGCGATCGAGCTCCTGAAAAAAGGCTACGACTGGATCCTCGTTCATTTGAAGGCGACGGACCTCGCGGGCCACGACAACGAGCCGGAAAGGAAGAGCCGCTTCATCGAGAGAGCGGACGAGGCGGTCGGCCTCATCCTCGATCGGATCGACCTCTCCGGATGTTACGTCGGCCTGACAGCCGACCATTCCACCCCCTGCGAGGTCGGCGACCATTCCGGAGACCCGGTCCCTACGATTCTCGCCGGCAAGGACATCAGGAAGGACGGCATCGAAAAGGCGGGAGAACGGTACTTCCGAGGCGGATCGCTCCACAACCTGACCGCCCGGGACGTGTTCATGATCCAGATGGACCTCATGGGGAGAACCGAGAAGTATGGCTCCTGAGATCGTGAAGAATGGCCGCGATTTAACGTACGAGGCGGCGTTGGAACTCCTCAGGAAATACATCCGCGATGAAAAAACCATCCACCATTCAGAAGTCTGCGCGGAGGAAGCCCGCGGACTCGCGGAGAAGATGCTCCGAAAACATCCTGAACTCTCCGTGGATCCCGAAAAGGCGAGGATCGGAGGGCTCCTCCACGACATAGGGAAGTCCCGAGCGGGCGAGCACGAGGTGAATTCCATGGAAATACTGCTCGAGGAAGGCCTGCCCGAATACGCGAACATCGTAGTCCACAGCTATCCCTACGAGATCTACCTGCTCAGGGGTGAACGAAAGCCGGAATACCTTCCGACGTCGCTGGAAAACAAGATCATCATCTACGCGGACTTCCTTCGCGATCCGGACGGGAACCTCGTCACCATGGAAGACAGGATCGCCGAGATAAAAATGCGGAAGAAGGACCAGACTCAGCGGATGAAGGCCCTCTGTCTTGCCGAACCGAGGCTCCTGAAACTCAAAGCCGAGATCGAAGCCCTGCTCTGAAACCATTGCAGGTATGCGGAAAAACCGCGGTCGCCCTCGGAGCCGCCGGCCCGGCCGGAAAATGCCGTATCAACGGGCCCCGTGACGCCGGCTCCATCCGCATCGATATATCCTCGATCCTGCTCCGTCTCGTCTCGGGGAACATCCCACGGCTTGCAATAGAAGAAGGATCGATTAGTATTAGGTTATGGGCCAACCGAAGGGCGGGAACACTCCCGAGGTATTCATCGTCGAGGATGAAGGAATCATAGCCCTCGATCTTCAATTCAAACTCAGGGATTTAGGCTACGACGTATCCCGGACAGCCTCGAGCGGCCAGGAAGCGCTCAGGCTCATGGGCGAGAAGCTGCCCGACCTCGTGCTCATGGACATCGTGTTGCAGGGCACCATGGACGGCGTGGAAACGACGAGGGAGATCAAGAAGAGATACGACGTGCCCGTCGTCTACCTCACGGCTTCGAGCGACACTTCTACCCTGGACCGAACCCTCGAGACTGATCCCGCGGGGTACATCCATAAACCGTTCAACGAAACGAATCTTCGCTACACCCTGGAGATCGCGCTCTACAAGCACCGGGCGGAACAGCAGATCATGCAGAAGGACAGGGAACTCGAGAAGGCGAAAAGGGAGCTACAGGTGAAATCCGATCTCCTCCAGGGCATTCTCGACCATTCTCCGTCCTTGATCCACGCCAAAAATCCCGAAGGAACGTACAAGTTCATCAACAAGCGGTACGCCGAACTCTACGGTCTGACCTACGAGGAAGTGATAGGACGGACGACGTACGACCTGTTCCCCCTCGACCTCGCCGAATACATGATATCGCAGGACAAGGAAGTGATGGCATCGAGAAAGCCCATCGTCTACGAGCATACCGTCCGATTGCTTCCCGACAAACGCTGGTGCACGATAAAATTCCCCCTCTTCGACGAGAGGGGGGAGATCGTCGCGGTCTGCGGGATTTCGACGGAAATTCAGTCGCCGTAGAGGTGATTGTATTCTTCCAGGAGTTCGAGCGTTTTCTCCTTGCACTGGCCGCAGACGGTACCGATCTTCGTCTTGTTCTGAAGGTCGAGATAGGTCCGGGCTCCTTCCTTCACCGCCCGCTCGATATCCTTGTCGGTCACGTTCATGCATTGGCAGACGATGACGGCCTTCTCCTGCTCTATCATTCCCTCCTGGCCAGTCTTGCGGAAGTAGTCCTCGATGGCGACCCTGAGGGCCTTGTCCCCGAGAACCGAACAATGGATCTTGTGCTCGGGAAGGCCGCCAAGCCGTTTCGCGATGTCGGCCGGAGTCACATGATAGGCTTCGTCCAAGGTCATTCCCTTGACCACTTCCGAGAGCATCGACGTCGAGGCGATGGCCGAGGCGCAGCCGTAGGTCTTCCATTTGCAGTCGGTCACCTTTCCGTCCCTCACTTGGATCGCGACCATCATCTGGTCCCCGCATTTGATGTTGCCGACCGTGCCCTTGCCGTCGGCCTTATAGGCTTCCTCGTTCTCGAGAATGTTCCTTGGATTCATGAAATGATCCTTGACGACTTCGCTGTAAAGCCAATCACCGGACATGCTCAACTCCTTCCCGCGTATACGGTCGACATGCTTCTTATCTTCGCGATTATCGGCGGGAGCTTTTCGAGGACGTAGGCCACGTCCTCCTCGGTGTTCTCCCGTCCGAGGCTGAACCGGATGGAACCATGGGCGAGTTCGGGCCCGACGCCGGTCGCGAGAAGCACGTGGCTCGGCTCCAGGGATCCCGAAGCGCAGGCGGAGCCCGTAGAGACCTGAACGCCTTCCATGTCGAGATAGAGCAGGATCGACTCGCCCTCCGCGCCCCGGAACGATACGTTCAAGGTTCCCGGCAGGGCGTCGACGGGATGACCGTTCACATGAACGTCGGGCACCTTTTCCTCTATCCCCTTCCTGAGCATGTCGCGGAGTCTCGCGAGGCGGACGATTTCCTCGTTCATCTCGATCTTCGCCATCTCCACCGCCTTGCCGAGGCCGATGATTCCCCAGTTGTTGTAGGTTCCCGCCCTCCGTCCCTCCTCCTGATGTCCGCCGTGGATGAAAGTGCAGAAGGGGGAGCCTTTCTTCACGTAGAGGACTCCCACTCCCTTCGGCGCATAGAGCTTGTGGCCGGAAAAGCTCAGGAAATCCACGCCCAAGCTTTTCACCGTGAAGGGAACCTTTCCGAGGGCCTGGACGGCATCGGTGTGGACGAGAGCGCCTTTTTCGTGGGCGAGCCGCGCGATTTCCGCGACGTCCTGGATCGTTCCGATCTCGTTGTTCGCCATGACGACGGAAACGAGGGCGGTCTGCTCGGAAACGGTTCGACGGAATTCTTCCATGTCGATTTTTCCGGTCTCGTCCACGGAGAGGTAGCTCACCGGAACGCCTCGGTGCTCCATGAACTGGGCGGCGTTGAGAACGCTCGGGTGCTCGATCTGCGTGGTTACGAGGGCCCGGCGGTCTCGGGAAACACACCTGCACGTCTGTGAACCGCAGTCGATCATGTGAAGCACGGTGTTGTTCGACTCCGATCCCCCGCCGGTGAAGATAACCTCTTCAGGCGAGGCTCCGATGAAATCGGCTACGATCCTTCTCGCGGATTCTATTTTTTCCCATGCGGCACGTCCAGCGCCGTGCATACTTGAAGCGTTTCCGTATACGCCAAAAGCCTCGATGAGGCACTTCTTAACTTCCGGATGCAAGGGTGTCGTAGCGTTATTGTCAAGGTATACCGAACGGGTACCCATGCCAGCCTCCATGAAATCTTGATTTTTTGTACGCTACTAACATACTATAATTTCCTGAAAAGGAAAACCATGCCGATGTATCTCACGAACTACCACACCCACTATTCCATCTGCGACGGCAAGGCCGGAGCCGAGGAATTCATCCGGACGGCCCTGGACAAGGGATTCCGCGCCCTCGGTTTCTCGTCGCACGCCCCCTTGCCCTTCGAAAACCGGTGGGCCATGATTCCGTCGAATGTTCCCAGGTACGTCGAGGAGGTTCGTGAACTGAAGAAGTCCTACGCGGGAAAAATCGAGATCTACCTCGGCCTCGAAGCCGATTACATAGCCGGAATCCGGGGGCCTTCCGATCCCATCTACGCGGATATGGGTCTCGATTACGTCATCGGGGCGATGCACGTCATTCGCAGCCCCGCCGACGGCTGCTGCCGCGAGGTCGACGCTTCGGAAGAGACCTACCGGGCCATCCTCGAGGAGGACTTCGAAGGAGACATCCGGGCATTCGCGGCCGAGTACTACAGGCTCGTCGGTGAAATGGCAGCCCTGCACAGGCCCTTGATCATCGCCCACTTCGACCTCATCAAGAAGAACAATCCCGGCGAGCGGTATTTCAAGGAAACCGAACCCTGGTATCGAAGGACGGTCGAGAACCTCATCCCGGTCGTCAAGTCGGCGGGATCGATCGTCGAGGTGAACACCGGAGGTCTCGCCAGGAAGCGGACCACTACCGTGTATCCGAGTCCCTGGATCCTTCGCCGCATGAACGAAGAGGGAATTCCGGTAATGCTGAATTCCGACGCCCATACGCCGGAGAACCTCGACGCCTTCTACCCGGAAGCGATCGCCGCCATGCTCGATGCAGGTTATCGTAGCGCGAGGATGCTGCTCGGAGGCAAGTGGGAGGAGGTTTCCATCAGCTGAGCTTCTTGACTTGCATAAAAATGCAGCATAAATGCATATTGAACCGGACTGCACGCTCATGATAGAACTATGATAAAGAACAAACAGGAGGATCTTCAAATGAAGAAAGTCGGCATGTGTATTCTGCTTTCCGTTCTGGTTCTCTTCGGGGCTTTTGCGGGAGGATCCAAGGAAGCGGCGGCGTCGGCCGAAAAGAACAACCTCATCATCGCCACAGGCGGAACCTCGGGCACCTACTACCCCTTCGGCGGAGCCATGGCGCAGATCTGGAACACCAACATCAAGGGAATGAACGTAACCGCCCAGGCGACGGGAGCCTCGAAAGAGAACATCCGTCTCGTCGGCAAGGGCGAAGCGGAGCTCGCCATCGTTCAGAACGACGTCATGGACTATGCCATGAAGGGGATCGAGCTTTTCAACGGCGAGAAGATCGAGACCTTTTCCACCATCGCGACGCTCTACCCGGAAATCGTACAGATCGTCGTCGCCAAGGACAGCCCCATCGCTTCGGTCGCCGATTTCAAGGGGAAAAGCATATCCGTAGGCGACGCGGGAAGCGGAGTCGAGGCGAACGCGAAGCAGATCCTCGAAGCCTACGGCCTGAGCTTTTCCGACATCCAGGCGAAACGGCTTTCGTTCAAGGAATCCGCGAGCGCCCTCAAGGACAAACAGATCGAAGCCTTCTTCGTCACCGCCGGCGCGCCGAATCCTGCCATTCAGGAAATAGCGGCCCTCGGCGGGGTGAAACTCGTGTCCGTAGATCCGGACGCGCAGAAGAAACTCATGGACAAATATAAATTCTACACCGCCTACACGATCAAGAAGGAAACGTACAGCGGAATGTCCTCCGACGCCCAGACGCTCGCCGTCAAGGCCACGCTCATCGTCAAGAAATCGCTCAAGGACGACGTGGTGTACAGCCTGACCAAGACGCTCTTCGAACAGCAGGCAGCCCTCGCCCAAGCGCACTCGAAAGGCAAGGATCTTTCCCTCCAGGAGGCCGTCAAGGGTGTATCCGTACCGCTTCATCCCGGTGCGGAAAAGTATTACAAGGAAAAGGGTGTAAAATAATAAGTAGCTCCGCACACGAAGTCCGTACGCCGGGGACGCGGGACGTTCCCGGCTTTTTCATTGCGATCGTCGGCTTCGTGCTATCCGTGTCGGGGTTCGGAGCATGGGTTTTCGCACCTATGGGTTTTTGCTTGATCTTGGAAAAATCGGGTGGCGGTCCGCCGCTGTTCATCGAACCTCTTCCGGAACGCGAATTCGCGATCTCCTATAGGCATTCGGTGAACAAAAGCCTCATCCGAGATCGTTTCCGGGCCGATGAAAACGGGACGATTTTTCTGAAAAGCAGCCTATTCCATTCCTTCGGCGCGGGCGTTGCGACCTGGCCGGGGGAACGAGGAGTCTTCGAGGGAAAGGGGGAAGCCCTCGAATACAGGGACATCGATTTGCCGCTCCCCGATTTCCGTCTCTTCATCGGTACGGTGGCCGACCATAAGCTGTCGGTCCCCTCGGGCGATTACCCGCTCGACGAGCTGGCACCGCCGCAGACCGGCATTCGTATAACATGCCGCAGGCTTTCCGCCTTTCAAGCGGTATCCTGGGCGATCATGAAAGGAGTTCTTCATGGGAGATCTAAAAATCCAAAACGATGACCGCGAAAATCTGGACGATCTCCTCGCGAAATTCGACAAGGAATCCTCGTACAGGAAACTCACGGGAGTTTTCCACAGGATCGTAGCGCTCATCGCCATAGCCTTTTCTCTCTATCAGGTCTATACGGCTTCCTTCGGCCTCCTTCCCGCCCAGATGCAGAGATCGGTGCATCTCGCCTTCGTCCTTCTCCTCATCTTCCTGCTCTACCCGTTCTTCAAGAATCGCAGAAGCGCGAAAATACCGTGGTATGACGTGGTCCTGGGCCTCCTGGGAGCCGCGGCCACCGGCTACATCACCCTGAACTACAGCCAGCTCATGGACCGGGCGGGAGCCTTCACTCCTTTCGACATCGCCGTCGGCATCGTAGGCATCGTCCTCGTTCTCGAGGCGTGCAGGAGGGTCGTCGGGCTGCCGATACTCGTCATCGCGGTCACGTTCATCGCCTATGCGTTTCTCGGGCCATATATGCCCGGTTTCCTGAACCATCGGGGATACTCGTTCCAACGGGTCGTTTCCCACCTCTTCTATACGACCGAAGGCATTCTCGGCATCCCGCTGGGCGTCAGCTCGACTTTCATTTTCCTTTTCATCCTCTTCGGTGCGTTTCTGGAAAAAACCGGGATCGGCAAGTTCTTCATCGACATCGCCAACGCAGTCGCGGGATTCGCCGCGGGCGGCCCGGCCAAGGTCGCGGTGATCACTTCCGCCCTGGAAGGGACGGTATCGGGGAGCTCCGTTTCCAATACCGTAGGATCGGGAAGCTTCACGATTCCCATGATGAAGAAGCTCGGCTACAAACCGGAATTCGCGGCAGCGGTCGAGGCTGCGGCGTCCACCGGCGGGCAGATCATGCCGCCCATCATGGGTGCCGCCGCGTTTCTCATGGCCGAAACCATCGGGGTTCCCTACATCGAAATCGCCAAGGCGGCGATCATTCCCGCACTCCTCTACTTCACCGGCATCTTCATCATGGTGCATCTCGAGGCTAAGAAGCTCGGTCTCCGCGGCATGAGCCGGGACGAGCTGCCCGGTCTTTTCACGGTGTTGAAGGAACGCGGCCATCTCGTCATTCCCCTCGTCTCCATCGTCTATTTCCTCATGGAAGGCGCTACGCCGATGAAAGCCGCGCTCTACGGAATAATAACGTCCATTCTGGCGAGCATGCTGCGGAGCTGCACCCGCATGTCAGGCAGAGATTTCCTCGACGCACTCGAACTCGCGGGGCGCAACATTCTCGGAGTCGCGGCGGCCTGCGCCACCGCGGGAATCATCGTCGGAATCGTCACCCTGACCGGACTCGGCCTCAAGATGGCCTCTGGTCTCCTCGCCCTGGCGGGCGACAATATGCTTCTCACCCTCTTCTTCACGATGATTGCCTCCCTCATCCTCGGAATGGGCGTGCCGACGACGGCAAATTATCTCATAACCGCCACCATCATGGCTCCTGCGGTCGTGCATCTCGGCATCCCAGTCCTCGCCGCGCACATGTTCACGTTCTATTTCGGAATCATCGCAGACATCACGCCGCCCGTGGCTCTCGCAGCCTATGCGGGGTCCGCCATAGCCAAGAGCAATCCGTTCAAGACGGGAGTGACTGCCACGAAGCTCGCCATCGCAGCCTTCATCATCCCGTACATTTTCGCATTCAATCCCTCGCTCCTTCTCATTCATACAACTCCTCTCCAGATCGTGCAGATCGTCACAACCTCCGTGGTTGGCATGATCTGCATAGGAGTCGCGATGGAAGGATATTTCTTCTCCTTGGTGAATCTGCCTCTACGGCTCGTTTTCCTCGTGGCCGGACTTCTCCTCATCGACCCAGGGATCGTTTCCGATCTCCTCGGAATAGCGCTTTTCACTGCAGGTCTCGCCTTCCAGATCGTCAAATCCCGCAGACGACACGAACGCAGGTCCTGACAGAGCGGAAAGCTCGCATCACCTGCGTTCGGCTGAAAGAAAAACCCGGTCTCGTCGACCGGGTTTTTCAGCCGTAACCAGATCACTTCACCGATTTTTGCTCGGTCGGGACGCTGAATCCGATTTGCCGGATGTCGTCCGCGGTGAAGGGCTTCAAGCTCGCGCAGCTTGCGACCGTCAATACGACCGCGATCACACCGAAAATCCTCATCGTGTTCTTCATACCATGTCTCCTCTCTATGTCTACGCCTCAGGCGTTTTATTGTATGAATATTCAATCTATATTGACTGAACGTTCATTCTATTTGTACGAAAAAAATTATTTCTTAATGGCGTCGAGACAGGCATCAAAAGCCTTCTCGATGAGGGCCTCCTCCAAGGCGAGCCTCCCCGCAATGCAATCTTTCGCGATGGCGACGATCGGTCCGTAAAAAATCCCCACCAATATTTCCATAGGAAGATCCTTGAAAAACCCCTCGCTCTTCGCCTTCGCCATATACTCCACGGCCGGCACCACTCTCGCATCCTTCTTTTCGAAATAGAAACTCGTCACGAAAGGCGATGAGCTGTATTGCTCGAGGAAAAGGAATTCCTTCGGATTCGCGATGTAGAAATTGATCCAATTGACCCACAGGGTACGCAGGTTGTCCTCGATCCGCCTGGCCTTGTCGAATCCCGTGAGTAGCCGGTCGTCGAGCTTGTCGAGTACGTAGAGGTAGAGTTCGTTGATCAATTCCTCTTTACCGGAAAAATAGTGGTAGATGGTCCCCGCGGCGACCTTGGCTTTCTTCGCGATTTCAAACATGGAAGTTCCATGGAAACCCTGCTTCGCTATGAGATTCAACGTAGCCTGAAAAATCGCCGTTTTTTTGTCCATTTCCACACTCGAATCGAATGAACGTTCGATATAGACAAGATAACCGTAAGTAAAGTTCTTGTCAACTCCTTTCGTTGACGATGTCAGGAATTCTCACGAAAGCGACCTCACCCGCACTTGACTCGGGAGACCTTTCCGACTCCGACGAATCACAAGCCCTTCATTACCGCGAATCCAACGAATCATTGAATTTCAATCCTTTTTCCGGATATACTTTCGGCGTCCGAAGACGATCCCGGATAGCAGGAGGCTGCATCGCATGGCTTACGACGGAAACATGAAGCTTCTCCCCCTCAGGGAAAGGCTCAAGGGGAATCTGCCGAAAATCGGCATTCGCCCGATCATAGACGGAAGGCTCGGCGGGATCCGCGAGTCGCTCGAAAAGCAGACCATGGACATGGCGAAGTCGGCCGCGAAATTCCTGAAGGCCAACGTGCGCTATCCCAACGGCATGCCCGTGGAATGCGTGATCGCCGATTCCACGATCGGCGGAGTGACGGAAGCCGCCGCGTGCGCGGACAAATTCGCGAGGCAGGGGGTGGGAGTGTCGCTTTCCGTGACGCCGTGCTGGTGCTACGGGACCGAGACCATGGACATGGATCCCTGCATACCCAAAGCAGTTTGGGGATTCAACGGTTCCGAACGGCCTGGCGCCGTTTATCTCGCCGCGGTACTCGCGGGCTACAACCAGAAGGGGCTCCCGGCCTTCGGCATCTACGGCCGCGACGTCCAGGATTCCGACGACCGGAAGATTCCGAAGGACGTCCAGGAAAAACTCCTCCGTTTCGCGCGTGCAGGCGTCGCAGTCGCCTACATGAAGGGCAAATCCTATCTCTCGATCGGCTCCGTTTCCATGGGCATCGCGGGATCCATCGTGCAGGAAGGATTCTTCCAGGAATATCTCGGAATGCGGAACGAATACGTCGACGCGTCAGAGTACATAAGGCGCATGGAAGAGGGAATCTTCGACAAGGCGGAATTCAAGAAAGCCCTCGAATGGACGAGGAAGCACTGCAAGGAAGGCAAGGACCTCAACCGGCCCGAGAAGCGGCATTCCCGCGCGCAACTCGACAAAGATTGGGAGTTCGTCGTCAAGATGACGCTGATCACCCGCGACCTTCTTGTGGGAAATCCAAGGCTCGCGGAAATGGGCTTCGGCGAGGAGGCCCTCGGCCGCAACGCCCTCCTCGGCGGCTTTCAGGGACAGCGGCAGTGGACCGACCACTTCCCCGACGGCGACTTCACCGAAACCATCCTCAACACCTCCTTCGACTGGAACGGGATACGGCAGCCCTTCATCTTCGCAACGGAGAACGACAGCCTGAACGGCGTCTCGATGCTGTTCGGGTATCTCCTCACGGGTACCGCCCAGATCTTTTCGGACGTGAGAACCTACTGGAGCCCCGAAGCAGTGAAGCGGGTTACCGGAAGGACGCTCTCAGGGCTCGGCGAGGGCGGCCTCATCCACCTCATCAACTCGGGCTCCACCACCCTCGACGGAACAGGAGCGATGACGAAGGACGGAAAGCCCGTCATGAAGCCCTTCTGGGAGGTTACCCCCCGGGACGCGGAACGCTGTCTCGAGGCGACCCTCTTTCCTCCCGCGAACCTCGACTACATGAGGGGCGGCGGATTTTCCACGGATTTCCTCACCAAGGGGGGGATGCCGGTGACCATGTGCCGTCTTAACATCGTAAAGGGTCTCGGACCCGCGCTCCAGATCGCCGAAGGTTGGACCGTTGAAATCGAAGGACAAGTCCACGATACGCTCGACAAACGGACCGATCCATCCTGGCCGACGACATGGTTCGCGCCGAGGACTTCCGGTCAGGGCAAATTCAAGGACGTCTACACCGTGATGGCGAATTGGGGAGCGAACCACGGAGCGATCAGCTACGGTCACATCGGCGCCGACCTCATCACGCTCGCCTCGATGTTGAGGATACCGGTCTGCCTCCACAACGTTGCCGAGGAAGACGTCTACCGGCCGAGCGCCTGGAACGCCTTCGGCATGGATCCGGAGGGATCCGACTATCGCGCGTGTTCGGCCTTCGGACCGCTGTACGGATGATCGATCGAAGCCGACCCGGTCGGCTTTTTCTTCGAGAAACGGACGCGCCGTCCGACGCTCGCCGGAGTCTTCCGCGGCTCCGGAATACAGGGAGAACCGAATGGCCTTCGCCTTGATCGGGAAGATCGCCTACTTCCTATTGCTCGGCCTGCTCATTCTCTTCATGATTCAGAAGCGATACGGCGATCGCGGGGCCGGAAAAAGGCTCGCCACGCTCTACCTGTCCGCGGCAGTTCTGGCGGTCTACGTCGCCGTCATGCTCCTCGTGATACCTAACGTCGTTCCCAGGTCCGCTGCGATCGCGGCATTTTTCGCAACGGCGACGGTCGCGACGACGATATGCTTCATGAAAAGGAAAAAGGTGTTTCCCGCCCGCCTTCACTGCGTCCGCTGCGGTTCCAGGCTTCCTCTCGAGCGAAGCCTGTTTCTGGATTCGAACTTCTGCGAAGCATGCGAAAAAGACGAGATCTCGAGAAAAATCTAGCCTTTCGATTTTCTGTTCGACACCGCGTCGAATACGATGAGAATGATGCCGGCGAAGACGAAAATCACCGGCCACCACATGACGACGAAGAGCCTGAGGCTCATGTTGACGACTCCGAGGCTGAAAAGAAGAAAAACCGCGGAAAGAAGAATAATGCTCAAGGCAGGGATCATCATCCTCGCCTTCGCGGCCCCCGAGCTTTTCAGCCCGTAAGCGAGCAGGGAAAAACCGGCGAAGAGCATGAAGAACGGCCAAATCTGCCTCAATTTCATGTCGAGAATGTGCGTGTTGACGGTGAGAAGGAAAGCCCCGGCTAGGAAGAGGAAGAGCCCAGCGAAAACGTAGCTCTCGCGTCCGTTCCTGAAGAAAACCTTGAAAAGCAGCGACACCCCGAGGAAGACGAGGACGATCGGCCAGAGAGGGAGCACTCCGGTCAGATTCCCCGTGGTCCGGAGAAGTAGCGAAGCTCCGAGAAAAAGAAAAATCACGCCGAAAAGCAGCGGCCGGTGCCGACGTCTGTTCTGGTTCTGGTCCTGCTTCATGCTTCCATGTTCTCGATTATCGTGTCGCCGAAGCGGCTCGTCGACACCTGTACCGCCCCTTCCATGAGCCTGGCGAAATCGTACGTCACCAGCTTCTTCGAGATGGCGCCGACGATCCCCCTGTCGATGAGGGCCGCGGCCTCGTTCCAGCCGATATACTCGAGCATCATCATTCCGGAGAGGATGACGGAGCTGGGATTCACGAGATCCTGGCCCGCGTACTTGGGGGCCGTCCCGTGCGTGGCCTCGAATATGGCGTGGCCCGTTTCGTAGTTGATGTTCGCCCCAGGGGCGATTCCGATGCCTCCGACCTGGGCCGCGAGTGCGTCCGAAACGTAATCTCCGTTGAGGTTAAGGGTCGCGATGACGTCGTAATCCGCCGGTCTCGTGAGGATCTGTTGGAGGAAGGCGTCGGCGATGCAGTCCTTGACGAGAATCTTCCCTTCCGGGACCTTACCTTCACCTACTTCGTCCCATGTCACGACGGCGTCGCGGAATTCCCGTTTGGCGAGCTCGTAGCCCCAATTCCTGAACGCACCTTCCGTATACTTCATGATGTTGCCCTTGTGGACGAGGGTCACGCTCTTGCGCTTTTTCCCGAGAGCGTAGCGGATCGCCGCCCTTATGAGCCGCTCCGAACCCGTTCTGCTCACCGGCTTGATGCCGACCCCTGAATCCTCGCGCAGCTTCCAGCCGATTTCGTTCTTCAGGAAATCGATGATCTTCTTCGTCTGTTCCTTTCCTTCCGCGGACTCGAACCCGGCGTAGACGTCTTCGGTGTTTTCCCGAAAGACGACCATGTCGACGAGTTCAGGTTTCTTCACGGGCGATGGAATCCCCATGTAGTACTTCACAGGCCTGAGACAGACATAGAGATCGAGCCTTTGGCGGAGCGTGACGTTCAGGCTGCGGAATCCCTCTCCCACCGGTGTGGTGAGCGGCCCCTTGATTCCGACGAGGCAATCCTTGAAAACCTCTTCCGTTTCCGCGGGAAGCCAATCACCCGTGGCCTTGAAGGCCTTTTCACCCGCTAGGATTTCCTTCCATGCGATCTTCCGGCGGCCTGCGTACGCCTTCCGCACCGCGGCGTCCATGACTCTGACCGCCGCCCTCCAGATGTCGGGACCCGTACCGTCGCCCTCGATGAAGGGGATGATCGGTTCATCCGGAACCTTCACTCCGGCCTCAGTCATAACGATTCTATCCGCCACGCTTTACCACTCCGCTTGCTATGTAGTATCTTGAGTGTACCAGAACCGGTTAGCGTTTGCAAGAACGGGAGGTTTTCTCCCGACGCGCCTTTTCCGGCGATACGACGCCGAATCCGGATCGAACGGACGCTTGGGAGAATCATTCTGAGAAAAATTTTTTCCATTCTCGCGCTCGCGACGGGAATGCAGCTTTTCGCGCAGAATACGGAAGGTTCCGGCGTACCCTTGGTGCGCAGATTCGAATTCGAAGGACTCGTCAAGACGGACCTCTCGGTCCTGGAACCCTATTATCGCCCCTATGAAGGTCGTCCGCTTTCCGGTTTCGACGAAAAACGGTTCGTCCAGGACCTCCGGAGTCTCGGCATTTTCCACACGATCTCGATCGTACGGGAGTTCGATCGCGAAGGAAACGCCGTAGTCCGCGTTCGGATAGAGGAGAAATGGACCCTCATCCCCATACCGCTCGGAGGGATGTCCGGCGACAATTTTTACGCCGGTCTCATGTTCCTGGAATCCAACTTCCTCGGATACAACAAAAAACTCTACGGCGGCGGAATCTTCTCGAACACCGGGTGGAAAGGCCTTTTCGGCTACGTCGATCCGAAGTTTCTGGGCTCCGCCGACACGCTCTTCATCGGCTTCAACGGAGAGCGGGAGCGGATCACGAACCGGGACATAGACGGCAACGCCTATAGGAAATACGAATTCCTGGGACTCAAGGCCTCGGGCGAATACGGCCTCAGGCTTACCCGCTCCACGATCTTCGGAATGGGGCTGGAATTCC
The DNA here is from genome assembly GCA_964397655.1 of uncultured Spirochaetaceae bacterium. Lineage (GTDB taxonomy): Bacteria > Spirochaetota > Spirochaetia > DTKZ01 > DTKZ01 > CAYNKA01. The sequence continues at coordinate 96,688 of CAYNKA010000009.1, read as the reverse complement.
AGGAACGCGGAACGGACAGCTACGAATCGTCGTTCCCGCCTCCCGAATCAGTCAGCCTCATAAGCCCGGTTTTCGCGCTCAGGTATCAGGACCTCGTCTACGAAAGGATCCTCGTAAACGGTACGAACGCCGCAGTTCGCTACAAGCGCAAGTTCGACCTGACGGATCGAGGAGCCTCATTCGACGAGGTTTCCTTCGTCGGACAATATCGCAGGCCGGTGACGGGCCGACTTCGTTTCGGTTTCATAACCGCGGCACTCTTCGCCCCCTACACTCCCGTCATCGTTGAACCTGAAATCAACAACGTGATGAAATCCCTTCCCGACGGAGTGGCGGCGGATTCCTACATCTTCGGACAGGCCCTGGCGGAATACACTTTCGCGGAATTCGGCTGGGGCGCCTTCACCGTTCTGCTCGCCTACGAGGGCGGACTCTACAACGACGGGTTGCACGAATCGCAGTACACGAGCGGTCCGGGCCTCGGGTTCCGCATCTACGTATCCAAGGTCGCCATTCCGGCCTTCGGCGTCGATTTTACCTACAACGTCCGCACCCGCACCGTCTACGGAACGGTCAACGTCGGCCTCCAACTGTGAACGATGGCGATATGCTTGTTCAGACACCATAAGCAGAAGAATTGATCTTGACAACGCACACGTTTGCGTATACAATATTTTTGATGGTTTTATTCTTTTTGGATGTCTTCGTGCCAGAACAAGGGGGTACACATGAGTTCCGGGAAATTACAAAAAACGATCTTTCTCTTTCTCGCTCTAGGTCTCGTAACAGCCGGTATTTTTGCAGGCGGAAAGGCGGAACAGAAAAAACAAAGCCTGATTTTTTGGGGAAAACAGGCCAATGACCGGGCCACTGACGAGCTTCAACGGACCATTTTGACCGAATGGGGTCAGAAAAACAACGTCGATGTAGATTACATCGTAATTACCTCGGAAGTCCAGAAACAAAAATACGCGGCCGCGTTTGAAACCAAGACGGTGCCGGACATCGTAACATTCGACGGAGACTTCTGCAAATACTGGGCCACAAAAGGCGTTCTGGTCCCGGTAGACGATCTATACGCCGAATTCAGCAAGAACGGCGGTGGAATCTTTGACGGGATTCTTCCCGTCCTGCGGGATAAGGACAAACTATACGGCATCCCCTTCCAAAACGATATTTATTTCTTCTACGTCCGCAAGGACCTCGTGGAAGGGGTCGGCGAGCAGCTTCCCCAAACCTGGGACGACATTGCACGCATTTCGCTGAAGATCAAGGCGAAGTACAACATCGTTCCCTTCGGTCATCCCCTGAGCGACACGAACGACTCGGAATTCACGAACCTGCTCATCATGTGGTGTTTCGATACGTCCGTCTTCGACAAGAACGGCAAAGTCGCGTTCGACAATCCGAATACCCTGGAGTATCTGAAATTCATCCAAAAGATGTACTCCGTAGATCAGACCATTCCCAAAGGCACTATCACGTGGAACGACGCGAGCAACAACGAGGCCTATCAGATGAAGCAGTCCGCCTTCATCATCAATCCGGGCAGCGTCTATCGATGGGTCAAGGAGAACGACAAGACCCTCCACGAGAACACCGTTCTTTCCAGGATGCCGGCCGGTCCCCGCGGCACTCGGGCCAACCTGACGGCCTGCTGGGCGGTCTCCCTGCCGAAGGATTCCCCCAAGAACGCTCTGGCCACGGAATGCCTCCGCTACCTCTACAAGCCGGAAGTTTACAACAGGATCATCGAGTCTGCCGGTTCGCGGTACCTCCCGATCTACAAGGACCTTTTCAAAACGCCCTTCTGGAATGCCAATCCGAAGTTCGTCGATCTCTCCAAGATGCTCGATGAGGCTAAGGTTCTCGGCTATCCCGGCCCGGCGAGCGCTCTCGCCTCGGAAATGTTCGTTCAGAGGGTGCTCTCTACCTGTCTTTCGGACATCCTCGTAAAGGGTATGTCTCCCGAAGACGCCATGAAGAAGGCTGATGCCAAATTCAAGGACATAGCTGCGAAGTTCAAATAACATAGCGACGATTGAAGGGCCGCCGAACCAAGGCGGCCTTTTTCATCGAAAGCGAAGCGTAGTATCATGAGTACGAGTTTTACATTATGAAGAACGACAAGAATCCGTTACTCGCAAAAATCCGAAAGGAGAATACGAAGTCGGCCTATCTGCTTCTGGCTCCTACCATCCTGATACTGGCCCTCGTAATCGTCTATCCCTTCATCACAGCCGTTTGGATTTCCCTAACGAACAAGACCCTGGGAGGCCAGGGATCCTACGTAGGGATCGAGAACTACGTGAAGCTTTTCCACAGCGAGGAGTTTTGGCTCGCATTCTGGAATTCCTTTTATTATACCATATCCTCGGTGGTAATCAAATTCGGCATCGGTCTGGTGACTGCGCTCATCCTGTACGTCAAATTCCCCTTTCGGGGCCTTGTCCGCGTACTCATCATCATTCCTTGGGCGATTTCACCCTTCATCGCCTCCCTGATCTGGCGATGGATTTTTCACGACAACAACGGTTTTTTCAACATGGTCCTCCTGGACCTGCATCTGCTGAAGGAACCGGTCGCATGGCTTGCGGACCAGAAGTACGCGATGCTCTGCGTGATCGCGGCCTCTGTCTGGCAGGGTTATCCCTTCTACACGATGATGCTTCTCGCCGGACTCGTCACGATACCGAAGGAATTGTTCGAAGCCGCGGAGATCGACGGGGGAAACAAACTCCATTCCTTCTTCTACATCACCGTCCCGAGTTTGACGAACGTCATCCTCATCACGATCCTCCTCTCGTTCATCTGGACCTTCAACCAATTCCAATTCGTGTTCACGATGACCCACGGCGGGCCTGCGGGCCTGACCCACATTCTCTCGACGCTCACCTTCGTGTACGGCATCGAGATGCGGGATATCGCGCTCGCGTCCGCGGTCTCGACGACAGCTCTTCCGGTGTTCGTCGTGCTGACTATCTATCTCACGCGAATCATGCTCAAGAACGATTGATCGTGGAACGCGCCATGGAAGGAAACCTTCATGATTAAAAAATACAGCGCTTGGCAGATCGCCTTGTTCATCGTTCTGGTTCTGCTCAGCGTCCTCTTCGCAGTCTTCCCCATAGTATGGATTCTACTCACGGCCTTCCGCACGACGGCCGAGTTCTTCCAGTCTCCGTCATTCATACCGAAGAAATTCAGCCTTGAAAATTTCCATGACGTGATTACGAGGGGAAATTTCCTGCTTTTTATGCGGAACTCGATCTTCGTCTCCACCGTCGTGACGGCCCTTTCGATCGTCGTATCCACGATGGCCGCCTACGCGATCACGAGACTCCAATTCCCGGGAAGAAGCCTGGTCTCCCGCTCCATCATAGCGAGCTATCTCATCCCTTCGGCCCTGCTTTTTATCCCGCTTTTCTTCTTGGTGACGCGGATCAGGCTTCAGGACAACCTTCTTTCCCTCATCATCACCTATCTGAGCGCCACGGTTCCCTTCTGCGCCTGGATGCTCTACGGCTATTTTTCGACCATTCCGAAGAGCCTCGACGAAGCTGCGACTCTGGACGGCTGCACGAAGGTACAGATATTGAGGAAGATTTTCGTCCCGCTGGCCCTGCCCGGCCTGGCTGTGGTAGCCCTGTACTCCTTCACACTCTGCTGGAACGAGTTCCTCTATGCCCTCGTATTCATCACAAGCACGAAAAGCCGTACGATCCCCTCGGGGATCGTCTCGTGGATAGTTGAGGACGCCTTCGCCTGGGGAAGGATCATGGCCGCCTCGGCCCTGTCGGTCGTTCCAACTTTCATTCTCTATTTCTTCGCACAGAAGTCCTTGAGCGGCGGCCTCGTCGCCGGAGCCGTGAAACAGTAATACAATGCTTCCGATAGAGGTTTAACATGCGCAAAATTTTAGGTGTGGGAGGCGCCGCCTACGACATGCTTTCCCTTGTGGACCGGATACCGTCTTGGGAAGAAATCGAATACGTCCAGTCCTACGACGTCCAACAGGGGGGAATGGTAGCGACCGCGCTCGTGGCGGCGAGCCGGTTGGGAGCGAACACCGAATACATCGGCGTCATAGGCGACGATCCGCAGGGCGATTATATGATGAAGAATTTCAGGAAAAACGGCGTGACCTGCGACCGCGTAAAAGTGCTCCCCGACGAAAGCAGCGCCTTCACCGTCGTACTCATCCAAAAATCGACGGGGAAACGAGCCTTCCTTCACAACAAAGGCGTTAACAAGCGCCCCGATCTGGGCGAGGGCGAACTCGACCTGCGGGACGTGAGCCACATCATCTTCGACGGTTTCTATTTCGATACGGCGTTGAGGCTCGCCGCCAGAGCCCGAAAGCTCGGGATCGAGAGCGCTACCGACATTAGCCCGATGAATAGGCACCCTCAACTGAGGGAGTTTCTTTCCCTCATCGACTATCCGATCCTCTCCGAGCTCCTCGTAAAACCATATACGGGAATTTCAAATCCTCTCGCAGCCGGAAAGAGTCTTCTCTCCGGCACGAATAAGGCGCTTCTGGTGACCTGCAGCGAATCGGGGGTTTACATCATAACGAATGACGGGACCAAGCATATTCCGGCCTTTTCCGTGGAGGCCGTAGATACGACCGGTGCCGGAGATGTATTCCACGGAGCATTCGCCTTCGCCCGATTCGAGGGATACGATCTGGAACAATCCGTGATCCTCGCGAGCGCGACGTCCGCCTTGAAATGCACGAAAATAGGCGGCCAGAGCGGCATACCGACCTGGATCGAACTCAAAAACTTCCTTGAAAAGAAACAACCGGACGCTGTCTCCTGGCTGAATTGCCCGGCAGCCTCCCATTAGGAGAAAACCATGAAACTCGTTCCCATGCGCGATATTCTCGAAAACACCCTCGACGAGGGTTACGCTCAAGGGGCCTTCAACGTCACGTGCTTTCCCCAGCTGAAAGGGGTCCTCTCTACCCATGAGGTATTCCACTCTCCGGCTATAGTCCAGGTAGGCAACATAGCCCTCGGATATCTGGGCAGGGCGAAGGACATGAACAACTCGACCCTTGAAGAAAAGACCCGCGGCGCCGAAAACATCGTCAAAATGCTGAAGATCCTGGACAGAGAGGTCACCGTCCCCGTAGCGCTCCATGCTGACCACGTTAAAGATCTCGCCACGATCGCGATGCTCGTGGAAAAGGGCTTCACTTCGGTCATGATCGACGGATCCTCCTTGACGTACGACGAGAACGTCGAGATCACCCGAGAGACGGTCCGTATCGCCCGGCCCCGCGGCGTCACGGTAGAGGGCGAACTCGGCGTCCTCGCGGGGACGGAGGACAAGCTCTTCTCCGAAGAAAGCACGTACACGAATCCCCTCAAGGTCGTCGACTTCGTCCAGAAGACGGGCGTCGACTGTCTTGCCCTCTCGTACGGCACCAAGCACGGCGTAAAGAAAGGCCTCAACGTGAAACTGAGGAGGGAGATCGTAGTCGCCGCAGCGGAGAACCTCAGGCACGAGCGGCTCAGAGCGGTCCTCGTCTCCCACGGCTCATCCACGGTCCCGTCCTACCTCGTTGAAAACATCAATCTCTTGGGGGGAAAACTGGAAGGCGTAGGCGGTATTCCCTTGAAAGAACTCATGGCGGTCATCGAGGCGGGGATCGGGAAGATCAACATCGACACTGACATCAGACTCGCCGTCACCCGCAATCTCCGGGAATGGCTCGCAGGCGCGATGATGTCCGATCCGACTATCGAGAAGATCAAGTCGCTCCTCTCGGAGAAGCTCCAGGAGATAGACTTCAGGCTCTTCCTCTCTCCGATCCAGGATTTGCTCACTGACGGAACGAGAGAGTATCCGAAAGCGCTCGAACCTATAAGGTCCTGCATAGAAAGAGGGAGCGCCGAGATCGTCGGAACCCTGATTGTCCAGTTCGGTTCAGCCGGCAAGGCTTTCACGATCGGGAGGAAGCGTCCATGAAGAAGAAAATCCGCTTGGGATTAGTCGGAGCAGGCAGGATTGCGAAAAGGCAGATCGAGAGCCTCCGGATGAATCCCGACGTCGAAATCGCCGCCATCTGCGCACGGAATCCCGACAACCTCAAACACGTTTGCGAGTGTTATTCCATTCCCAGATTCACCATCGATTTAGAGGAGCTGCTCTCGCAGAAGGACATCGACGCTGTCAGCATCTGCACGCCGAACAACCTCCATTGCGCTCAAACCCTGGACGCGCTCGAAAGCGGGAAGCACGTACTGGTTGAAAAGCCGATGGCGAGGACCGTCCAGGAGGCCGAGCTCATGGAGGAAGCCTCACGCAGGACGGGAAAGTTGCTTCAGGTGGGTTTCCAGGAGCGTTTTTCGCCCGCTGCCCGTGCGGTGAAAGCGCAGATCGACGGAGGCTTTCTGGGGGATCCGATATATGTCCGCGTCCAGGCCCTTAGGAGACGAGGAATACCCAACTGGGGCGTATACGGGAGAAAAGACGTCCAGGGAGGCGGTCCTCTCATCGACATCGGAGTCCATATGCTCGAGATGGCGCATTATCTGATAGGAGCTCCCGTTCCCGTATCCGCGAGTGGAGCAGCATACCGGTATTTCGGTTCCCGCAAGGACGAAACCGTTTGCCGTTGGCCGGACTGGGATTGGGAAAACTACGACGTCGAGGATCTCGCGGCCGGATTCATCCGTTTCGACACGGGATGTACGCTTTCGATCGAAACAAGCTTCGTGGCGCATATCGAAAAGAACATCTTTTCCGTCCAGATCATGGGCACCGCGGGCGGAGCGACCACGGATCCTCTCCGTTTCCATTCCGATTCGAATGGTTATATGCTGGATTCGGTCCCTGCCCACATCCATGAGACGAGCGGCTTCGATTACAAGCTTGCGCATTTCATCGATTGCATCAGGAACGGAAATCCCTGTGAGGCGACCGCAAGAGACGGAATTCTCATTCAGAAGATGATAGAAGGCCTCTATCGATCCGCCGAGGTCGGAAACGAAGTCACCGTAAAATGATTCTTGATACGCGTCCTTTCGCCGCATGAATCCCGGACGATGAGCTTCGGGGTAAGCAGGACGTTCTTCTTGATGCCTTCGCGGCAAAGCCTGATCCTCTCGAGAAAAAGTTCGGTCGCGATCGATGCGATTTCCTCGGCCGACTGCCGCACCGTCGTGAGCGGGACCGGAAGCATCTTCGCCATGGAGATGTCGTCGAAACCTACCAGAGCGATCTCCTCGGGAACCCTGATACCTCGATCGAAAAAATATTGAAGCGCTCCGATTGCCGTGACGTCGTTCACCGCGAAAACGGCATCCGGCATCTCTCCCTTTTCCACTAGTTCCCTCGCGGCGGCTATTCCTCCCGAGAAGGTGGTGTCGGTGTAGGCAATTCTCGAGTAGGACTCGCCGAGTCCTCTTTCATCGAGTACGTCGAGATATCCGCGGAGACGGTCGTGGCTCGGCGAGGCGAGCTTCGGTCCGCCGATGTGCGCTATCTTTTCGTACCCGAGGTTTACGAGATGTTCTGTCGCGACACGGGCTCCGTGATAGTTGTCCGTCATGACGGTATCGACGTCTATCCCTTCTCCCGAATGGTCCAGCAGAACGAAAATGAGGCCTGAATGCATCGCCTTTTGAAAATATTCCTGCTCCACGTCGGCTGGAATCATGACGACCCCGTCCGTTTGTTGTTCCTGGAGGTAGGACAAGTACTTCTTCTCCTTACCTATTTCTCGATCGGAATTGCAGATGAGGGCATTGTAAGACTTTTCTTCCAACTTGCGTACGAGATTCTTGCATAGGTTCGCATAGAACGGATTCTCTAGATCCGGAACGATTATGCCGACCGTTTCACTCTTCTTCTTAACGAGACTCCGGGCGAGGGCATTGGGTCGGTAATTCATCTTCTTCGCAGCCGACCTCACCTTGAGCTTCATCGCCTCACCGATCTCCGTGCTGTCGTGTAGAGCTCGTGAAACAGTGGAATGGGATACTCCGAGCAACTTTGCTATGTCCTTTATCGTCGTACGCATGACTCGAACCTTTAGAAAATAATAATGGAATCAGACCGCATGGTAAAGAACATACTTTCCTGCCTGCAACCCTTTCGCCTCTCGCCGCGTCTAATCCCTCGACTACCGATCGAGGAGTGCAGCATGGCTGGAAAAAATTTCCTGTTCGTTTATCCTAAGACTCCTGACACCTACTGGAGCTTCAAACACGCGTTGAAATTCATCGGCAAGCGGGCCATGATGCCGCCGCTCGGTCTGGCGACCGTGGCCGCACTGCTTCCCGAAGACTACGATTGCAGGATCGTCGACCTCAACGTCGAGGATCTTTCCGAGGACGACATTCTCTCCGCGGACCTCGTCCTCGTTTCCGCGATGCTCGTCCAGCGGGATTCCTTCCGGTGGATCGTCGAACGGTGCAACCGTCTCGGCGTCCCCGTGGCTGCGGGAGGACCCTACCCGACCGCCTGCAGGGACGAGATGAAGGACGTCGACTTCCTCGTCCTGAACGAGGGCGAGATCACCTTTCCGAGGTTCCTCGAGGACTGGGAACGCGGAACCCCGGCTCCGGTCTACGAGAGCCGGGAAAAGCCCGACCTTTCCGCAGCGCCCGTTCCTCGCTTCGACCTCGTGGACGTGAACCGTTACAATGTCCTCCCGCTCCAATTCTCGCGGGGCTGTCCCTTCGGCTGCGAGTTCTGCGACATCGTGAGCCTCTTCGGAAGGACACCCCGGACCAAGAGCCCCGAACGCTTTCTCTCGGAACTGACGGCCGCCTACGAAACGGGCTTCCGCGGCACGGTATTCATCGTCGACGACAACTTCATCGGAAACAAGACGGCGGTCAAGTCCCTCCTCCCCGAACTGATCCGCTGGCAGAAGGAGAAAGGGCATCCCTTCCAGTTCTGCACCGAGGCTTCCGTCAATCTCGCCGCGGATCCCGAGCTCCTCGACCTCATGGTCGATGCCGGCTTCTACATGGTGTTCCTGGGAATCGAAACCCCCGTCGAGGCGTCCCTCGAGGCCGCAGGTAAAGTACAGAACATGAAGCGGGACATCCGCGAGTCCGTGAAACTCATCCAGGCCAGGGGAATCGAGGTGACCGCGGGTCTCATCGTTGGTTTCGACTCCGACCCGCCGGACATCTTCGATCGGCAGATCGAATTCATCGGAGAACTCGCGATCCCGGTGGCCATGATCGGACTGCTCACCGCCCTTCCGAACACCGTTTTGCACAAGCGGCTCGCGCGCGAAAACCGGCTGCTCGCCTCCTCGAACGGAAACAACACCCACTCCGTTGAAATGAACTTCAAGCCGGTTCTTCCCGCCGACTTCCTCACGGACGGCTATCTCCGGATCCTCGCGAGCATCTACGATCCGAAGTCGTACTTCCGGCGCTGCCTCGATTTCTTCGACCGCCTTCCGCGGGCCAGGGCGACCCACGTCGAAGGCGGAGGGGGACGCACTTTCTCGGCCAGGAACGTCGGCGCCCTCGTCCGTTCGCTCGTCCGCCAGACGTTTTCCCGATACGGCATCGACTACCTGCGTTATCTGAAGAAGGCCCTCATCCGGCACCCGGATCACTTGGTTCGGATCATCAGCATGGCAATCCAGGGGCATCACCTCTTTCTCATCACGAGGGAGATCCTCGCGTCGAAGCCCGTTCCGAAGAAGGCAGGGAAGCTTTCGCGCATCCTCCAGGAGGGTCCCGCTTTGCAGCTTCCCGCGCTCGGTGATAGTATGGAGCCGGGGACGGTCCCCCCGTCCACTATCCTTTCCTGAGAGGAATGAACATGGGTACGGCATCGGAGGCTGCACAGGTCCTCATCGCCCTCATCCCCATCGTCGGGATCGTCATGGGCAGCATTGTGGTCTTTTTCTACCTGTTGTGGAATCATCGGAGGAAATCCCTTCTCATCAGGCAGGGAATCAAGCCGGAGACCGTCTTCGATCTCGATTCCTTCAGCCTGCTCGGAGGACTTCTCAACCTCGGCGTGGGCTTCGTCATCACGGTGTTCTTCCTCATCAAGGAAGGCTGGAGCTACGGACTCCTGGGCGGACTCATCCCGCTTTCCATCGGGATGAGCCTATCCGCTTTTTTCTTCATCCGCAAGAAACTGCCGAACCGGCGATGAACGGTACGGAGAGGACCGACGAGGAGATCGTCGCCCATGTCCTCGAGGGGAAACGGGAGGCATTCGCGGAGCTCGTCCGGCGGAATCAGGACAGGGTCTTTTCCCTGGGCCTCAAGTTCTTTCACAATCGCGACGACGCCTGCGACTTCGTCCAGGAGGTCTTCGTGCGGGCATACGAACGGCTCGCAGGCTACCGCGGCGAGGCGAAATTCTCCACCTGGCTCCTCAAGGTGGCGTATTATCACGGGATAAGCTCCACGCGGAAGAGACAGCCGCCGGAAAGCCTCCCGGAGGACTACGAGCCCAGGGATCCCGGGAAGAGCCCGGAGGACCTTGAGCTGGCGAGGGCGGCAAAGGCGGCGGTCGCCGCTGCGGTAATGGAGCTTCCCGAGCGATACCGGATATGCCTGGATCTGTACTTCTCCATGGGGATGACCTACGAGGAGATAACCGGCGTCACGGGGATACCCGAAGGCACGGTCAAGTCCCATGTCTTTCGGGCGAAGAAAATACTGCGGGAGGCTCTTTCGGGCACCGCGGCGGAGGGATATCATGAAGTGTGAAGAATGCATGGACCGTTTTCTCGGACTCGACGGCTACGAACCGTCGGGAGAGCTCGCCGCGCATCTCGCATCCTGCCCCCGCTGTGCGGAAGAGGCTCGGCGGCTCGCCGCGGCCTTCGCCTTTCTCGCGGAGGAAGGCCGGAGGAAACCGGACCGCGACCTCACCGACGACATCATGGCCGCGTTGTACGCGGACGGCATGAGGAAGGTGCTTAAGGTCGAGGAGGAGGACTCCGAGGCCCCCTTGCGCAACTGGATCTGGTCCGGAGCCGTGATCCTTGTCGGCATGCTGCTCATCCCGTTCAGCACGATCCTGCCCGCACTCTCGGGCAGGTACGGAAGCGGCCTCGACATAACGCTTCATCTGATCCTCGGATCGGTCATAACGATGTACGGAACGCTTTTCATCGCGTCCCACATGGGGCTGCTGCGCAAAGTCGCGCTGCGTTTGGAAAACATCGGTTTGCGGAAATAGGGCGTTTCGTCCTAAACTGGATTCCTATGAGCGGAAGAGTTCTCCTTCTCTGCCTCGTCGTCCTTTCCTCCCCGGCCGGGCTTTCGGCCCGCGACGTTCCGGAACCCATTGAAGCGGTGGATCCGCTCGCCGGAATAGACGGCTCGTCTCCCGCGATCCTTCCCTCCTCCTTCATGATGCTCCGGTACGAAAACTACGCTTTCGAGAAAAGCGACACCGATTCCTTCCAGATCGGCGCGACCGGGGCCGTCGGACTCTTCAACCTCGGAGGAATCGTCGCGGGGAAGGTGTTCTACTGCACGCATCTCCTCGTCGGGCCCCTCCTGCCGGGCGACGTCGCGGCCTCGGCGGCCAAATGGTGGATGAACTTCATCCAATTCCAGTACGGACTGACCGCGGGCATCGCACTCGGCGGCTTCCACGTATTCGCGGAATATTCCCGGGCGAGCGCTCACCCGCTCCGCCCCGAACTCAGCGCGTCTCAGGATTTCGAGAACCCGGCCTTCGAGCGGATCCTCGCCGGCCTTGTCCTGCCTCCCCTCGACTTCGACGCTGTCAGGGTCGAATCCTACCTCCGGGGAGGCTACGTCGACCTGTTCAATTACTGGAAGGCATACGACATCCCCGAACCGAGGACGCGATGGCTCCTGCGCCTCGGCATTCGTGCCGAGACCAGGATCTCCTCGTCGACGGGCTTGTATCTCGATTTATCCCCCGAACTCCTTCTGCTCCGCACGGGCGAGGCCGCGTACAATTACCGTACCGAGGCGGGCTTCGCCTTGAGGTCAGGAGCGAGGGTGCTTTCGCTCTTCGCGTGTTTCATGGGCCTCTACGACGCCGAGGAACTCGCGGGCCGTCGCTATTCCGTGAGGCTCGCCGGCCTGGGCTTCTCTCTGCGATCCTGACTCAGCACACACCCTTTTCCCGGAAGAACGGACCGTACTTCCGGTCCTCCGCGAGCGTGTGCGTGACGATCCAGCCCTTGAGGTATTCCAGAAAATCGACCTCGGTGTCCTCGCGGTTCGAACACAGCCGGTTGTAATACTCGTCGAGTTCCCGAAGGATCTTGCCGTGTTCGGACTTCTGCCGGGCGTATTCCGCGTAATCGGACGAGGCCATCTTCTCCTCCTCAGCGGCGAAATGCTCACGGGCGAACACGATCAGCTCGCCGAGACGCCCCTCGAGGTCGGCAGTCTCGTCGTTTCCCCGGAGGGGAGTCGTCACACGTTCGATGAGTCGGAAGAGCTTCCGGTGCTGTTCGTCGATGGAGGGGATGCCGACTTCGTAGCGTTTTTTCCACACGAAGGAGAACTCGGCGGCGAAGCCGCTCATGCGCTTCTTGAAGGTTTCGAGGAGCTTGATCTGGACTATGGGAATCTTCTTGAGGATTTCTCCCGGAACTACGAAATAATCCGTGTCTTCGACGGTTTCGGAGAGAAAGACCGAAGCGGTCCCGAGAAGGACGGATTCCTCCCCGAAGATGTCGTGCGGGCCGAGCGTCTCTATGACCGTCTCGTCCGTCTTGAGCCGGACCGCTCCCTTCTCTATGACGTACAGATCCAGTGAGCCGGTTTTCTCGATCAGACTCCCCTTGGGAAGGGATTCCTTCCTCATGAGCCGAGCTATCTCGTTCTGGACGGGGAAGGACAGCATTTCTCCGAAGAGGTCGGTCTGAAGCAGGAAGCTCCGATTCAGATAGAGCCTCTTGAGATCCTCGAAGAGCTTCACCTCCCGGATGAAGGATCCGAAGAGATCCGTAGGGATCTCCAGCGCCCGGAGAGGGCTCAACGCACGGTAGGTGAATCCGGCCTGCCGGTCCTCCATGAAGGACACCTCCCCGATGAGGGATCCTGACGAGAGCTGGTTGCAGATGCCGAGATCCGCGTTGACGGCCTCCGCCACTCCCGTGAGGAGCAGATAGACGTTCGGACACTGCGTTCCCTTTCGGATGATGATCGAGCCGGTGTTGTAGTCGGCGACCGGGCAGTCGAGCAGCATGCGGATGAGGCTGATGTCCGCTTCGGGGAAATATTCCCTGAGCAGGTTGTGGGCCGTCTTCATGGAATAGTCCTGCCTGCTCGGGATGAGGACGTCGGTCTGGCCGAAGGCCGCGGTCGATCCGATCTCCTTTTCCTTGAGGGAGAATTCCACGTTCGAATGGCTCAGGATGATCTTCTTCGACCTGTCCTCCGCGAAATCCGTCCCGTCCCCGTGGATGGCCCCGCCGCCCGCGTCGATCTTCTTGAGGTCCACGGGCTCGAACATGCTCTTCCTGACGCGTTCGTAGAATTCACGGCTTATGCCGAATTTCTTGGGATCGTCGACCACCATCCCTTCGAGTACCTTGAGGGACGCTATGTCAGCGAGATGAGCGTAGGTGCGATACCCGCCGGCCCATTCCGTCCTGAAGTAGAGGATGCTCGTTTCGACGGGGTGGGCGGAATAGATGGGCATGACGTCGAGCCCGCTGATCCTGTTCCACTCGTCGAACGCGAGATCGTGGACCTTGAAATACTGGGCGAATTTCTCCTCGCTTATGGACATGAGGGCGCAGAGTTTCTTCACCACGGAGGCTCGAACGAGCGGCGTCGCATAATAATTGATCATATGGTCGGAACGTATGAGCGACGTGAGTCCGGCGAAGTGGTCGTCGTGACAATGGGTATGGAAGATGCCGTCCACCTCGTTGATGCTTATGCCCAGCGCCATGAGGCTGTCCAGGATACCGGGTCCCGCATCGATGAGATAGATCCTGCCCTGGAAGGTCAGAATGCTCCCCATACAGGGCCTGCTCGGGTCCCAACCGTCTCCTTCGCCTATATGGACGACGGAAAAATATTCGGGCTTCATCTGATAGAACCCGAGGTTGTAGGGGGAAACATAGGCTTCGTTCTTCTTGAGATTGAGATCCACGTCGAGGGTCTCCCCCTTGTAGGCGAAGCGATAACGGTTGAGGCCGACGCGCTCGACAGTAGCCCCGTCGCGAATCTTCACCGGAGCGTTCTCGAGGATCCGGAAATCGAGGAGGTCGTCGGTCTTCCTGATGGACCCGTAGGCGAAGCGCATCTTCATGCGCATCATCTCCTCGGCCCGCTCTCGCTCGACGCCTGCCGCGGCGATCTCGTCGGCGGACACGAGCCCGTAATTGCCACGATAGATGTACCTGCTCTGAGCGATGATCTGGTCCTTGATCCCGATCAGGAGCGGTTTTTTGCCGGAATTGTTCGGATGTCCCGGAACGATCATTCCCTGTTTGTAGAACATGTGCAGGACGGGAAATTCGGCGAGATTCGCGAAGGAGCCGTTCTGTATGGTCACATCCGAAAGGAGGATGGCGTTCGGGCCGGTCTCGTAGGCAACTCCGCCCTTCTCCTTGGTGACGATGATTCCCCTCTTCTTCAGATGCTTCACGGTGTCCGCCGGGCATCCGCACACGATCCTGAGATCGGCTTCGGGGATTTCCACGAAATAGATCCCGTCGGAAATCTTAATCTTTTCCATAACTCTACTTATTGTAATGCGTAAATCTCCTCGTCGCAACGTATTTTATTCGTCGGCGCGGTCTCCCATGATGCACTTCGAGGAATAGATAATGTGCGTATGGTAGAAGGCCGAGAGGAAATTCTTCCGCAGTTCCTCCTGGGAAACGCCGAACTGCCTGCACCAAAGGTCTCGGAAAACCACGTAGCCCGTCATGGGCATGAGAGCGGTGAAGAATTCGAGGACGAGCAGTTCTTGGGAGTTCACGATCTCCACTCCCATCTTCCTCGCGGCCTCCTGCTCGAATTTGAGGACGTAATCGAAGAATTTCTGCGTGAAGACCTGCTTGGCCCGGTCCTTGAGGGCTTCCATGAGAAATATTCTGAGAAGGCTCTGATGCTGTTCCAGATACAGGATGTAGGTGGAGAGGTGGGCCTGCAGCTGTTCCGGTGATGCGACGAAGTCGTCGAGTTCGGTGAAATCCACGAGGTTCACGAGTTCGTCCACGAGCTTCCTGAACAGAACCTCGAGGATTTCGTCCTTGCTCTTGAAGTAATAATAGATGAGCGCCTTGTTGACCCCGGCCCGTTTGGCTATCTCGTCCACGCGCGCGCCGTCGAAGCCCTTTTCGGCGAAGACCAGCTCGGCTGCCGCCAGAATCCGTTCTTTCGATTCCCTGCGGGCCGTTTCTTTTTCAGGTTTCATCTCCGTATCCGCCATCTATTTTAACTAACCGATTAGTTATCGTAAATGAGAGAGCTGCTCCTGTCAAGCGACCGAGGGATGAATCGAACCGCGTACCGTTCCGATCGGCCGCGGATTTCGAAACCCTTTTTCCGAGATTGCGGGAACGGGTTCGGACGTTCTATAATTCGGTATGAACATCCACGGAAAACGAGCCGTCGTCACGGGGGCGGCGATGGGAATCGGATTCGAGACGGCGAGGAGGCTCATGGCCGAAGGCTGCACGGTCACGATTTGGGATCTGGACGAGGAGTCCTTGAAGCGGGCCGTCGGCGAACTCGGCGGAACCTCGGGATCCGGCTCCGCGGGCGGCGAGAAGGTCTTCGGCCACGTCTGCGACGTCACGAATCCTGACAGGGTGAAGGAACTCGCAGAGACCGCGGTCCGGGAGATGGGAGGCGTGGACATCCTCGTCAACAACGCAGGCTATCTCGCCGCGGGGAATTTCCTGGACAAGCCCGCGGACCTGTGGGCGAAGACCATGGACGTGAACGTCAACGCACTGTTCCATTCCATCCACGCCTTCCTGCCTGCGATGTACGAAAGGAATTCCGGTCACATCGTGAACATCTCGTCCGCGGCCGGCGTCCTCGGCGTACCTGGCCTCGCCGCGTATTCGGCCTCGAAATGGGCGGTCCTGGGACTGACCGAGGCTCTCAGGCACGAAGCCCTGAACCTCGGAAAGACGGGAGTCCGATTCTCCAGCATTCATCCGAGCTACGTGGCATCCGGCCTCTTCGCAGGCGCCCGCCTCAGGGGCCTTGGAGGGCTCATAGTTCCCCCGATCCCGACCCACGATGTCGTGGCCGAGGCCATCGTCGAGGGGGCGCTGAAGAAGGGAAAATCGATCGTATTCCGGCCCCGTTCGGTGAGGACGGCACCTCTTCTCAGAGGCATCCTGCCGGAGAGGCTGTTTCGATGGTTCATCAGATTCCTGAACGTCCACACGAGCATGTCGACGTGGAAAGGGAGGACGCATGCCGACAAGTAAGCCGGCCGCTCCCCGCGGGACGGGAAAATTCCTCCGCGCTCCCGCGAACGGGACGGTATTAGCCGAAATCCTCGAACACGACGCCGGCGACGCGGCAGCCGCCGTGAAGGCAGCCAAGGAGGTACAGCCCTCGTGGGCGGCCCTTCCCTACGCGGAAAGAGCCGCATGCGCGAAAAAAGCCGCTCGCTGGGTCTACCTGAACTCGGACCGGCTCGCGAAGGCCATCTCCTCATGCACGGGAAAAACCCTCGTGGACGCGCTCAGCACCGAGGTCCTCCCGAGCGCGATGGCGGCCGGCTACTACGCACGCAAGGCAGGATCCTTCCTGAAGCCGAAACGAATCCGCGGGAGCAGCGTACTCTTCTTCAACAAGCGTTCGACCCTGTACCGCGTCCCCTACGGCGTGGTGGGAATCATCACTCCGTGGAACTATCCATTCAGCATCCCCTTCCACGAGGTCCTCACCTCGCTGCTCGCGGGGAACGGCGTCATCCTCAAGGTCGCGACCCAGGTTCAACCCGTGGGTGAGCTGCTCTCAGAGATGGTGCGCGACTCCGGGTTTCCCGACGGCCTCTTCCGCCTGCTTCATCTCCCCGGATCCGCCGCAGGCAGGGCCTTTCTCGACTCCGGGATCGGCAAGCTCTTCTTCACCGGATCGGGAGAGGTCGGAAGGCGGCTCATGGAGGAGGCGGGCAAGCGGCTCATTCCGGTGAATCTCGAGCTCGGAGGAAACGACGCGATGATCGTGCTTGCCGGCGCGAACCTGCGGCGGGCCGCCGCGGGCGCGGCCTGGGCCGGATTCGCTAACTGCGGGCAATCCTGCGGAGGCGTTCAGCGGATCTTCGTGGAACGGGCCGTGTACGGCAGGTTCATGGACTTCCTGAAGGCCGAGACCGCGGGACTGAGACTCGCCTCGGACGGCGCAGGGGAGGCCGACATCGGATCGTTCATCTCCTCGGAGCAGCGGGATTCGGTCCTCGCCGACGTCCAAGAGGCCTTGGCGGCCGGGGCACGCGTCGCCGCCGGTTCGCCGAACCGGAACGAAGAGAAAAGCGGCGCCGAGGCGCCCACGGAGTCCGGCGAAGACGCCGAGGCCGGTCCGCTCCGTTTTTCTCCCCTCGTTCTGGAGATCGATCCGGAAAACGAGGATCTCGCGCGGACGAGGCTCCTCAGGGAGGAGACCTTCGGCCCCGTCATCGCGGTCCGCCCGGTGAAGGACGCCGATGAAGCGATCCGCCTCGCGAACGAGTCTGAGCTCGGGCTCACGGCCTCGGTCTGGACCTCGGGCCCGGCCTCCGAGGCGGCGCTCCGGCTGGAAGCGGGCGTCGTCACCGTGAACGACCATCTCATGACCCACGGGATGGCGGAGACCCCCTGGGGAGGCTTCAAACGTTCCGGGATCGGCAGAAGCCACGGCGAACTCGGCGTCGAGGACATGACCCAGGCCAAGATCGTCGTGCGGGAACGGCTCTCCTCGATGACCAAGAACATGTGGTGGTACCCGCACGGGGAAAAGACCTATGCCGGGCTCAAGGGGGCCCTCGACTTCCTCTTCGCCCCCTTTCCGCTGAAGCGGCTCGTCGGCGCGGCGAAACTTGCGAAGCTCTTCGCAGCGAGATTTCTCGGGAGATGAACGCGCCCCGGAGCCCGTCTCCGACGGCGGCGATCCGAGAGGCTGCGACGTTTCTACGTCCGCGTGGGATATGGAACAAATGGCCACGAATCTGTTATACTCGCTTCCGACGACTATTCTACTCCTACGCACCCTTTGAAGGCGCGGGAGTACAAACAGGAAAACCATCATGAACGAGGACAACTCCCCCAAGACGGCGGTCGAAGGCGAAAAAGGCCCGACCGACTTCATCCGCGAATTCGTCAGGGAAGACAACGCTTCCGGCCGCTACGGAAGCAGGGTCCATACCCGATTCCCGCCGGAGCCGAACGGCTACCTGCACATCGGCCACGCGAAGTCCATCTGTCTCAATTTCGGGATCGCCCGCGACTTCGGCGGTAAATGCAACCTCCGCTTCGACGACACGAACCCCGCCAAGGAGGACGTCGAATACGTCGACTCCATAATGGAGGACGTACGCTGGCTCGGTTTCGAGTGGGACGGCCTCTATTACGCTTCCGACTACTTCGAACAGCTCTACCAATGGGCGGAACTGCTCGTCCGGAAAGGCCTCGCCTACGTGGACGACTGCTCGGCGGACGAGATCAGTTCGATGCGCGGCGCCCCCACCGAGGCCGGAAAGCCGAGCCCGTATCGCGAGCGCACGGTGGAGGAGAACCTCGACCTCTTCCGCAGAATGCGGGCGGGGGAATTTCCGGACGGCAGCCGGGTGCTCCGCGCGAAAATAGACATGAGTTCCCCGAACCTCAATTTGAGGGATCCGGTTCTCTACCGCATCCGCAGGGCCTCGCACCACCGCACCGGGGACGCCTGGCTCATCTATCCGATGTACGACTACGCTCACGGTCAGAGCGACGCCATCGAGGGAATCACCCACTCCATCTGCACCCTCGAATTCGAGAATCACCGGCCCTTGTACGACTGGTTCCTCGACGCCCTGGATCTGCCGCACAAGCCGCGTCAGATCGAATTCGCGCGGCTCAACGTGACCTACACCATGATGTCCAAACGGAAACTGCTCGAGCTCGTTCAGGAGAAATTCGTCTCGGGATGGGACGATCCGCGCATGCCCACGATCTCGGGCCTCCGGCGCCGCGGGTACACGCCGGAATCCATCCGCCTCTTCGCGGAGAAGATCGGCGTCTCGAAGGTGAACAGCACTGTGGACATCGCCTTTCTCGAATACTGCCTGAGGGAGGACCTCAACAGGCGCGCGCCGAGGGCGATGGCCGTGCTCGATCCGGTCAAGGTTGTGATCGAAAACTACCCCGAGGAAAAGGTGGAATGGTTCGACGCCGAGAACAATCCCGAGGATCCGGCGGCCGGAACGAGGAAAATCCCCTTTTCCCGGGTCGTGTACATCGAAAGGGAGGACTTCCAGGAGATTCCGCCGAAAGGCTATTTCCGCCTCTCGCCCGGCAAGGAGATCCGGCTTAAGCATGCCTACTACGTCACCTGCACCGGGGTGAAGAAGGACCCGGCCACGGGCGAGATCTCGGAGATCCGCTGCACCTACGATCCCGAATCGCGGGGCGGCAGCACTCCGGACGGCCGCAAGGTGAAGGGCACATCCCATTGGGTATCCGCGGCTCATGCCGCCGACGCAGAAGTGAGGCTCTACGGCAACCTTTTCACTCTCCAGGATCCGAGCGACGTACCCGAAGGCAAGGACTGGAGGGAATTCATAAATCCCGAATCCCTCAAGACGCTGAAGAACTGCAAGGTGGAACCCGGGCTCGCGGACGCGAAACCGGGGGATAAATTTCAATTCCTTAGGCAGGGGTACTTCTGCGCGGACATCGGGGACCACAAGCCGGGATCCTGCGTATTCAACAGAACCGTAACCCTGAAGGATACCTGGGCGAAACTGCAGAACAAGGCCTGAACAGGCTCTGGACCGAGGGGGGCGGAGCCCCCCCGCCGATCCGGTCGCCGTGAGGGAATTCCCTCCCTATTTTCCCCGCGACAGTGGAGCTAATGAAGGTCCCTTCCGATATTCAAAGAAGAAGTCTCGGCATTTCACGAAAAACCGCGGTTTTTCGAGGCCAGAGTCGAATTTTATAAATACGTTGGACCTAACCATGCAAAAGATGCCTGTCATAAGCACCGATCTCGAACTCAACGGTATAATCAAGCGGATCACGGAGAAATTCTGCGGGACCTTCGAACCCGTATTCATCGACAGCGCGGACGACGCCCTAGAGTTTCTCAAGTACCAGCTTCCGGAAATGAGCCTGATCAACCTGTCGGACTCTCGCATAGACTCCGCGAACATCATCGATTCGATCAAGGCCGATCCGTGGCTCCACTACGGCGGTATCATCGGCGTCCACCGCCGGAAGGACACGAAGAAGTCCGAAGATATCATGAAAAACTCAAACATCATCAGCCTCATACCCAGGTCCGACATGGTGTGGGGCTTCTACCGCACCCTGAAGATCATATTCCAGAACCGGCATTTCCTTTTCCACCGCGACCTGCAGCGCGATCTCCTGAAGACGATTTCCGGCAGTTTCATCATGGAGAACGATCCCTTCGTCATACGGACCTACATCAATCTCGTGACGAACTTCCTCTTCAACTCCGGCTATCTGAACCAGGAACTCCGCGACCGCCTGCATGTGGCTCTCTTCGAGATGCTCATGAACGCTGTCGAACACGGCAACTGCAAGATAAGCTATGAAGAAAAAACCGAATGGCTCAACAACGGCGGGGACAGCCTCGACCTCATTCGGGAAAAGCTCAAAAATCCCACGATCCAGGCCAAGAAGGTGTACTTCGGTTACAAGATCGCGAACGACGGCTCCTCCTTCACGATCCGGGACGAGGGCGACGGCTTCGACTGGAAGAAGCACGTCAGGCCCCAGGAAGGAGTCAATCTCGGGCTCCACGGCCACGGAATCAAGATGACTTCCCATTACGTCGGGAACCTACGATACAACGACAAGGGGAACGAGGTATCGTTCGACGTCAATCACAGGAGCGGAGGCACGGACGTGATCCCGGGGTTGTTCGCCAACCGGGAGGAACTCACGTTCAACGACGAGGACGTCATTTTCACGGAAGGCGAAGAATCGAATCATCTCTATTACATCGCCTCCGGAAAATTGGAAATCTACTCCAACGGCAAACTCATCTCCACGCTTTCTCCGGAAGACATCCTCCTGGGTGAGATGTCCTTCCTGTTGAACAACAAACGTTCGGCGACGGTGATCTCCCGAGGGAAATCCGTCCTGCTGAAAATCTCCAAGAACGAGTTCATGAACATCGTCAAGGAGAAACCGCATTACGGCATCCTTCTCGCCCGGCTCATCGCGCAAAGATTGTCGAAACTGAACACCCACGTGGCGGCCTTGAAGGGTAAGGCGATGTGACGCCTCGGCCGGCAAAGCCTCGGGGGAAAAGAATTGTAAAGCGTTTTGACAAAATAACGAAATACCTCTACTATGAACTTCTATGAAGAAGCGCCGGTCTTCGGGTCCTGCCCGCCGATTCGAAAACGGGAGAGCCTGATGCAGGATTCCGAACCGCACATTCTAATCGTCGACGACGATTCCCTTCTCGCGGAATATTGGAAGACCCTCCTGGAAGGCTACGATTACGAGCGCGTCACCGTCTGCATCGACTCGCGGGAGGTCGAGTCGCTCTTCGAACGCGAAGACTTCGACGTTGTTCTCCTCGACCTTCACCTTCCCTACATATCCGGCCAGTCCCTCCTCATCAAGCTCCATGAGGAGCATCCGGACATCCCCATCATCATCATCACCGCGGAGGAGAAGGTGGATACCGCGGTGGAGTGCATGAAAGCAGGCGCCTTCGATTTCATGACGAAACCGATCCTGGAAAACCGCCTCATTCCCATCGTTCAGCACGCCGTGCAGATCCGCGAGCTTCAGAAAAAAGTCAGCATGCTGGAAAAACAGACCATATCCTGGGATCTGAACCATCCGGAGGTCTTCGAAGGCATCATAAGCGGAAGCGACGTGATGTACACGATCTTCGGTTACCTGGAGGCGATCGCCACGAGCCCCAAAGCCGTCCTCGTGACCGGCGAAAGCGGAACGGGCAAGGAACTCATAGCGCGCGCCATCCATCGCCTCAGCCGAAGAAGCGGCAAATTCGTGACGGTCAACGTTTCCGGCCTCGACGACGCCATGTTTTCCGACACGCTCTTCGGACATACGAAGGGAGCCTTCACCGGCGCGGAATCCGTCAGGAAAGGCTTGATCGAACAGGCCGCGGAAGGCACCCTGTTTCTCGACGAAATCGGCGATCTGGACGTCGCCTCCCAGGTGAAATTGCTCCGGCTCCTCCAGGAAGAGGAATTCTATCCTCTGGGCAGCGACCGACCTGAAAAATGCCGTGCGCGGATCATAGCGGCTACGAACGCGGATTTGAAGGTAAAACAGCAGGAAGGCACCTTCCGGAAGGACCTTTATTACCGTCTCATGGCGCATCATATCGAAATCCCGCCGTTGCGCGACAGGATCGAAGACATCCCCCTGCTCGTCCGTCATTTCATCCGCGAAGCCGCCATGCAGCTGGGCAAAGAGGAACCGAAGATTCCCAAGGACCTCATGTCGGTCCTCGCGGGGTATTCGTTTCCCGGCAACATCCGCGAACTTCAAGCCATGATCTTCGACGCGGTGAGCCGAAACGAAACCTCGCTGCTGCCCACGGGATTCTTCAAGGATTATTTCGCAAGGCAGAAGACTCCGAGCGAACCGGGAGGAAAAGGAAAAAGTTCCGATTTTCCGCGGTTCACCCTCGATTCCTTCCCCACCCTGCAGGAGATCGACGATTTCTACATCCGGGAAGCGCTCAGGCTGTGCAACGACAACCAAAGCACCGCCGCCAGGCTGCTCGGCATATCCCAATCCACCCTGAGCAGGTGGAAACAGAACAATGAAGCGCGTCAGCATTGAAACCTATGCATTCCGCATAGGTCCCGAAAAATGAATATCGATCTAATTACCTATGTGTGATGGAAATAATGAAAACGTGGTAATTTTGCTATTCATATTGCATAATTTCATATTTTTTCGTTTCTCGTCCATTTAGTGCAAAACAAAAAAACATTCAGCATATTCTTCGGACTCAATTCCTTATTTATTTTTAACATAGAGAGTTGCATCTATGCAAATCGAAATTGAAATTCGACGCCTAATTCTCTCTTTTGGCACGGATTATGCGATAAAGTATACAGTAAAAAAAGTGATGTAAAAAAGTTCAAAGCACCAAAAGTAATGAAAAAAGTGACGAAAAATGGCCGTCCTTAAGGAGCGAGGACGGCCATTTTTTTCTTCCGCGCCCGGTTCTCCTAGGGTTCTAAAAGGGCACGATCGCCTCTATTGTCAGATTGTGCAGGAGCGGTTATATTAATAGCATTCGTACGGAAGAAAGGAGCTAGGTGTATTTCATGAAAGCGAAGTCAGACTATCCGAGTGTCAACGAAAATACGCCGGAGGGCTTAAAAGAGGATGGTTCTTCCTACAGAGTCCTCATCGTAGACGACTCCATTTTCGTCGCGAAGCAACTCAGCCAGATCCTTTCTTCGGCAGGATTCGAAATCGTAGCCACATCCTCGAACGGGGAAGAGGGTCTGGAAAAATACAAGGAACTGGGGTCCACCATCGATCTCGTAACCATGGACATCACGATGCCGAAAATGGACGGGATCACCGCGTTGGAAAAGATCATGGAATTCGACAAAAACGCAATCGTCATCATGATCAGCGCCTTGGGGAAGAACGATCTCGTCAAGAAGTCGCTGCTTCTCGGTGCAAAAAACTATATAGTCAAACCTCTCGATCGCAAAAAAGTACTAGAACGGGTCGTTCTAGCCCTCAAGAAGTAGATTCGGAAACGGATAGGCAGGTCGGACTCTTTTTCAGGAGGACGACATCGTAAATCAGCAGGCGAGGGAAAAAAATGGCAAAAACCAAGGAACCCGGCGTAAAAAAGACTCCGGTCGCGAAGAAGCAAACCGTTCGTCCGAGCCTCGAACAGGTCCAGGACGAGATCAAGGCCTTGGCCCACCAGGTGTATCTGAAGCGTATCGAAAAAAACGAAGCCGGCGATGAACTATCGGACTGGCTGAAGGCCGAATCGGAAATCAAGAAGAAATACAAACTTTAAAAATCCTCGGCGATGAAATCGAACGTTCTCCTCGTTGTGCCCGACGCATCATTCATGCGTCTATTCTGCGTTGCGGATCGGGATTAAGCGCGGTCCGCCGGTAATTGACGAATTATGGGAAAAACGGTAGACGAAGCCCTTTCGGCAATTTACAATGACTTCGGATATGAAATTATTCTGGCTCTTTCTCCGTAAAGTGGGAAGACTGCTCTTGACCGTCTTCATCATATCGACCCTCGTGTTCTTCATTCTCAGGGTCATACCGGGAGATCCTGCCCATGTCGTCGCGGGAATCGATGCTACGCCGGAGGCGGTAGCCGCGATCAGCTCGAGCCTTGGAACGGACCTGCCCATGATCGTCCAGTACGAGCATTGGCTCCTTTCGATCGCGCGCCTTGACTTCGGGAAATCGCTCCTCTCGGGCGAAGCGGTCACGAATCTCATCCTCGGCCGCTTCCCGATCACGCTCGCCCTCGCCCTCTTCGGAATGGGCATAGCCTTTCTCATTGCCGTTCCCATGGGGGTTCTGTCCGCAGTCAAGAGATGGTCCTTCTGGGACTACGCCGGCATGATCTTTTCCCAGTTGGGAATCGCGCTGCCGGCTTTCTGGCTCGGCATCCTCCTTCTTCTCGTATTCGCCGTGAAAATCCGCCTGCTTCCGCTCTTCGGGGGAGACGGACCGCTTCATCTCATCCTTCCCGCCCTCGCCCTCGGCATCAACCGGGGAGCCGTTCTCCTCAGGATCGTCAGGACGGCCATGGTGGAGGAACTGGAGAAGGAATACATCATTACGGCCAGATCGAAGGGATTGCCGGACTCGACGGTGAGATATCGCCATGCCCTCAGGAACGCGCTGCTCCCTATGCTCACGATCTCGGGCATCCAGTTCGGATACATGCTCGGGGGCGCCATCATCATCGAGCAGGTCTTCTCCCTGCCGGGCGTCGGGCGTCTCTTCCTTTCCGCGATCTACCAGCGGGACTTCCCGGTCATCCAGGGCGGAGTAATCTTCATCGCGTTCACCTTCTCCATGATGAACTTCCTCGTGGACATCCTCTACGCCCTGGTGAACCCCAAACTCAGGACGCGCTGATGGGATCCGACGTGCTTCTCGAAATCAAGGACCTTTCGGTGGAGTTCTCCGCTCACCACAGGAGAATACTGGCGCTCCGAGGCGTCGACCTCACGGTCCTGCCGGGGCAATTCCACGCCCTCGTGGGAGAATCAGGGGCCGGAAAGACGGTGACGTCGTTCACCGTCATGCGTCTGCTTCCGTCGTCGGCACGCGTCGTCCGCGGCTCGATCAGGTTCCAGGACAACGACCTCCTCGACCTTTCCGAGGACATCATGGGGAACCTCCGGGGCAGGGAGATCAGCATGATCTTCCAGGAACCCTCGAAATACCTGAATCCTTCCATGAAGGTAAGCCGCCAGATCATGGAGGGCATCCGCTTCCATCTCGGCTATTCCGAGCGCGCCGCCTTCGACCGTGCCCGGGAGCTTTTCCTCCGCGTGGGGCTTCCCGACGACAAGGCTTGGATGGATCGCTACCCCCACGAATTTTCCGGCGGCATGAAGCAGCGCCTCATGATCGCCATGGCGGTCGCGTGCAACCCCTCCCTGCTCATCGCGGACGAACCGACCACCGCCCTCGACGTCGGAGTGCAGAAGCAGATCGTCAACCTTCTCCTCGAACTCAGGGACGAGACGAGGATGGCTCTTCTCTACGTGAGCCACAACCTCGGCATCGTGCGCTACGCGGCGGACCACATTTCCATCATCTACACCGGCAAGATCATCGAATCGGCGCCCAAGGACATGCTGCTCGCGAATCCCCTGCATCCCTATACCAGGCTCCTCCTCGCCTCGATACCCTCGAGGGACAAGCGCGGTTCGCGGCTCCAGGGCGTTCCGGGACCGGTGCCGACCCCGGAAAACGTCCCCTCGGGCTGTTCCTTCCATACCCGCTGCCCCATAGCGCAGAAGACATGTACGGAGACCGTTCCGCCGCTCGTGAAGATCGAGTCGGGGCATCGCTGCGCCTGCTTTTTCCCGGGCAAAGAGCTGGGGGTCGGCCGATGAGCGCCCTTCTCCGGGTCGAGGGCCTTACGAAGGTCTTCTTCGGATCGGGGCTCATCCGCTCGCACCCGGTCACCGCCCTGGACGGAGTGAGCTTCGAAGTGGAGGAAGGGGAAATCTTCGGACTCGTCGGAGAGTCAGGATCCGGGAAAACCACCTTGGCGAGGACCATCCTCTTTCTCGAGACTCCGACCTCGGGAAGGATCCATTATCGAGACGTGTGCCTGAACGATCTTTCCTCCCATCGTTGGCGGAAGATGCGGTCCAGGATGCAGATCATCTTTCAGGACCCCAACGGATCGCTCAATCCGCGGCTCACCATACGGGAAAGCCTGGAAGAGGGACTGATCAATCTCCGCATGCCGAGAAAACGGCGAAACGAGGAGATTAAGAAGCTTCTGGACCAGGCGGGAATCGCGTCCGCTCATATGGACTGGTATCCCCACGAGTTCTCCGGCGGACAGAAACAGAGGATCGTCATAGCGAGGGCGCTTTCGATGAAACCGCGCTTCCTCATCCTCGACGAACCGGTTTCCAACCTGGACGTATCCATCCAGGCCGGGATCATCAACCTGCTCCTGGACCTGAAAAAGGAATTCAATCTGACGTACATCTTCATATCCCACGATCTCGATCTCATTGGATACCTGAGTACGAGAATAGGCGTTCTTCGAAAAGGGAAGCTCCTCGAAGTAGGTGCGACGGAGGACGTGCTGAACGATCCGAAGCATCCGTATACGAGAGATCTCGTGAACAATCCCCTGAGTTTCCTGAAACCCAAGGAGACGAAATGACCGCGCCGGGCGCGGCGGAAGGAGCCGTACGATGAAAGGAACTAGACTCAGTGCCCTCCTCTTCTTCGCCGCCCTGATCGCGGCGGCGGGTTTCTGCGGAGGCAGCCGGGAGGGAACGGTCCTTCGTTTCGGCCTATCGGGGAATCCCGACTCCCTCGATCCACAGAGAACGTCTGGGACGCTCACCTACCAGGTCCTGAAGAGCGTCTACGACACGCTCGTGGAGCCCGACAAGAACGGCGTCATTGCGCCCGCTCTCGCCGAGAGGTGGAGCATATCCGAAGACGGCAGGACCTGGACCTTCGTCCTCCGGCGGGGCGTTAAATTCCACGACGGAAGACCTCTCACGGCGACCGACGTGAAGGCGACCATCCTCCGCGCTCTCGACAAGAAGACGGCCTCCCCCCACGTGACGGATTTCGACGCGGTTGCCGAAGTCGTCGTCGAGGACGAGAGGACCGTCGTATTGAAACTCTCCCGGCCCTCGGCGTCGCTTCTCTCGTCCCTCGCCTCGGGCTGGGGCGCGATCCTGCCGGCCGATCTCATAGCTTCGGGCCACGACTTCGCCTCCAAGCCGGTCGGCACCGGGCCCTTCTCCTTCGTAGAGTGGATAAGGGACAACAAGATCGTCCTGAAAAAGAACCCCTCCTACTGGATGGAGGGGAAACCGAAGATCCCGAACCTTGAGTTCAGGATCATCCCCGAGCGAGCGGTCCAGGTCCAGGGACTCCTCACCGGTCAGATCGATGCAGCCGAGCTCTGGGACAGCACCGACGTTCCCATCCTCGAAAAGAACCCCGACACGAAAATCCAGAAGCACCTCACGTCCCTCGTCATGGTCCTCGCGATGAACACGTCGAGACCGCCGCTTTCGGACCTCAAGGTGAGACAGGCGATCGCCATGGCCGTCGACAAGCAGAAGGTCCTGGACATCGCGTACGGAGGGGGCGTGCCGGTCGGGACCTTCATGGACAGCTCCGATCCTTTCTACAAGGACTTCACGGGGCTCTACCCCTACGATCCGGGAAAGGCCAGGAAAACTCTCGCCGAGGCCGCGGAAGAACTCCGCGTCCTGGAGATGGCCCTGCCGCAGAACTACGATCCCCACGTTAGGGCGGGCCAGATGTACGTGGAGATGCTCGAAAAGATCGGCCTCAAGGTAAAGGTGAAGCTCGTCGACTGGTCCACCTGGATGTCCGACGTGTACCGCGGCGCCAACTACGACCTCACCGTCATCGGCCACACCGGCAAGCTCGATCCGGATTCCCGGCTCAAGGATTTCGCGTCCGAAAAGAACTACGTCCGATGGGTGAATCCCGAGGCGGCGAGACTCATCCGGGAGGCGAAGACCATGACGGACTTCGCCCAGCGAAAGACGATCTACGACCGGATCCTGGAGATCATGGCCCGCGAAGTGCCCTTCGTCTACGTAGGCACCTCGTTCCGCTACCTCGGCTTGAACAAAAAGGTCGCGGATTTCCGAATGCAGCCGAAACTCGACACCTACGATTTCCGGGACACGGAATTCCGGGAATAACGGGAGGAAAGTCGTGAGATTCCACGTCCGCAGGAAGCGGAAGAAACTCCAGAAACTGTTCCTCACGCTCTCGGCGCTCTACCTGCTCGTCCTCGTCTTCGCAGCGGCCGCATCCCCTCTCGTAACGCGCTTCAGCCCGACCGAGCAATTCCTGGACAAGCGCTTCCTCCCCCCCGGGGCCGAGGGAAGACTGCTCGGCACCGACGACTTCGGAAGGGACGTGTTCGCGAGGATCGTCTACGGTTCGAGGTCCGTTCTGATCGTAGGAGCGCTGTCGGTTTCCATCGCCCTGACCGCCGGCCTCGCGGTCGGGCTCGCCGCGGGACTCACCGGAGGAGTCTTCGACGGCTTCTTCATGCTCCTCATGGACAGCATCCTCTCCTTTCCGACGGTGCTGCTCTCCATAACGATCATCTCGGTCTTCGGCTACGGTCTTCCCCAGGTGACCGTCGCCATCGGCCTCGTCTTCACCCCGGTTTTCGCCCGCCTCGTCAGGGCCGAAACCCTCTCCCTCAAGACCGAGGGTTTCGTGGAATCAGCGAGGGCGCTCGGAACCTCGCTTCCCCGGATCGTGGTGAGGCACCTCATACCCAACATGCTTCCAGACCTCATCGTCCAGTCGACGATCACCTTCGCCCTCGCCGTGGTCATAGAGTCCTCCCTTTCCTTCCTCGGCCTGGGAACCCAGCCTCCCGAGCCGAGCTGGGGCCTCATGCTCAAGGACGCGAGAAACTATCTGCTCCAGGCCCCATGGCTCGCCGTCTTTCCCGGCATCACCCTCGCGGCGACTGTTTTCTCGTTCAACTTCCTCGGAGATCTGTTCTCGGAGAAGCTGAATCCGCGGTTGTGACCATGGAAGCCGGACCTGCGATCGACTCCGACCTCTACGTCGAATACCTCGAATGCCCGAGGAAGGCCTGGTACTCGTTCAGGGAGAAGGATCTCGTGAGTGAGGAGTCCTCCCTCCTCGCCTCCCTCGGTTTCGCGACGAGAAGGATCCAACGGCGCGCACTCATAGAGGCTGCGGCTGCCGCACTCATGCCTGAGGGAATCGTCGACCTCCGGGGGCTCGGTCTCGCGGTCCGGGCGGAACGGACCCGAGCAGCCGCGATCGGCGGGAGGACCGCGGTCATGGGTTCCGCAGTCGCTCACGGGCGATTCCTGGCGGAGCCCGACCTCCTCGTCTTCGAGAAAGGAATCGCGGCCGAACTCGTCCGCGTCACGTCCTCCACGAACGTCAAGGAACGGCACCTCATCGAACTCGCATGGCAGGCCTCCGTTCTCGGGTCCGCCGGCCTCGACGCCGCGGCCGTTCGCGTGGTCAGGATCGACCGCGACGCCCGGCCATCGAACGACGATACGGGCGGTCCATTCCGGTTCCTCGCGACGGAGGATGTCGGCACGAGGATCGCACCCCTCCGGAAAAAGGCGGCCGCCTCGTGCGCGGGCATGGTTCCCGCTCTCGACGGCGCCTGTCCGCCGCCGGCGATGGCGGATTGCGCCGAGGTCTGCGGGCTGCGGAAAGCCTGCGGGAAAACTCTTCCCAAGCACCACGTCCGCACCCTGCACGCGGGCCGCGCACTCGCGGAAAGGCTCGCGGGAAAGGGCGTGACCCTCGTCGCGGACATCCCGGAGGGAACCAGGCTCACGCACAGGCAGCGGATCCAGGTGGAGGCGGTGAGGAGCAACCGGCCCCACGTCGACGTCCCCGGCATAGGGGGTTTTCTGTCGAAGCTCGTCTTCCCCCTGGCCTTCCTCGACTTCGAGACCTTCAGCACCGCGCTTCCTCTCTTCCGGGGCCTCGCGCCGTGGGAGAACGTCCCCTTCCAGTTCTCCCTCCACGTCCTCGAAGACTGGGACCGCGAACCCGAATGCCGCGATTTCCTCGCGGACGAGGGATCCGATCCGAGACCGGGGTTCCTCTCGGCCCTTCTCGAACGGCTGCCTCCTACCGGTTCCGTTGTCGTCTACAACCGCAGGTTCGAAGAAGGGATCATCCGCAGTCTCGCCGCCCGTTTCCCCGAATCCCGGGAAAGGGCGGAGGCCGCGATTCCACGCCTGCTCGACCTGCTTTCCCCGTTCTCGGAATTCAGTTATTATCACCCCGAACAGCTCGGCAGGATTTCCATGAAGCGCGTGCTTCCCTGCATGACGGGAATCGGATACGAAGATCTCGCCATCGGGAACGGGGCTGACGCGAACCTCGCCTTCGTGGGACTCGTCCTGCTTTCCCGCGTCGGAGGGCTCGACGAGGCGACGCGCTCGGCGGCGAGGAAGGCACTCGTCGACTACTGTTCGCTCGATTCGCGGGGCATGATGCTCATGCTCGCGGAACTCAGGAGACTGGCGGAAAGGAAGGATCGATGAACATACGAATTCTGCATCTCATCGAAGGGGCGAAGGAGGCCCGCGGGCTCGCCGTGATCATCGACGTATTCCGGGCCTTCACCATGGCCTGCTACTTCACGGGGGGCGGGGCGGAACGGATCGTCCCGGTGGGCGACATCGAGATCGCCTACGAGCTCAAGAAACGCCATCCCGGCTTCGTCCTCGCGGGGGAGCGCCACGGAAAGATCATGCCCGGCTTCGAGTACGGCAACTCGCCGACCCACATCGAGCGCGTCGATTTCACGGGAAAGACCGTCATCCAGACCACGAGCGCAGGTACGCAGGGCATAGCGAACGCGAAGGGTGCGGAGGAGATCGTGACCGGGAGCTTCGTCAACGCGCGCGCGGTGATCGAATACGTGAAGAGGCGTTCGCCGGCGGAGCTCTCCCTCGTGTGCATGGGCCACGAGGCGATCCGCCCCACCGAGGAGGACACCTTCTTCGCCGAGTACGTGCGGGACAGCCTGCTCGGCAGGCCGGTCGATTTCCCGGCCATGGTGGAAACCATCCGCAGAACGAGCGGCGGAAGGTTCTTCGATCCCGCGAATCATGCCTCCGAGCCCCCGAGCGACTTCGACCTTTCCCTGTCGCTCGACCGGTTCGACTTCGTCCTCGGAGCCCGGAAGGCCCTCGACCTCGACGGCTTCGACCTCGTGGAACTCGTCAAAACGAGGATCTGATCCCGCGGGGAGTCCTTGAACGCCGGATCGGCCTTGTGGTAGCATCGTCCAACATGGAAAACACGATCGGGCGCCGCTCGAATAAGAACCTGGCGGGCTACCTCTACGCGGCCGGCGCCTTCTTCACCTGGGGATTCCAACCCCTCTATTGGAAACAATTTCCGGGAGTTCCCTCCATCGAGCTTCTCGCGCACAGGATCGTATGGTCGTTCGTGTTCGTGGGGGCCCTCGTCTTCGCCACCCGCCCCGAGAGACTGCCTCCGGCCCTGAAGGAACGGAGAACATGGTATTTTCTGGGGGCTACGTCGATCTTCATCGCCATGAACTGGTTCATCTACGTCTGGGCCGTGGGGAACGACAGGATCGTCGAGGCGAGCCTCGGATATTTCATAAATCCTCTCGTGAACGTGCTCCTCGGCAGGCTGTTTCTCGGGGAGAGGCTGAAAGGCGTGCAAAAACTCGCCCTCGGCATTTCGGCCGCCGGCGTTCTCTACCTGACGCTCGATTACGGTAAATTCCCCTGGCTTTCGGTCGTTCTCGCCTTAGCTTTCGGCCTCTACGGCCTCCTGAAGAAGCTCACTCCGGTGAATTCCCTCTGGAGCCTCTTCGTGGAGACGACAGTGCTCATGCCGATCGCGGCCGCCTATCTCGCGCTGAAGGGCTTCGCCGGTACGGGGGCCTTTCTCGCGGGAAGCACGATGCGGGACGTAATGTTCGTCCTCGGCGGGGCAGTCACGAGCCTGCCGCTCTACCTCTTCGGCACGAGCACTCAGCTCATTCCGCTCACGACGGTCGGGTTCTTCCAGTATCTTTCGCCTTCGCTGATGCTCGTCTTCGGCGTGTTCTTCTACGACGAGCCCTTCACGCTGCCCCACATCGTCTGCTTCCTGTGCATCTGGACGGCACTGTTACTGTACACCGCGAGCCTCTACGTCCGTCGCGACGGCAGGGGTCCGGCTTCGAGCGGCACGTAAACGATACGCGAGAGGATATCGTCGGCGGTGAATTCCTCCATGCCTCCGGCATACAGTCGGCCGGCCCTGAAGAACGAATCGTGGAGAGGCGGCTCGGTGATGGTCGGTATCGCGACCGACTTCATGCCCGCAGCCTCGGCGGCCTCGACGCCGTAGGGCGAATCCTCGAACACGAGGCAGGAGGCCGGCGGCGTCCCGAGCCGTCTCGCCGCCTCGAGAAAGACGTCGGGGAAGGGTTTCCCCCTCTCGACCTCCTCCGAGGCCACCACCGCGTCGAAGTATCGTCCGAGGTCCAGCCCGGAGAGCATTTCCCTTATCACGAAGAGCGGAGACCCGGAGGCCACGGCCGTCGGGATTCCCCTGCGGTGCAGGGCCATGAGCAGCTTGTACATCTCGGGGAAAACCCTGGTGTTCGTCCTCGCGATGTCGAGGTAATAGGCGTTCTTCCTCTCGAGGAGGGAATCCCTGCTCTCCGCAACCCCGTAGGTCTCACGCAGGAGTCGTATGAATTCCTCCGAGCCCTTGCCGATCAGACTCCTGCGCAGGGAATCGTCGAAATCGATGCCGAACTCGGCGAAAAGCCGTCCGTCGGAGATCGCGTAATTGCTCTCGCTGTCGATGAGCGTGCCGTCAAGATCGAAGAGGACCGCTGAAAAGACAATTTTTTCCATGTGTAGTTCTTCAGGTTCGCGGCTCACCGTGAGTATCATCCCGTTTCTTGCGTACTTCTTCTACTTTACGGCTGATCTTGTTCCAGATCCCCGACAGTCCCATGGCCTTCTTCGCTTCGTCGAGGGTCTTCTTGGCCTCCGCCCGCATTCTCATGGTGCCGTCGAAGATGACCTCGTCCACATATCCCTTCCTCCCCTCGACGGTGGCTCTCCGCTCCCGGAAAGGCTCAAGGAAGGCGTTGATCGCCCGGTGGAGCTTTTCCTTCACCTCCACGTCGCCCACCCTGCCTTGGCGGTACCTTGATTTCAAATCCTCGACCTCATCCCTGTTACCGTTGAAGATTTCGTGGTAGGCGAAGACGGGGTTCCCCTCCACCTTTCCGGGGATGTCCGCCCGTATGCGGTTCGGGTCGGTGTACATTCCGAGTACCTTCTTTTCCACGGTCTTCGCGTCGTCTGAGATCATGATCGCGTTGCCGAGCGATTTGGACATCTTCGCGTTGCCGTCCGTTCCTACGAGGGTCGGGACCTCCCCGAGCATCACGTCCGGCACGGGAAAGACCTCTCCGTAGAGATTGTTGAACCTCCTCGCGATCTCCCGCGTGAGTTCCACATGGGACTCGTTGTCCTTGCCGACCGGCACGAGATGGGCCCTCGGCATGAGGATGTCAGCGGCCTGGAGCACAGGATAACCGAGGAGTCCGAAGGGCATTTCCTCGAGGTTCGCCGCCTTCGCCATGTCCTTGAGGCTGGGGACCCGCTGGAGCCTCGGGACGGTGACGAGCATCTCGAAAAGAAGGTTGAGCTCGTACACCTCGTGCACCGCGGACTGGAGATAGATCGTGGAATTGGCGGGGTCTATGCCGCAGGCTATGTAATCCATCACCATCTGCCGGGCGTTGTCGGCGATCGCCGCTATGTCCTCGGAGGACGGTTTCGTGGTCAGCGTATGGAGGTCGGCGATGATGAAGAAACACTCGTATTCGTCCTGGAGCCGGACCCTGTTCTTCAAGGAGCCCACGTAATGTCCGAGATGGAGACGGCCCGTGGGGCGGTCCCCCGTCAGGATGCGTTTTTTGTCCATGTTTTTCCTTACCTTTTCTCCCTGTGGACCGACGACGCGCCGCGCTGGGCCGTCGGCATGATGAGGATGTCCTGGATGTTCACGTGATCCGGCGCCTCGATCGCGTACAGAATGGTGTCGGCGATGTCCTTCGCCGAAAGGGCGTCCAGTCCTTCGTAGAAGGCCTCGGCCCTGGCCTCGTCGCCTCCGAAGCGGACGAGCGAGAAATTCGTCTTCACCATGCCGGGATCGATGCTCGTCACCCTGATCTTCGTCCCGAGGAGATCGAGATTCATGGCCTGGTTCAAGGCCTTTACCGCGAATTTCGTCGCATTGTAGACGTTGCCAGAGGGATAGACCTGATGTCCCGCCAGGCTCCCTATGTTCACCACGTGTCCGAAGTCGCGCGCCACCATGAGGGGAAGGATCGCCCTCGTCACGTAGAGGAGTCCCTTCACGTTCGTGTCGATCATTTCCTCCCACTCGTCGACGTTCCCCTCGTGGATCTTGGAGAGGCCCCGCGCCAAGCCCGCGTTGTTCACGAGCACGTCGGGGACGAGGCCCCGCTTCGCCACTTCCTCGCCGAACGCGAATACGGCCTTCCGGTCCCGAACGTCGAGCCTGAAAGCCGACACCTTCACTCCTCTGCGGGACGAGAGCTCCGCCGCCTTCTTCTCGAGCAGTTCGAGCCTTCGGGCCGCGAGAACGAGGTTGCAGCCCCGTTCGGCGAAGGCTTCGGCGCAGGCCTCGCCGATTCCGGACGTCGCACCGGTTATGAGGGCGGTCTTACCTTTCAAATTCATGGATTCTTCCTCTAATAGTGTTTTGTCGTCTCGTCGATACTACCATTTTTCCCGGCTCAGAGGCAATTTCCCCCGGCCCAGCGGCTTTTTACGCCGGACCCGAGTAACGGAGCCGGGATCCGTCTCAAAGTCACTACGGCGTAAAGAGTTGGAATTCCCCTTCACATCGACGAGACGATTTTGAGAAACGCCTTACTTGACAAAAAACTTCAATTCGTGCATAGTGCATACCGCACTAACGAGGTGGATGTAGCTCAATGGTGGAGTCCCAGATTGTGGTTCTGGTTGTTGCGGGTTCAAGTCCCGTCATCCACCCTGATCACCATTCCGCGTGGTGCTCCGATGGCGGGTGTCGCGTATCCGGCAGCGGGGAATGCATGCGCCCGTAGCTCAGCTGGATAGAGTACCGGACTTCGAATCCGTGGGTCGCAGGTTCGAATCCTGTCGGGCGTAATGAGTGATTTCATGGGCCGTTAGCTCAGCTGGTAGAGCAGCAGACTCTTAATCTGCGGGTCGAAGGTTCGATCCCTTCACGGCTCATAAGGACCAAAGTTATTGACATGCTTTGCGTTCTTTTATAGAGTATCTGCGAGAGTGGTGAAACTGGCAGACACGCCAGACTTAGGATCTGGTGCCTTAGGCGTAAGGGTTCAAGTCCCTTCTCTCGCAATCGCGGGATGTACGACCGGATTGCGAATCAGTGAGCCACTTACGAGGTCGTTGAAGTTGGACGCCGGCCGGTGACGGCTCGACGTTCGGCGGTATCTTCGCGGAAAAGGCCGTCGTTGTCGTCGGTTACCAAGAAGGTTTCAACAGCCTTCTAGCATTTGCGGGAATAGCTCAGTGGTAGAGCTCCACCTTGCCAAGGTGGATGTCGCGGGTTCAAGTCCCGTTTCCCGCTCTGAGGTCGCAGGCGATCTGGTAATCCGGGTCGCCTGTTTTTTTTAGGATTTTCGATGGGATGCCGCCTGTCGACGAACGTTGAATTCAGAACCTGCCGGCCCATCCCGTCTTGAAAACGCCCGCCGGGAAATGCTCTCAGGGCAACGCCCGAGGCGGAATACATCGCAAGTAAAGGACGTGATCGTGGTAGCGAACAAGGAAATCCAACATCTCGATAAATCCCAGGTGAAGCTCTCCGTGACCGTGAGGAAGGACGACGCGGAGAAGGAATACCGAAAACTGCTCGCGGAGTATTCGGGCAAGGCTCAGATCAGCGGATTCCGCAGGGGCAAGGTTCCGGCGGAAGTCCTGGAGAGGAAATTCGGTGAAGGCATCAAGGTCGAAGCCGGCCAGCAGATCATCGAAGACTCCCTCAAGGAGATCTTTTCCGAGATCGAAGAAAAGCCCCTTCCCTATTCCGTGCCCGAGCTTCAGGACGACCTCGAATTTTCCTTCGACAAGGATTTTTGCTTCTCAGTAACCTACGACATCTATCCGAAAATAGAAGTGGGCCCCTATACGGGGCTCACCGTCGAACAGCCGGAGGTCGATGTGACCGAGGACGACGAAAAGAGGGAACTCGACGCTCTCGTCGAACAGAATTCCTTCATCGTCGAAAAGGACGGGGCCGCCGCCAAGGACGACTCGGCTACCGTGAACTATTGGGAAGTCGACGACCAGGGGAACGAAATCCCGAATACGAAGCGTCAGGACTTCAC
Source organism: uncultured Spirochaetaceae bacterium (assembly GCA_964397655.1). Taxonomy (GTDB): domain Bacteria; phylum Spirochaetota; class Spirochaetia; order DTKZ01; family DTKZ01; genus CAYNKA01. The sequence goes on along the minus strand of CAYNKA010000009.1, from coordinate 59,868 downwards.
GTTCGTCGTCGGTTCCGGCTACAACCACTACAAGTTCGACGACGACGTAGTAGGCATGAAAAAAGGGGACAAGAAGACCGTGAAAAAGGACTTCCCCGCGGATTTTGAAACGAAGGAACTGGCGGGAACTTCCAAGATCCTCGTCATCGAACTCGCGGCTCTCAAGGAGAAGAAGCGCCCCGAGCTGAACGACGAGCTCGCCCAGGACATAAGCGACAAGTACGAGACCCTGGATGACTTGAAGAAGGACATCAGGAAACGGCTCGAGGAGACCGCCGCAGACAGAACGCGGGCCCTCACCATCGAGGCCCTCATGGAGCAGGTGGCCGAAAAATCCTCGCTCGAGCTTCCCGAGTCGATGGTACAGGCCGAACTCGACCATTCCTGGCATCATTTCGTCTCCCAGTTCAGGATGAAGCCCGATCAGGTCGAAAAACTCCTGCAGCTCCAGGGGAGGTCGCGCGAAACGCTTTTCCAGGATTGGAGACCCAACGCCGAAAAGAGCCTCAAGGTCAGGCTCCTCATCGAGAAAATGATCGAAACCGAAAAAATCGAGGCATCCGAGGACGAGATCGACTCCCTTCTCAAGACCCAGGGGGAAGGCTCTTCCATGAAATTCGACGAACTCAAGGACTACTACAAGAAGAACAACCTGCTCGACATGGTAGGTCACGACGTCAAGGAAAAGAAGCTTTTCGACGCGGTTCTCGCGAAAAACACCCTCACGAAGGGCAGAAAACTGAATTTTATGGACGCGATGCAGGGAAATCGGTAATTTTGATGGAAACTGCGAGGAAGGATCCCCGGATTATGAAGGAAAAAATGCACAGCCTGGTTCCCATCGTCATCGAACAGACCGGCGTCGGAGAACGATCGTACGATATCTATTCCCGTCTGCTCAAGGACAGGATCGTATTTCTGGACGGGGAAATCCTCGATCTCACCGCGGACCTCGTCGTGGCGCAGCTCCTTTTCCTTCAATCCCAGGACCCCGAAAGGGACATCAGCCTCTACATCAACTCCCCCGGCGGCTCGGTCACGGCCGGCCTCGCGATCTACGACACCATTCAGCACATCCATCCGACCAACGTGCAGACGATCTGCCTCGGGCAGGCGGCGTCCATGGCCGCCCTCGTTCTCGCGTGCGGCACCCCGGGAAAGCGTTTCGTACTTCCCTCCTCCCGCATGCTCATCCACCAGCCCTGGGGCGGCGTCCAAGGCCAGGTTTCGGACATCAAGGTCCAGGCTCAGGAAATCCTCCGCCTCAAGAAGCTCACGATCGACTATTTCGCCCGCCATACCGGCAAGACCGTCGACCAGATCGCGAAGGATCTGGAGCGGGACTTTTTCATGTCCGCCGAGGAGGCCGTCGCTTACGGACTCGCGGACAAGATCCTCGTGAGGGGGAAAAATGAGCAAGCTAAAAAATGACGGCGTCAAGGTTTGTTCCTTCTGCGGAAAGAGCGCCGATTACGCCCGTCGCCTCATCGCGGGTCCTGGCGTCTACATCTGCGACGAGTGCGTCAACGTCTGCAAGAAGATCCTCGACGAAGAGGAAGACATCCTCACCTCGGAATTCATGGAGGACATACCGAATCCCAAGGAGATCAAGGAATTCCTCGACCAGTACGTCGTAGGGCAGGACTACTCCAAGCGCGTTCTCTCCGTGGCGGTCTACAATCATTACAAGAGGATCTCCGCCAAGCAGCGCATCGAAGAGGAAGTCGAACTGGACAAGTCAAACGTCCTCCTCATCGGACCGACCGGTACGGGTAAAACCCTCCTCGCCAAGACTCTCGCGAAGAAACTCAAGGTCCCCTTCGCCATAGCGGACGCGACGACGCTGACCGAAGCGGGCTACGTGGGTGAGGACGTCGAGAACATCCTCCTCAAGCTCATCCAGAACGCGGGCAACAACATTGCGGCCGCCGAACGCGGCATCGTCTACATCGACGAGATCGACAAGATCGCGAAAAAGGGAGAAAACATCTCGATCACCCGCGACGTGTCCGGCGAGGGCGTCCAACAGGCCCTTCTCAAGATCATCGAAGGCACCATAGCCAACGTTCCTCCCCAGGGCGGAAGGAAGCATCCTAACCAGGAAATGCTCCGAATAGACACCAAAAACATCCTCTTCATCTGCGGAGGAGCCTTCGTCGGCCTGGACCGGATCATCGAATCTCGCGTATCCCAGCATCCCCTCGGCTTCGGTGCGGAGGTGAAGAGCCGCGCGGACAAGAACGTCGAGGAGATCTTCAAGAGCCTCCACCCCGACGATCTCATCAAATTCGGCATGATTCCGGAATTCGTCGGACGGCTTCCCATCCAGGTTCCGCTGCGCGACCTCACCGAGGAGGACCTCGAGAGGATCATCTGGGAACCCAGGAATTCCATCATCAAACAGTACCAGGCATCGCTCCGTATGGACGGCGTAGACCTGGAATTCGAGCAGCAGGCGATCAAAGCGATCGCGGAGCAGGCCATCAAGAGAAAGACCGGTGCGCGCGGCCTCCGCGCGATCGTCGAGAACATCATGCTCGACGTCATGTTCGAAATCCCGTCCCTGGAAGGCAAGAAAAAAGTCGTCATCACCAGAGACGTCATCGTAAAATCGGAAAAACCGGAAATAGTCTTCGTCAAAAAATCGGCATGAAATTCTTCGATCGTGTGATCCGTAAAACCGAGGACATACCCGCGGTCCCTCTTCGGGACCTCGTGGTGTTTCCCGGGATGGTCGTCCCCGTGTTCGGCGGGCGCAGGCCGACGGTGGACGCGATCGACAACTCCATGGAAGGCGACCGCAGGATATTCCTCGTCTGCCAGAAGACCCCCACGCAGGATCCGCGCGAAGAGGATCTCTATCCCGTCGGCTGCATCGGCCACATCCTCCAGGTCATGAAGCTTCCGGACGGTACCGTCCGCATCCTCGTGGAAGGCCAGCAACGGGCATCGGTCGTCTCGTTCACGAGCAAGGAACCCTATTTCCGCGCCCAGGTGCAGGCTATCCCTGACGCTTCGGAAGCCAACACCCTGATGGTTTCCCTCATGCGGACCACCCAGGAAGCCTTCAAGATCTACGCGTCCTTCAACAAGAAAATCCCTCCGGAAATGCTCGCCTCCATCGAGCGCGCCGACAAGCCCGACCGCCTGGCGGACCTCGTCTGCGCCCACGGGAGCTTCAAGACCGAAATCAAGGCGAAGCTCCTCGGCATCACCAATCCCGAGACGAGGCTCCGCGAGCTCGTGTCTCTTCTTCAATCGGAAAACGAAATTCTCGAACTCCAGCAGAAGATCAACACCCGGGTCAAGAAGCGCATCGAGAAAGGCCAGCGCGAATACTTCCTGCAGGAACAGATGAAGGAGATCAACCGCGAGCTCGGCAAGGAGCCGGACGACCCCTCGGGCGTCAAGGAACTCGAGGAAAAGATCAAGGCGAAGGGACTTCCCGAGGAGGTCCACGCAAAGGCCCTCAAGGAGCTGAAGCGGCTCGAACGCCTCCAGACCTTCTCTCCCGAGGCCGGCATCCTCAGGACCTACGTGGAGTGGATCACCGACCTTCCCTGGAACGAGAAGACCGAGGACAGCCAGGATATCGAACGGGCCGCCCGCATCCTGGACGAGGACCATTACGACCTGAAGGATCCCAAGGAGCGCATCCTCGATTTCATAGCGGTCCATCAGCTCAAGGAAAAGGTCAAGGGACCGATCCTCTGCTTCGTAGGCCCTCCGGGCACCGGCAAGACGTCTCTCGGCAAGTCCGTGGCCCGCTGCCTGGGCCGCAAATTCGTCCGCATCTCCCTTGGCGGCGTCCGCGACGAGGCGGAAATCCGCGGCCACAGGAAGACCTACGTGGGAGCCCTTCCCGGTAAGATCATCCAATCCATGCGCAAGGCGGGCTCGAAGAATCCCGTTTTCCTCCTCGACGAGGTGGACAAGATGAGTTCGGATTTCCGCGGAGATCCGTCCGCGGCCCTCCTCGAAGTGCTGGATCCGGAGCAGAACGGGGCCTTCGTGGACCACTATCTCGAGGTCGCGTACGATCTCTCCGACGTCATGTTCATCACGACGGCGAATTCCCTCCACAACATCCCCTACCCGCTCAGGGACAGGATGGAGGTCATAGAGATTCCCGGATACACCGAATACGAAAAGCTCGTCATAGCCGAAAAGTTCATCGTCCCCAAGCAGATAGATGAGAACGGCCTCTCCTGGGCAAGGATTCATTTCAGGAAGGACGGACTCAGGGAGATCATCCGGAAATACACGATGGAGTCGGGCGTCAGGAACCTGGAGCGGGAAATAGCCCACGTCATCAGGAAGATCGCCCGCGAGGCCGTATCCCGAGGTTACATCGGCGTTCGGAAGGATCCGTCTCCCGAGCCGTCCCTGACGACGGTCCCGGAAACTGCCGCTGCGGATAAGGCGGCAACGCCCGCCGCAACCGACAAACCTTCGATGGATCCTTCGCCGCCGGTCGACGCGCCTTCCGTCGATACGGTCGAGAACGTCGCGACGGGAAAACGCGAATCGGCGGAGGACTCGAGGGAACCGTCCGGAACCGAGGCGGAGGGCCGCAGAAGACGTGACTTCTTCTCCATCAAAATCACGGCGAAAAGCATCCCGCATTATCTCGGCAATCCCAAATACAAGCGGGACATCCTCTACAAGGAGTCGCGAGCGGGCCTCGCGTACGGTCTCGCCTGGACCGAGCTCGGCGGCACCATCCTGCCCGTGGAAGCCGCCTTTTTCGAAGGCCGCGGCGAGCTCGTCCTCACCGGCAGTCTCGGCGACGTGATGAAGGAAAGCGCCCTGACCTCGTTTTCCTTCATCAAATCATCCGCGCACAAATTCAAACTTTCGTCGGATTTCTACAAGAACAAGGATCTCCACATCCACGTGCCCGAGGGCGCGATACCCAAGGACGGACCGTCCGCGGGGATTACGATAACCGCCGCCCTCCTCTCCTGCCTTTCCGGAGTCTGCATCCATCCCGGCTTCGCAATGACCGGAGAGATCACTCTTACCGGCAAGATCCTTCCCATCGGCGGCGTGAAGGAAAAGATACTGGCCGCCCACCGGACTAACATGCTCCACGTCCTCATCCCTCGTGACAATGAAAAAGATATTGAAGAACTTCCGAAAGAAGTTGTATCCTCTATCGAGTTCATTTTCGTCGACACCATCGTGGAGGCTTTGGGCGCCCTGTTTCCGCCCGAAATCTTCCAAATCCGTGCGTTCTGAGCAACCGGAGGAAAATCATGGCCCTTAAAGGAAGATCTCTCGTGTCCCTCGCGGATTTCAGCCCCGATGAAATCAGGCAGCTTCTCGACCTTTCCCACACGGTCAAGAAGGAGAAACGTGAAGGAAGGATCCAGAACCGATTCGCCGGAAAAACGATCGCCCTGATCTTCGAGAAAAGGTCCACGAGAACAAGGTGCGCCTTCGAAACCGCTTTCGGCGAGGAGGGAGGATACCCCGTTTTCCTTTCGACCCAGGACATCCAGCTCGGAGCCAAGGAAAACGTCGAGGACACGGCCCGGGTTCTCGGCCGCATGTTCGACGCGATCCAATTCCGGGGTTTCAAGCAGGAGACCGTGGAGATCCTCGCGAAATACTCGGGAGTGCCGGTGTACAACGGCCTCACCGATGTCGATCATCCGACCCAGGTCCTGGCGGATCTCATGACCGTCGAAGAGGAGTTCAAGCGGCTCAAGGGTACGAAGATCGCCTTCGTCGGCGACGGACGGAACAACGTCGCCCGGGCGCTCATGATAGGCTGTTCGAAGATGGGAGCGGATTACGCGGTCATATCGCCGGCAAGCCTCTTTCCGGACAAGGAAATAGTATCGCTGTGCCGCGGATTCGCGAAGGCTTCGGGATCCAGAATAGAGATAACCGCGGACATAGGCAAGGAACTCGAGGGCGCCGACGCGGTCTACACCGACGTCTGGGTGTCGATGGGAGAGGAAAGCAAGGCCGAAGAACGAATCAAGATCCTCAGGCCGTACCAGGTCAACTCGCTCCTCATGGCAAAGACCGGCAGGAAGGACAGCATCTTCCTCCACTGTCTTCCCGCGGTTAAGGGCAACGAGGTGACCTTCGAGGTCATCGAAGGCCCCTCCTCCCGGGTCTGGGACGAGGCCGAAAACCGGAAGCACACGATCAAGGCGGTGATGCTCGCTACCATGTAGGGAATCGCGGGACGAAATACGTCGCGGCTCGGGAAATCGCCCCCGGGGTCAGACGACCGTCTCGTCCTCCTTCCAGCCGAGGGCGTCGTAATGCTTCTTGCGGTTCCTCTTGTCCCGCTCGTGTTCCTCGCCCGCGTAGCGGGCCACGTCCTGCGCTATTCCGCGCGGAACGACGATGACGCCGTCACCGTCCGCCGTCACTACGTCTCCCGGAGACACCGCGACTCCGCCTACCGATACGACGACGTTCATCGAGTCGAATTTGAGCCTCCCCTGTACCATGGACTGGCTGACCATGCGGGACCAGAACGGGATTTTCTGCAGGATGATCTCGTCGGTGTCCCGGACGCCTCCGTTCGAAACGAACCCGCGGGCGCCGCGGATCCTGCAGTTCAGGGTGTTTTCGGATCCCATGAGTCCGGCGTTCACCCCGGACTGGTCTATGACGACGAAATCACCCTCCTCGATTTCTTCCATCCACGGATAGGGGCAGACGTCGCGGTAATATTCCGGCGACCATTTCTTCCAATACGTTTCGGGATCCATGCTCGGAACCGGCTCGTCGTACGGCACGTAACGTACGGTCCTCGCGATTCCCCATGCCCTGGTCCTGAACAGAGGCCGGATGTCCGGATCCATCGATCCCGAAAAATGCCGCATGAACGTGTCCATCCCGTCCCTTACGTCCGAAACCCTGAGATCCGCGAACGCCTCGAGCAGACTTTTCCTATCCATCTCCTGCACAGCAGCCTCCTTTGCCGTCGTCCTCAGTCCATGCGCGACTCTTCGAATATCTGATGACCCCGGTGATGTATGTGGCTCCGCATCGCCTTCTCCGCGACGTCAGGATCCCCCGTCAGGATCGCCTTCACGATGCTGCCGTGATGATCCGGAGGGAAAGCCGTCTTCTCAACGAGCACCCATTCCCGTACCCTCTGCAGGAACCTGAAGAGGTTGATTTTCTGGATTTCCTTGTGGAGCGACTTGCTTCCGGCGAATTTGGCCAACATGAGATGGAACTCGTAGTCCAGCTTCCAATAAGCGGGCTCCACCGGGTAGGTGCTCCCGCATTTGTCCAGTTTCTCGGTCAACTCCTCGAGTTCCCGCTTCTGATACTCGTTTATTCCATATGCGAGGATCCTGACCACCTGGCATTCGATCGCTTCCCTGAGATAATACTTGTCCCGTATCGTTTCCCGGTCGAGCGTGATGACCCGCGATCCCCATCCCGGTATGGTCTCGACGAGACCTTCGCTGTCCAGTCGCTGCAGGGCGTGGAGGACGGGAATGATGCTCACTCCCGTCAGTTTCGCCATGCTCCTGCTCGTGAGCCTCGTGCCCGACGCCAATTTCTGATTGAGAATGTTCTTCTTGATGACGTTGTAGGCTTGTTCGGTCGAAGATGTTTTTTTCACTCTCTCCCTCTCGTTCGAGATGATTATAACAATGTTATAACAAATCAACCGTTTCTTGTCCAGAAAAAAGTTGACATGTTGTTATATCAGTGTTATAACAAAAACACCTGTGCTTCGTGTTCGTTCTCAACTGAAAAAGAGGGGGTAATTCATGAAAAAAGCCTTGATCTGTCTGTCGGTCGCGGTTCTCTTCGTTTCGGCGGCGTCCGCCGGAGGCGGAAAGGAGGAAAGCAAACCTGCCAAGGTTCACGAGCTCCGTTTCATGCTTCCGACTCTCGCAGGCGACCCCGCATGGTCGATCCTGAACCAGAAAGCCGAGGAATTCACCAAGAAGAATCCCGGCGTCAAGATCATCATAGACTCTCAGCCGTCGGCGCAGCTCCGGACGAAGATCACGGTCGAGATGGCGGCGGGCAATCCTCCGTCGACGTCCTGGTGCATCCTGAGCTATTCACGCGAATTCATGAAAGACAACAAGATCGTGGACTGGCGGCCGATCTTTGACGACCCGAAGAATCCCGAGTTCAAGCAATGGTACAGCGAATCCGTTCTGAACGGCGCCACCTACAAGGACGGAAGGATCATGTCCGCGCCCCATGAGGCGAGTATGGACGGATTGTTCTACAACAAGGAAATTTTCGACAAATACGGCTGGCAGCTTCCGAAGACCTTCGAGGACCTCCTGGACCTCGCGAAAAAGGCCAGGTCCAAGGGCATCTACCTGATGGTCACCGGCGGAAAAGACATCCGCTTCGCCTGGCAGGCGTCCTGCCTGCTCGCCCGGACCACCAGCGTGAAAAAAGCCAACGAACTCGCCATGGGCTCGGCCCTGAACAAGTGGAACGATCCCGCCTACGGTTTTCCGCAGGCCATGACCAAGTTCCAGCAGCTCGTGAAGGCCGAAGCCTATCCCCCGGGGGTGCTCGGATTCAGCGCCAACGAGGCCGATCAATTCTTCGTGCGCGGCGAAGCCGCGATGTATTACGAGGGCGCCTGGAAACCCGGGAACTTCAACGCCGTGGGCGGTAAGGATTTCGTAAAGAAGGTCCACCGTGCCGATTTCCCGCCCATGACCGACATGACGGAAGCCGAGCCTGGGGTCAGCGTCGGCGGAACCATCGTCGGATACATCATCGCCGCCAACCAGACGAAGGAAGAGATCGAAAACTGCGTCCGCTGGCTGAAGGTGGTAGTGGATCCCGAGCATTGGAAGGACATCGTGAAGAAGGTGGGCGCGATGCAGTATCTGCCTGCTGGCAAGCTGGGCGATTTCGATTGGAGCATCTTCCCCGCGGTGAACAAGGAACTCTACGACGCCTTCCAGAAATCTAAGGCCTTCGTACCGTCGATGGACACCTGGGCTCCGCCCGCCGTAGATCTCGCCATCAAGAAAACCGCGATGCCCGGCATCGTCTCCGGCGAATTCACCGTCGACAAGGCGGTCGCCGAGGTTCAAAAAGCGGCGGAAGAGTATCTCAAGACCGCAAAATAGCGCAATCGACCGAAACAACCGCGCGGGGCTCCCCGAGGAACCCCGCGATCCTACCGACAGGGGGAAAGAAGTGCCTGCGCACGCAGCCGTGGAATCGACCGTCCTCCCGCAGCTCAAGACGGGAAAAAAAGGCCTCAATACAGCCATCTACGTCCTGCTCGTTCTCAACTCCATCGTCATCATCCTCCCCCTAGTCTGGCTGCTCATGACGTCGCTGAAGAGCCAGGCCGATCTCGCTCTGAACGTCTGGGGGGCACCCAAGGAATTCGTCTGGAGCAACTATCACGAGGCATGGATAGGGGGCAAGATCGGCATTTACCTCTTCAACTCCGTGCTTGCGACGTCCACCGCGATACTCCTCTCGGTCGCCGCCTCGGTGACGATGGCCTATGCGCTTTCCCGTTTCGCGTTCCGCCTGAATCGCTTCGTCTACTACCTGATAATCGCGGGAATGATGATACCCATCCACTCCGCCGTCATTCCGCTTTACATCACGGCGATGAACCTGAAGATGATGAACAACCTCGTGTTCCTCGGCGTCATCTACGGGGCTTTCCGCATCCCCATTTCGGTCTTCATCATGGAAAGTTTCATGCTCACGATACCCAAGGAACTCGAGGAATGCGCGATCATCGACGGGGCCGGTCATTTCAGGATCTTCTTCAAGGTCATCATGCCGCTATCCAACGACGGAGTCGTGACCATCGCGATCCTCACGGCCCTCGCCTGCTGGAACGAACTCCTGATCTCCATGCTCATGCTTTCAAGGCCCTTCATCAAGACCCTTCCCATCGGGCTCATGGGATTCATCACCGAGTGGACGTCCCAGTACACGATCCTCTGCGCCGGCCTCGTGATCGCCTGCGTGCCGAACCTCGTCTTCTACGCTCTCATGCAGGAGAAAATCATCAAGGGCATGACGGTCGGGGCAATAAAGGGGTGAAGAATGATCGATAACCGCTCGCGAAACATCGCAATAGCCGCATTCCTCGTTCCCGGTCTCGCCTACTACTCGCTCCTCGTGCTGTCGCCCGTGTCACAGGGCCTCGTCCTCAGCACCTTCCGCTGGGTCTCGCTCGAGAAGCGGGTCTTCGTCGGTTTCGACAACTATCTTTCGGTGTTCAGGGACGGCATCTTCTGGAAGTCGTTCTGGATTTCCCTCGTTTTCATGGCTGTCACCACGGCCCTTCAAGTTGTTCTCGGTTTCGCTCTCGGATACTTTCTCTACCTCCAGCTCCGCTTCTACCGCCTTTTCAAGATCATTTTCTTCATCCCCGTCGTCCTGAACACCGTCGCGGTCGGTTTCATCTGGAGCTACATCTACAGTCCCGCCTTCGGACTCCTCAAGCCTCTCATGGAAGCCTTGGGCATAGGCAAATATTACCTGCCACCCCTCGCACAGTCGTCCACGGCCCTCGTCTCCGTGATCGTCGCCCACGTGTGGAACACCCTCGGAATTCAGATCATGCTCTTCAACGCGGGATTCATGAACATGCCCCAGGACGTCATCGAGATGGCCTCCATCGAGGGCGCTTCGGGCTTGAAAATGATCCGTTACATGGTCATTCCCCTCGCCTGGGAGATCACGAAGACCGTCATCATCCTCCAGGTCATCGCCAGCCTGAGGGTCTTCGACCTCGTTTTCGTCATGACGGGAGGCGGACCGAACCATGCGACCGAGCTTCTTCCGCTCAACATGTTCGTCTATGCGTTCGAGAATTTCAATTTCGGCAACGGCAGCGTCGTCGCGGTCATCATCTTCACGCTCTGCATGGCCTTCACGCTCGGCCTAAGGGGAATGATGAAGCGGGACGTGATTCAATACTGAGAAAAGGAGATCACTATGCGACATTTCATGGGATCGGGTATCAAACGCGTGCTCGTCATCAACCTGCTTCGCGGCGACAAGCTGCTGGAATCCATTCGCGAGAAATGCGCCGATGCGGGAATCAGGAACGGCGTGATTCTGAGCGCGATCGGCTCGCTCCAGCGGGCCCATTTCCATCGCGTCGTCACGACCGCCGAGACTCCGGAGGATGAATACATCGTCATAGAAAAGCCCATGGAACTGTCCTCGCTCCAGGGGCTCATCATCGACGGCAGCACGCATTTCCACATGACCATCTCCGACCGAGAAAAGGCCTACACCGGCCATCTCGAGGAAGGTACGGTCGTGCTCTACCTCGTGGAGATCAGCATCGCCGAAATCGACGGGCTGTCCGTGGTGAGGAAGAAAGGCCTCGGGAACGCCGTATATTTCGACGACAAGTGAGGCGATACCGGAAGAACCTCAAGTGATTTTTCGACCGATTTCAGCGATACTTAAAGGAGAAGAAAAAATGACCGACAAGGAACTGCTCGAACGCATCAGGGCCAGAAGACTGGCCGATCTCGGCGACGGCATGGACGCTCTCGGCCTCGTCGACCGCGGCACCATGCACTACGACATGCGCCCGATCCGGCCCGGCATACGCTTCGCGGGCTTCGCCTACACGGTACAGCTCCGTCCCGCGCAGAAGGCGGCGAGGATCTGCTCCTCGGTGAGCGAATACCTTAAGGAACTGGACACATGGTGCTCGGACACCTACACCTTCGCCGCGGGGCTCAAGAACGGCAGGGCCAAGGACAAGGTCTGCGTCATCGACATGGGCGGCTATCCCGGCGGCATCTGGGGTTCGGAGATCGGCGCAGCCATGATGAAGGAGGGTCTCGAGGGGGTCGTGATCGACGGAGGATGCAGGGACTCGGCTGAATGCAACATCGAGGGCGTTAAGGCCTTCTCGACGAGAAGGACCTTCAACCACGTCTACGGCAGGCTCGTCAACGGCGGGGTCAACGTGACCGTGAGCTGCGCCGGAGTGACCGTGAATCCCGGCGACATCGTCTGCGCCGACGACGACGGGGTCCTCGTCATTCCCCGCTCCCGGGCTCTCGAGGTCCTGGAATGCGCGGACTACATCCACGCGGACGACCAGAAGAAACGGGCCGACCATTACAAGGCTCTCGGTCTGAAACCGGACGACAGCCTCGGCAAATTCGCCAAGGCGGCGTCGGGCGGGCCGGGAAAGAAAAAAACTCGGACATGACGGTTCACGTCTGGGACAAGGTCGAAATCAGGCTCCGGGCGGAAAGGGCCTACGCGAATCCCTACGCGGACATGCTCGTCTGGGTCGACCTCGAAGGTCCGGGTTTCTCGCGCCGCTGTTACGGCTTCTGGGACGGCGGAGACGAATTCGAGGTGCGGGTGACCGCGACCGTGCCCGGGACATGGGTCTGGAGAAGCGGCTCATCGCCCGGCGACACAGGACTCTCCGGGAAAAGCGGGACCTTCGAAGCCGTCCCCTGGACGGAGGAGGAAAAAACCGAAAACGCCTGCCGGCGCGGCTTCCTCAGGCCCGACGGGCACGTCTTCAGGTATGCCGACGGCAGCCCGTGCTTCCTCCTCGGCGACACCTGGTGGTCCGCCGGAACGTTCAGGTTTCCGTACAGGCCGGGCGACGACGGGAGAACGCCCCGGAGCTTCCCGAACTACGTAGCGCTCAGGAAGAGGCAGGGGTTCAATTGCGTCGCAATTATCGCGGCTTTGCCGAACTGGACCGACGACGGCCTGCCCGCGACCCTGATCGCCGAGGACGGGACGGTGATCCGCGCCGCGTGGCGCAGGGCGGACGCCGACCGCGCGAAGCCCATGCACGACGAGGACGGCAACGGGCCATTCATCTTTCCCGGGAAGGTCCCGGGCTACGAGAACAGCGTTCCCGATCTCGACAGGATCGATCCCCTCTTCTTCCGCAACCTCGACCGGAAGATCGACCTCCTCAACGCCAACGGCATCATTCCCTTCATCGAGCCGGCGAGACGCGACATAGGCCAGGTCTGGAAGAAATTCCACGGCTGGCCACGTTCCTACGCCCGCTACGTCGGATACGTATGGTCGCGGTATCAGGCGAACAACTGCCTCCTTAGTCCCGTCCACTACGACACGGGGGAACTCTCGATCCCGGCTCCCGATTGGAACCGGGCGGCCAACGCCGTCGTGGACTCGTTCGGGCCCCCGCCCTTCGGGAATCCCGTTGGCTGCAATCCGCACTGGAATTCCCTCATGGACTTCGGACATACTGCAGAGGCTCGATGGCTCACCTTCCACCAGGCCGGAAACGGGCAGCGAGGACATCACTCTTTCTCGCAGCTCACGGATCTTTTCTCCTGCAATCCTCCGGTGCCCGCGCTGAACGGCGAGCCCCAGTACGAGGGGATGACGACCCTGACCCATCCCGGCGACGTACATTGGTACTTCGGGAATGTAAGGATCGAAGACTCTCCGAGCGAGGAGGGCGCTCGGGTCGTGCGTTCGGCGGCCTACGGCAGCGTGCTCTCGGGCGGGCTCGCGGGCCACATCTACGGCTCGGGCGGCTGGGACGGCGGCGTGTGGCGCGGCGACGTCGAGGACGCTTCGCCCGTGAAGGTATGGGAAGGAATGGAATGGCCCGGCGCCGCGCAGCTTCGTCACCTCGGCGCCTTCATCCTATCGGAGGGCGAAAGGTTCGTCGGGCTCCGGCCGGCGGTCGGCATGATGGACCCGAACAGGCACGGACCCGTGGCGGGATACGAGGGCTGGGCCTACTGCGCCGCAACCGAAGACTCTAACCTGATCCTGGCCTACCTGGAAAAGGGCACCCCGCCCGAATCCGTCCGCGGACTCGCGCCGGAGTCGCGCTATCGCCTCGCGTGGTTCGATCCCCGCTCGGGGATCTGGTCCCGCGGGACTTCGGTCGAGGCGGACGGGACAGGACGGGTCCGGCTTCCCTCGAAGCCGACGGACGACGACTGGGCGTTGAAGATGGAGGCATTCCCATGAACGGAGAACACACGATTCGGTATTCGCTGCCTTTCGAGAAGGTCACGATCTTCGAGGTAGGCCCGCGCGACGGTCTGCAGAACGAGCCGAATTTCATCGCCACTGCGGACAAGATCCGTCTCACAGACATGCTCGGCGAGGCGGGTTGCGGGAAAATCGAGGTGACGAGCTTCGTCCACCCGAAATGGGTGCCTCAGATGGCGGACGCCGTCGAGGTGCTTCGAGGCATCAGGAAGCGTCCCGGAGTCGTCTACAGCGCCCTCATCCCCAACCTGAAGGGGCTCGAGCGGGCCATGGAAGCGGGGCTCGAGGAAGTGGTGACGATCATGAGCGCAAGCGAGTCCCACAACAGGAAGAACCTCAACATGGGCGTGGAGGAATCGCTCAAGGCGATCGAGGAGATCGACAGGACCGCACGGGCCGCCGGCGTCCGGGTCCGGTCCTACATCGCGACCGCCTACGGATGCCCCTTCGAGGGCAGGATCGCACCCGAAAAGGTCCTCGACATCGCCCTGGCCCTGGAGTCCTTCGGCTCCTACGAAGTCTCGCTCGGCGACACGACCGGCATGGCCCATCCGCGCAGCGCCTACGAAGTCGGCGGGCTCGTCAAAAGGGGACTCAAGAAAGCGAGCCTCGCCGCCCATTTCCACCGGGCGGACGGAATCGAGTTCGCGAACGTCCTCGCCTCCCTCGAGGCGGGCATCGACGTGATCGATTCCGCGGCCGGAGGGCTCGGGGGCTGCCCCTACGCCCCCGGGGCCAAGGGCAACATAGCCACCGAAACCCTGGTCGAGATGCTCGCCCGGCTCGGCATGGAGACGGGCATCGACCCGAAAAAAATAGGAGAATGCGGCGCTTTCGCGAAGAGCCTGAGCGCCTACCACCACGAGGAGGCCGACCATGGATGCTGCGAGAAACATTGAGAAAAGGTTCGCGGCGGGAGAGATAAAGCAGCAGGAGCTCGAAACCCTGATCTTCAAGGAAGTCTACGGATCAGACCCGGCGAAGGTCCGGGACGCGTGCCGCGACGCCGAGATCATGCGGTGCGAGGCGATAGAAAAATGTTCGGGCGTGAGCCTCGGCCGCATCAAGACGGCGAAGGTCGAAAATTCGAGCTATGCCCACGGGAGCATCCTCGCGGGCATCGAGATGAAGGTAGGCGCCGCCATGATCCCCATGGGAATAGCGGGCCCGGTCAGGATCGCGGGCGAATACGCGAAGGGGGAATACTACGTCCCCTTGGCCACGAACGAGGCCGCGCTCGTCGCCGGAGTCCAGCGGGGCATCAAGGCCATCAACCTCGCGGGAGGCATGAAGGCGATCGTGACCTTCGACGGCATGACGCGGGCCCCCATGATCGAGGCCCCGGACATCGCGTCGGCGCGGGCGCTCTGCCGCAGGGCAGCGGAGGACGAGGCTTTCGTGAGGGAACTCGGCACCCAGGTCAAGGACCCCTTCGTGAGGCTCGAGTACATAGAGCCCTACCAGCTCGGAACGAAGGTCATACTCAGACTCGTGTGCAAGACCGGCGACGCCATGGGCATGAACGGCGTCACGAAAGCCGCCGCGGACATCGTCCGGGCCCTGCTCGCGAAATATCCGGGTTGGAGGCTCGTCACGATCTCGAGCAACGCCTGCGCGGACAAGAAGGCCTCGCACATCAACATCCTGAAGGGCCGGGGCAAGAGCGTCCAGACCGAGGTATTCATCCCCGAGGAGGTGCTCAAAAAGGTCTTCAAGGCCGGAGTCACGAGCCGCGGAGTCGAACGGGTCGTGTTCCACAAATGCTACCTCGGCTCCTGCTTCGCCGGCACGATGAACGGCTTCAACGTCAACGCGGCGAACACCCTCGCGGCCTTCTTCGCCGCGACCGGTCAGGACCTCGCTCAGGTCATCACCTCGTCATCGGCCTTCGTCCAGGCCGACGCGGTCGACGGGGGGCTTCATTTCATGGTGACGATGCCCTCGCTCGAGGTCGCAACCATCGGCGGCGGCACGGCATTCGGAACGGCGAAGGAGGCCCTCACCCTCATCGGGTGCGGAGGCTCCGGGAAAAGCCTCGACGACAACTCGAACGTCAAGAGGCTGGCCGAAATCTGCGCGGTCGCTGTGTCCGCCCTCGACCTCAACACCGCCTGCGCCCAGGCCGCGGGGTACGAGATGGCGGACTCGCACGTGGCCCTGGCCCGCGGCGAGAAGGAATGACCGCAAGGAGAATCATCATGGACATGAAGGGAAAAACGGTCCTCGTGACCGGCGGAGCGACCGGAATCGGAAGAAGCTGTGCGCTCAAGCTCGCCGCCCTCGGGGCGGACGTGGCGGTCAACTACTCGAGATCCGCATCCGAGGCGGAGGAGGTCGTCGCCTCGATCTCCGCGTCGGGAAGACGAGGCCTCGCCGTCAGGGCCGACGTGGCCAAGGACGCAGAAGTACGCGCGATGGCGGAAAGGGTCCTCGCCGAATTCGGCCGGATCGACGTCCTCGTCAACAACGCGGGAAGGACCCATTACGTGGACATCGCGGACCTCGACGGGGTGCGCGAGGAGTATTGGGACGAAATTTTCGACACCAACGTGAAGGGAACGTTCTTCGTGAGCAGGGCCTTCGCCGGTCCGCTCAAGGCTGCGGGAGGCTGCATCGTGAACGTGGCTTCGATCGCCGGCTTCATCGGCCGGGGGAGCTCCATCCCCTACGCCGTTTCCAAGGCCGCGATCATCAACCTGACCAAGAACCTCGCTCGGGCCCTCGCCCCGGAAGTAAGGGTCAACGCAGTGGCTCCTGGCATAGTCAACACCCGGTGGGTGAAGGGCAAGGAGGCCCATGTCCGGCGTCAATCCGAGGGTACCCCGCTCGGCAGGGTCGCCGAGGCCGACGACGTGGCCGAAGCGATTCTGGGGCTCGTTCTCCACGGAGGCTTCGTTACCGGACAGACCCTCGTCGTCGACGGCGGATTCTACATGTAGATCCGGGTTCCTCTTGATATTTCGCTTCCTGTAATTGTATAATATCGGTACGATCGGGTCTAGGAGGAATACCTTGAAAAGAGCAATCCTTATTCTTGCCGCACTTCTATTCCTTGGCGTTTCCATCGGCGCGTTCGCCGTAGAGTCGGAATATTACGCTCGTACCGTCTACATCGAAAAGGTTTTCCCGCACAGGCTCGGGTATAAAATCTACTACACCAACAGCAAGCTCGACCTCGTCGAGGTCTACCTTCCCCACAGCTGGTTCCTGCAATCGTCCTCCACATCGAAAGGCGAGATGGCCAAGGGCGAGCTCGTCACGGGGAACGATTCGTCCTATCCCTACATGATCGTCTTCTGGAAGGCGGGTAAATTCTCCCATGTTCGGCTCTTCCTGAAGAGGGACATGAACGACATCTCCTACGGCACCTTGAGCGGGGAGAACATCGACGACAAATTCAACGTCCAAGACATCCCGCTGGAGTTCTGAATCTTGCTCGACACCGAAAAAATGCGCGAAGCCATCCGCCGAGAGAACCTCGGGGGGTGGCTTTTTTGTTCGTTCAAGGGAAGGGACCTCGTTTCGCGTTCCGTGCTCGACGTCGATCCGTCCGCCAAGAACACGCGGCCCTGGTATTACGTCGCGTTCTCCGACGCGGAACCCGTCGCGGCGGTCCATGCGATAGAGGCCTCAATCCTCGACCACCTTCCCGGCAAACGATTCGTCTACAAGAGCCGAGAGGAACTCGAAAGGATCTTCCGTTCTGAGGTCGTCCCCCGCCTCGCGGGGAGGGCCCTCGCCTGCCAGTTCTCGCCCGAGCTTCCCGTAGTCTCCTATCTCGACCACGGGACGGCCGTTTTCCTCGAATCCCTCGGAATCGGGCTCGCCTCCTCGGCTTCGCTCATCCAGCGCTTCGCCGGCCTCCTGGACGAGAACGGAATCGCATCCCATGAACGCGCTGCGGTCCATCTTTACGAGATCGTCCGCCTGGTATGGGACCGAACGCGGAGGGACTTCGCCTCGTCGAATCCCCCCTGCGAGGGGGACCTCAAGCGATGGATCCTGGACGAATTCGACCGGCGCGGCCTCGTCGTCGACGGCTCGCCCATCGTAGCCTGCGGCCCCGGTGCTGGGAATCCGCACTACTCCGTGACCGGCAGGGGGAACCCGGTGACTCCTGATTCCGTCCTGCAGCTCGACATCTGGGCGAAGGAGAATACCCCGGGCGCGATCTACGCCGACATTTCCTGGGTCTGTTTCACCGGCTCGAGGCCTCCGGCCGAAGTCGAGCGGAACGCCGCAGCCCTCTTCCGCGTGCGTGACGGGATCGTCGGGTTCATCGGCGAGGGACTCGTTCGCGGAGGCCTGACCGGAGCCGACGTGGACCGTCACGCCCGGTCCCTTCTCGTCGAAGCGGGCTTCGGGGACGCCCTCAGGCATCGGACCGGCCACGGGATCGACGTGGAAAACCACGGATCGGGCGTGAACCTCGATTCCGTGGAATTCCCCGACTCCAGGCTCCTGCTCGAGGGCTCCTGCTTCTCGGTGGAGCCGGGCATCTATTTCCGGGACTACGGCCTCAGGACCGAGATCGACGTCTTCATCCGCGGAGGGAAGCCCGTCGTGTCCGGCGGCGCTCCCCAGGAACGGATGCTCACCTTCGATTGAACCGGGAGGATTCGACCATGTCTTTTTCACCGGTCCCGGAACCGCTTCTCGGTTTCATTGAAAACCACGACACGTTCTTCATCATCGGTCACGTGGAGCCCGACGGCGACTGCATCGGCTCCCAGATCGCCCTCAAGCATTTCCTCGAAAGGAAGGGAAAAAAGGCCAAGCTCTTCTCGCCCGGCCCCTTCGGCCGCAAGGAAGTCGTCCGATTCCGCGGCATGTTCGAGGAGAGAATGGACGGCAAGGACCGGGAAGCGGATGCCGGAGTCATCCTTCTCGACTGCTCCATGCTCGAAAGGATCGGGTACCTCGCGGAGGACGTCGCGGGCATGGAGACCGCCGTCATCGATCACCACTCCTCGGGAGGTATAGACGCGGGCACGGTGAGATACATCGAACCGAAGGCGCCCTGCGTCACGCTCCTCGTCCAGAAACTCATCGAGACGATGGGCGAAGAACCCGACGCCGAGGAGGCCTACTTTCTCTTCTTCGGATTCTCGACCGACACCGGCTTCTTCCGCCATCTCGAGGCCGAGGCCGAGGAAGCCCTCGCTATGGTGGCCCGACTCGCGGGCAAGGGAATATCGCCCCGAACGATCTACCGCGACACTTACGGCAGTTACAGCCTCGAATCCCGCATCTTCATAGCCGACGCGCTCAAGACCGCCGAAACGTTCTTCGACGGTCGGCTCATAATGGTACACGAAACCCTGGACCACGCCGCCCGCTTCGGGGGCGAAAGCAGGCAGACCGACACGGTATACCAGCTTCTCCTGTCGGTCGAAGGCTGCAAGGCCCTCGTCTTCATCCGCGAGGAGGAGAAAGGAAGAACCTCGGTGAGCCTCAGGTCCTCGGACAGCGTCGATGTGGGGGCCGTTTCGAGGATCTTCGGCGGAGGAGGCCACCGGAACGCCGCCGGTTTCACCACGCCCCTCGCCTTCGCCGCCGTGAAGCCTCTCGTCCTCGAAAGGTTCGCCGAAATCTTCGGCGGCCCCGCCGTCTGAGGCGGACCGTGCCGAAGGCGCTCTGCGTCGGACACGCCTGTTACGACCTCGTTCTTCCCTTCGAAGGGTTTCCCGAGGAGGACAGGAAGTACGTCGTGACCGGGAGCCGAGAGTCTTCGGGAGGCCCGGCCTGCAATGCCGCGAGCCTCCTCGGGCTGTACGGAGTATCGACCGCCTTCGCGGGCCTCGTCGGTGACGACCTCTACGGGGAACGCGTCGCCCGCGATCTCGCGTCGGCGGGGATCGACATAGGGTTTCTCGAGCGCAGGAAGGGCCATCCGACGCCGGTTTCTCTCGTGTTCGTCAACAGGACGAACGGATCCCGAACCATCGTGAACCGCAAGGATCCCGAAGCCTTCCTCCGCACGACGGCCCGGGATTTCTCCGAGGCCTTCGCCGGGGATCCTCCTCTGGCCTTGCTCTTCGACGGCCACGAACCGGAGGCGTCCTCGGCCGCAGTCGAAGCCTTTCCCGAGGCGTTCACCGTCCTCGACGCGGGCTCCCTCAGGTCGGGAACGGACGAACTCTCCAAGATCGCGGACTTCTGCATCGCCTCCGAACGCTTCGCGCTGGAAATCTCAGGGTTTCCCGACCTCGATGCGCCAGAGAGACTCAGAAAGGCGGTTCTCGCACTTCGGGATCTGAACGGAAAACGGGCCGCCGTCACGCTCGGAGGTCGGGGTTGCGCGTATCTGGACGAGACGGGGACCGGCCCCGGAGAGCCCGCCGGCGAACCGGTCTCGGGGCTCGGAATCGTCCGCAGGCTTCCCGCCCTCTCCGTAGAAGCGACGGACAGCACCGCGGCGGGCGACATCTTCCACGGCTCCTTCGTAAAGGCGGCTCTCGAGGGGAAACAGTTCGCCGAAGCCCTCCTCTACGCCGGGGCGGTCGCGGGCCTTTCGGTTACGAAACCAGGAGGCAGGGATTCCATACCTCCGCCCGAAGAAGCCGAGGAGGCGTTCAACCACCTCCGGATACTAATCCGTAGAGGATGATCCCTGCCGCGACCGCCGCGTTGAGCGACTCGGTCCCGCCCGCCATGGGGACCGAGACCTTTGCGTCGCAGGCATCGAGGATCACCCTCGAGACTCCCGCCCCCTCGTTGCCGATCGCGAGCACGAAGGAATCCTTCCGGCCCAAGTCTCCCAGAGGGATCCCGTCCGCGTCCGCCGCGATGAGGGGACGTCCCGTGATCGATTCCACGGTGCAGTCGAGGATCAGGGGTACTCTGAAGACCGCCCCCGCCGCCGACCTCGCTGCCTTCGGCGCGAAGGGATCCGCTGTCCCCCTTCCCACGACGACGCCGTCCAGGGCGAAGGCGGCGGCCGTGCGCACGATCGTGCCCACGTTCCCGGGATCCTGAAGCGCGTCGAGGTATACGTAGCGGCCTTTTTCCGAAAGACTCCCCGGAGCAGGCAGGCCGCAGATTCCGAACACGCCCTGTCCCGGTCCGTCGGGTGAAATCTTGTCGAACACTCCTTCCGCCACCCGGAGGATCGCGGCGGATCCGAAGTCCCCTTCCGGAAGCCGCGCCTCTCCGCGGAGCAGGATCGTCCTGACGTCCGCGGCGGAATCGAAGACCCTGTAGCCTTCGATCATGAATGCTCCTGCCTCGCGCCGGTAATCACGGTCCCTGAAGAGCTTCTTCGCGCTCTTCAGCACCGGGTTGTCGGCCGAAGATACGCACTTTTCCGTCCTTTCGCCCATTTCTCCAGTATAAATCAACTTGACGCGTCGTGACATGCCCCCTACAATTACTCGTCGCCGACGGCCGGGAGTCCGGCCGGCACGCGGAAAAACTACAAGGGTCGTCCAAGGCTCTGCGGGAGGAAGGTGAGCATGAAACGGATCTGCGTTTTCGGACTCGGAGGCATCGGAGGCTTCATGGGAGCGAAACTTTCGACGGCGGCGGAAGAGCTGTTCTTCGTGGCGCGAGGAAGGCATCTCGACGTCGTCAAGGAGAGGGGGCTCGTCTACCAGGCGCCCGACGGCGCCCGTTCAGTGATCCGTCCCGTCCTCGCGACCTCGAATCCGAAGGAGATCGGTCCCGTGGATCTCGTCGTCCTCTGCGTGAAAGGATACGACCTCGCCGCCTCGTCCGAGGCTGTCAGGCCCCTCGTCGGGCGACACACGGCCGTCATGCCGCTCCTCAACGGAATCGACATCTATGAACGCGTCGACGCGATCCTCGAGACGGCCATGGTCCTCCCGTCCTGCATCTACATCTCCTCCGCTATCAAGGAACCCGGTCTCGTCACCCACTTCGGCGGAAAAGGAAACATAGCGAGCGGGTTCGATCCGAAACGGCGGGACTTCGATCCCGCCCGGCTCGTCGCGCTCATGGGCGCCGCGGGAGTCCCCTTCGAATGGAAGGACGACCCCATGCCTGCCCTCTGGATCAAGTACCTCTTCATCGCCTCCTTCGGTCTGGTCACGGGAATGAGCGGCAAGCCTCTGGGAGGAGTCGTGGAGAATCCCGAGCTCTCCGGGCTCGTCACGGGCGTCCTCCGGGAGATAGAGGCGCTCGCGAAGGCGAAGGGTATCGCGCTTCCTGACGACATCGTGCAGGCCTCCTTCGAGAAGGGCAAGGGATTCCCCTACGAGACGAAGACCTCCTTCCAGCGGGACCTCGAGGTGCCGGGGAAACCGAACGAGGGAGACCTTTTCGGAGGGACCATCCTCCGCCTCGGCGCGGAACTCGGCGTTCCGACTCCCGTCACCGAGAAGGTCTTCGGGGAGATCAAGAGGAAGACCGTCCGGGCCTGAGGCGGGCGGCTACGCCATCTCCCGCATGAAGGAAGCGAGCACGCGAAGGGCTTTTTCGTTCATCCCGCCTTCGGGAACGATGAGGTCCGCATACATCTTCGTGGGTTCGATGAATTCGTAGTGCCCGGGTCGGACGACCTCGAGATACTGGTTTATGACCGAGTCCACGGTCCTTCCCCTCTCCCGGATGTCCCTCGTGAGACGCCGGATGAACCTGATGTCGTCCGGGGTGTCGACGTAGAGCTTGAGGTCGAGCAGTTCCCTCACCCTCTTGTCCACGAAGATCATGATGCCTTCGAAGACCACGAGCTTCTTCGGCTCCACCCTCACGGTGGATTCCATTCTCCGGTGGTGGACGAAATCGTACTGGGGCATCTCTATGGCTTCGCCCCGCTTGAGACCGGCGAGATGTTCCGCTATGAGGTCGGTGTCGAAGGCCTCGGGATGGTCGAAGTTGAAGGCCGTGATGTTCTCGTTGCTGATGAAGGTAGCGGACTTGTAGTAATTGTCCTGGGGGATGAACACGAAGTCGGGCACGAATTCGGAAATTTTCCGCACGATCGTCGTCTTGCCCGATCCCGATCCGCCCGTTATGCCGATTATCTTGACTTCAGCCATGATGAGGCCAGTCTAATCCAAAACCGTCGAAGAAGAAAGAAGGCGGCGCGGCGATCGCCGCGCGGCGTCCTTCAGCCTTCCAGCTTCTCCATCATGGAGAGGTATCCGGCCTTGGTCAGAACGGGCTTGTATTCCGCCTTGACCCGGCGGGCCGTCTCGGCGCCGCCCGCGAGAAGGTCGATGACGCACATTGCCATGAGCTTCGCGGGCAATATCGCCGACGCCTCGTAATCGACGACCTCGAAAACGTTCGTATGAAGAGCTCCCTTCGCGCCGCCCACCATCGGATGGAGGACCGGGATGATCTGCGCGAGATCGCCGACGTCGAAGGAACCGCCGAGGAAACCGGCGGGGAGCGCGCCGCGATCGCCCAAAAGCGCCCGGCCGTTCTCTGCCGCGATGGCCGTGAGGTTCGGGTCCTGGAAGAGGGGCAGATAGCCGGGGATGTTCCTGATCCGCGTCGCGGCGCCCACGGCGTCGCCTCCGGCCCTGAAGGCGCGGTCCACCTTGGCCGAGGCGTCCATGATGGCCTCCACGGTCCTTCCCCTGACGTAGGTCTCCAGCCTCACCTCCGCGGGCACGATGTTGACGACGTCGCCCCCCTTCGTGATGATGGGATGCACGCGTATAGCGTCCTCGTCTCGGAAGGTTTCCCTCTGGGCGTGGACCGCGAGGATGCCGATGCAGGCGGCGTTGAGGGCGTTCACGCCTTCGTGGGGAGAGGCTCCGGCGTGGGCGGGTTTCCCCTCGTAACGGACGGACTTGGCGATGAAACCGTTCCCTCCGGCGTTCAGGTAGAAGGCCGGTTCCGGCGCGTTCGGAAAGGAATGCACCATCATGGCCATGTCGACGTCGTCGAAGTAGCCTTCCTTGATGAGCTCGGGCTTTCCGCCGAGGAAGGTGATCTTGCCCGCCTCCTTGAGCGCGAGGCGGTACTCGATCTCGAGGTATTCCTCCGCTGGCGCCGCGAGAAAACGCACCCGGCCCGCGGCCTCGACGGCGAGGCCCGCCCCCGTCAGCCCCATCGCCGTACCGATCATGGAGGCGATCTGAATGTGATGACCGCAGAGATGGGCGGCCCCGGTCGCGGGATCCGCGCCGGGGGCCTCCTTTCCTACGACCGAGTCCAATTCACCCATGACCGCGACGGTCGGCCCCGGCTCGGCGCAGCTCAGGGTCCCGTCTACTCCGGTCACGGCCAATCCCGTGCGCACGGGCAGTCCGAGGCTTTCAAGGACCTCCTTCACCATCGCGGAGGTCCGGACCTCCTTGTAGCCGAGTTCCGGATGCCCCCGCATTCTTTCGGCGACCGCGACTATCTCTCCGCGCCGCGAGTCGATGGCGGCGCAGGCCGCCTTCTTGAGTCGGTCCTTGTCCATTTCTCACCTCGGGAAGCCCTGGATGCGCAGGATGACTTCGGCGATTATCGCCGCGGCGAAAAAGACCGAGAACAGCGTTATAAGGGCGGCCACGATGATGCGCCAGCCCGATTTCACGAATTCCGTGAGGTCCTTGGCTATCGAGAGGCTCGTGAAGGCGATGATCGGCGTGGCGAGGGCCAGGAAATTGACCTTGTTGACGTAACCGAGGATCTCCTTTGCGAAGGGCATGCCGGGGATCGTCACGATCAGCGTGAGGGTGGAGATGTAGGCGATCGAGGGAATGTAGATAGGGACGAACTTGACGAGCAGCGCTCCCGCGAGACAGGCGAGCCAGATGATGAACACGCCGGGAAGCGCGTCCAGCGGCGTCACCTTGATGGCCACCCAGTTGCCCACCAGGACGAGGAGACACACGAGGGTGACGTGCTTCATCGTCCAGCCGAGGTCGATCTGCTGTCTCTGGGATTTCTCCTTCACGGAGGCCCTAGCTTCACCGCTTTTCTTCTTGTTGAAGATCTTGTAGACCCATTCGGCGAAAGGCAGCCCGACGAGCCATGCGGCATAGAGCCCGAGCACGCCGGTGATCAGGTTGCTCGCCGCCGCGAAGGCCAGGATCTGGTCCTTCATCTGCGGAAGCGATTCGGCGAGAGTGGCCGCTCCCGCGGTCATCATGCTGGCGGATCCTATGCCCATTGCCATGGCGAGCGAGAGCGGATGGAAGAGCCAGGGCGTGGTCATGGCGAAGAGGCTGCCGATGATGCTGAAAAAGGCCGTTCCGAGGACGGTCCCGGTGATGTAGGTGCCGAGGACTCCGCGTCCTTCGGGCGAATCGAGACCGTAGACGTCCGCTATGAGGCCGAGGTTGGGCTCGCGGGCCACGGAATAACAGGCTCCGATCACTTCGCGTTTCAAGCCCAGAAGCAGCGCGATGGGCAGCGCTATGGCGATCGCGCCCCAGTAGTTGCCCGCCTCCTGAAGGACGAGTGCCAGGCCGGCCTTGAGGAGCTGGGGGACGTTGGGACCCACCAGGGTGCCGTAGCGCGCCATGAGCGGAAACGTGGCCACGACGATGATGGTCGCCGCCCATTTGGAATCGTCGATCGTGTACAGCTTCGCCCAACGGCCGAGAACCTGCGGCGCGAACAGGACCGCCAGATAGATCGTGTGGAAGAAAGGCACGAGCAGGACGAGAATCTTCGGGAAAGGCTGAAAGCGCACCGTACCGATGAGTTCCGCGACGATGACCAGAACGAGCGCGATCAGGTACATCTTCGTCATACGTCTGTTCGATTCCACCATAGAACCTCCTTGTGCAACCTTTTTTCGGGACAATTCATTATGGAACCAGTATCTTCCAAATGCAATCAATTTATCCGGAACGGACGAAAGGACCTAGAGCGAGTCGAGTACGCAGTCCGGGAGATTCTCCAGGATGTCTCCGATGGGCTCTCTGTTCTGCATGCGCCGAACGACTTCCGCGAAAACCGGAGCCATGGAGACGATCCGGAATTTCCGCGATTCCCCGATGTTCTCGTTGGGGACGGAATCGGTCGAGATCACGCACTCGATCTCGCTCTCCTCGATGTTCCTCACTCCCTGCCGGTTCAGGGGGAGATGGGAGAGGCAGGCGAAGATCCTCTCGGCCCCCTTCCTTCTCAATTCCCCGGCGAGACCGGTCAGCGTTCCCCCCGTGATGCTGAAATCGTCGACGATCAGCGCGTTCTTGCCCCCGACCGATCCGACGATGTCGAGGATCTCGGACCGTTCGTCGTTGTACCTGCGGACCTTGTCGGCGATCACGAGAGGCAGGCCGAGGTCTGCGGAGAATTTCCGCGCGTTCTTGACGGAGCCGGCGTCGGGCGCCACGATCACGAGGTTCTCCAGACCGAGTTTCCTCACGCAGGACACGAGCAGCGGCCTCGCATACAAATGGTCCACGGGTTTCTTGAAGAAGCCCTGGATCTGCGGAGTATGGAGGTCCATGGTGATGATCCTGTCGGCTCCCGCCAGTTCGAGGCATTCGGCGACGACCCGCGCCCTGATCGAGACCCGGGGCTCGTCCTTCTTGTCGCCCTTCGCGTAACTGAAGTACGGCATCACCGCGGTTATGTACTTTGCTCCGGAGCGCCTGAATGCGTCCATCCAGAAAAGCAGCTCGACGAAGTCGTCGTTCGCCCTGGGTCCTATGGGCTGGACGAGGTACACCTCCTCGTCCCGGACGTGGGCTCCGATCTTGACGTAGGTGTTGCCCTCGGAAAAACGGGTCGTCTCCGAGGGCTGGAGAGGCGTATTCAGATAGGAGCACATCTTTTCGGCGAAATTTCTCCCGGAACTCCCTGCGAAGATCATGATTTCTTCCATGCCTCGAATCTTAACCTCAAGCCGGCAAAGCTTCAATATCGGCAGCCACGCCGCCGATGATCGCGATCAATTTCGTTTCATCGGACCTCTAATTCATCGCCCCGGCGGGACACGCGATCCTGCACCTGCCGCAGAGGATGCACTCGGTGTCTCCGACAGGAAGCCCCTTCGCGATGAAGGACCTGACGTCCACATCCATCGGGCAGGCCTCGTTGCAGAGGCCGCATTCCAGGCACTTCGCGCTCGACGGCCGCACCTTGAGCCTGGCGAAACGCGCGGGAACCTTCATCACCAGGGAAACCGGGCAGGCGATCTTGCAGAAGGCGCGGCGGTCCCTGAACGCGAAGGCGAGCGGGACCGCGATCGCGTAATAGAGAGCGTTCCCCGCGAGCATCCAGTACATCTCGCTTTTATAGAGGTAATCACGACGGACGTCGAAGCCGCAAAAGAACACGAGGACCAGGGGTAAACTGACGGAAAGGGCGAAAACGGCGACCCTCAGGTTTGCGGCCCGGGCCGGGATCGTTTTCCGGTCGTCCCGCACGGGAAGCCACTCCAGGACCGCCGCGGTCCAGCAGGCCCAGCCGCAGAAACCCCGCCCCCATACGAGCGGACCGAAAACCTTCGCGACGGCGTAATGGATTACACCTTTGGAAAAGTAGCCGATGGCAATGAGGAGCACGATCCCTTCGAGCTGGAAATTCTCGTTGTTCACCAGGGGTACGAACAGGAGAAGCGCGGGAAGCACCATGAGGATCGCGATCCTTCTTCCGAGGTCCTTCCTCGGATTCGGTAGCCGCAGTCTGACGAACATGCCGACGGAGAGCGAGAACCCGATCCATGGGAACAGAACGAGGAAGCCCCACCAGCCGACCGTCGCGCGCAGAAACGCGGCGAGGAAAACGCCCAAAAGGAAAGGAAGAACGATCGTACGCATGGGAGGATTATACCTCGGTTTCCGTGAAATGAAAGTGAAAGCCTCCGCTCCGAGACCCGGCGACGGGTTCTCGGGGAAGCACCGCCGGAAGGCCTCATCGCTTCCGTGCACCCCGAAACGAGCCCGCGGCCCCGTTACAGGGCCACGATGTTCACGGTCGGCACGGCGGTCTGGAGCACGTGGCTCGGGGCTTCGATTAAGCCTCCTCCTTCTCCCGGGGTTGCGGCGAGGCGGCGGACGAAGGCGGCTCCCTCATCGGTCCCGCCTTCCGACAGGAGGCGCTGGGTGTCCATGCAAACATAGGCCCCATTCGTGAAGCAGCCGTTCCGCCGGCTTCCCGTCCAGGGCGGCGAAAACTCTCTCCTTTCCCGTCATGGCCCTATGTCCTCGCGAGCGCACGGTGCAGGATCTCGAGGCTCTTTTCGGCTTCCTCCAGGGGGCATGCCGGCTCGACTGCCTCGCCGGCGGCGAAACGGAGGAATTCCTCGTCCTCCTCGCGGAACATGAAATCCCGTTCGGTCGCCGTCTTCGTCGTTTCCCATGCTCCTGTCTTTTTCCGGTAGACCGACAGGGTCGCCTCGTTCCAATCCGCGAATTCCACCTTCACCGTCCCCTCGCTCCCCATGATCTCCGTGACCCGGGTCCTCGGCACGCTGAAAAAGTCCAGATAGACCTGGGCGCGTACCTCGTTGGAGAGGCGGAGCGAAAGCGATGCGAAGTCGGGCCGGGTGAAGCCGAGATCGCTCACCACCCCGTCCATCATCCGGACCTCCTCGAGCTTCGCGTTCCTTCCCGCGAGCCAGAAGGCGAGGTCGATCTCGTGCGTGAGATCGTAGACGCCTCCCGAGGTCAGGGTCGCGAGGCTGCGGTAATCCGGCCTGACGTCCGCGAGGTTCTCGCTCATCCTGAGCCTGAGGGTCCTGACCTTTCCGATCTCGCCGCCGTCCGCGATCCGTTTCGCCTCTGCGAGGACCTCGTGATGGCGGAAGCAGAACGCGACCGCGAAGGGGAGATTCGTCCGTTCCAGAACGGACTTGAGTTCGGCAAGCCCGGTTTTGACGTAGGCGAGCGGCTTTTCGCTGAACACCGCGGATCCGCTCTCCAGAGCTCGGATCGCCATGGATATGTGGAGGTCCGCCGGAGTGCAGAGAAGGACTACGTCCTGTTTGTCCCCGAGGGCCGTTTCGTAGTCCCCGTACTCCCGCTCGACGTACACTTCGGCCTTCAAGCCTGCCCGTTGCGCTTCGCTTACGTCCAGGGCCCTGATCCTCCTCACGCCGAGCGACTTGAGGACCCTGGCGTGCCGCTTCCCGATGGAACCGCAGCCGGCGATAAGAACCGATAGATCGCGCCAATCTTTCATGCTTTCCTCGTCATTTGAAGACGCTGAATCCCCCGTCGACGACGAGGTTGTGCCCGGTCACGTAGTCGGAGGCCGAGGTCGCGAGAAAGAGCGCGGCCCCCTTGATGTCCGTCCCCATCCTGCCCCATCGCCCGAGCATGGTTTCGGCCGCGTAATCCTTCATGAATCGCTCGGGCAGGTCTCCGGGCTTCTCGAATCCGCCCGGCGAGATGGAGTTCACCCTGATCCCGTAGGGGCCGAGGGCCGCGGCGAGGTCGCGGGTGAGCCCTATCACGCCGGCTTTGGCCGCGGCGTAATCCACGGGCTGGCCCTTCATCCCGCTCCGCTCGTACATCCTCCGATCCCTGCCCACGAGACCCGAGGCCGATGCGATGTTCACGATGGAGCCGCTTTTCCTGGAGCTCATGATCTTCGCGGCCTCCTGGCAGCAGTAGAGCGTGCCGAGAAGGTTCGTCTTCACCATCGATTCCTCGTCCTCGGGGCTTCGAAGCAGGATGTTCGCCGTGCTCTTGCCCGAGCCTCCTCCCGCGTTGTTCACGAGGACGTCCAGCCTTCCCTTCCAGGCCTTCACGGCCTCGAAGCACCGCACGACCGAAGCATGATCGGTCACTTCCAGGACGAATCCCCTGGTTTCGACTCCGTACTCCTTCGCGATTCGGGCCGCTGTCTCCTCGACCTTCGCCGGATCGCGGGACGTCACCGCGACGGATGCCCCCGCCTCAGCGAATACGGAAGCGACATCGAAACCCAGCCATTGCGAGGCCCCGGTGACCATCGCCACCTTCCCATCGAGGCTGAACATGGTTTCAATCGACATACTATCCTCCCCGTCATCGCGGCAAGGATATACCATTCGCTCCGCTCCATCAAATGGTATTTTATATTCTATAACTTCTCGTAAAAAGTGCATAAATATTCGGTTTTCGCTTTACGAAAGGACGATCTTATGATAGTAATTACTTGCAATCATTGCAGCTATTAGGAGGTCCAACGTTTACCTATGGAAGCATTCATGCAGAATATTCTCACCGCGCTCGCGGTCGTCGTGAACGGGATTCCCCAGGGACTCCTCGCCCTCACCTACGGATTCGCCGCCTTTCCGACGGCGATAGCGTTTCTGATCGGCATTGCAGGATCGTTGGCCTTCAATTCCGTCGCCACCATCTCTTTCCAGGCCGAGACGATCACCCTCGCAGGGACACTGGGCGGCAACATCCGAGAACGGCTTTCGTTGGTTTTCTGGGGCGGGCTTTTCCTGCTCATCCCGTCGATCCTCGGCCTGAACGAGGCGATCGTCTCCTTCATCGGACCTGTCATCGTGTTCTCCATGATGGCGGGGGTCGGCATCATGCTCGCCAACGTGTCAATCGACCTTCTCAATTCGGAGCGGATCACGGGAGCCGTTTCCCTCGTCACCGCCCTCGTCGTCTGGTTCGTGAAGAAGGATCTGGCATGGACGATCATCGTTTCCGTGGCCGTTTCGACGGTCCTCTACATCCTGATCCGCTACGTCCCCTTCTTCAGGGAAAAGCTCAAGCTGAAGGTCGACACCCCGCACATCGACGCCTCGCTCGAAAGGTTCCACGTAGGCAACATCGAATGGAAATTCTGGACGAACCGCAATATCGTGCTCGGCGGACTTTCCATCGCCTGCCTCAACATCGGAGCCAACATCTCCTTCGGGAAGATCACCGGAAGCATCGCAGGCGTGAACACGAACATCGACCATCTCTCCATCTATTCCTGCCTCGCGGACATGGGCTCCACCTTCCTCGGCGGCGGCCCCGTCGAGGCGATAATTTCCGGCACCGCCACCGCCCCCAACCCACTTCTCGCCTCCGTGCTCATGATGGGGATCATGGCCTTCATCCTGCTCCTCAAGCTTCTCCCCGTGATCGGCAGGTTCGTGCACAAGTCGTCCATCACCGGATTCCTCTTCGTCCTCGGCGCCTTCGTTACGTTCGCTACGAACATCGCCGACGCCCTCGCCCAAGGCGGCGCGTTCAAAGGTCCCTACGGTTTCGGCCCCATGGGCATGATCATCGGCGCTACGGTCATCGTCACGGCCAGGTTCAATCCCTTCTACGGCATGATCGCGGGCATCATCGTGAAGGCCGCCTTCTTCGGCCTCTAAGGGGACGCTTCGATGGACGAGAAGAATTTCCACACGCTGAACATAGCCGGCCTGAGGCGCCGGCTCCCGAAGATCAGGATCAACGACAAGCTCACGATAGCGAGCTTCGTCATGCTCGGCGACACCGAGCTCATCGAGAAGACCGCACGGGCCCTCTACGACCATCCGCAATTCCCGAAATACCGGATAGACGTTCTCGTCTGCCCCGAAGCGAAGGCCATCCCCCTCACGCACGTGCTCGCCGAGCTCCTCCAGGTGAACTACATCGTGGCGAGGAAATCGCTGAAGTCCTACATGAGCGATCCCGTCGTGGAAAAGGTCACCTCGATCACTACGGCCGGCGAGCAGCTTCTCGTCCTGGACGGTCCCGATGTGGAGAGCATCAAGGGCAGGAACGTCTGCATCGTCGACGACGTGGTGTCGACGGGCGGGTCGATCAAATCGCTCGAGAAGCTCCTCGCTAAGGTAGGATGCAAGGTGATCTGCAAGGCCGCGGTGCTCCTGGAAGAGGCCGGCTACGACAAGGACGATCTCGTCTACCTCGAGCGCCTGCCGATCTTCCAGTCCTGAGCGATTCGTCCGGCTCGGCCGGAGGCGGCGCTTCAGACCCTGAAGCGCCCGATCGCGGTTTCCATGTGCCGAATGGTGTCGCCGGTGCTCTCCGCAACGTTCGCCACCTTCTTCGCGCTCTCCGCGATACCCCGCGAACCGGTTGCCACCTCCTCCATGCTTTCGGAGATCTGTACCGCCGACAGCTTGAGGCGGACCATTTCCTCCAGGATCGTCCTGTTCCCGGCGCTCATCTCCGACGAGCCCGTCCTCACCTGTGAGGTGATGTCGTTCATCGCCTGAAGGGCGTCGAGCACCTGGGAGGAACCCTCCCGCTGCTCGGACAGCGCCTGCCTCACCTCCCGCACGAGGTTTTCGGTTGAGGAGATGAGGGAGGCCAGGCGTTCGAACGCGGTCTCTGATCTCCTCGAGGATTCGACCACGTCCATGATGCTCTCGAGGACCTTCTTGAGCTCGGCGCCTATGGTCTTCGATTGTCCGGACGAAGTCTCGGCAAGCCGCCTGATCTCGTCGGCGACCACCGAGAATCCCAGACCCGAGTCGCCGGCGTGTGCCGCTTCGATCGCCGCGTTCATGGCGAGGAGGTTCGTCTGCGAGGCGATGACGGCTATGGTCTTGTTCGCCTCGAGGAGGGTCTTCGACTGTTCGGCTATCTCGGCGATCCTCCGGCGAGCCTCGGCCTGAATGTGCTTGCCTTCCTCCGAAGCTCCGGAAATGGCCGAGAATTCCGATCCTATCCGCTCCATCGACGACCCTATCGCGTTGATGTTGCCGACCATTTCCTCGATGGAGGCCGAGGCCTCGGTTATGCTCGAGGCCTGGTTCGCGATGAGGACGTCGAGACTCTCGATGGTCTTGGCTATCTGCGCCACCGCGCTCGAGGCTTCCTCGATCCCCGCTGTCTCGTTCCTGGAAAGCCCGCGCACGTGTTCGATCCTCTCGGTGATCTGTTCCACGGATCCAACCGTCTCCTCCACGCTGCCGCGGAGTTCCGAGCCGATTCCTCCGAGTTCCTTCTGCACTTCCTTCAGGCTGCCCACGATCTCCCTGAGTTTCCCGAGGAAGGAATCGAAATCCCTCGCGAGGTCGCCGATCTCGTCGCTCCGGCGTATGCCGAGCCCCTTCGTGAGGTCCGCCTCGCCCTGGGCGAGCTCGTGGAAGCCGGCGGCCGCGAGCTTCACCGGTTTCGTGATCGACCTCGCGAGAAGCACGGAGGCCCCGACTGCCGAAGCGACGCCCGCCAAGACGACGAGGACGAGGATCTTGAACACGGAAAACAGGGTCTCCCTGGTTTCGGCCGTCGGGATGCTCACTCCCAGAACCCAGCCGGGAGTGTTCGGAACCTTCGCGAAATAGGTCGTGTGCATCGCGCCGTCCGGTTTCCGGTATACTCCCGTCCCCGAATCGGCCGCGAGCATTCGCTTCGCGAGCCCGCTCAAGCCCGCGTACCCGGCGGAGGCGTCGGCCTCGGTCGCATTGAGCTTGAGGACGGCGTTTCCGTCCGGAAAGGCGATGACGACGCCTCGGTTGTCGATGAGCCAGCCGTAGCCGGACTTCCCCATCTGGACGGACGAGGTTATCTCGGAAAGCTTGGCGAGCTGCATCTCGAAACCGACCAGGGCGCGCGTTCGCCCGTCCGCGCCCTTCACCGCCTTGGTGAGGATCACGCAGGGCTTGCCGGAGTTCTTCGACACCAGCGGATCGCTGATGCCGAAGTCCTTTCCGTTCTGGAATATTTCCTTGAAGTACGGCCGCTCCCTCACGTCCACGTATTTTCCGGACTGCGTCGTGGCCCTGCCGTCGGGCCAGGCGATGAGTACGTTGGAAATGTCGGCGCTCACCTTGCCGATGAGGTAATCGATGAAGGCCTCGGCCTCCTTCTCGGTGCCCCTCCTCGTCGATTCGGCGAGCGCGATGACGTTGAGCTCGAGGAGGTGGGATTCCATGAGCCGCGAAATCTCGGAAGCGCGGGCCTTGGCCACTTGGAGGCTGTCGGACGCGACGAGCGAATCGACGGCAGAGGAAAGATTGAGGCTGATGACGAATATGCCCCCGGCGAGCACGATGCCCACGAGGGCGATCATGACGAGGGCGACGCGAACGGTGAGGGATGTCTTCTTTTTCACGTTCCGCTCCGGACTTTTTTACTTTACGCCGTAAATGACGGCCTGATCGCGGCAAAATGATATCACGAATCTCGCGGGCCGTATATCACGGACGAAAAATCCGGAGTTCAAGAGGACGGCTTCACGATTCCGCTACTTCGACGAGTGCCGCCCCGGAGGTGAATCCTCCCCCGAACGCCGATACGATCCATTTCTCCCCGCCTCCGGCCTGGGGCAGCAGTTCCGAAAGACAGATCGGTATGGTACACGAGGAGGTGTTCCCGTTCATCCTGATGTTGCTGTACACCTTGGCGGGATCCGCCTTGAGCCGCTGCCTCACTGCGTTGATGATCCTCTGATTCGCCTGATGAGGCACGAACATGTCCACTTCGGAGGCCGAGAGTCCGGCTTCCCTGCGCACGGCGTCGATCGCCCCGGTCATCATCCTCACCGCCTCGAGATAGACCCTGGGTCCGTCCATGAAGATCGAATCCCCGCGGCCTCCCGTGGGGACGCGGAGAATGCCGCCCGATTCGCCAGCGGCTGTCACGAACGGCCGCCTGACCCACGCCTTCACGGGCACTCCGGATTCCGGCCCCGCGAGCAGGGTCGCGGTCGCCGCGTCCCCGAAGATGGGGGCGGTTCCTGGGTCCCGCACGTCGATTAGGGGGCTCAGGACCTCGCTCGTCACCACGAGGATCCTTGCGTCGGGGCTCGAACCGAGCTCTTCCCATGCGTTGCGGAGAGCGTAGATGTATCCCGTGCAGGCCGCGGAGAGGTCGTAGGCCCGGCAGCTCCACGCGCCGTACCGGAGCGAGAGACGATTGTGGAGCAGGGCCGCCATGCTCGGCGTCATCAGGGACGGAGTGCCCGTCGCGAAGACGATGGTATCGATGTCGGCCGCCTCCCCCCCCAGGGAATCGATGAGCTCTACGGCCGCTTCCTCGGCGAGTGAAACGACGCTTTCTCCTTCGCCGATCCATCGCCTCTCGGCTATGCCCACCCGCTTCTCGATCTCCGCCGGGGTCCACGAGGGGCAGAGTTCGGCGATCTCCTCGTTCGTGACCTTCCTCGAACCTTTCCGCACCGCGACGCCGGCGATGCCGGCTACGTCGTCCTTGGCCGGCGAACCGCGCAGGACCGCGGGTCTTACCTCCGCTCGGGTCCGTTCCGCTGCGGTCCTTCCCCCATCCGGCTCCGGGGTTCCGCGTCCGAGCACCAGGCCGGAGACGACGGCTTCACCCGGGTCCTCCCTCGTGAGAGGCTTGACCGGCGCGTCCTCCGTCTCAGGCGAGAGGTCGAGCCGGACGATCGGGGTCCCGACCTTGACGGTGTCCCCCTCGGAGACGAGGAGGGCCTTCACGGTCCCGTCCGCCTGCGACTTCAGTTCCGCCGAAGCCTTGTCCGCCTCGACCTCCGCGAGAAGATCTCCCGCCTTCACCCTGTCGCCTACCTTCACCTTCCATTCGACGACGGTTACCGATTCGTCCGACGGACTCGATCCAGACGCCGGAACGTCGTAGGTCCCTGAAGTCCCGCTTTCCGCTCTCATCCAGGTCACGCTTCCGCCGAGAAGCTCGACGGCGGCCTCCAGGATCCTCTTGTAGCTCGGGAGGATTTCGAGCTGATTGGCGAAGTTGCAGGGCACGTAGGTGTCCGGCCTGGTCACTCGCCTCGTCCGGATTCCGCCTCCCGTCCGTTCCGCGACGGTTGCCGCAACCTCGGCCCCGAATCCAGCGGTGTGGTTGTCCTCGTGGGCCACGATGAGCCTTCCGGTCTTCACGGCCGAGGCGACGACCGCGTCGGCGTCCCAGGGGGAGATGGAACGGAGGTCGATCACTTCCGCCTCCGCGCCCTCGGCCGCGAGCCTTTCTGCCGCCTTCTCCGCCAAAGGCACGGTGTTTCCCCAGCCCACGATGGTGACGTCCTTCCCTTTCCGGACGATCCGGGCCTTCCCGATCGGCACGATCTGCCTCGCGACGTCGGCGCTCGTCATGCGGGACCTGTCGTTGAGCTGGTTCTTCGGGTAGAGGAACACGGTGGGCCGCTCGGACTCGAAGGCGGCGTTGAGGAGACCGGCTGCGTCGGCCGCATTGGAGGGCATGAACACGTCGATGCCGGGTGTATGGGCCGCGAGAGCTTCCATCGTGGAGGCGTGAAAGGGCCCTATCCCCGGGCGGTATCCTCCGGCGCTCACCATGAGGATGACCGGTGCGGAAAGCCCGCCGGCGCTCCTCCAATGGAGGTTCCCGAGGTCGGAAAAAATCTGGTTGTACGCGATGGGAAGGAAGTCCGCGAACTGGATGAAGGCAACGGGCCTGCCGCCGGCGAGAGCCCTTCCTATCGACGCGCCCACGATGACGGACTCGTTCAAGGGGCTGTTCACGACCCTTCCCGGATGCTTCTGCGAAAGACCGCGGGTCACTCCGAACACGTCGCCCTTCGGATCCTCGATGTCCTCGCCGTAGAGACTCACCCTCGGATCGACGGCGAGCCTCGCGTCGAGCACGGCGCGGATCGCCTCGAGCATGGTGAGGTCGTCGCTTCCCCCTCCCCGGTATTCCCCGCCCTCGGGTCCGAGTCCCGCCGCGAGCCGGCGCTTCGCCTCGGGCTCGGCCGCGGGATCCGCGCTCCTCTGCGCCCGCTTCGCCTCCTCTTCCAGCCGCACCGCGATCTCCTCCTCCCGTCGGTCGAGTTCGGCCTCTTCAGCCCCCGAGGCGACGAGATCGTCCCTGAAGATCCTCACCGGATCGCTCATTTCGGCCATCTCTTCGATGGCGTCCGCGGTCCGGTAGAGCCTGTGGTCGTCCGCGTTGGAATGACTGCCGAGGCGTTCCGTCGAGAAGATCACGATGCGCGGCGAACGTTCTTCCCTCACGGCCTTGACCGCCCCGCCGAAGGCCTCGTAGGCCCCTCCCACGTCCCTGCCGTCGATCCGGGCGATGGGCACGCCGTAATACTCCGACGCTTCCCCGTCCTTTCGCGAGAAGAAGGTCTTCCCCTCGGTCCTGGTGGATATGGCGAAGGAATTGTCCTGGACGAGGAACAGGACCGGAAGCGACTCCGAGGCCGCCAACGCTATCGCCTCGGTCACCGTTCCTTCCTGCGTGGTGCCGTCTCCCATGGCGCAGAGCACGATCGGCTTATCAGGCTTCTCCTTCAGCTCCATCGCCATTCCCACCGCATGCAGGGCGTTGTTGCCCACCGGTCCGGCCATGCCGATGCAGCCGTGTTCCGGAGCGCCCATCAGGGCGTTGAGCTGCCTTCCGTTCGAGTAGGACTCCTTCTTGTTGAAAAGGGCGAGGAAGAACTGATAGGACGGCACCCCGCGCATGAGCATGAGGGCCTTGTCGCGGTAGTGGCAGTGGAGCCTGTCCTGCGGAAGAAGATGGGGGGCGAGAGCGGCGGTGCCTTCGTGGCCTGCGCCGGAAAGATGGAAAAAGGCCTCTCCCCTGGCCGCGTAGCTCTGTTCGATGAGATCGATGCGCCTGGCGGTGACCATGGCGAAATAGACGGATTCGAGAGTTTCTGCGGCCTTGGTCCTTGCGGCGGGAATGTGCATGAGATCCTCCATGGATGCGGATCGACCCTCGCTGGAGGTCGCCCGCCCTTCGTTCGGCCGGCGGCCGAGGTTCATTATATTGATGCTGTGAATGCCGAAATCGTTGCAGAAAACCGCTCTGTTTCTCGAATTGAGCGTACAACCTCCTCCGAGAGCCTCCTCCGGGACTTGAACTTCAAGCTTCGAACCTGCACACTGTCCGGCGAAGGCAACCCCGGACCTCAACCTGTATGAAGAAGAACACGTCACGATCGGACCGAGCCCGCACGAACGCGGGTGATTTCATCGTCGTAGAAGGCGCGAGACAGAACAACCTCAAGGCTCTGGATCTCCGCATTCCCCTCGGAAAGCTGACCGTAGTCACCGGCGTGAGCGGGAGCGGCAAGTCCTCACTTGCCTTCGACACCGTGTACGCCGAAGGCCAGCGCAGGTACGTGGAAACCTTTTCCGCCTACACCCGCCAGTTCCTCGACCGCATGGACAAGCCGAAGGTCGACCGGATCGACGGAATTCCGCCGGCCATAGCCATAGACCAGACCAATCCGGTGAGGACCTCGCGTTCCACGGTCGGCACCATGACCGAGCTGAACGACCACCTCAAGCTGCTCTTCGCACGCGCATCGCGGCTCCACTGCGGAAAGTGCGGGCGGCCCGTCCGTCGCGACACCCCGGAATCAGCGGCCGACGCCCTCCTCGAAGGCCGGTCGGGCCCCGGAACGCCGGACACGGATGCCGCTGCGGGAACATCCGCGAATCCCCCCGCGATCATCACCTTCGACGTGCCGATCCCGCCCTCCTCGTCGGCGGATTCCATGAAGGCGGTTCTCGAGGCGCAGGGCTACACCCGGTTCCTGGGCGAGTCGGACTCGACCCTGGAGGTGGTCCAGGACCGGCTCGTCCTGGAACCCGGAAACCGGTCCAGGCTCGTGGAGAACCTGGAGGCCGCCTTCCGCTTCGGGAAGGGCAGGCTCTCCGTCCGCATTCTCGAAGCGGACCGGAAAACTCAGGCGGAAACGAGAAGGTTCTCCGAAGACCTCCACTGCGCGGACTGCGACATCGCCTACCGCGACGCCGAACCCGGCATGTTCTCCTTCAACTCGCCCATCGGGGCCTGCGGCAGGTGCAGGGGCTTCGGAAGGGTCATCGACATCGATTACGATCTCGCGATCCCGGATCCCTCGAAGACGCTCCGGGAAGGAGCGGTCAGGCCCTGGCAGACGAAGAGCTACCGGGAATGCCAGGAGGAACTCGAGGACTTCGCGAACCGGCGCGGCATCCCCCTCGACGTCCCGTGGAAGGACCTCTCCGAAAAGGCGAAACGTTGGGTCATCGACGGGGAAGGACCCTTCGACGACGGCGTCTGGTACGGGCTCAGGCGGTTCTTCGACTGGCTCGAGACCAAGAGCTACAAGATGCACATCCGCGTGCTGCTCTCGAAATACCGCGCCTACCGGGTCTGCTCCGAGTGCGGAGGCGCCCGCCTGAAGGCGGAGTCCCTCCTCTGGAAGATCGGTCCGGACGCGAAAGGCAGGACGCTCAACCTGCACGAGGCGGTGCTCCTCCCCATCGGGGAGGCCCTCGAGTTCTTTTCCACGCTGGAACTCGACGGTGTGAGCGAGGAAGCCGCGGCCATGGTGCTCGAGGGCATCGTATCCAGGCTCCGCTACCTCGTGGACGTGGGGCTCTCGTATCTCACGCTGGACCGTCAGTCCCGCACCCTGAGCGGAGGCGAGGTCCAGAGGATCAACCTGACCACGGCCCTCGGGACCTCCCTCGTCAACACGCTTTTCGTGCTGGACGAGCCGAGCATCGGCCTCCATTCGCGCGACATCGGCAGGCTCATCGGAGTCCTCGAGCGGCTCAAGGAGGCCGGCAACACTCTCCTCGTCGTGGAGCACGATCCCGAGGTTATCCGCGCGGCGGATCACGTGATCGACATGGGGCCCGGACCCGGGGAAAGAGGCGGAAGGATCGTATTCTCGGGCAGTATCGACGAACTCCGCCGAAACCGCACATCCCTCACCGCGAAGTACCTCCGAGGGGAAAAGGTCGTAGCCGGCACGTACCTCGAAGCCCCGAGGACTCCGTTTCCCTCGAATCCCGCCTCGGCCGGGTTCCTCTCGGTCCGTGGGGCTGCCGAGCACAACTTGAAGAACGTCGACGCCGACATCCCCCTCGGCGGCATGACCTGCATTACCGGCGTGAGCGGTTCCGGCAAATCGACGCTCGTCCAGAACGTGCTCTATTACGGCCTCAGAAGGCTGTTCGGGAAGCCTGCGGAACAACCCGGCGCCCACAGGGAGATCCTGGGATGGGAAGGGCTTTCGGACGTCGTCCTCGTGGACCAGTCTCCCATCGGCAAGACCGCGAGATCCAATCCGGCGAGCTACACCGGGACGCTGGACACGATCAGGAAACTCTTCGCCCAGGCACCCCTCTCCCGCGAACGGGGCTACACGCCGGGTACCTTCAGCTTCAACTCGGGAAACGGCCGGTGCCCCACCTGCGGCGGCAGCGGCTTCGAGCACGTCGAGATGCAGTTCCTGAGCGACGTCTACCTCCGCTGTCCGGACTGCGACGGCAGGCGCTATCGGCCAGAGATCCTCGACGTGAGGATCGGAGGGCTGACCCCCGGCGAGAAATCCGTCGCAGACGTCCTGGACATGACCGTGACCGAGGCCCGGGCCTTTTTCGCGGACCGCGGCGACGTCGTACGGGGTCTCCGGGTGCTCGAGGACGTGGGCCTCGGGTATCTCAAGCTCGGCCAACCGGTCCCCACCCTGAGCGGAGGCGAGGCACAGCGGCTCAAACTCGCTGGTTATCTCTCGGAAGGCGGCGACAACGCGGGCAAGCGCCGCCTTTTCCTCCTGGACGAACCGACCACCGGCCTCCACTTCGACGACATCGCCACCCTGCTCCTCGTCTTCCGCCGCCTCACGGCCGCGGGCAACGGGCTCGTCGTGATCGAGCACAACCTCGACGTCATCGCCGCGGCGGACTGGATCGTCGACCTCGGACCCGAAGGCGGGGACGATGGAGGCCGGATCGTAGCCGCGGGCAGGCCCGAGGACGTCGCGAAGGTCGAGGAAAGCCGTACAGGAGCAGCGCTCAGGAGGTACTTCCTCGAACGGGAGCGGCCCATCGGTCGGTCCGAAGCGCCCGATACCGAGAGGGTATGGATCGCGGCGGAGCGGGAACCCCTCCGGGGAAGAGAGATACGCATCCGCGGGGCCAGGGAGCACAATCTCAGGAACGTCTCCCTTTCCATACCGCTCGACCGCTTCACGGTCCTGACCGGTGTGAGCGGGAGCGGAAAGAGCACCTTGGCCTTCGACATCCTCTTCTCGGAAGGCCAGAGGCGCTATCTCGAATCTCTCAACGCCTACGCCCGCCAGTTCGTCCAGCCCGTGTCCCGGCCCGACGCCGACGATCTCTCGGGAGTCCCCCCGACGGTTGCCATCGAGCAGCGGACGAGTCGCGGAGGCAGGAAGAGCACCGTAGCGACGGTGACGGAAATACACCATTTCCTCAGGCTCCTCTTCGTCAAGCTCGGCGTCCAACATTGCCCCGACTGCGGCATGCCAATCGAGCCGCAGACTCCCGACGCGATCGTCGCCGCGGTCATGAGATCCCGCGGAAATCGGAGGATCGCCGTTCTCGCCCCTCTCGTCGCCAACCGCAAGGGGATCTACAAGGAACTCGCTGCCTGGGCCGCCGAGAAGGGTTGGGAACGCCTCCGCGTGGACGGAGCCTATCTCCCGGTGGACCCCTGGCCCAAGCTCGACAGGTACAAGGAGCATTCGATCGACCTGCCGGTGGGCGAAACCGCGGTCTCGGCGAAGAACGAGGGCGAGCTCCG
The DNA here is from genome assembly GCA_964397655.1 of uncultured Spirochaetaceae bacterium. Taxonomy (GTDB): domain Bacteria; phylum Spirochaetota; class Spirochaetia; order DTKZ01; family DTKZ01; genus CAYNKA01. Next base: position 18,616 of record CAYNKA010000009.1, on the reverse strand, counting down.
CCGTCTCGTGGGGGTCGCGCTGGAGCTGGGCAAGGGATTCATGAAGACCGCCCCCGTGCAGGGGAAGGGCGGAGACGCGATCTACTCCACGCTCCGCTCCTGTCCCTCGTGCGGCAGGAGCTTCCCCGAGCCAGATCCGCGGCTCTTCTCCTACAACTCGAAGCACGGCTGGTGCACCCGCTGTTACGGAACCGGGCTCCTGCTTCAGGGCTTCGACCAGGAACAGACCGGAGAGGAGATCTGGTGGAACGAATGGTACGACGGCAAGGAGGTACCCTGTCCTGCCTGCAACGGCCTTAGGCTCAATCCGGAGGCTCTCGCGGTGAGGTTCAAGGGCAGGTCGATAGCCGATTTTTCCCGCCTATCCGTCGCGGAGGCGTTCAATGCCTTCTCCGCCCTGGTCCTCGAAGGCCGGGAGGAGGAGATAGCCCGGGACATCGTATCGGAACTCAGAGGAAGGCTCTCCTTCCTCTCGGAGGTGGGCCTCCCCTACCTCTCCCTCGACCGTTCGGCTCCGACCTTGAGCGGCGGAGAGAGCCAGCGCATCCGCCTCGCGGCGCAGCTCGGCTCCAACCTCCGCGGCGTCTGCTACATCCTCGATGAGCCTACCATAGGCCTACACCCGCGGGACAACGACATGCTCCTCTCCACCTTGGCGAAGCTCAAGGACAAGGGGAACACCGTGGTCGTCGTGGAGCACGACGAGGAAACGATTAGGCGGGCCGACCATCTCATCGATCTTGGCCCGGGCGGCGGCCCCGAGGGAGGCAGGATCGTCGCCCAGGGAAGCCCGGCGGAGCTCATCGCGGCCGGAACCGGCGTTACCGCACGGCTCCTCAAGGAGCCTCTTCGCCATCCGCTTTTCCCGAGAAGGGGCGGTTCCGAAGAGAAGCTCGTCCTCGAAGGCTGCTTTCTCCACAACCTCAAGGACATCGACGTCGCTCTCCCCCTGAGGAGGCTCGTCTGCGTGACCGGGGTGAGCGGAAGCGGAAAGAGCACCCTGCTGCGCGAGGTCCTCCTTCCCTCGCTCACGGGCCTTGTCGGCGAGGGAGGAGGGAAAAGGGCGGGAAGGAGAAAGGCGACCGCATTATCCGGCTGCCGCGGCGTGCTGGGTTGGGAGAAGGTCCTCCGGGTCCTGGAGGTGGATCAGACCCCCATCGGCAAGACGCCGCGGTCCTGTCCCGCCACCTACATCGGTATCTGGGATCTCATTCGGAGACTGTTCTCGGAGATTCCCGAGGCGAAGATGAGAGGCTGGTCTCCGAGCAGGTTCTCCTTCAACGTCGCGGGAGGGCGCTGTCCCGATTGCGACGGGCAGGGTTTCAAGAAAATCGAAATGAGCTTTCTGCCGGACGTCAGCGTCCCATGCGAAACCTGCGGAGGCCGGCGGTTCGACGAAGAGACCCGCCGCGTCAGGTTCAAGGGCAAGAGCATCTCGGACGTCCTCGAGATGAGCGTCGACGAAGCCCTCGATTTCTTCTCGTTCCACGGAGGAATACGCCACGCCCTCGCCCTGCTCCGCGACGTCGGGTTGGGGTACCTCAGGCTGGGACAGCAGAGCCCGACACTGAGCGGCGGAGAGGCCCAGAGGATAAAACTCGTGACCGAGCTCGCGAAGGCTCGTCCCGGAGCAAAGTCAGGGAATGCAGTCTACATCCTCGACGAGCCCACGATCGGCCTCCACATGGCCGACGTCGAGAAGCTCGTCCGCGTACTGCATCGTCTCGTGGACGCCGGGAACACGGTTCTTCTCATCGAACACGACCTGGACGTGATAGCCGAAGCGGACTGGATCGTCGACCTCGGTCCCGAAGGAGGCGGCTCCGGAGGGCGGATAACGGCGGAGGGAAGCCCCGAAGACGTGGCAGCCGCCGGTTGTCACACGGCTCGATATCTCGGGAAATTCCTCGCGGAACGTGGACGCACGACCTGAACCGGCGCACTCCGCCCGACCGGCTTCACCGTGGAATTCCTCCTCCGGTGTGGAATGCGGCTTTTTCCATGAAAGACTCTCCTTTCTTCGAAGCGAACGGCAGTCATCTTTGGAACTCCTTTCATGACATCGTCACGCAGCGTCGGGAAAAGCCGTTATTCCGCGTTCTTCAAATTTTATAACCGCCTCTATAGAAAAAAAATAGGCGTCGTGTTATACTGTAGTGAGAATCGTTGCTTTTAGATAAGCAAACAATACTTCTCGCCAGGAGGAGAGGATAGTTATGGACGTAACGAAGGAAGAAAAAGCACGCGGTATTCACATCATCACCTCGATGACGCTGGCAGATTTCTTCAGTGTTATCGATAAGAAGATCGATGAACTGGACGAAAAAGTGGCGCTCTACATTCAGGAATGCACGGATGATTATCACGAATGCAAACTGGCGACACCCTACGAAATCGAGACTGCTATCGAACTCCACAAAACATATGCATCGTCTCTGAAGGGGGTCCTCCTCGACCTGAAAGAAATCTGCAAGAGCAACCTTAACAAGAACTACATGGTTCCCACTCTGATAGTGGAAGCCTATATGGAAGTCGCTCGGAAGATGACCGCCCTGAAATACGTCAAGATGCCTCCGTCCCATGTGAGGATTTCCGCGTAACGGTTTCTAGATGTCGAACAGGCGCCTTTCCCATATCGGAGAAGGCGCTTTTTTTTTGAAGCGGGCGACGAAAAGCGGCCGTATCATCCGGCATGAGGCTTCATGTCATGGAAAAAATCGCCTCGCTTCCCTTGAACGAGAGGCCGAGGGAAAAGTTGCTGTTCCGCGGGGTTTCCGCCCTTTCCGATCCCGAGCTTCTGTCCGTGATCATCGGGGCCGGAATCAGGAAATGGGGAGTCGAACAGATCACGGCCTCTGTTCTGGAGGCCCTCGACAGGAGAAACGGTCAGGTCACTCCCGAAATCCTCACATCCATCCCCGGCATCGGCAAGGCGAAGGCTACACTCATTCTCGCGACCTTGGAATTCTCACGCAGAAGACTCTGCCCCAACCGAACGAGGATAGGATTCCCCAAAGACGTCCTGCCTCTCATCTCTCACTACTCGGACCGAAAACAGGAACACTTCCTGTGTCTGTCCTTGAACGGGGCTCACGAGGTGCTCGCAATCCGTGTCGTTTCCATCGGGCTGGTCAACCGGGCCTTGGTTCATCCCCGCGAGGTGTTCGCGGACCCCCTCTCCGACAGGGCCGCCGCGGTCGTCATAGCCCATAATCATCCGTCCGGAAACACCGATCCGAGTTCGGAAGATCGCCAAGTCACCGAGAAGATAAGGAAAGCCTCGGATGTCCTCGGCATCAATCTCCTCGACCACATCATTTTTTCCGGAGACGGTTATTACAGTTTTCTCGAACACGGCGAAATTTGAAAAGCCCGCCTTTGCGGCGGGCTTTTCATCGGCGCCTTCGCGTTCGGTTCATCTCACGATGATTTTCTTGAAAGCGTCCATGACCAGGGGTACGACCTTCTGGGCGTCTGCCCGCGGCACACGGGCCTCCTTCCAGAGGGTCTTCATGAAGTATTCGCCCATGGCTTCGGCGATTTCCTTGGTCAGGTAGAAGATGTAGGAATAATTTTGGCCTACGGACTTGGTCACGGTGAAGGATGTGTAGGTAATCACCGGTTCCTTCCCGACCATTACCCTATCCTGCCGCGCGGTCGTGTAGACGTTGAGTTCCTTGAGCCGATAAGGGATCCTCTGAAAATTCGTACGATAGGCCGGCTCTATGTGTTTGTTCGGATAATTCGCGGGTTCCACGAGAATGAATATTTTCTGGCCGTCGGCCTGAAAAACCAAGCCTTCCTCTGAAACGTAGATATCCTTGACGTTGCTGAAAGATATGACTTCGTATTTCGTGTAGGTGGAAGTATCGTCGAAATACGCGCTGACGATATACCCTCCGTTGGTCGGAAGCTCATGGTTCTTGAACGCCTCAAACAATTCCTTCATCACTGCCATACGAACCCGCCTTTCTGTTGTGTCTCTTACTATTCTATTGAGTTGGCATGATATTGTCAAACTTTATCGTTCACGAACCCGCTTTCTCATTGTTCATGATCGAGGAATTGTCTATAATCAATACCGATGGACCTGGAGGAAGCCCTACAATTCCTGCACCTTCGTGCCGATTCCACGTTGAACGATCTGGATGCCTCCTTCCGATCCCTCGTCAAGGCCTATCACCCGGACAGGAACCAGGAAAAGGCGGAATGGTCCCATATGATGACCGTCAGGCTCAACGAAGCCTACGACCTGATCCGCCTCTCTATTCAGGAAAGGGCCGAAACCGCCTCGAAATCCCGCAAACCCGAACCCATGGATCCGCAGGAATTCCGCCAAGCTTTCTCGCAGGCGAAACAGGAAATTCTTAAGGGGATATTTCTTTATTACACCTACGGCCTTCACAATGTCCACCTGAGAAAAGAGGGAGTACTCCATTACAGATTCAAGACCGCACTCCGTCACATGCAGAATGGAATTCGTCATCTCTCGATCCTGATCCCGCTGTCCCCCAAAGAGCGTTATCGGGATTATCTCCTACTTTTCCGGTTGTTCGGCGAATCGTTCCTGCAGAACATGAAGATCAACAGGACCTTCATCCCCAACGACTCATTGGAGATGAAAGCCTACCGGCACTATCACGGCGGAACGACCATTCTCGATTCCGTGCTGAAGGCGAAACTCTTTCCGCGGGATTTTCCTTCGGATCTGATGACTCCGAAAAGCCTCGCCGTGAGTGAACACGAATTCATCATGGTCATAACCCATTATCAGAACAGTTCCTGGATTCAAGAATCGATAATCAAGCTCACCTTGATCGAGCTTCTCAACCGCCTCGACAAATTCAAAGCGGGCACGACCTAATCGGCCGTGCCCGCTCAAAGTTTCCTCAAAGCTGTTTACAACTTGGCTTTCGCCGCCAGGTTCATCTGAGCGATCGCGAGTTTCGCTATCGGGATTCCGTAAGGCGAACACGATACGTAGTTCATACCAACGCCCTGGGCGAAAGGAATGTTCTCGGGTTCGGCGCCGTGCTCCCCGCACAGACCCAGCTTCAGGTCGGGCCTCACAAGTCTTCCCCTCTCGGATGCGATCTTGATCATCTCCTTGACCTGATCGCCCAACACCTTGAAGGGATTCTGCGGCAACAGGTCGAACTCGTTGTAGTCCGAGAAGAAATTGTTGAAGTCGTCCCTGGAGAGTCCGTTCGTCGTCTGGGTAAGGTCGTTCGTGCCGAAGCTGAAAAATTCGGCGTATCTCGCGATTTCCCCTGCCTGGAGGGCGGCGGCCGGCAGCTCGATCATGGAGCCGACCGAGTAATGAATCGGCTCATCGAAGCCGAATTCCTTCCTCACTTCCTCCTCGATGTCCCGGATCCCCGTAATCGTCTTTCCTTCGATTCTCTTGCCGTTCCTGACGATCTTGACTTCCGAGGCGGTCATCACCACTGGTATCATGATTTCCGGAACCGCGTCGATTTTTTCCTTCTTCAGTCTGTAGGAGGCTTCGAAGATGGCCCTGACCTGCATGTTGTAGATTTCCGGATAGGAGACTGCGATCCTGACGCCGCGATGCCCGAGCATGGGGTTCACCTCGCGAAGCAGGTCGCATCTGGCCTTGAGTTCGTCCAGTGTCAGCTTCTTCTTTTTCTTCTGGAGATACTTCAGGAATTCGGCGTACCCTTCCTTCGTATGAGGAAGGAATTCGTGCAGGGGGGCGTCGAGAAGACGGATCGTGACGGGGAAGCCCGCCATGGTCTTCAGAAGCTGGTAGAAATCGTCTGCCTGATCCTTCTTGAGTTCGTTGAGAAGGTTCTGCCTTTCTTCCTGGGATTCCGCTACTATCATTCCACGGAATCGGTTGATTCTGTCCTCGGCGAAGAACATGTGTTCGGTCCGGCACAGGCCGATCCCCGGCGCCTTGAACATCCTTGCCAGGGTCGCGTCCTTCGGTTGATCCGCGTTCGCGTGGACGTCGAAATCGGTGATGTGCCTCTGGATGATCTCGAGCAGCTCCAGGAGTCCGGAGTTCTCCGGCGTAGGCTTTGTGAGCACGCCCTTGCCGATGTAGATCGAGGGAGTGTCGTAGTACGGCACGTTGAGAGTTATGTAATCCCCCTCCTTCACCTTCTTTCCGGAGATGATCATGGAGGACGTCCCGATCTGGAGACCGGGATATACGAGCGCGACCTTACCGAGGCTTCGTGCCACGACCGGGGCGTGGGAAGCGTAGCCGCCTTCCGCGGCGAGGACTCCCTTCGCGACTTCGATCGCCTTCACGTCCTCTGCGAAGGTCGAAGGCATGGCGAGGATGAAGTTGGTATCTTCATTGTTCTGCGTCGCCTGACGATGGGCCTTGAGGAGGTTGGGCGTCGAGAAGTAAACCCTTCCGATCGCCGCGCCGACCGACCCGGCGATTCCTCCCGTCAGGGAGGGGAACTTGGCAACGGACTGGAAATCGAGCGTGGGGTGCAGGATCTCGGACAGCCTGCCCGGCTTGATCGCCTTGATCACGTATTCCTCGTCGATGACCCCTTCGGTCAACAGGTCGAGCAGGCTCTTTATTTCGGCCTGGGTCGATTTGTTCGCCGCAGGCTGTTGATCGATGATCCAGAGTTCGCCGTTTTCGACGGTGAATCTCACTCTGCGGATTTCCTTGAATTTCCGTTCCAGCTGCTTCCCGATCTCCTTCAGGCGATTGAGAATGATGGGATCCATCTTGGCGATCGGCGTCCCCTTCTTCTCTCGTGCGTCGAAGGCTTGGGTGAAGAATTCGCCCATGAGGACGTTTTCGCCGGTTATGATGTCGTGCGAGAAGTAATCGCCCGCGCAGCTCTTGTCGTTGAAATTTCCGTAGACCATCGTCTGGATCAGGAGGGCCGAATCCTCGCAGGTGGTGTTCTGCTCGAAAATGTTCCTGAACAGATTGATGACGTACATGAGCTGCTGATAAGCGTTGGTGTAGAATTCCTCGGGCAAGACCGACCTGTACTTCTTGAGCGCGGTCAGGAGGGTCGCCTTGCCTTTCGATGCCTTCACCGCCTTCAGGAAGGCTTCCAGCTTCCCTTTTCTCTGTGAATCGATTTTCGTGAGCAGTTCGAGTTCGAGAACCTTCTGGAGCAGAAACGCGTATTCGTGGTAGGCGAAGGCTTCGCCTACGAACGAAGCGAAACCGCCGATCGTCGTATCGCAGATCCCGACGTTGTGGATGGACTGGGTGTTCACGATGCTGAGCATCGGGCTCTCCACAACCTTGAGAAGAAGCGGATTCCTCCCGTCGTCGAATACCTTGCCGAAGGCCTTCTCCATCTTCTTGAAGGGGTCCTTCAGGACGTCCCATACGAGTTTCGTGTCCCGCGGGAGACCTCGGATCGTCGCGTTCGGCAGAATGAAACCCGGCGAAGTCGGGATGTTCAGCGTCGCGAGTTCTATGATTCGCTGACCGCGGTTACCGATTACCTCGAGGGTTTCGGGTTTGTCGTTGTACTCGCCATTACAGAAAAAATAAAAATCCTCCATAGGTCCACCTCAAAATAGATCGAGAACGCGGTTTACCGCACCGCGGAGGAATACTTCAAACCTCGGACTTGCTCCTTCGAACAGGTACTTCTGAAGTTTGGACACGTCCTTGATGTCGTCCCCGGTCACGCTGATCATGATCGGATTCCCGTGCTTCACCTTGCCCCATTTGAAGAGAGCGTTGATGTCGTTGATCCTTTCATTCTCGTACCAGATGAGGACGTCGAGCGTCGGGTACTTGGCCTTATAGCTTTCTATGACTCGTTTCCAGGCTTCGACGTTCCCGTTGTGGAAAAGTTCGTTCGTCACGAGCACGCCGTACCTCGGCGTCATCCTCTTCTTCCCGCCTGCCGCCGGAGCGCCGGGCTTCACCGCGACGGAGCCCGCAGCCTGGGGCCGGGCGGCTGTCGCCGCCTGCTGAGCGATCGGCGCCGCTGGCTGCGAGGGCTGAACCTGCACTTGAACTCTGGGCCGTTCGGCTCCCTTGAATTCTTTCCGGGTTGCGACGGATTCTCCGTTCAACAATCCGATGCAGTCCTCAACCGCCGCCTGCTTGAGTTCGGAGGAAAGACTCTGGTCCTCGGCTGAACCGGCGTAGACCACTACGAGTTCGTCCTTCATGAGAGGCAGAGCCTGTTCCCAATGCCCGGGGTTCTTCGGGTTGATCACGAAGAGTCCGGCCTGAGGAGACGCGTAGGTGAAAATGAGGTCGATCTTGCCCCACTCTGACAAGGTCTTTACGATCCCGTCGGGATTCTCGATCGCCCGTTCGAGGTTGTAAGACTTGAATGCATACATGAATTTGTCTACGGCGACGGCATTGAGGATCGGCTTCACCTGATCGCGATGGACCTCTCCCTCTTCGAGGGAGAGGTTTATGAGGTCCGCGAGATTACCGCCCTTCTGGACTTCCCCGACATAGCGGGTCACCAGACGGAAATGCCGCAAAGCCGTGTTGAAACCGGCTTTGCGGGAAAGAAAGTTTAATTCGTTGTCCATGACTTACAGCTCTTGGAGATCATCCGATCCGGCCCTTTTCTTAGAAGGGGTGACGTTGGCCTTCCCCTTCACTCCTTCGGAGGCTTCCGCCACTTCCGTGGTTCCGGTAGCGTAGGATTCGCCGCCTTTGGGAAGCTCGGTCACTACGGGCTCGTCGATATCGGAGGTGAATTTCTGGGAGATGTCCTCGCGCACCGTGGACCGCCGCCGCTTGAAGGTCGCGAACGCAGCGTCCTGGAAGCCCTTCGAAATCCCGTGCAGGAACTCGTTGAGGACGTTGGCCATGGCCATGAGGGTGTATTTCTTCCGTTTGATGCTGACGATGTCGACGTCGAGAAGGAGACCGGCCTGGATGTGGTAGGGGTTGATGAGGTAATCGAAGGCCTCGAACTGTTTCTCCAGGAAGTCGATGCGCTGATCGAGGATGACGCGGACCTGCGGGTTCTGATAGCCGTAGATGATCCTGACCTTCTCCCTGGTCTTGATGAGCATCTTCTTGAAGAGGTTCTTCTCGTAGAGGTAGGTCTGGTTGAGCCGTTCCACGTCGGTCTTCTCGGCGCGGACGAGGACGATTTCGTTCCAGACCTTCTCGAGTTCCTCGTACAGCGGCTCACTGGAGCCCTGCTTCGCCTTCTTGATGCTTCCGGACATCTTCTTGGAGAGATCGTCGAAATCGTTGACCTTGAAGCTGGACTTGCTGCCCTGGTAGATGGCTTCCACGACGTCCCAGAGGTGGGTCGTTTCGTTCTTGAAGGATTCCATCTGCTTGTCGTAGGCGGCCTGTTCCTTCTGAAGCTGTTCGCCGTCGTAGTATTTCAGGCGGATGGAATAACGCTCGTCGGGGAGATTGTTGGGGTCGATGTCCTCGTACTCCCGGATGATGAGTTCGCGCGCGTTCTTGAGGTTTTCGATGTACTGATACCCCATCTTGCTGGTGTCGAGGATCGCGGTGATCGAATTGATGGCAGTGTTGAAACCGCGGTTCCTGATGTTCTCCATGTCAATGATTTTCTTGAGGTTCTCGCGGATATTGAGAGGATCGAATTCCTTCGGATCGATCTCCGCGCGAAGCCCTTCGATCTTGTCGATGAGTGATTTCGCGAGGAAGGAATACCTCTTTGACTTGTCGTCCTCGATTTCGTCGTCGGTGTAGTTCGGGACCCTTTTCATCTTCTCGAAGATGATCTCGGTGTCCTGGAGCTCTTCCTTGCCTTCGTCGACCATCTGCTCCTGGAGAGCCTCGAGTTCTTTTTCGATGTAGGTCGTGATGGTTCGGGAAATCTGATCTTTGATGATGAACTCTACCGTGGACTGATACTGGAAAATCGGACTGATCAGTTCGGAATCGAGAATGTTGACCGAGAGCTTGACGTCGGTGACGGTCTTCGGCTTCGAAGCATTGTCCTTGAACGCGCACTTGACGACCGAATAGGCGTTCTCGCCGCGGATGAAGGCGCCGACGTCGGTTTTCTGACGAAGCTGGGAGTTGGTCTCGTTCTCAAGGTCGTTGAGACCTCTCTGGATATGCCCGTGCAAGTGGCCGTACATGTTGACGATGGATTTTTCGATTTCTCCCGTGTTGAACTTGTCCGCACCGGCGATCTGGTCCAACATCTCCGCGATTTCCTTGGGCGAATAGCGGGCGAGGGTTTTGTTCTCTTCCTTGTCGATGAAGTTCCGGATCTTCTTCACCATTTCGTCTTCAGTGGTGACGATGTACCGGTTGAACATGTTCTGATAGTTCTGGTTGAAGTAGTTGTAGAGTTTCTCCTTCAAACCACCCATGACCTCGAGTTTCTCGAGCACTTCTTTCGGAAGCTTCGTCTGAACGAGGTTGAGAATGTTCTCAGTCTCTTCGTGAATCAGCTGGTCAAACTCGTCCTTCTGCCTGCGTCCTTCCTGCGCCAAGCTGTTGCGAGACCCGACCGCAGAGAGTTTCGTCGGATGAAATACATTTGGGCTTCTCGATATATCAGACATAGACTACTCCTTTCAAAAAAAATCTTGGGGGAGAAATCCCACGGACACATTATACAATATAGTACATCCTTTTGCAAAAACAATGCAATTCCTTAAAAATTTATTCCTCCTCGATTTGTTTCAAAGCCTCGGCGAATCGGGCTTTAAGGTTCGTGCTGCGGGAGGAATCGCGAAGCTTCCTGAGCTCCGCGATCACCTCATCCTTAGGACGGTCGGAAATCATAAGCTTTTTGTAAGCATCCTCCTGCTCCCGCATGGATTTTCTGATGAAACGCACGGTGATGTCCCAAAGCGTATCCCCTTTCACGACGGTGTAGGACGTTCCGTCAGGAAGGACGAAGACCGCGCCGGGGAAAATCAGATTCGGATCCGGACGGCCGTCCTTCGGGGAATCGAGCCTGCGGTAGCTGTTCTTCTCCGCAGTCTCGTTCACCAGATCGTATACATCACGTATTGTAATTGAAATTTTCACGGTGTCAATTATTGGGAGGGATCTACCCTTTCCACCTCCCCCCTCACGGGCGCCTTCCGTCCGAGGTTCAGCGGTCCGATCCGCGGTCTTGCGCGCATCCGCCGCGACGGAAGGTTTCCTTTCGGCGCCGGGTTCGGGCCTTTTCCCGGAGCTGGAAGGCGGGCTTTCCCGTGGAACCCCAGCCTCCCCGGTTTTCCGAACTTCGTTCGCGGTTTCGGGCTTCGGGGCTTCCGGCTTCTCCGCGGCCTTGTGCGCCGAAACCGCGTGAGTTCCGTCCGCGGACGCCGCTCCGCCCTTCGTCTCCGGAATCGGGGCCGTACGAACCGAAGGATCGACCGGTACGGCGGGAACCGTACCCGCGGCGGCCGCGGTCTCGGTCCGGGGTTTTTCGCACGAACGCACCAAGAACACCGACGCTCCGCCGACTCCGGCAAGCACCGCGACGGGAACCAGGGTTTTCGCATTCACCCACGAGGGAAGTCCGCGGCCCCTCGCCGGTCTGCGAGGCACGAGGTCGGGGACAGGAATATCCGGCGCGGGCGGCCGAATCGCGAAGGAGGGTTTGACGGGTCCGGGTCTGGCGGCCGAGGGTATCGCTCCCGCAGGCTTCGGGGCCTCCGGAGGCTTCGCCGCGACGGTCGGGGCTTCTGCCTGCCGCTCGGGCCGCGGAGTCTCCTCGGGATGAGGTCGCAGCGGATGCCGTTCCTCCACCGGGATCATTTTTCGGTTCGTGGGAGCGACTTCGGCGAGGCCGTCTATGAAATCGAGCAGCCGCTTTCTTTCCTTTTCGAAGAATTCCTCGTCCCGCGGCGCGAGCAGTTTCTCGATCCCCTCCGCGCTCTTCTTCGCCTGCCGCAGCTTGAGGGAGGTGACGAGGCCGTTGTACCGATAGAAAAGATACCGGGAATTCCGGTACGGGAAGATATCCCCGACGAGGGGCAGCTGATCCGCGTTGCGGGCCGGCGGGACGAGGGACGGACAGAGGGCGGCGAACCGGCCCGCCTGCCGTTTCACGCCGGAGTCGACGTCATCCGCCGCGGCGCAGAGACGCGAAAGTTCCCGCGCGTTCCAGTAGACCGGGTAGAGCTCCTGCAACTCAGGCGCTCCGAAGGTCCTTCCCCTCGCCTCGAGGAGCTGAATCGTCGCCGGAGAGACCGAGGTAGCGGTCACGGCTTTCGCGAGCGCCGAGAGGTCCCTGAGCGCTCCTCTGTTCCTCAGGTCGAGAACGTCGCGCATGGAATCGAGGGGCTCCGAGAGGTATTCCCGAACGAGGCGGTCGGGGTCCGTCGACGCCTCGGCAAGGAACCGGTAGGGAACGCCTTCGATGGGCCTGATTCCGCGGATCGGAAGGCCGAGCCCTTCGAAAAAGGAGTTCGCGACGTCGGGATGCCGCTTCCCGTCTTCGAAGCGCATTTCCATGCCTTCGGCCGGCTTCGGGAACGAGCAGACGAAGGAGGCGCCTTCCCGTCGTACGGAAAAGCCGGAAACGAGAACCTCTTCCCGGCCGCAGGGGACGATATCACAGGAGAGCTTCGACTCCGCGAAAACCGAAACCGCGCTCCTCACCTTCGCCTCCGCGGGCGACAGAACCTTGACGGCTTTCCCCGAGAGGGCCGCTCTCTTCATCCTTTCGACCAGCCCTTCCGACGGACCGTCCTCCATCATCCACACGAGGAGATCGGGATCGATCCCGTATGATGCGAGATGGAGGATGTAATCGGCCGAAACCGAAGCGGAGCCGAACCTCCCCTCGCTGAAGAGGTAGATCCGGTCTCCGGCGAGGACGAAACCCGGGTCCGAAAAATCCTGGGGAACGAACCGGAGCGGATTCGCCTTCACGAGCCGGACCGCACGATCCGCCCTGCTCACGAAATGGGAGTCGTCGCGCTCCCGATCGCGCAGATCGAACAGCTCGGCGCCGTCGCGCACGACATGGAGGTTTCCGCTCCGGTAGAAGTAGACGTAGGCTCCGCCTTGGCCGGGGTCCTCCCCCTGATCCTCGTACACGTAGCCCGTCACGGGAAGGTCCTTTTCTTCCAGGAACTGTTTGAGCCGGTTGACCCCCTCGGGGTCGCCGACGTACCTCGTCTCGCCGTTCAGCGGGAGTTGGAGGTTCTCGTGCTCGATGAGCTGGTTTCCGGTGTACGAGTCCGTGACGACGACCGTGGAAATGAAGTTCTTCACCCTTTCGGGCAGCTTGGGAGAATTGCCGATTCGGAGGAACGGACGATAATCGTCCCGCTCCTTCCCGAGATAGACGATGTAGCACTCAGTGTCGACGCGGAAGACACGTTCCCGGGGATCATCGATCATATCCTTACTCTACCACATTTTTTTCTCTTCCGCACAAGGATTTTATTCGGAAGCCGAACTTCTTTTTTTACGTCCGAACTTAGGCGGCATCCGATCGTCGAACGCCGCATCGGACCGTAACGGCGACGGGAAAAGATGTGTCGCCCTAGTTCTTTTTCCGGGAGAACGTGCTATAACTAACTGAAAGAGGCATCATGGTACTGTGCGAGAACACCAACCGAAAAATCATTCCCGTGGCGAGCGGCAAGGGCGGCGTCGGGAAGTCCATGCTCACGGCGAATCTGGGCATCCTGCTCGGCAAGGCCGGATGGAGAACCATCCTCGTAGACCTCGACATGGGGGGATCCAACCTGCACTCCTGCCTCGGCCTGAAGAACAAGTACCTCGGTCTCGGCAATTTCGTCTCGAGCAAGGGTATGCCCTTCAAGGACATCGTGCTCAGGACCGAATACCCCAACCTGTTCTTCATCCCCGGCGACGTGCTCGTTCCCGGCACCGCCGACATGGTGTACAGCCAGAAGAAGAGCATCATCGCGAACATCCTGAAGCTCGAAGCGGATTACATCCTCCTGGATCTCGGTTCCGGAAGCCAGCACAACATCATCGACTATTTCCTGGTATCCAATTCGGGACTCGTAGTGGTCACTCCGCAGGTGACGTCGATCCTCAACGCCTACAGCTTCCTCAAGAACACCCTCTTCCGCTTCCTCCAGCGCGCCTTTGCGTCCAAGAATAGGGTCGCCGACCATCTCAAGAAGATCCTGAAGGAGCCGAAGCCCAATTCCCTCCCCCCCCTCGGGAGGATTCTCAAGGACGTCGACAGGATCGACAAGACCTCCGGCAAACGGATGAGAGAGTATGTGAAGATGCTCAAACCCAGCCTGGTGGTGAACATGGCGGAAGCTCCCGAAGACATGAACATCGTCGAAAGCTTCAGGAGCCTCGTCCAGAAGAACCTCGAGATCGACCTCGGTTGTCTCGGCTTCGTCTACAACGACAAAAACGTGACCCATTCCCTGAAGAGCCTGAAGCCCTTCGTCCTCGATTATCCTGATTCGCTCGCGGCGAAGGAATTCCAGAGGCTCTCCGACAAACTGGTCCAATCGCGGAATTTTCCGTCCATGCCGCTCGACCTCAACATGTACAAGGATTCCTTCGAACTGGCTCAGATCGAGGCGCAGTACGATTTCGCGGAAAGGGACTCCGGGCCCGGGCCGGAGAGCAAGGAGCTTCAGGATATGGGCGCGGACGAGTTCCTCGCAGTGCTCACGGCACAGCAGAAGAAGATAAGCGAACTCCAGGGCACCATCCGCATGCTCACGATGCGGGGCGACCGGCAATGAGGGGGGCGCTCCGTCCCGTCGAAAAGGAACGGAGTCCGGAACCCGGGCCGGCTTCGGCGCGATTCGGGCCCGTCCGCGCGTTCACCACAGGCGCTCGGGATACTCGCCGGACCTGATGAGGCGGCGGATGTTATCCTGCACCTTGCTCTTGTCTTCCTTGTACGTGATGCCGAACCAGGAGGCGGAGGTCGGCAGGACCTTGACCCTGGCCTCGCCCGAGGCGACGAGGGAATTGACGACCTTGGGAATGTAGCATTCGGACTTCGCCTCCCCTCCGAGACGGGATAGGAAGGACCTGAATTCGCGGTCGAGAAGCGGAAACAGGGCGGGCGTAAAACCGAAGAAATTCATGGACACGGGCTCCTCTCCCGTGAGCAGGCCCGCATGCTCCGGATCGAGGCTCTCGATCCCCCTGGAGGTGCGCTCGATCTTGAGATGCTCCTCAAGCGACGAAAGGAAACCCCCGCCGTCCACGGTGCAAACGCCGCGTGAAACGGAGCCGTGCTCCGAAAGCGTGTTAGCGAGCCGGTAACCGACCATGGAAAAGTCCGCTTTCGAGGGGTTCGTCTCCGAAAGATGATCCGCCATGACCCGGAAGGCGTCCCTTCCGTAGAAATCGTCGGCGTTGATTACCGCGAAGGGGACGTCTGTCTTGTCGCGCGCGCAGAGAACCGCGTGCCCGGTTCCCCAGGGCTTGGTTCGGCCCTCAGGGATCGAGAAACCCGGAGGCAGCATGTCCAGCTCCTGATGGACGAAGACCGTCGGAACCCTTTTCTCGAACCTGTCGCCGAAGAAGTCCTTCACGTCCCTTTCGATGTCCCTGCGGATGACGAAAACCACCTTCCCGAAGCCGGCCCTGAGAGCGTCGAAAATCGAATAATCCAGGATAGCCTCTCCCGCGAGCCCGACGGGGTCGATCTGTTTGATTCCGCCGTAACGGGAACCCAGGCCGGCGGCCATGACGATAAGTGCTGGTTTCATGCGGTTATTCCTTCGTGAATGATATAGCACGGGAACGACGTTGATTTCCACCCCGTTCGTTCATCCCCGGACGAGCGCCGCCGAAACCGCGAGACAGGCGACGAAGAACCTGAAATGTTCGCCGAGCATGGCGGAATCGAAAGCGGCTTTCGACGCCATGGGCGCGAGAACGTAGAACGAGTGGAAAAGAATGACGCCGGCCGAAACGCGGATGACGTTCCGGTCCGCGCGGAAGGCGCCTCCGGCGACGAAGGCGGCGGCGGAAACGAGTGCGATCTGGCCGTGTCCGCCGTGGGATGCGGAACCCAGGCCCTGGAGGTGGACTATCATGCCGAGACCGGCGACCACGGAGGAAGCGACGAAAGCGGCGAGACGCCGTCTCCTCGGGATGGCCGGATAGCTCGGGCTCCGGGTCCTTCTTTCGAAAAAAAAGAACGTCAAAAACGCGGAACCCGCCGCGAGGAGCAGGCCGGCTCCGGGAATATCGAAGGATCCGACGCGGAGGACGAGGAGGCCGTCGAGGCCGTGCGCTATACCGGAGGCGGATACCGGGTCGCCGGCTCCGGTATAACGCGTGCCGGCGAGGACGCCGCTGAGAAGGCTCGCGAAAACGGCGAGCACGATCGATACGAGCGGTCCATCTCCCCCGGCCTTGCGGTCCGCCCTCCATCCCAGGAAACCGAACAGCGCAGCCGGCGGGACCGAGAGGAGCATGGAAACGAAGACGCCTTCCGGACCGCGGACGTGCAGATACGGGACGAAGCTGATCGCCGCTTCGCCCGCCGCGAGTCCCTGGACCATCGAGAAATTCAGGCCGGCGCCCGAGAGCGCGGGCGGCAGAAGGGCCAAGGCGAGGAGAAAATACCTCGAAAACCGGAATACGAGTTCCTGGGCGAGGAAGGAAACCGAGACGCCGGAAAGGGGAAAAGCCGCCGCGGAAAGGACCGCGAAGAAGAGCGGCCAGGAGTTCGCCGCCGCGAAACGAGCGATTCGATTCACGGACGTCCTCCTTTTCGCCGGAGGAGGAAGATGAGGACGAGGCCGGACCCGAGCACCTGCTCGATGCGCGGGTCTCCGCCGGCGAGAGCCGTACATGCGGCGGCGAGGGTCTGGAAGAGCGCTGTCCCGTAGACAGCCCGTCCGACTCCGGCGTCCTCATCGGCGGCGCCTCCCGCTACGAGGCAGCCGGCCGCGGGAAGCACCGGGGAGAGGGGCCCGAGATAGGGAAGGACGGTTCCCGAAGCCTGTTGGAAGGCGACGATCCCCAGCCCCCCGAGCCAGGCCGAAAGAGCCGCGGAGGAGACCGAGCCCGCGAACCGACCCGGCCAGCGACGGAATGCGAACGCGAGTACGGCTGCGGTAAGGGCGAAGGGCAGAAGCAGACCGAAATCGAAAACGGAGCCTCCAAGGTCGACGGCCAGGCGCCCGGCGAGGGCGGTACCGCCGAAATCCGCGAGCCTGATGACGCTCCTGAGACCCGATCCCGGGCTTCCCCACGACAGACCGGGGCGGGAGAACGGAAGGAGCAGGAAGGGAAGACCCGCGAAAGCGGTGACGACCAAGCCGGCGGCGAGGGAAACCGCCGTCTCGTTCCCCTTTTTCCGCTCGAGGAGCCTTCCGTGCGCCCAGCCCAGGCCGAGAGAAACCGGTGTCGAGAAGGCGACGGACGCGGCCGAAGCCGCCAGGCCCGAGAAGCCTGCCTCCAGGGCCGCCAGGGTTCCGAAAATGCCGGAGACGATCCCTAGAGGAAGGCCGAGGGCGAGACCTCGGCGGGAACACGATAAAGGCAGCATTGCGAGGACGAGAATCCCGTACATGCCCGTCCTCCGGAACGCATCGGCGAGCACCGGGACGAGCATCGGAAACGCCGCGACGAGACAGGCCGCTGTCAAGGCCGCGAAGCCGCCTCTCCTCGCCAGGGCCGCGCCGGTCCTCATAGGCCCTTAAAAAATGAAAGCGAGTCCGACGAGATGGTAGATGTCGCTCCCGTCGGAATGTTCCATGTATTTGAACCTGTAGGAGAGTCCCCAGTGGCGGGAGAAATAGCCGTTGGCGATCACCGTCACGGTGGAGTGATAGTACCCGTCGTTGAAGGTCGCCTGATACTTCGCCTCGAGGTCGGCGTACCTGGAAAGTTGGACCTTGAAATTGATTCCCGCGATGCCGAACAGGTCGTAGTCGTCGAGGGAGATGTCTTCGGCTGCGTAGGTGAACTGATGCGTGACGGGATTGTAGCCTGAAGGCCTCTCGAACTTCAGGTCGCCCCCGATCCATTGGGGCTGGATTCCGGCCCAGGGAAGGACCGAAAACCTCACGGCTCCGTCTCCGAAACGGAAATACTTTCCCAGCCTGAGATACGGCAGCATGACCGTGTTCGTCATGGTGAAATCCCGGAGGGTCGCGGGCTGGCCGTTCATGGTCCCGACGATATGGTCGCCCGCGTCCATGTTCACGCTTATGACCTCGAAGCCGGCGCCTGCGAGGAATTGTCCGCTCCAGTCAGGTCCGAAATAGTAATCGAAGATGAAATGAGCTCCCCAGACGTCGCTGTAATTCACGTCCGAGGCCTGGTACGCGAACAGGTTCCATTGGTAGCGCTCGGTGTCGATCCATTGGAGATACAGCCCCTTGAGCAGGACGGTCTCCTTCAAGTCTATGGAGTAATCGCCGAACTCGACCTCGTTGGTAATCGCCCCGATGTGGGGGGCGATGATGCGGACGTCCTCCGCGGCCGACGCCTCCGGAAACGCCGCGCAGAGAAAAAAGCCCGCGCATACGATCGAAAAAAGTCGGATCGTTTTCAATGTTCACTCCTCTTGAAAAACGGAATCAAGTTCACTATATGACGTGCCGTGAGGAATCTCAAGTAAGCCCGAGAAGCCCCGACGCCGGACCGATCCGGGGAAAACCGTCGTGACACAGGGGAGCCGTTCAGTCTATGCTTGCTTCATGATCCTCTACAATCCGGATTGCGGCATGGCTCTGTCGGACTTCGGGATCGGGATTCCGA
>CAYNKA010000008.1:151681-183566 GCA_964397655.1 uncultured Spirochaetaceae bacterium | reverse complement strand
GGGTGACATTTTTATCGAGTCCTAGGGGTGACATTATCACAGAGTTTCAACAGAAAGAAGAACGCGTTTCCCTTCGGTTGACATGTGCGATCGGCAGAGACTATCATCTGGCACACTACGACGCCAAGGAGGCCCTTATGCCCGGTGTAGACGATGGACTGTTGCATCCCCCGCAGAAATTGCGGATATGGACCGAAGAGATTTTCCGGAAATTGGGGGTGAAGGAGGAAGATTCCGCGATTCTGACCGATTCCCTCATCGAAGCCAACCTCCGCGGGATAGATACGCACGGAATAACTCGAATGCTGACGGTGTACGCGAAGAGGATTCGTGCCGGCGTGATGAATCCCGTCACCGAGGCAAAGATCGTCCGCGAAAGGGCGTCGACCGCCCTCATAGACGGGCGAAACGGAATCGGCCAGGTGGTTTCCCATTTCGCGATGAACAAGGCGATCGAGAAGGCGAAGACGACAGGAACGGCTTTCGTCGCCACTACGCATTCGAATCACTACGGAGCCGCCGCCTATTGGGCCATGATGGCGTTGGATAACGGGATGATAGGCTTTTCCTCCACGAACGCCCCGGCGACGGTCGCGCCGACCGGCGGCAAGATCGCGATGCTCGGCACCAATCCCTTCGCGGTGGCGATACCCGCGGGCGAAGAAAAGCCTTTCGTCCTCGATCTCGCCACGACCGTGGTGGCACGAGGAAGAATCGTCCTTTACGCGAAGAAGGGGAAGCCACTTGAACCGGGCTGGGCCTTCGACGAGACCGGAAGGCCGACTACCGACGCGCAGGCCGCCCTCAAGGGGCTTCTCGCCCCCATAGGAGGCTACAAGGGTTACGGGATCGCCCTGGCAGTGGACATGCTTTCCGGGGTCCTGACCGGATCGAATTACGGGTCGCATTTCCCCGGTTTCCTGGCGGACAACCTGAAAGACCCAACGGACGTCGGCAGCGTATTCGCCGCGATAAGCATCGACAGCTTCATGGATCTCGCGGATTTTCGGAAAGGCATGGACGAGGCAATACGGGAGATCAAGAACTGCGAGAAAGCGGAAGGCGTGAAGAGGATCTACATCCCGGGCGAGATCGAAATGGAGACGAAGGCCGAGAGGCTCGCGAAGGGCATACCGATACCGGAAGGGGTGGTGAAGGAATTCGAGGCGCTCGGAGAGGAACTGGGGGTCGCATTTCCCGCGCGGTGAAGATGACGCGAAAGATCTCGAGAAAGCGTGTCGCCGGAAAAGTCCGGCGGTTTTGTCATTCGACGATTTCCACGACTTCGAGAAGACCCTTCTGATTCAGAATCGCGCGGACGCGTTTAAAATGAATCCGGTCTCCCTTGTTATCGTGGAGCGCTTCCATACGCATGACGAGATTGAGATGATAGACCTTCGCGCATTTGACTTTCTTGATCTTTCGCGATGGCCCATGCCAGACTTCCTGGATGTGATAGGGGTCGTCCGCGTATTGGATGAGCCTTTTCACGTTGAATCTCATGATGTCGCTTATGTCCCGGTGGCGAACGTGGATTCTTCCGATTCTCTTCGTGTCGAGGGATACTTCCTTCTCGTAGACGAGCACCTCCTCGGGCTTTCCCTGAGTCTCTATCAGGGTCTGGTTCGTCTTGGTCCTCCGAACGAGGATTTCCTCGGGAACGTCCTCGGGACGAACGAAGCGGACCGAATCCTTCATCGTTCCGATGGGCGAGGAGGTAAGGGAGTCGAGAATCGCGAATCTCCGGTCGGGAAGAAATTTCCTGATGATCCTGTTGGAATACTCCCGCATGAGGTCCTTGACCCGGTCCTTCACCATGTAGGCCACTACGAGCGCCGCGATGAATCCGATCGACTGCTGATCGGTGAAAATGCCGGCGATCCAGAGTCCGAGAACGAGGCTGAGGAACATGGCTATGCCCGCTGCGAACGCGTAGAATATATGGAGCGCATTCTGCTGGGGATTCCTGTCGAGGATGTCGAGATACAGGACTCCTTGAAAATACTTCTTGAGTATGCTTTCCCAGTAAGTGAACTCTTCGTTGGATGAACCCACCTTGCGGAAAAGAGGACTTCCCCTCGCAGATCGCCGCTTCTGATGGGCCTCGATCATCGCTATGAGCCTTTTCGCCCTCTCCTTTGCCGCCTTGCCGCATGTCTTTCCGCAGACCTTGAGCACCGAGGTCAGGCAGGTCTGCATGTTGAGGCTCGTGAAGTCCGCGGCGAAGAGGAAGGTCTCCCGCAATTCCCTCGAAGCCCGTTCCGACGTCAGTACGTCCGAGAAACCGAGAATCCGTCCGTCGACCGTCTCGATCTCCTTCATCAGCCGGTCGAGGTCCTCGATGGACGACTGCTTCATCGACCGCGCGACGTGAAAAGCCTCGGTCTTGAGAAGGGCCTTCAGGACGGTTCCGAGGAGACGAAGCTCGTAGATCAGGCGTCGCGTCTCGTGCGGTCCGATCACGCTTCCGGATGAGTCCGCGAGCAGTTTCCCCACCGTAGTGAGCGGGGAACGAAGGTTCCCCTCGTCGAGGAGTTCCTCGAACGTGAATCGCGGAATTTTGAAGCGAATGTAGGAGAACATGTCCGTGTAGAAATCGGCCTTCGAGTAGACGTTCTTGGAAATTTTCAGCGACTTGGGGATGAAAAAATAGAACGAGAGGAGATAACGGTTGTATCGCCTTTCGAGGTCGAGACTATAATCGGTTTTCGCTTCGAAATTGAAGCGGTCATGGCGTTCGAGCTGATATTCCATCCGTTTTCAAGCGACAGTATACCACGAAAGAAGCTTCGGTTCGACGATTTCTCCGGTGAATGCGAGCCCGGCCTCGGACGCGGCCTCCAGTCCCTCCGGGTATGCGTCCCCGTAGAAATGGCAGAGGAAAAGCTGCTTCACTTCGGACGCCTCGGCAGCCTGACCGGCTTGGAGGGCGGAACTGTGCCCTGTGGGATCGGGCAGAGCCTCGTGCGGATAGGTGGCTTCGTGCACCAGCGACGTGAAGCCGACCGCGACCTTCTTGATATCTCCTCTACCCTGTTCGTAATCCGCTGTATAGAGCAGGCCGCTTTCGCCTTCCCGTATCGCCACCATGTGGGTCGGAACCGCATGCCTGCCGGGCAAGAGGGTCACCGAAAAATCGCCGCGGGTGAGGGTTTCGGCGGGAACCACGGGAAAGGTGAGCTTGTCCTGGTCTATGTCGAAAGCTTCGAGAACCTTTCGCGCCTTTTCCGCGGTGACGCCTTTTGCGATGACGAGGAGCTGCTTTTTCCTGTTCATGCAGTCGAGGGCCGAGAGGAGGGAGGGGTAGCTTCCCAGATGGTCGACGTGATGGTGGGTAAGCACGACCGCGTCGAGTTCGAAGGGATCTTCAGCGGCCTCCCGGAGGGACCGAACCGGATTGTCGCCCGTGTCCACGAGGACCTTCAGGCCTCCGCCGGACACGAGGAAGGAAGTGTAGCCGTTCCCCGCGGAGGGAACGGCGCTCGAGGTGCCGAAAAAAAGTATTTTCATACCGCGGTTATTTCTTCCGGTACGATCGGAAGCCTGTCCGCGTCGATCCTCACGGAAAGGGTCTCGCCCTGTCCGTAAAGCCTGCGGGTGTCGCATTTCGCGCGGATGAAGGTGTTTCCCACGCGAAGCTGATAGTCCACTATCTCTCCCGTGAAATAGGAGCGTTCCACTTGCGCCGTGAAGAGGTTCTCGCCGCCGGCCGACGGTCCGACGATTTCCAGGGTTTCGGGCCTTACCGCCGCGGACGCCTTGTTCCCCGGGGCGAGCCCCCGGCCGTGCCCGCGCAGTTTGAGCCCGCCGGCGGTCTCGATGTGGACCCTCTCTCCTTCGACCGATACGACGGTGCCGTCGAGGAAGGACGTCGTTCCCATGAAACCGGCGACGAATTTATTCGCCGGCTTGAGGTAGATGTCGGCAGGCGGCGCGTCCTGCATGATCTTCCCGTTGCTCAGGATGACGATGCGGTCGGATATGACCATCGCTTCGGTCTGGTCGTGGGTGACGTACAAGGTCGTGATGCCTAGCCGTTTGTGGATCTGCGCGATCTCGAACCTCATCTGCTCGCGAAGCAAGGCGTCGAGGTTGGAGAGCGGCTCGTCCAGAAGCAGGATGTCCGGCTCGAGAACGACGGCCCTCGCGAGCGCGACCCGCTGCTGCTGGCCTCCGGAGAGCTGTCGGGGGAAGCGTTCCTCGAAGCCCTCGAGCTGTACGACGCCGAGGACCGATTTCACGCGTTTCTTTATTTCCTCCGTCGGCACCTTTCGCATCTCCAGGCCGAACGCGAGGTTCTGGAACACCGTCATGTGCGGCCAGAGGGCGTAGTTCTGGAATACGAGTCCGATTCCGCGTTTTTCGGGCGGTATGTCCGTGATCCTTCTGTCCCCTATGTAGATTTCCCCGCTTTCCGGCTTTAGAAAACCGGATACCGACCTGAGCGTCGTCGTTTTTCCGCAACCGGAGGGGCCGAGCAGGGTGACGAGTTCGCCGTCGCGAATCCTGAGGCTCAGGCCGTTCAGCGCGGCGACCTTGCCGTATTTCATTACGATATTGTCCAGGCGTAGTTCAGACATGGCGTCTCCTTTTTCAGCCCATGCCGCCGACGTACTCCGCCTTCAGGACCCTCTGGATGAGGACCATGAAGAGGAGGCTCGGGACGAGAAGGACGAGGGCGATGACCGATGCAAACTGCATGTTGTAGCCGCTCGAGGAATAAAGGGTGAGCGGCAGGGTGTTGACGAAGGGAAGTCCCACGAAGAAGGTTCCCGTGAACTCGTCGAGAGAGGTGATGAAAACGAAGACGGCGCTCGCGAGCAGCCCCGGCGCCGCGAGGGGGAGGCTGATCCTGAAGAAGGCGGTCCTCCCGTTCGCTCCGACGCTCCGTGCGGCCTCCTCCAGGCTCGGAGGAATCGCCCTGAACGTCGCGCTCGTGATCCATACCCCGAAAACGAGGCCCACGAGAATGTGGACGAGGATGACTCCGTGTATCGTTCCCGCCATTCCCAGCCTCGTGTAGGTGTGGAGAAGGTTCACGAAGATGGGTTGCTGGGGGAATGCGTTCGGCATGAGGAAGAGAAAGAGGATGAGGCTGCCGAAGGGAATCCGGTATTTCGCGAGGGCGTAGCCCGCGGGGATGGCTATCGCCATTGCCACCGCTACCGTTACGAGGGCTATGCCGACGCTGAGGAAGAAGGCCGGGACTATGCTCACCGCTCCGATCGCGAGGCTCGTTTTGAGACCGAGCGCCTGCTGCCAGTAGCTGAAGGTTACTTCCTGGGGAAGCGCGTTCGGCCAGTACCATCTTTGCGCGATCGACCAGAGGAAGAGGCTCATCATGGGGCCGAAAACGAGGAGGAAGGACACGACGAGCAGTATCAATTCCCCGGTCTTCATAAGGATGCTTTTTTTCGACATGGTCCGCTCCTATCGGGCTTCCCTTATTTTGGTTTTGAGGTAATACGCCGCGGTGATGAGGACGAGGACATAGGAGAATACGCCGAGTGCGTTCGCGACGCCGAAATCCCTGAAGTAATTCACCCTGTGCGCTATGTCGACCGTTATGGTCGTCGGGATTTTGCCTCCGATGAGCATGTAGGGCAGGGTGAAAGTGCCGACGATCTGCGAATAGACGAGGACCATCGCGACCAGGATGCTCGGCTTGTTCATAGGAACGAGAATCCTGAGGATCACCTTGAGGATGCCGGCCCCCGTACTTCTGGCCGCCTCGATGTAACTGTTGTCGATCATCTGGAAACCGCCGTGGATGATGAGAAGCGAGAAAGGCACCTGCTTCCAAATGAAGCCGAAAGAAAGGCCCGCGAAGTTGAAAAGTTGGAGCGGATGTTCGAGATCGATGAGATGCACTTGGGCGAGCGCTATGTTGAGCAGTCCGTGAGGCGCCAGGAAGCTGTTCATCATCTGCGATACCACGACGAACGGAATGAAGATCGGCAGCCGGTACATAGCAGCGAGTATCCGAGTCACCCTGTTTTGCCTGAGCCGGAAGTAAACGGCGAAAAGAACGGCGAGTGCGGTCGTTACTACCGTGTTGAATATCGTAACGGAAAACGTGAAAACGATGTCCTTGAAGTAGAGGTCCCAGGTTTTCCGATAGTTTTCGAGGGAAACGCCTCCTTCCGGATCGATGAAACTTTTTACGATTGAGGAAATGAAGGGATAGGCGTACATGAGAAGCATGAACGTCACCGCCGGGAAGAGGAGAAAGACATAGGGGGGGACCCGATCGGGTCCCCTTTTTGCGATTGTCTGCGTCATCGCTATTTGATCCATTTTTCGTAGGATTCCAACACGGCGGTATAGTATTGCGCCAACGGGAAGGACTTGCCTTTCTTCTGGAGATCCTGGGGAGTCACGTCCTTGTAGATCTTGTCGTAGATTTCCTTAGGAATGGATCCCTGGAGAAAGGAACCGTCGATTCCGGGGTACCAGTTGAATCTCTGCACGATTTCCTTGGCCTGAATCGCCGGACTGGTGACGTATTCGACGAATTTCTTGGCCAAATCCGCGTATCCGGTCTTTTTCGGGATCACGAAGTACATGGGCTGTCCGGGCATTCCCGGTTCGGGAAGCAGAAGCCTCGTCTTGGGATCGAGTTTTCCCTCGTTCATGAAGGTGAAGAACATGTCGACCCAAACCGGACCCATCCAAATCTCTCCTCGGTTGAGTGCGTCGAGGGTCCCGACGTTACCCGCGGTGATGGTCACGCTTTGGTTGAATTCCTTGAGTTCCTTGTAAGCCCCTTCCCAGGAATCGACTTCGGCTTTTTCGAAGGGGCCGGTTACGGCGTACTTCTCGTATTTTCCCGATGCGTTGTATACCCAGCCCATGACGAAGGACACGCCGGAGGCGCCGCCCTTGATGCCGTTGTAGCCGAATTTCCCGGGATTCTGTTTCACCCAGTCCTTGAGCTCGTTGTAGCTTTTCGGCGGATTCTTCACGTAGTCGGGATTGTAGGCGAGGGCTGTCTGGCTGTGGAACATCGGGATCCCGTACCCTTCGATTTTGATGCCGAGGCTGGATTTTGCGAAGGGCGAGGTAACGTATTTCCAAGTTTCGGCTTCTTTGGCGTACGGAAGAAGAAGGTCCTTTTCCATCGCCCACTTCATGAAGATCTCGTGTACCATGGCGACGTCGACGTCCCATACTTCCTTCTTGGCCGCGCTTTCAGCGAGAATTTTCTCGTAGATTATCTGGGATCCGGCGTTGCCAGGTCCTGTATGGATCGTGGTGACGGAAGCGTTCGGGTATTTGGCCTGGAATCCCGGTGCAAGAACATTCTGGCCGAGGGCCAGCATGTTGGTGTCGCCGGCGGTCATGTAGATGAGCCGCGCTTTCGGCGATTCGGAAGAGCCTCCCGAGAAAGCCGGAAGGATGCACACTACGAGAAAGAATGCGATGAGACCTTTTTTCATATCGTACCTCCTATTGGATGTGCCGGTGAACAAAGAACGAAGCATACGACGGCGGCCTTTTTTATCTTCAGCCATAATTCCGTGTTTGTCAATGGAAACGTTTGCAAAAAAACGGTGCATTTTTTATTGATTGACAGGCGAGTTTCCGTACTCAGAAGCTTGCTTGATGGGCTCGGGTCGTTTCGTCTGCAATTTTGCCCGAAATGCGTCTGATATGTTATGCTTGGAAAGGATGGGAACGACGTGATGAGCTATACTGCGGAAAGTAAGTTAAGTAGCGTGCAAAGATAGGCGTAAAACATGCAATAATGAGTAGGGAGAGCTCTTGCGGATGAATCCCGTTTTTTTCGGATCGACAGTCGATACACTCGGGGAGAATTTGGGATGATGAATTTAAAACCGATCTCCGAATATCGGCTCAGAAGCGTTTTTTTCAGAACGTTGTTCGCGCTGTTGGTTCTTATGATCATAATGATGGCGGCATTTTTCTTTTTCAGCAGGAGTGTCATTTTCTCGAGCGTTTCGGAGATGAACAGCAATACGAACAAGAACTTGCTCAACAAGACGAGCGACATCGTGGACAGCTATCTGAAATTTTTGGAGGGTACGATTCAGTACCTAACCAAGGACAGCAATATACTCGGTGCGATCGTCGTACCCAATGCGAATCGGGCGGACCGTAATTTCGCGATACAGAATCTGCTGAAGGCCACTTCCGCGGACAGCGATCTGATTCAGGATGTGTATTTATATATTCCGTATAACGATACGATATATTCGGCGAATAAGCCCATTCTGCAGTTAAAGGATTTCCCGGATTCGAGCATCCTTGATCTGTGTTCCAAGCATACCGCCGTCGAATTCGCGAACGTACAGGATATTACTACCTGTTTTTACAATTTGAACGGTAGAGTATACATGACTCGGGACTTTCCGCTTACCGGTAAAAAGCGCATGGGAAGCATCATCCTGAAATTGGACAGCGATGTCTTTTACGACCTCATTCAAGGCGACGGCAATTTGAACATGCCCATTCTCATATTCGATAAAAACGGGAAGCCGGTTTTTTCCGACGCACGCAATTATCCGAAGGATTCGTTTCCGGCCAAGGTGGAAAAGCTGCTGAAATCAGGGCAGGAATATCTTACTGCCTCCGATTCGGCCTTTTTTCTGAAAGCGTCCGATACTTCCGGCTGGACCTACGTGTACGAAGACAAAAGCGACATTTCGGCGCTCAAGGTCAATAATCTTCTGAAAACGGTATTCCCCATTCTCGTAATCCTTTTGTTGCTCAGCGTCAGTCTGTCGATATATATTTCCAATTATATATACAGGCCCATTCGCGACTTGATGATGTCGGTCTTGGACAGCTCGGTTTCGCACTCCGGCTTTGAAAAAAACAAATACCACAATGAGGTCGAATACCTCAGCTCTTCGTTCAGTCAGGCTCTTTTGGTGAACGACGAGCTCAGCAGCACCCTCGACGGCATCGTGCCGGTGATGGAGAATCAGCTGATTCTGGATGTCCTATCCGGACGTAATTCGTCGAATGATTCGGTAGAGGATTACCTTGGGCGTATCAATTCCAAGCTGAGAGGAAACGGCCAGTTCGTCATGCTGGCGGTGCTTCTGATTCACAACAACAGCTCCTCCGTTCAAGAAATCGAAACGACGATATATTCCATCAGCATCAACACTATCATTCAAAAGGTTGTTTCGGATGGTTTCCATGTCCGCACGGTCGTAGTGGAGAACGGAATCTGGGCCGTTCTTCTGAAGTTCGATCAGGCGTTTTCCCAGGAAGCGATAAAATCGCATATCTCTGCCTTCATGCATGCGATTCGAGGCAGCATCAAGCAGAACAATTTCTACGTGCAGGTGGGGGTCGGACGCGTTAAGGGCACATTCATCGAAATTTTCCAGTCGTATAAGGAGGCCTTACGTTCCATCAATTTCTCTAAATATCTGGATTCGACTCAAAACGAAGACGGCTTTCAAGGAAAGATCGAACACTTCGCTTTCGATTCGGAATATGTAAAAATGCAGATTGAGAAAATTACGGCCGATGCTGCGGTCGGAGATGCGGCAGGTGCACTCGTCAAAGTCAGGCAGATTATCGATTGGATAGCCGGCAACAGCCGTAATCAGTCGGAACTGGCCTTCGGATTTCAGACATTCATGGATATTCTCTACGATATGCATCTGCAATATGGCATAGCCGACAATGATCCCATTTTCGTCGATGTCGGAGAAACCATAGATTTCAAATCGCTGAAGGATCCGGAAGATATGACCGAACGCGTCGAGAGCGTCTGCAGTCGGCATGTATCAATATTATGTACCTATTTCAGCAAGCGGCAGAATAAACTCATCTATCAGGCACAAAAATATATCGACGAGAACTATGCGAACGGATTGCTTTCTCAGAACGAAGTGGCCGACCATTTGGGGGTAAGTGCTTCCTATTTGAGTACGCTTTTCAATACCGTATTGCAGACTCGGTTTACCGAATATTTAAATATCCGCCGGGTCGAGAAGGCCAAGATGCATTTGATCCAGCCTGACATGTCGATCAAACAAATCGTCTCACAGGACGGGTTCAATTCCGTGCAGAATTTTATGCGGGTGTTCAAGCGATTCGTCGGTTTATCTCCGGGACAGTATCGGGTAAAATTTGCACGAAAATGACACATGAGTATTTGAGACATTTTAAGATCATAAAGAACCGAGCCGAAAAAGTCCAAATTCGCGTATGATTGCGATTATAGATCACCGTTGTTCTTTGTTGTGATTTTGCTCGAACCTCGAATAAATCTTTTTTTAGAATCTGTTCCATTATTAACATTTTCTTCGAAAATCCAATAAATTGTTTATTTTACAAGTATTTGTTTGTTTACAACCGCCATACCCGGTTTTAAAGTGAGAAAGTCTTAAACGTTAAGGAGGACTGATTATGAAGAAATTGTTTCTGGTTCTTGTCGTGGTGATGCTGAGCGGTATGGTTGCATTCGCCGGCGGCAGCAAGGAAGCCGGAAAGAGCGGATCATCTCCCGCACCGGATGCCAAATCCGGTAAACCGGCGGTCGCAGGAAAGACCCTTACGCTGGCTGCTACTCTTGCCGACACCACTTCGATCATCCGCTGCGCAAAAGAAATGTCCGTCAATATCAAGGCCGACACGAACAATGCCATCGATATCAAAGTATTTCCCTCCAGCACCTTGGGAGCCCAGAACGATTTCCTGGAAGGCGTTCACATGGGTACGGTCGATATGTGCATCATCGCCGCCGGCGCGGTGGAAAATTTCTATCCCAAGTATGCCGTATACAGTGTTCCCTTCTTGTTCAGGGATACCGAACACGCCTACAAGTTCTTCCAGAGCGATATCAGCAAGCAGATGAACGAAGAATTTCTCGCTAAGACCGGTATGCGCGTCATCGGCCTGTTCAATGAGGGTTACCGGCAGGTGTGGACCAAGAAGGTTCCGATTGCCAGCCTGAACGATTTCAAGGGGCTGAAAATGCGCGTGCCGGACGTCAAGCTCTACGTAAAGATGTTCACCGCTCTCGGCTGCAACGCGACGATCCTGCCCTACGGCGATGTGTACACCGGACTTCAAACAGGACTCATCGACGGCGTAGAGCTGCCGATCCCCTCCGTGTTTACCGGAGGCATCTATGAACAGGTAAAATTCTGTACGATGACCAGCCATATCGGCGGTCCCATGTTCTGCATCATCAACAACAAGGTCTGGTTGTCCCTCACGAAAGATCAGCAGGACAGCCTTCTCAAAAACCTGGAGAAGGCGACTTCGACCGACAGGGCGAATCTGGTCACCGATACCACGGGTTACGTGAAGAAAATGAAGGACAGCGGCATAAAGTTCACCGATTTGTCCGGCAAGGCGATGACCGACCTGGCCGCCGCCATGGAATCAGTCGTGCGGGATCTCTACGGCGACCTGCTTCCCAAAAGTATGCTGGAATCCATCCGCGCGATCAAATAGGCGGATGATCGACATGACGGCGACGGAATCACCGCCGCCGTCGCATTCTACGGGCATACGTTGAGATGCTTCATTTAAAAGGAAGAGCACTTTGAAAACCGTATGGAAAGCATTCGATACAGCACTCAATTACACTCTGGCGATTTGCGTCCTGGCCATCACCGTAATCTGCTTATCCCAAATTTTCGCGCGCTTCATCATCAACTCTTCGCTTCCATGGTCGGATGAGGCGTGCCGGTATCTGTTCGTTGTCACCGTTTCTCTCGGCGCCGGCGTCTGCGTCAGAGACAGAAATCTGATCGCCGTGGATCTTATTCCGCAGAAACTCAAAGGAGCGGTCGGATTCTATTATGTCCTCGTCTTGAACGTTCTGGTCATGTGCATGGCTTATGTGCTGCTGGTCTACGGATACCGATTCGCAGAGATGAATATGGAGCAGCTTTCGTCGAGCCTGCACATTCCGATGGGAATAGTTTATTTAATTTTATCTTTATCAGGCTTGCTGATCATCATCAGTACGATTCGCAATATCGTGTTCGATTTCAAGGAAAGAAGAAAAAAAGGAAAGAATATATGAGCCCGATAGTGACAATGTTTATCGTTTTTCTTCTCTTATTGATAAGCGGCCTGCCCATATTCGCGGCGATCGGGTTGTCTTCCGTTACCTATATAGTTTTATCCGGATCCATTCCCTTGATGCTGATTCCGCAGAAGCTCTTCGCAAACGTGAACAGCTTTTCGCTGCTGGCCATTCTCCTCTTCATGCTGGCGGGGGAGTTGATGAACAGAGGAGGCATCACGAGGAACATCCTCGATTTCAGTTCTAAAATCATAGGACATATTCGCGGCAGTCTGGCGCACGTCAGCATACTCGGGTGCATGATTTTCGCAGGGATGTGCGGCTCCTGTACCGCAGCTGCAGCTTCCGTGGGCTCGATGATGATCCCCGCGTTGCGGAAAGAGGGGTATGACGATGATTTCAGCGGCGCGGTGATCGCAAGCGCGGCCGTTTTGGGGCCTGTCATTCCTCCCAGCATCATCATGGTGATATATGCGTCGATTACCGGGGCATCCGTGGCAAAGCTGTTTCTGGGAGGCATAGTTCCCGGCCTCATCATCGGCTTGGCGCTCATGATCGTCTCGTATGTCATATCGGTTCGGCGAGGCTATAAAGCGAAAAACGAAAAGATGGCTCCGCTGCGAGAGATCGTCAAATCATTTCTGCAGACTTTTCCGGCACTGATGTTGCCGGTCGTTACCATGCTCGGCATCCTTACGGGAGTCTTTACCGCTACGGAAGCCGGAGCCATAGCCGTTGCGTACGCAGCCGTCCTGGGTTTCTTGTCCAAAGAGCTCAAATTGACCCACATGAAGGATGTCCTGATCAGATCGGCCAAGTCCAGCACCAATGTCCTGCTGCTCATGGGTACCGGACAGACTTTCGGCTGGATCCTGGCGAGGGAACAGGTCCCGCAGGCAATGACGATGGGCCTCATCAGCATCACTTCGGAGCCGATTCTGCTCATGCTCATCATCATCGCTTTCGTTCTTTTTCTCGGCTGCTTTTTGACTGATGCGACCATCGTTCCCATTCTGACCCCGTTGCTGTTGCCGGTCATTTTGAGCATCGGTTATGATCCGATCGCCTTCGGGGTGATTTTATGCGTGATCGCGGTGGTCGGGAACCTTACCCCACCCGTCGGCGGCCTGCTTTTCGTCGTGAGCAGCATAGGCAATATTCCCGTCTACAAGATCGCGAAAGGTGTTCTGCCTTTTCTGTTCGTGATCATAGCCGTACTTGTCCTGTGCGCGATTTTCCCGAAGATCGTGTCTTTTGTTCCGTCGATCTTGATGAAATAGAAGGAGTGGTAGTATGCCGTCGAAATATGCTTTTATCGTCGAAAAATACGAGCATTTTTACCGATATCCGGAACAATACCGTATGAGGCCGTTCAGGATGTTCGGCAACCTTTTTTTCGTGGGGAATGCCGATGTCGGTTCGTACCTCATCGATACCGGAGACGGGCTGATCCTTATCGATACGGCTTATCCCACGACGAGGGCTCTTCTGGTCCAGTCAATCTGGGAAGCTGGATTCAATCCCGGAGATATCAAATACATCCTGCATACCCACGGTCACTTCGACCATTTCGGAGGCACCCAGCTCATCGTTTCGCTGTCCGGAGCCAAAACCTTCCTCGGCAGGCCCGACGCCGAAATGTTCCGTACGCGGCCCGAGATGGCGCTGATTTCCGATGCAAGGTACGCTTACCTTGAGCTCTTTACACCGGACGTGGAGCTCGAAGACGGTGACGTCATCACTCTGGGAAATACCGACATTCGTGCGATATCCACCCCCGGTCACACCAAGGGCGTCATGACGTATATCTTCGAAGTAACGGATGGAAAGGAAACGCATACCGCGGGCCTGTACGGAGGTATCGGCGTCAATACTCTCTGCCGGGATTTCATCGTGAAATACGGCAACGCGGATTACCGGGATACCTATCTCGGCAGCCTGGAAAAGGTTCGGAATGAGCCCGTGGACGTCTTACTGGGAAATCATACCGGCCAGAACCACACGAAGGAAAAGTTCAAGGAGATGTGCGAAAACCCGGGAGGGAAAAATCCATTCATCAGACCGAATGAGTGGAATGAATTCCTCGATTTCGCCGCGGACCTGTATAACCGGATGCTGCAGGACGAAAAGAACGGGACGGACCAGATCTGACGATCGAGGCGTTTCCGGGAACCACCGCTATGAATCGAACCGCCCTGGGATTATAGCCGGGCGCGTCCCCGCCGGAGTTCCGCTTTGACGAGGAGAATTCGGGTCGCTCCGATGCCGTCCAAGACCTGCTTCTACGCTCGCCGAGGATAGTATCCGTGCATTGCGGTTTATCCGTATGCTATGTGCCTGTTTATTGCTCATCGTCGAGGCTGCGCTGTGAGACGGAAATCTCCGCTCCTCAGGGGCACCCGCAGGGAGCCCCAACCCGAGGCTGCGATAGCGCGATGGCCTCATCGTCGCGGTAGCAGCCGCAGGGCGGCTTCTCCTCGTCCAGGTGGCACCTTCATCCCAGTGGAGGCGCGTCCCCATACCGGCAGGGCGGGGACCGGGGGCTCCGCTCCAAGTCCTCGGGAGCTCTTCGGCTCGGTACAGCCTTCCTTAAACTCTTCCACAAGTATTAGCTCACGGAAATGTTCTCTCACTTTCTCCGCGCTTTCTCCGGCTCACTCCCGCTCGCCGGACCGCGCGGCAGGCTCCCTCCGGGCATGGCCGCCTCCGACGACGATCTCCACAAGCGAGAAGCAAAAAGGCCGATTCCGCTTCGCCCCCTCGCGCTAAATAAAAAAGCATCCAAACAAGATGGAATTTTCTTCCAATCAATCAGCCTCCTTCGTTCCCGCTCGGTCGGCTTGCTTCGGGCTCTCGTCGAAGGGCCCGAAAACGGGTTTTTGCCTTCAGTCGAGTCTGCCTGGCTTGAGTGCGTCAGGCCCGAGGGATTCCGCTCCTTAGCGCCCGAGTCGTTTTACTACTTGCCGTGCTCCATAGACTTGAGTGCGCTTCGCCCGAGAGTTTACTCCAAAAAGCGCCCAATACGTTGCGCTTGATATTTTTCTACGTAGTATTGACAGCTCGCGGTATTGCGTATAAATTTCATTTAAATTTTAATTAAAACTGCTATGAGAATGCATATCGAAAAGGAGCAGGGGCATGAAGAAATTCATCAACAAACCGGACCGATTCGTGGATGAGATGCTGGAAGGAATCCTCGCGGCACATCCGAAACAGCTTGCGTTCACCGCAGACAATAAACGAAACATCGTGCGGGCTCGGGTTAAGGACAAGGTGGGCCTCGTCTCCGGCGGCGGCTCGGGTCATCTGCCTCTGTTCATGGGATACGTGGGCGAAGGGCTTCTGGACGGTTGCGCCGTGGGAGGAGTCTTCCAGTCGCCTTCCGCGGAGCAGATGTTCGAGGTGACGAAGGCCGTGAGTCGCGGCAAGGGCGTCCTGTACATCTACGGCAACTACTCGGGCGACAAGATCAATTTCAACATGTCGCAGGAGATGGCGGAACTCGAGGACATCAAGATAGGGCAGGTAATCGGCATGGACGACGTCGCCTCGGCCCCCAAAGGCGAAGAGCACAAGCGGCGGGGCGTCGCGGGGATTTTCTTCGTGTACAAGGTGGCGGGAGCCGCCGCCGAGGCCGGGAAGGACTTCGACGAGGTGAAGCGTCTGGCGGAAAAAGCCTCCTCGCGCGTACGAACCATGGGCGTCGCCCTCTCTCCCTGCATCATACCTGAAGTCGGGAAACCGTCGTTTTCGCTCGGAGAAGACGAGATGGAGATAGGGATGGGAATCCACGGTGAGCACGGCGTCCGCAGGGGCAAGCTCCGGCCGGCCGATGAGGTGGTGGATGAAATGATGGGTGCGATCTTCGCGGACATGGAATACGCGAAGGGCGATTCCGCCGCGGTGCTCGTCAATGGACTCGGCGCCACGCCGAAGGAGGAGCTCTACATCATCAACCGGAAAGTCGACCGGATCCTGGCCTCGAAGGGAATCGGAGTGTACCATACCTACGTAGGCGAATTCGCAACATCGATGGAGATGGCCGGTTTTTCTATCTCGCTCATCAAGCTCGACGACGAACTGAAGGCATGGCTCGCGAAGCCGGCCTGCACTCCGTTTTTCGAACAGATGCAGTATTAGGAGAGCGTAATGACGACGATGAAGAAAGCGGACGTTGTCGTTCTCTTCGAGAACATCAAGAAGGCCATGGAGGAGAACCGGCAGGTCCTCATCGATCTGGACGGTAAAATAGGCGACGCGGATCTGGGGCTCACGATGACCCATGGATTCGCCGCCGCGTACGAGGATGTCGCGGCGTCGACGGAAACCGACCTCGGGAAGCTCATCGCGAAGGGAGGCATGACCATGGCCAAGGTCGCTCCCTCGACCATGGGCACCCTCATGGCGACCGGTCTGCTTCGCGGAGGCAAGGCGCTCATGGGCAAGCCCGAATTCGGGGCGGCCGAGGCGGTCCTTTTTTTCAACGCCTTCCTCGCCGGCATCCTGGAGCGCGGGCAGGCAAAACCCGGCGACAAGACCGTCGTCGACGCCTTGAAGCCCGCAGCCGAGGCCGTCGAGGCGGCCGTACGCGGGGGTGCGGACCTTCGCGGCGCGATCCGCAGCGGATACGAGGCGGCGAAGGCCGGCCTGGAAAAAACCAAGGAGATGGTGTCACAGCACGGCAAAGCGGCGGTCTTCCGGGAAAAGACGCTCGGTCTGCCCGACCCCGGCGCCCAGGCCTTCGTATTCTTCATGGAAGGCTTCGACAGGACGACGGGCTGATACCGGCCGCAGAAATCGAAAAGGGGCTTGCCCGCCGGGACGGACAGCCCCTTTTTCATTCGACGCGCGGTTGCAGGACCGGCCCGCTCATTCCGCAAGGACTGCTTTTCGTTCCTTCCACTTCTTTCGGATCAGAGGCCAGCTTATCGACAGAACGGTGCAGATGAGCAGGATGAGGGTTATGGGCCTGGTGAAGAAAACGGTCCAGTTGCCTTCATGGATGATGAGGGCTCGCCTCAGGTTGGTCTCCACGAGCCGCCCCATCAGGATGCCGAGAATGAGGGGGCCGATCGGGAAGTTCATCCGCCTGAGCAGGAAACCGAAGAATCCGCAGGCGACCGTGATATAAACGTCCGCCACGGAATTGTTGATCGCGAAGCTCCCGATGAGGCAGAGAACGATGACCGTGATCCAGATGATCTCTTTCGGAATGTTGAGGATCTTGTAGGATGCCTTCGCCGTGAGGAGACCTATGATCAGTATGAGCACGTTCGCCAGGACGAGAAGCCAGATGATCGTGTAGATGAAGTCGGGCTGTTCCTGGAAGAGCTTCGGGCCGGGAATCATGCCGTACATCATGAGAGCCCCGATGAGGACGGCGCTGACTGAGTCGCCGGGAATGCCGAGGGTAAGCATCGTCGTCATGGCTCCGCCGATGACCCCGTTGTTCGCGAAGGATGTGGCGGCGAATCCTTCCACCGAGCCTTTCCCGAATTCCTCGGGATGTTTGGAAACCCGCCTGGCCTGATCCCAGCAGATGAGCGAGGCGATGTCCCCTCCGGTGGCCGGTATGACGCCGATGAAGGGCGAGACGACGGCGGCTATGCCTGTTCCCGGTAGAGTTCGCTTCACTTCCTGTCTCGTGGGGAGGATCCTCCCGATGGCGATCTTGTTCGGGTCGAGCATCGACCGCTTGCCCTTCTCGTTTTCCCAGACCTGGTTGAGGATTTCTCCGATGCCGTACACGCCGATCATGATGGATATGAAGGAAATGCCGTCGATGATGTCGGTGATCCCGAAGGTGAACCGCATGAAGCCGTCGATCGGGTCCATGCCGACGGTCGCTATGAGGAGGCCGAAGCAGCCGATGATCATTCCCTTGATCACCGACTTTTCCGAAACTCCAATCATGAGGCTCAGGCCGAATAGACCGATTGCGCAATATTCGGTGGCTTCGAATTTAAGCGCGAAACGAGCCAGCGGGAAGGCGAGGAAAACGAGGACAAGAGTGGATACGAGGCCTCCCGCGACGGAATAGATGGTGTTCATGCCGAGAGCGAGCCCCGCCTTGCCGCTTTTCGCCATCTGATAGCCGTCGAAGGTCTGGGCTATGGACGCCGGCGTTCCCGGGGTGTTGATGAGGATCGCGCTGATCCCCCCTGCCCAGATCGCCGAATTGTACACTCCCAGGAGCATGGCGAATCCGAGGTTCTTGTCGAGCCAGAACGTCAGCGGGGTGAGAATCGCCACCGCCATGGTGGCCGAAAGCCCCGGCAGGGCGCCGACTACGATGCCGGCGAGGACGCCGGCGAGGAGAAAGAGCATCGTCCCCGGATGGAGGACGTTCAGCAATACGTCAAACATCGGATCATTCCTCCTCTTTCATCACACGATCATCACTCGGAGGCCGACCCTGAAAAGGGCGTAGAGTATGACCGGCAGCAGGACGGTGAGCAGCACCGTTGCGAGTTTCCCGAGCCTGAGAATGCGGCTCGAGAGAAAAATGAAGATCGGCGAACTGACGAGAAAGGGCACGACGTTCCAGAATCCTCCGTAGAGGATCGTGATCCCCGACAGGATCAGGATGTCCCGCAGGTTGCCTTCCTTCCCCTTTTCGAATGAGAAGTACGACTCGGAACGCGTCAGGGTGAAACTGTGAACGATGAGAACGATTCCCAGCAGAAGAAGGATCGATGCGATGATTCTGGGCCAGAACGCCGAACCGAGGGTGTGCGCCGAAATGACCGGCATCCTGCCGGTCTCCGCGAAGACGAAGAGGGAGACGCAGACCGTGAGCAGCCCCGTCACCAGATCCGCTCGTTGAACTTTTCCTTCAGATTTCCATCCCATGATTTTGTCCTTTCCGTCGGGAGCTCATTCGAACAATTCCGAGTACTTCTCGTCGAGGGCTTTGAGCCCCGCGATGAATTCCCGCTTTTCCGCCTTGTCGAGGTCGAGATGAGGCGGTCTCATGTGGCCGCCGGGAAGGCCGCGGTATTCCAGTGCCGCCTTGAAATACGCCATATTGGAGCCGCAGCGGAGGATGTTGCAGTATTCGTTGGCGATGATCTGGTATTTTTCGGCTGCGGAGAAATCGCCCTTCCGATAATGCTCGTAGACCTTTACGTAGGGTTCGGGGTATACGCACGAGATCCCGGAAACCGTTCCGCCGCAGCCCATGAACAGCGCCGGAAGAAAGCAACGATCCGTTCCCTGGAGGACGGAGAAGCCTTTCTTCGTGAGGATGTAATTGTAGGTGAGCAGCATGTCGCTGTTCGAGTACTTGACGCCGATCACGTTCTTGCAGCGGGCGACGACCTGTTTGACGATGTCCGCCGTGAGCATGTTCGTAGACAGCTGCGGTATGTTGTAGAGGTACATCGGGAAGTCCTTCCCGACGCTCTTCGCCACGGCCGTGAAATACTCCTCGATTTCGCGCGGCGTCGCCGTAAAGTATGCCGGCGTGACGCAGGCGATGAAATCGGCGCCGATCTTTTCGGCATGCTGCGCGAGCCTGACGCTGGTCGCCTGGTCCATCGCGCCTACGTGAATGCAGACAGGCACCTTGCCTCCCGCCGTCTTCACCACGGTCTCGGCGAGTTTTTTCCTCTCGTCCTCGGATAGCTTGAACATCTCTCCCGTCGTCCCTACGGGGAAGAGCGCATCGACTCCTTTTTTTATCAGGAATTTCACGATGGTTTCGGCCGCTTTGTAATCGACGCCGCCTTTCGCGTCGAAGGGGGTGATGACCGCGGTTATTACTCCGCTCAATGGTTTCTTCACGATTTTCACCTGTTCTCTCTTGTTATAGAAAAGATCGGCATCGGACACTCTGTCCGATGCCAGTATAATGCATTTTTCTCGAACGAATGACTACTTGATCCAGCCTGCGGCCTTGATGAGGGGCTCGAGCTTCTGCCATTCGGCCTTGGCGAAGGCGGTGGCCTGCTCGCCGTTCATCGGTGAATCGGCGACGAGGAACCGCTGCATGCAGAAATTCTGGTATTTTTCGGAAATGTAGGTGTCCATGACGATCTTGGATATTTTCCCGGCGATGGGGGCGGGAATGTCCTTCGGCCCGGCGATGACTCCCCAGCCGCCGTGCACGAGTTCGAAGCCCTGTTCCTTGAGCGTCGGAATGTCCGGGAGGAACTTGGCTCTCTTGTCCGTCATCAGGCCGAGCACCTTGAGTTCGCCGGACTTGATCTGGGAGATGAACTCTCCGGGGGCATTGGTCACCATGTCGACCGAACCCTGAAGGAGGGCGATCGCTGCGCTGGCGCCGCCTTCGTAGGGAACGTAGGTGAAGGAAACGCCGTATTTCTGTTCGATGAGACGGGCGGCGACTTCCCAGTTGGAGCCCACTCCGGAGGTTCCGACCTTGATTTTCCCAGGATTCGCCTTGGCGAAATCGAGGAGTCCCTTCATGTCCTGGAACCGCTTGTCGTTGGCCTTGATGGTTACGGTAGCCGGAACCTGGACCGCTAGGCCGAAAATGGTGAAGTTCTCGACCAGGCTCACGGGCGCCATGCCGAGGGGCTTCCAGAAGAGACCTTCGATGGGTTCGTAGCCGACCACATAGCCGTCGGGTTTCGCCTTGGACACGTACACGCCCGCGACCGAACCTGTCGCTCCGGTTCTGTTGGAGGTGACGACGGGGATTCCCAATTCCTTGTTCAGGGACTCGGCGAAAAATCGCGCCGCGGTGTCGGAGGTTCCGCCTGCGCCGAATCCGACGACCATTTCCATCTGCTTGCCTTTCTCGGGCCAATCGGCGGGTTTTTTCTCCGCGGATCCTCCTGCCCAAAGAACACTCGCCATGACGATGAGACCGACGATAATAAGTGAAGTCTTTTTCATGCGTTCCTCCTATTGAAATTTCAATTAAAGTTAAATTAAAATATACCCGAGTCATTTGAGTTGTCAAGTGATGCGATTCCGAACAGCGCAAAAACGGGATGCTCGAGAGGAGTACGACAGATGCAACCTTGCTTTTTCACGACGATATTCGTTACTATGCACGATGAACGGTTATGGACGAGCAGATGAATTTGGACGACATAGCGAGGAAGGCCGGCGTCTCTCCGGCGACCGTATCGCTCGCGCTGAACAATCGCAAGGGCGTAAGCAAGCAGACCCGCGAGAGGATCCTCACTCTTGCCGGTGAACTCGGATACCGAAAGCGGGCGAGCAGCCCCAACTACAAGGCGACCTTCCAGTTTCTCCAGATCGTGAGACACGGGCACACCCTCAACCGCGACCACAACGTGTTCATAGCCGACTACATCGAGGGGATCATCCGCGAGGCGAAGGAACTCCAGGTAAAAGTGGAAATCTCGTCCTACCGGTCTTCGGGGCCGATCCAGGAGATCATCCACACGATGGGGCAGCAGGACGCCTCTGGTTTCATCATACTCGGTACGGAACTCTCCGACGACGACGTTCGCCAGTTCGCCGGTTTCGGAAAACCCCTGGTCTTTCTCGATACCTACGTCGAGTATCAGCCCTTCGACTTCGTGGACATGAACAACGGCGACGCCGTCTATCGCGTGGTTTCCCATCTTTTCGAGACCGGGCACAGGAAGATCGGCCTCGTCTCATCGCTCGTGGGCACGAGGAACTTCCTGCTTCGGGAATCAAGCTTTCGGGACGTCCTCGGGCTGTTCGATCTGGAATTGGACGAAAATCACGTCTTCGAGGTGGACTCCACGTTCCAAGGCGCCTATCAGGATTTCCGACGCATCCTCGCAGGCAAGGCCGGCCTCCCCGAGGGGCTTTTCTGCGTCAACGACATCGTGTGCCTCGGGGTGATGAAGGCCATCAAGGAAGCAGGCTACCGAATTCCTCGAGACGTGTCGGTAGTCGGTTTCGACGACCTTCCCACTTCGACCCTGAGCGATCCGCCGCTCACCACCATCCAGGTCTCGAAAAAGGAAATCGGCTCGATGGCCCTGCGGCTCCTCCGGGACCGCATCCTCAACGAAGGAGCTCCGCCCGTCAAGGTTCAGATCGGAGGAGACCTCGTCGTCCGGGAAAGCGTCCGGAATCGAAACCAGAAATCCTGACGATAGGCACCCCTCGCGGCGGGAGAACCGCGCCGATCACCGCCTCCTATCCGTCTTCATCCTCGCTTCCACGTCCGCGACGCTGCCTCGGAAGATTCCCGGAGTTTCCATCTTTATGCTCGTGAGGGCGGCGGCGTATTCGACCGATTCCTGCGGTCCTTTCGCCAGGCGCCGCACCAGATAGGAGGCGAAGCAGGTGTCTCCTCTTCCGGTTCTTCCGGAGAGGTTTTTGGGCGTGAAAGGCGCGCGGTGGAATTTCCCCTCCGTGAGCACGATGACTTCGGTGTTGTGGGTCACCATGACCTCTTTCGGCCCGTAGGAGGCGAGGATCCGGGCGGCCTTTTCGCGGTCCTTCTCCCCGGTGAGCACCTCCGCCTCGGCGGCGTCGGTCTTGAGATAGGTGATCAGAGACAGCACCTCCGCCTTGTTCTCCAGATCGCGGAACAGGAGATTTCCGTTTTCGCTCCTCCTGAGCAGTCCTTGGGCGTCAACCGCGAGGGGATGCCGCTTGGCGAGCTTCGGGAAAATGGAAGGAGGGATTTCACCGAAAAACAGTCCCGCGACGTGCAGAATCTTCGTTTCGATCGGCGGAAGATCCTCCGCGGTAAAGGGGTCCGCTCCGGAGAGGAGGGTGACGATTCTCCGTTCCCGGTCTTCGGTGAGGTATTCGTTCCTGATGGAAGTCGTGGCCGGCGAATCGATCGCCTCCACCGTCGTGTTTTCGTGCTTCATGACTTCGAGCAGAGAAAGATCGGCCTTCGCCGCCTTGGTGAGGACCAGGACGCGGGCCCCGGACCTCGCGGCCGCCGCGGACGAATATACCACGGCTCCGCCGAGGAGCCGTTCTTCCCTGCCCTGGTAGATCATGATGTCCTTGGATACGTGGCCCATCATGACGATATCGTAGGTCTTCATGTTCACCCCCG
This sequence comes from uncultured Spirochaetaceae bacterium, assembly GCA_964397655.1. GTDB lineage: Bacteria > Spirochaetota > Spirochaetia > DTKZ01 > DTKZ01 > CAYNKA01. The sequence continues at coordinate 160,548 of CAYNKA010000008.1, read as the reverse complement.
AACCGATGGTACCACGGAGAAAGTTTTCCCGCAATTTCAACAATTCGCTTGCGCGGTGTTTGTATCGGAGCTATACTGAATAGTAAACGTTTGCAAAAGAGGGGGTATGAAATGTCCAAATTGAAACTAGTCGTCGCAATGGCGATCGTCGCGGTTCTCGCGAGTCCCGTCCTGTTCGCGGGCGGAGTCAAGGAGGAAGCGACCAAGGAACTCAACGTCATGATGACTCCCCAGGAGGAATGGGACCAGGGGATGAAGCAGGAGTTCGAGAAGAAATTCGGGGTGACGGTCAATTACATCCGCATGTCCTCCGGGGAGGCTCTCGCCAGGATTCGTGCGGAGAAGAACAACCCGCAATTCGACATCTGGTGGGGCGGCCCGATCGACAGCTTCATCGCGGCGAAGCAGGAGGGACTTCTCGAGCCGTACAACTCTCCGAATTACGCCAACCTGCTCGACCAGGATAAATTCAAGGACCCGGACAATACCTGGGTGGGCATCTACGTCGGATCTCTCGCGTTCTGCACCAACAAGAACTGGCTCGCGGCCCATCCCGGAGTGAAGGCGCCGACTTCCTGGGACGATCTTCTCCGGCCCGAATTCAAGGGACAGATGATCGTCGCTCACCCGTCGACGTCGGGAACCTCCTACACCGCCTTGGCGACGGTACTGCAGATCCGGGGCGAACAGAAGGGCTGGGAATACATCAAGGCGTATGCCGCGCAGATGCACCAGTTCACGAAGAGCGGCGCCGCGCCCGCGAAGTTCGTCGGCCAGGGCGAGGCTGCGGTCGGGATCGTCTTCTCCCACGACATCGTGAACGAGATCGAAAACAACAAGCTTCCCCTCGAGCTCACCTTCCCGAAGGAGGGAACGGGCTTCGAGATCGGAGGCATGGGACTCCTCAAGGGCGGGAAGAACATCGTGAACGCCAAGAAATGGTTCGACTGGGCGATCACGGCGGAAGCCCAGTCCCTCGGACCGAAGTACAAGGCGTATCAGGCCCCGACGGTCAAGGGCGTCCAGCTTTCCCATCCCGAGCTGCTCCAGGTGAATCTCATCAAGTACGACTTCCAGTGGGCGGGGAAGAACAAGAAAGCCTTCCTCGACAAGTTCTCGAACGAAATCGCCGCCGCGAAGGACCTGAAATAACCGAGGGAATTCACGGTTGTCTCGATGAAGAAGAGGGCGCCGAGCCCTCTTCTCGTTTGGGACGCCGGATTCGGAGGAATTCATGCGCCAAGCATCCATCCGGTGCGCCTTTGCGGTCTCGTTGAAGAGACGGATCCAGGAATTCGGCCTCATATTCCGCGATCCGGTCCTCGCGATGAGTCTTGTGCTGTGCGCCTTGTTTCTGTTCGCCTTCGTGGTTTTCCCCATTCTGGCCACTTCGTGGAACGGCTTTTTCGACCAGAAGGGGAATTTCAGTCTACAATACTTCCAGCGGTATTTCGATTCCTACTACGGGCCCGTGTCCCGTCAGGTGTTCCTGGACACGATGATCATGGGAATCTTCGCGGCTTCGGGAGGCACGCTTCTGGGCTTCGTCTTCGCCTACACGATCGTACGCTGCAAGGCGCCCGGAAGGAAATTCCTGCATCTTCTCGCCCTGGTCCCCACGGTGTCCCCGCCGTTCGCGATCGCCCTCAGCACCATTCTTCTGTTCGGCAGGAACGGCCTCATCTCCCACGGCCTGCTCGGCATGAACTTCCCGAAGGGCTCGAACGACATCTACGGCATGGACGGTCTGGTATTCGTCCAGGTCATCACGTTCTTTTCCGTGGCCTACCTCATCCTCAGGGCCATGCTCGAAAGGCTCGATCCTTCCATGGAGGAAGCGGCGCGGAGCATGGGTGCCGGGAAGATCCACATCTTCAGGACCGTTACGCTGCCCCTCCTCATCCCGGGGATCGCGGGTTCCTTTCTCCTTTTGTTCGTCGAGTCGCTCGCCGATCTGGGGAACCCTCTCTTCATCTCCGGCAACGTGACGGTCCTTTCCGCCCAGATCTTCATCGCGGTTGCGGGCGAGTACGATTACCAGAAAGCCTCGGCCCTGGCGGTCGTGCTTCTCATTCCGACCCTCGTGATCTTCCTGGTTCAGCGTTATTACGTTTCGCGGAGATCGTACGTGTCGGTCACCGGAAAGCCCACGGGAGGCCTCATCGAGGAGAAGGAGGGCTGGATCCGCTGGCCGTTCATCATCCTTACCTACGCCGTCGGAATTCTCATCGTCGTCCTCTACGTCGCGGTCATCTACGGCTCGTTCAGCGCTTCTTGGGGGATCGATTATTCCTTCAGCCTCGTATGGTGGGAGCAGATGCTGGAGCGCGGAATCGAATCCATCCTCGACACGACCTTCCTGAGCGTACTGGCCACTCCCGTCGCGGTCCTGCTCGGCATGATCGTGGCCTTCCTCGTGGTGAGGAAGAAGTTTTCGGGGAAGGAGGTCCTCGACTTCACCTCCAATCTGGGAGGGGCCGTGCCGGGAACCATCCTGGGCATCGGCTTCGTACTGGCCTTCAGCACTACTCCATGGATCCTCGTCGCGGTGCTTTTCACTTCGTTCCTGTTCTTCACCGTGGGAATAACGTTCTCCAAGAGGAGCGAGCGGCTTCTCGCGGCGGCAATCGGCCTCGTCGTGGGCTTCGGTTTCATCCTTCTCGAACGCAGGATCGGGGCCGCCTACTTCATATACCTGATCGGCCTGCTCTCCATTCTCTTCGGAGTGTACGAGCTCGTCATCCGGAAGAAGCGAAGGAGCGGCCTCATGCTTCTGCTCTTCGGACTGTACGCCTCGCTCTACACTCCCTCGGAATACGCGGCATACGCGGTTTCTCTCGCCTCGAGGGCGGTCGCAGTGGGGACTTGGAAAAACGCGGTGACCCAACTTCCCGACTACATCAAGGTGTTCTTCCAGATCCCGCCTTCGATCCTGGGCCTCATCCTCATGCTCTTCGCCGCCTCGGTCGTGCTGCGTGAGAAAGGGAAGACTCGGATCGTCATATTCATGGGGCTTCTCGGTCTCGCGACGGGGCTCGTATTCGCGGGAAAGCCTTTCGCTCTCGTGGGCACCCCGTACATCATCCTCGCGGCGTTCGCCGTCCGCAGCCTTCCGGCCTCGGTCAGGGCCGGCGTCGCGTCACTCCAGCAGATCGACCCCTCCATCGAGGAGGCTTCGGCCATCATGGGAGGGGACGCGCAGTACACGTTCAGGAAGGTCACCCTTCCGCTCATCCTTCCCGCCATCATCGCGGGTCTGATTTTCAGCTTCACCCGTCACATGACGAGCCTCTCGGCCATCATTTTCCTGGTGAGCCCGAAGTGGCGCATCGTCACCGCCTCCATCCTGAGCGAATGGGAGCAGGGCGGAATAAGCATGGCCGCCGCGTATTCCACGATCATCATCGTCTTCGTGCTCGCGGCGATAAGCGCCCTGTACTTCATCACCAGCAAGATCCTGAAACGCGGCGGCGGCATCGACATCGGCTGGGGAGCCTAGGAGGTCCTGCATGTATCTTTCGCTGAAAAACGTCTTCAAAGTCTTTCCTCCCCGGGGAGGCGCGTCCGAAGTGACCGCCGTGAACGGGGTTTCTCTTTCCATGAAGAAGGGAGAGCTCGTGACCCTGCTCGGTCCGTCGGGATGCGGAAAGACGACCACCCTGAGGCTGATCGGGGGATTCGAGATCCCGACGAGCGGCAGCATCGTGCTCGACGGCGAGGAGATCACGAGCCTTCCGCCCCATAAACGCGGAATGGCGATGGTGTTCCAGAGCTATGCCATATTCCCGCATCTCAACGTTTTTGAGAACATCGCCTACGGACTTCACGTCCAGCGCGTCTCCGGGAAGGAGATAGAGCGGAGGGTGGGCCGGGTCATGGAACTCGTCGATCTCAGGGGGTACGAGACCCGGGCCCCGAACCAGCTTTCCGGGGGCCAGCAGCAGAGGGTCGCCCTCGCCCGGGCCCTCGTCATGGAGCCGAAGGTGCTTCTCCTCGACGAGCCTCTCTCGAACCTGGACGCGAAGCTCAGGGAGCAGATGAGGAACGAGATCCGGCGCATCCAGCAGCAGCTGGGGATCACGAGCGTCTACGTGACGCACGACCAGATCGAGGCGATGACCCTCTCGGACCAGATCGTCGTCATGAACAAGGGAATCATCGAACAGACCGGCACGCCCGAGGAGATCTACAGGAGGCCGAAGTCCAAATTCGTGGCCAACTTCATCGGTCGGGCCAATTTCCTCCCGGTCACGGTGAAGGAAGTGTCGGGGGACTCAGTCGCGGTCGAATGCTTCGGCAAGGTTCTGCGCGTGCCGCGGGAGAACGGGGTATCGGCGGGAGGCAAGGCGACGCTGGTCGTCCGTCCCGAGATGATCCGGATCTCCGGCGGCGAAGGATTCCTGCGAGGCGAAGTGAAAAGATCGCTGTACCTCGGCGACGCGGTGGACTACGACGTGGAAGTGTCCGGCTTGACGATCGTGGTCACGGAAACGGATCCAACTCGGATGAAGCTGTATGATCCGGGCGCCAAGGTCGGATTGGACATGCACATGGAGCTTCTGCACCTGCTCGAGGGAGGGAACGGATCGGCCGACGGCGACGGGAATTAACCCGTCGCCGGAATCTTGCCGTCGGGGGAAGGATCGACGAATTTGTCCCTGATCGCCCTGACCACGTCCTTTATCGCCAGGAAAATTTCCACGAGCTCCGGATCGAAGAATTTACCGCTCTGGCTGCGGAGGTACGCGAACACTTCATCCTCGCTCCAAGCGTTCTTGTAGCTGCGCTTCGAGATGAGCGCGTCGAAGTTGTCCGCAATGGCGACGATACGGGCGGCGAGGGGGATTTCCGTGCCTTTCTTGCCGGGCCCGAATTCGATCCTGGCCGCGAAGACGTCCGGAATCCTGCCGGGGTATCCTGCTCCGTCCCATCGTTCGTGATGGTTCAGGATAACTTCCTCGGCGGTCTTGTCCCAGTCGGAATTCATCCGCCGGAAGGTCCTCGCCCCGTAGATCGTGTGCATGCAGACCTGCTTCCGCTCCTCCGCCGTCAATTCGGCCGGCTTTTTCAGGATGGTGTCGCTGACCGCGACCTTTCCCAGGTCGTGGAGCATGGCGGAAGTCCTGAGCATGTCCTTGGTGTTGTTGATTTCCTTCAAGGCGATGCCGTGATTCTTCGCCCAGGCTTCGTACAGCTCCACGGCATAGGCGCCCACCCGCTTTACGTGGTAGCCGGTCTCGAAAGGGTCCCGCAGCTCGACCATCTCCACGAGCCTGAGGACCATCTCCCTGGACAACCTCGCTGTCTCGATCGCGTTGGCGGCGCTCTGGGCGAACTGGGATATGTAGAGCCTGTCCTGCATGGAAAAGGGGACGGCCTCGCCGGTCGGGCTCAAGGCGTTGATGAGCTGGAGCACTCCGAGGATCGTTCCGTCCCTCGTGAGGAGGGGGACGACGAGGATCGACTTCGTCCGGTAGGAGGATTTCCTGTCGAAACTCGGGTTGAAGCTGAAGGAGACTCCGCTGTGGATGTCGTAGACGTCGTCGATGAGGAGGGCTTCGCCGGTGAGGGCGGCATACCCGGCGATCGACGTCTGGTCCACGGGCATGCTCAGGGATTCGCTCAGGTATTTGTCCCTGCTGTTTCCCTTCGGGAAAAGCGTATCGTTCTGCACGTAGCTGAAGTAGAGCCTACCCTCGGAGACGAGGTACAGGGTGCCCGCGTCGGCGTACACGAACTTGCGCGCCTCACCGAGGATGCTTTCGAGGAGGGAGTCGAGATCCTTTATATGATAGATGTTCTCGATCGTCGAGAGGAGTTCGTTGGCGTCCCTTTTTTGCCTCTCGGGCGGAGCCGCACTTTTTTCCTTCAACGCGATGGCTTTTCTCAGCAGCGACATAGGTTCTCATCCTATTGTAGTGTGAGATGGTGCAATCTGCCAAATCATTTCGGGAAAAATCGCGCGATTCTTTCACGGAGGCGTCCCCCTGCCGCGTCAGAGGTCCGTCACGGCCAGGGCCTCGTAACCAGCCTCGGCCACCGCGTTCTTCAGCGCGGCGGCATCGAGCGACTCACCCTCGACCACCGCCTGATTCCCCTTGAGGTCTACCTTCGCCCTGGACACGCCCGGGACCTTTTCGAGCGCATCGGTCACGTGCATGACGCAATGACCGCAACTCATTCCCTCGATCTTTACGAGCTTCTTCATTTTTTCCTCCGATCGGAACCCGTGAGGTCCGATTGTTTTTATAATTCTAAGGCTTGAACCGTTTGAGCCTGAGCGCGTTGGCCAGGACCGACACGGAACTCATGGACATGGCGGCGGCTGCGAACATCGGATTGAGCAGGGGCCCCCCCAGGGCGTGGAGAAGCCCTGCGGCTATCGGAATTCCGGCGACGTTGTACCCGAAGGCCCAGAAGAGGTTCTGCTTGATGTTCCCGATGACCTGCCTGGACAGCGATATCGCGGCCTTGACGTCCGCCAGGTCGCTCCGCATCAGCACGACGTCCGCGCTTTCCATGGCTACGTCTGTTCCCGAGCCTACGGCGATGCCGATGTCGGCCTGCGCCAGGGCCGGCGCGTCGTTGATTCCGTCGCCGACCATGGCTACCCGCCGGCCCTCGGCTTGAATTTTGCGGATCTCTTCCGCCTTGTCCTTGGGGAGCACCTCCGCGAGGACGCGGTCTATCCCAACCTGTCTCGCGATGGCCTCCGCAGTCCTCCGGTTGTCGCCGGTAATCATTACGACGTCGAGGCCCATTTCGCGCAGGACCGCCACCGCCTTCGCGCTCGAGTCCTTCACCACGTCGGCCACCGCGATGACCCCCGCGAAGACGCCGTCGACCGCCGCGAACATCGGCGTCCTGCCGGCAGCCGCGAGTCTTTCGGCCTCCTCTCCTGCCGGCCCGGTATCCACGCGCCTTTCCTCGAGAAGGCTCGCGTTTCCGAGAAGGACTCTCCGACCGTCGACGACCGCCTCGATCCCGCGCCCCGGAACGGCTTCGAACGCAGAGGCCCTCCGCACCGGACCGATTTCCCGTTCGGCCGCCTCGACTATGGCCTCGCCCAGAGGATGCTCGGACCCCTTTTCCGCCGAAGCCGCCAAGGATAGCAGTCCCTCCCGGTCGAAGCCGGGCGCCGGCACGACGTCGGTGATCTCGGGTTCTCCCTTCGTGACGGTGCCCGTCTTATCGAAGACGATGGTGTCGATCCTGTGGGCCGTTTCCAGAGCCTCCCCGGACTTGAAGAGGATGCCGTACTCCGCGCCCCTGCCGGTTCCCACCATGATGGCGGTGGGCGTCGCGAGGCCGAGGGCGCATGGACAGGCGATCACGAGGACTGCTATGAAGATCGTAAGGCTGAATACCGCGGACTGTCCCGCCGCGAGCCAGGCGAGCGCCGAGGCGACCGCGATCGCGAACACGATGGGAACGAACCAGCCCGAAACGGTGTCCGCCAGTTTGGCTATGGGTGCCTTGGAGCCCTGTGCGTCCTCCACGAGCTTGATGATCTGAGCGATGACGGTATCAGAACCGACCTTTTCCGCACGGAAGGTCACCGCCCCGTTCTTGTTGAAACTCGCTCCGATCACCCTGTCGCCCGGCCTTTTTTCCACGGGCAGGCTTTCCCCCGAAAGCATGGATTCGTCCACCGCGGTCGAGCCTTCGAGCACGACGCCGTCGACGGGGAACTTTTCGCCCGGACGAACGAGGATGACGTCTCCGACCTCGACCTCGTCGACGGGAATTTCTCCCTCTCCGCCATCGCGGATCACGGTTGCGGTCTTGGGGCTGAGTCCCATGAGCTTCTTGATCGATTCGGATGTTCTGCCCTTGGAGACCGCTTCCAGGGTTTTCCCCAGAAGGATGAGGGTTATGATCACGCCGGCCGTCTCGAAGTAGAGGTGTTCCGCGGCCTCGACGGCGCCCTGCGTGATTTTATAGACGGAAAACAGGCTGTAGGCGATGGCTGCTGTCGTGCCCATGGCGATGAGCGAATCCATGTTCGGGCTTCGCCTGAGGATCGCGGCGAAGCCTGCGGTGTAGAACCGATATCCCGCGGCCACGATGGGAAGGGCGAGTCCAAACTGAATGATGGCGTATCTCAGCGGATGGTGCATCATGTGTACCGCCTCCGGAAGCGGCCATCCGAACATGGCGCCCATGGCCAAATACAGGAGGGGAAGCGCGAAGACGGCGGAAACCGCGAGCTTCAGTCTGAGAATGTCGATTTCCCGTTCCTTCGCCTCTTTGTGACGGTCGGCTTGTGCGGAATTTTCGGCGCTCAAAGGCGTGTACCCGATCTTGGTTATGGCCTGCCGTATTTCCGAGAGGCGCACCGCTCCCGGGTCGTAACTCACCGTGGCCTTTTCGGTCGCGAGATTGACCGCGGCCGCGATCACTCCGGACAGCTTGCCGAGATTCTTCTCGATCCGCGCCGCGCAGGCCGCGCATGTCATTCCGCCGATCGGGATCGTGACGGATCTTTCGCTCCGCTCTTCCACGGCCTCGTAACCCGCCTTTGCGACCGCCGACTTGATGGCTTCGACGTCCACGGCGCCTTCTTCGAATTTGACCGAGAGTTTTTCCGTCGCATAGTTGACTGCGGCTTCCTTGACCCCGGGCAGTCTGCTTACCGCGCGTTCCGAAGCTTTGGCACAGGCTGCGCACGTCATGCCCTTTATGATGAGGGCCGTCGTCTTTATCATTCGGTTTTCCTCTCCAGCAATAATATAATCATATATTCAAGAAAATTGATATATTTATGAGGTTTTTCGTCACGAGGCGCAGGGATTGCTCGCCGAGGCGGCGTTCCGACGCTCGCCGAGGCGGCGTTCCGACGCTCGCCGAGGCGGCGTTCCGACGCT
>CAYNKA010000008.1:0-151581 GCA_964397655.1 uncultured Spirochaetaceae bacterium | reverse complement strand
CGCCAAGGCGGCGTTCCGACGCTCGCCAAGGCGGCGTTCCGACGCTCGCCAAGGCGGCGTTCCGACGCTCGCCAAGGCCTGTTCTTGTCCCCTGCCGGCATCCGTGCGATACTTGTTGACGACGGAGGAGGGAGACATGATCGAAGTGAAGGTCTGCTGCGGCATGGACTGTACCGCCCGGGGAGGGCAGGAACTCATTCACGCCGTCGAACAGGATCCCGTCATGGCGGGCGCCGTGACTCTCGTCTACGTGAACTGCTTGGAAAAATGCAAGCTCGGAGATCTCGCGCCGGTCGTCGAGATCGACGGAATGATCCGCACGAACATGACCACCGAAGCGCTGACCGATCTGCTCTACGCCCTTATCGGGCATTCTTCTGCGGACGAGGAGGCCTGACATGCCGCTTCCGAGCCTGGACATATTCGAGAAGATGAGGGGGCTCTACACGCCGGTCACCGACGTCAGGCGCAAGGTCCTCGTCGAAGTGGCGAAAATGATAGAGCAGGATCGGCCTCCGACCTTCGTCGAGACGATTCCCTACAACATCATCTACAAGCATACGCCCACCTACCGGGACTGCGTATTCAAGGAGAGGGCCGTGGTCCGAGAAAGGACGCGGCTCGCCTTCGGTCTCGACATCAAGGAATTCGGAGCCCACGGCCCGATCATCGACGACGTGGAGCCCGCCATGGTTGGGAGGAAGGTCATCCGGGAGCCGCTCGTCAACGTGATCAAGATCGGATGCGAACGGTGTCCCGAAAAATCCTACATCGTCTCGAACTGCTGCATGGGCTGCATCGCGCATCCCTGCGTCCACGTTTGTCCGAAGAAGGCGGTATCCATGGTGAACGGGAAGTCCTTCATCGACCAGAGCCTCTGCATAAAATGCGGCCGCTGCATGCAGGTCTGCCCGTACAACGCGATCCTCTACCGCGAGCGGCCCTGCGCCGCGGCCTGCGGCGTCAACGCCATACGTTCCGACGCCGAGGGCTTCGCGGACATCGACTACGACATATGCGTGTCCTGCGGCCTCTGCATCGTCTCCTGTCCGTTCGGCGCCATCGCGGAGAAGTCCGAAATCGTCCAGGTTCTGCTCGCCATGAAGGCGGGAGAACGGGTCTACGCCGAGGTCGCTCCTTCGTTCGTCGGCCAGTTCGGACCGCTCGCGAAGCCCGAAGGCCTCGCCAAGGCGCTTTCCCTTCTCGGTTTCGCGGGGATGGCGGAAGTCGCTTACGGGGCGGACCTCGCCATCCTCGACGAGAGCCGTAAACTCGCGGACCTGCTCGGTGACGACCGGAGGCGGCAGGCGGGCCGTTTCGTAGGAACCTCCTGCTGTCCTTCCTGGGTCATGGCTGCGAGGCGCAACCATCCGGGATTGGCGGAGAACATCTCCGACTCCTACACGCCGATGGTGGAGACGGCGAAAAAGATCAAGGAGGCGGATCCGGGCGCGAAGGTCGTGTTCGTTGGTCCCTGCGTGTCGAAGAAGACCGAGTGCTTCCGGCCCGAGGTCCGGGATCTCGTCGACTTCGTGATCACGTTCGAGGAACTCGCGGCGCTCTTCATGGCGAAAGGCGTCGATCCCTCCGCGATCACCGATCTCACGGAGCTCGACGACGCGTCGACAGCGGGAAGGCTCTATCCGATCGCCGGCAACGTCGCTTCGGTCATCATCTCGAACGCGAGACGGGAGGCCGGCGTCGACGCGGTCATTCCCTCGCAGAGCGCGGACACGCTCAGGGACTGCCTGGATCTCCTCGGCAAGATGGAAAAGAAGCGGATCGAACCGGCTCCGGTCCTCGTGGAGGGAATGGCCTGCCCCTACGGCTGCATCGGAGGTCCCGGCACGCTCGCGCCGTTCGGCAGGGCCAAGGCCGAAGTCGGCGCCTTCGCGAAGAAGGCGAAGAGGGAATTCCCCGGCAAGAAATCCGCTCAATGAAACTCCATTCTTCGAGATCTTCGCCTGTCTCGTTTCCGCTGAAAGGCGCTTCGTGAGACGGAGCAACTTTTTATGGTAAAAATGCGGAAAATTTGATATAATAGACTTATTAAGTATTACGAAAAGTGAGGTGCATCATGAAACGTATTTCCGCAAAGATCATTCTCCTAACGGTAGGCTCCACGCTCGTGTTCACCGTCGTGCTCGGTTCCCTGTTCGTCTTCAGCTTCCTTTCCACCGTGAACCGGGATCTCGGCGAGCTGGAGAAAGTCATGAGGGAGGATTTCGATAGGAACGCGCGATGGGAGGTCGAGACCGCTGTCAGCATGCTCGACGCGCTTCAAAAGCTCCGGCAGAAGGGAGAACTCACCGCGGAACAGGCCAAGGGGCTCGGCATCAAGCTGCTCCGGGAGCTCAGATACGACAAGGAGGGGTACTTCTGGGCGGACGACGCCAAGGGGACCAACGTCGTACTCCTGGGGCGCGACGCGGAAGGGAAGAACCGTCTCAATGCTCAGGACAACAAAGGCAATTATTACGTGAAGGACTTCCTGGAAAGGGGCAAGTCCGGCGGTTACACCGATTACTGGTTCGCGAAGAAAGCCGACGGACAGCCTTTTCCCAAGCGCAGTTACACGCTGTATTATGCGCCTTTCGACCTGAACGTGGGAACCGGGAACTACATCGACGAGATCGACGCGGTCATCCTGAAGGCGAGGGGCGACATACTCGGGACGTTCCGTCTTCAGGTCATCGTCGCTATAGCGATCATGACGGGCTTCATCCTGATAGTCGTGGGGCTTTCGTTCTGGTTCGGCAGGAGGATTTCCCGCGTCCTGAACGAAGCGGTGAGCCAGGCCAAGACCATCGCCGAGGGGAACATCGAGACTCTCATGTCGATGGATTCGCTCAGGCGGGCAGACGAGGTGGGAGAGCTCGCGAGATCCTTCGACGTCATGACCGCGAAGCTTTCGGAGATCGTGTCCGACGTCCTGGCCGGCGCCGAAAACGTCGCCACCGGCTCGGCCGAGCTGTCACGGGCTTCGGACAACCTTTCGCAGGGCGCTTCCTCGCAGGCGGCGGCCGCGGAGGAGGTCTCCGCGTCCATGGAGGAAATGGGTTCGAACATCAAGCACAGCGCGGAGAACGCGAACGTCACGGGAAATCTCGCCGCGAAGGTTTCGGTCGACGCGGAGGAGAGCAGGAACGCGGTCGAACAGGCCGCCTCCGCGATCAAGGACATTACGGAAAAAATCTCCATCATCGAGGAGATCGCCCGGCAGACGAACCTCCTCGCGCTGAACGCGGCGATCGAGGCGGCCAGGGCCGGAGAGGCCGGAAAGGGCTTCGCCGTGGTTGCGAGCGAGGTGCGGAAGCTCGCGGAGAGGTCTCAGAAGGCGGCGGGAGAGATCGGTTCCCTCTCGTCGAAGACCTTGTCGCTTTCCGCGAACGCGAACGTCAAGCTGACCGCTTTGATCCCGGACATCAAGAAGACCGCGGACCTCATCCAGGAGATCAGCGCGGCGACGCGGGAGCAGGACACGGGAGCGGCGCAGGTGAACCAGGCGGTGCTGCAGCTGGACAGGATAATCCAGAACAATTCGGCGGCCTCGGAGGAGATGGCGTCGACCTCGAAGTCGCTGGCAGAAGAGGCGGAAAGGCTCAAGGTCTCCATCGGCTTCTTCAAATTCCGCGACGCCGGTCCATCCGAGGAAAAGGCCCTCGTTCCTGCATCCGCCGCTCAGGACTGAGGATCGACCCGGCCGCCCGGGAGATCCGGGCGGCCGACCGTCCTTGCATTAAAGAAGGCGGCATAGTATTTTACCTAGTATCCGGCACCCCCCGCGAAGAGGTCTTCTTGTCCGATGCTGAGGTCGAATCCTGTCCGTATCCTTTCAATAGCGTCGATCGCCCTGGCGGTATTCCTTCGTCCCGCCGCGGCCTTCGCCGAGGAAGACGAAGAGCCGGACGAGGAGGAGGGGAAGAATTACCGGGTGGCGATCACCGAACTCTTCTTCGCGAATTACGTGGTCTGGGCTTACGATTATTACGTCCTCCAGGCCGGATACGCCCAGATCAGCCCGGAAACCTGGGGCGCCAACCTCCGGAACGGGTTCCAGTGGGACCGCAGCACGTTCTTCACGAACCAGGTCCTCCATCCGTACCAGGGGAACCTTTATTTCAACTCCGCGCGGACGAACGGCTTCACCTTCTGGGAGTCCGTGCCGTTCGCGATCGCAGGAAGCCTCACGTGGGAGTTCTTCGGGGAACGGGAGAAGCCCTCGATCAACGACCTCATCACGACGAGCTTCGGCGGCATCGCCCTCGGCGAGGGCGGCTACCGGCTCTCCAGCCTCCTGCTCTACGACGACACGCCGGGCTACAAGGGCTTCCTGAAGAAGACCCTTGCGACGGTCCTCAATCCGGTCATGGCGGTGAACAGGATCGTATACGGCGAAGAGGCGAGTCCTCCCAGGAAGATGAGGCGGGCGCATTACGCGCTTTCGATCGTATCCGGCATGTCGAGGACGAGGGACGAATACTGGATCTTCGGCTCGTCGCCGCATCCGTTCGTCGGGGTAAAACTGAGGTACGGAGATCCTTACGACGAATCGGACGAGTACGAGCCCTACGATTATTTCACGTTCCAGGGGTACGCGGACGTGAACGCGAGCAACCCGACCTGGGACATCTTCGGCCACGCGATGCTCTACGGAAGGAAGCTCCATCTGGGCGACGAGGACCGGGGAGTGGTGGGCTTCTACCAGCATTTCGATTACCTGGAGAACTACGTGTACAAATTCGCGTCGAACGGGGCCGGAGTCGGCGTGCAGCTCCACTATCCCTTCCGCGAGCGGAGGGCCGTAGAATTCCTGTTTCATCTTTTCGGCATAGCGCTGGGGGGGGTGAACTCGCAGTACAGCAGAAGCGTGGACGGGAGGGAATACAGCCTCGGCTCGGGTGCGGGGATCAAGACGGGGCTCTTCCTCGAGGACGAGACCGTGGGAACGCTTTCCCTGGTCTACAGCAGGTACTGGTTCTCCACCCTGAGCGGTTCGGACGACCAGAACATCGTCGGGATCTTCACCGTCTCCGCGGAGCATTACCTGAAGAACGATCTCCGCATCGGCGTGGAGGCTCTCGTCTACGACCGTTGGTCGAACGCGCTCGTCGACAATTCGAGCACCTTCGGGCTCAGAACCTACCTCATCTACGACCTGGAACGGTGATGCCCGTCTAGCTAGCGACCGGCGCCTCCCTGAGCCTGGACACCTCAACGACGTCGACGAGCTTGTCGAGCTGCTTTTCCACCTTTTCAAGGGCGGCGTGGTCTCCCTCGTACACGATGGTTATCCTGCTCAGGTCCGGATCTTCGGTCGGTTTCGAGGTGAGGCTTTCCAGCCGGTAGCACCGGCCGTCGAAGAGACGCGTGATCCGGGACAGGACTCCCTGATGATTTTCCACGAGGAGCGATAATATCTGCGTCATACCTGTTCTCCTTCATACACCATTTCGTCGTTTCCCTTGCCGGGGGGCACGATGGGCCAGACGTTCGCTTCGCGCTCGATGAAGCAATCGATGACCGCGGGCCCCCGTTCGCGCGAAGCCGCTTCGAGCGCGGCGGTGAGTTCCTGCGGGCTTCGGGCGGTGAAACCGCCCGCGCCGTACGCGCGGGCTATCCCCGCGAAGTCCGGCGAGTAGGCGGGGCAGCTCCGTCCCGGGGAATTGCATCCGATTTCGCAGTTCCGCCTCGACCTGAGGCAGGTGCTCGAGTAGCGCCGCCGGAAGAAAAGCTCCTGCCACTGCCTGACCATGCCGAGGTAGCCGTTGTTGAGGATCACGACGACCACGGGAAGCCCCTCCTGCACGCAGGTCGCGAGTTCCTGGATGTTCATCTGGAAGGAGCCGTCGCCCGCGATCACGACGACGCGCTCGCCCGGTCGGCCCGCCTGTGCGCCGAGAGCGGCAGGAAACCCGTAACCCATGGTTCCGAGTCCTCCCGAGGTGAGCCAGCTCCGGGGCCGCGAGAAGGGAAGGTACTGGGCCGCCCACATCTGGTGCTGACCCACCTCGGTGGCGAAGACCGCGTCCGGAAACGCCTCCGCCACCGCGTGAAGGGCTTCCTTCGGAGAAGGGAATCCGTCGACGGTTTTCGCTTCGGCTTTTCTCGAAAGCCGGGCCTCCAGCTCCCTGTAGGAGTCGATCTCGGCGGTCCACGCGGAAAGATCCCGCGGTTCGAGGAGCGGCTCGAGATCCCTGAGCGTCTCCCGGAGGTCGCCGACGACCGGGACGTCAACGCGGACGTTGCGGCCGATGGAGGATGGATCGATGTCGGCGTGGACGATCTTCGCACCGGGGGCGAACCTGGAGACGGCGCCCGTGGCCCTGTCGTCGAACCTCACCCCGAGCCCTACGAGGACGTCGCACGACGTCACGGCCTTGTTGGCGATCACGCCCCCGTGCATGCCGATCATGCCGAGGTTGAGCGGGTGCGAGCCGGGAAGCGCGCCTATCCCCATGAGCGAGACGACGACGGGAATACCGGCCTTTTCGGCAAGTTTCGCGAGATCGGCCTGCGCCTCCGCGATGTGGACGCCGCCGCCCGCGAAGAAGAGGGGCTTCCGCGCTTCCGCGAGGATTCGCGCCGTCTCGCGGATTCCCTCCGGCCGGGGACGGAGGACCGGTTGGTAGCCTCTGATGGACACCGCTTCCGGGTATTCGTCGTCCGTTTTCGCGGTCTGGACGTCCTTCGGCAGGTCCACGACGACCGGGCCCGGCCTTCCGGTCCTGGCGAGGTGGAAGGCCTTCTTCAGGGTCTCGCCCAGTTTCTCCCGGCTCGTGACCAGGTAGTTGTGCTTGGTGACCGGCTGGGTTATCCCCACCGTGTCCGCCTCTTGGAACGCGTCGTTGCCGAGCATGTTCCTGGGCACCTGTCCCGCTATGCAGACCAGGGGAACCGAATCGATCCTCGCCGTCGCGAGCCCCGTGACGGTGTTCGTCGCTCCCGGCCCGCTCGTGACGATGCACACTCCGGTCTTCCCCGTCGCCCGCGCGTAGCCGTCGGCAGCGTGGACCGCCGCCTGTTCGTGCCGGGTCAAAACCAGGCGGATGTCCTCGACACCGTACAACGCGTCGAAAACCGGGATGATCTGGCCTCCCGGATAGCCGAAGACGATGTCGACGCCTTCCTTTCGCAACGACTCGACGACGAGTTCCGCACCGCTTCTTTCCATCGCGCCTCCCCGCAACCCGCTGGAACAAAAAAAAGGCCGTTCTTCCCGAGGGAAGAACGGCCTGCTTGCTTCAGCTTCGACGGCAGCCTAATCCTCCCGCATCACCCTCTGGGGAATAATAATGGAGGAAATAATAATGACGACTGCCGGAACGAAATTCATGACTCTTTCAGTATGGTGAACATGCGCGTCTTTGTCAACTGGGTTCGATCCATTCGTGTCGATCCAGTCGGTTCATTCGCCCCAAGACTCCGGCGCCTGAATCCGGGCCTTTCCGAGCCGCGCGGGAAGCTGCTACAATTCCCCATCCGGCCCGATGGGGCGCTTGAGGAGGAGGCCATGAAGGACGACGCATCGAAGCATCGGAGAATCGAGGAACGGATCGCGCTGCACCGTGCCTTCTGGGGACGGAGTTCCTCCTACCATCCGCTCGCGGCCTTCAGGGTGGAGAAGGATTTCTTCTTCAGCCGGCATTTCGAGGCGGCGCGGCCCCTTCTCGTTCCGAACCGGAAAATCGAGCCTTCGATGCTTCGGGTCGAAGATTTTCTTCCGGACTACGAACGCATGTTCCGGGCCGCCGAGGATGTCGGCCAGGAGGCGTTCTGGACCGCGGAACCCTTCACCGGGATCCCCTGGATGGAGGCGATTCTCGGTTGCGAGATCCTGGCCGGCGAGGAGAGCTTCGTTTCCCGGCCGTGGATGAAGTCCCTGGACGAAATCGAGCGGATCGCCTTCCGGCCCGACGACCCGTGGTTCAGGAAATACCTGGAATTCACGGACCGGCTCGTCGAGCTGTCGGCAGGTCGTTTCCCCGTCGGCATGCCGATCATGCGCGGGCCCTCGGACGTAGTCGGGGCGATCATGGGTCAGACGGAGATGGTCTACGCCCTCGCGGACGAGCCGGAAAGGATGAAGCGGTTCTTCCTGAAGGCGGCGGACGTGTTCCTCGAAGTCCTCGAGGCGCAGCAGTCGCGCGTCCCCGCCTTCCACGGCGGCACCTCCCTGGGTTTCTATCACGTCTACTGCCCCGGGAGGTCGATCTGGTTCCAGGACGACCTTTCGGCCATCATGTCCCCCGCCATGTATCGGGACTTTCTCGCCGAGCCGGCGCGACGCATCTGCGCCGGTTACGACTACACGGCCGTGCATCTCCATCCCGCCTCCTTCTTCGTCCTGGACGAGCTTCTCGCGAATCCGTGGCTTCGGGCGATCGAGGTGAACAAGGACGTCGGCGGCCCCTCGGTGAAGGAAATGCTCCCGGAACTGCGGAAGATCCGCGACCGGAAGAACCTGATCCTCTGGGGCGACCTGGACTCCGGCGACCTCGCCCTGCTGAAGGAGAACCTCCCGAAGGAGGGGCTCCTTTTCCACATCATCGCCGGCTCGACGGAGGAGGCCCGGGAACTGCTTCGAATCCTCGAATCCTGGGACCGATAATCCGATTGCGGAGCGTCTTGATTCCGCGTTTGACAATTCGGCGACGCCCGGGCTACGCTGAAAAATCCGGAGGCTCCGTTTCATGTTTCCCTTTCGGATTGCGGCGGCCGCGATTCCGTTGAAGCGGTTTCGCGCCGGCTCTTACAGCAGATGGGTTTTCTTCTATCTCTCGGCCGTTCTCTCCGCGGTCATCGTCGTGAGCGCTGCGGCCTCGTACCTCGTCATGTCGAACGAGGCCATGAGCATCATCGAGGACCGCGTCCGAAGGGAGCTCAGGCAGACAGCGGACGGATTCTCCGCCATGATCGTCACGTCCATCATTCCCGCCGCCCAGCAGGTCTTCGAGACGCAGAGCATCAACCACCTCATCTACGGAGCCAAGCTGACGGGCAGGGAAGTTCTCGAAGCCTCTCAGCTCCTCGACCGTTTCAAGCTCGCCAACCCCCTGATCGACTCCATCCTCGTCTACAATCATCAGGCGGGGCTCGTGTACTCGACGAGGCGCGGCATCTCGTCCGCGCACGATCCCGAGTACGAGGATCTGCTCGGATATTTCAGGGAAATCAAGAAGCATCGTCTGTTCCGCATCATCCCCCGCAGGGCCGGAGAGGCTAATCTGCTCACCATCATCGTCGGCACGCCCCCGATCGAGGGCAGTTCACTCCTCGGGGGGCTCA
Source organism: uncultured Spirochaetaceae bacterium (assembly GCA_964397655.1). GTDB lineage: Bacteria > Spirochaetota > Spirochaetia > DTKZ01 > DTKZ01 > CAYNKA01. The sequence goes on along the minus strand of CAYNKA010000008.1, from coordinate 142,293 downwards.
TCGTCAACGTGAGCGAGAACGGCCTGCGCTCGCTCCTCCTGAGCGGCCCGGGAAACGAGAAATCGAATCTCACCGTACTGGACGACAGGGGGATCGTGCTTTCGGCCCCTGATTCGTCCCGTTTCGGCCGAGAAGCCGGGCAGGACGCCCTGCTTCTCGGGGCCTTCGCCTCCGTCTCCCGGGGAAACCTGACCGAGGGGTCCTTTCTCGCGGATTCGAGGGGCGTTCGGCATCACGTGTCCTTCTATCGCGAGCCGATGGGAGGATGGATCTTCGTCTCCGCCGCCTCCGGCGACGACCTGTTCTCCGTCCTCACGAGGTGGAGAAATCGGGTCGTGTTCGTCTTCGGCCTGATCTTCGTCCTTTCCCTCGGTCTCGCCTTCTCGACTTCGCGGAAAGTCTCTCTTCCGGTCAACAGGCTCCTCCTGCAGGCACAGAGGCTCCACTCGGAATTTTCGGAACACTTCACCCCCGACAACGAAAGAAACGAGATAACCCTCGTGGCCGAGACCATGCAGCTCCTGGACCAGAGGCTCCGCTCGCTCGACGCGCTGACCGCCCTGGGAGACGAGTACGAGAAGCGAAGGGGGCTCGCGAGTCTTCTCCAGGGACAGGCTCTCGAACCGAAGGAGCGGTCCCTCCTCGCGCTGGAGGGACTGGAGGATCCCTCGAACACTGCGATGGCGGCGGCCTGCATGATCGACAGGCTGGACGATCTCGGCGACCGGGCGGGCCCCGTCTTCATCCACGAGCGGATGAAGGAACTGATACGCGCCTTGGAGGAGGTGAGGTCCCCCAGGATCCTCGCGGTCGAGGTCCAGAAAGGGCTCGTCGGCGCGGTCGTACTCCTCGGCTCCGGAGGCGAGGTCGACCCGGCCGCCGTCTTCCGGGCCGTCCTTCAGGAGGCGAAGCGCGGCGATCCGACGAAGACGGGCTTCACCGTCGGCCTGGGCGATCCGGTCCACGGCATGGATCACGTTCCCGCTTCCTTCGACTCCGCGCTCGAGGCCGTGCGGTACCGCTTCCGTCACGGGCCGGGCTCGGTCATTTCCGCCTCGAGGCTGCGGGAGGAGCAGGGTCCCGCCTATGCGCTGCCCGAGGCGGAACTCAGAAGGTTCATAGAGCATGCCCGGCTCATGGACCGGCGTCTCGTCGGGTCGATCCTCGAGGGTCTCCTCCGAGATGCGAGGGAGAGCGATTACGGCGACTTCCTCTTCCTTTGTCAGAACATCCTGTACTCCCTCGAGCGCGTCTTCATCGAATCGGGAGTCATGAGCAGGCGCCTTCTCGCGGAATACCGGGCCCGGCTCGTGAGCCTGTCCTGGATCGAGACGCCGGAAGACCTCGCCCTCCACGTCGACACCTGGTACGGCCGTTTCCTCGCTCTCTCCTCCGAAGGCTCGGCGCAGAAACTCTCCTCCCTCGTGGCGGACATGAAGAAGATCATCCAGGACGGTCTCGTCGACCCCGGCCTGAGCACGAAGTCCGTCGCCTCCCGGATGAGGCTCTCGGTCAACTACGTGCGGTCCGTGTTCAAGGCCGCGACCGGGGAATCGATCTCGGCCTACGTGACCCGTCTCCGCATCGAGCGCTGCAAGGAACTTCTCGAGTCTCGGGACCTTCCGGTGAAGGAGGTCCACCTCGCCGCCGGATTCACGAACTACAACTATTTCTTCACGCTTTTCCGGAAGCAGACCGGCAGGACTCCTCAGGAATACAAGCGTCGAATCGCCATGAAGTGATGCTTATCGAAGTCCGCACGGATGGAATTCGTAGTCTTCGTCCCTTTTCGGAGTGTACACGGCCTCCTTCCCGCCAGGAGAATGGGCCGTGACTCTCTGGTAAAAGGAGGCAGTATGAATTTCGATCGAACGAAGAAAATCGCGCTTTTCCTGCTGATGACGGCCGCGATCATGACCCCGGCTTTCGGCGGCGGGAACAAGGAAAGCGCTCCGGCGGCTCCCTCGGGACCCGTCACCGTCACCTACCTCATGTGGGAGGACCCGACCTACAAGGACATCGTGAAGGCCTTTTCCGACGGGCAGAAGGACATCGTCGTGGACCTCCAGATCATCACCTCGGCGGACTACGAGACGAAGCTCACGACGATGCTCGCCGGGGGCGCAAAGATGGACGCCTACATGCAGAAGCGCCAGACGGACATGTTCGCCCAGTACGCCAACGGCTACATCCTTCCTCTCGACGACCTCATCAAGAAAAACGGCTATGACTCGGCGGGAATCGATGCCTACAAGGCGGCGGTTTCGGTCGACGGCAAGACCGTGGCCATTCCCTTCCGCGGCGGCCGGTACTACACCTATTACAACAAGAAGCTGTTCAAGGACGCCGGCGTCGACACCCCCGACCTCTACGTCCAGCGCGGCGAATGGAATTGGAAGAAATTCGTCGAGGTCGCCAAGAAGATGTCGAGCGGCGACGGAAAGCAGTACGGCGCCCACCTCTACACCTGGGGTCTGCTCCAGATGGTGCCGGCGATACAGGCCGGCACGAATTTCATAACCCAGGCCGGTAAGATCGACGTGAACGACGCGGTGCTCCGGAGCTTCAAGATGAGGAAGGAGCTCGAGCAGGACAAGGTGATCATGCCTCTCGTGGACATCCTCACCACGAAGCTGCATTATTCCCAGGCCTTCTTCAACGGCAACGTCGCCATGCTCCTGATCGGCGAGTGGTTTCCCGGCCAGCTCCTGAACGCCAGGGACAAGGGACTCTTCAAGGGCTTCACCTGGAACGATTGGGGCGTCACGAACCTCCCCTGCGACCTTCCCGAATACACCTCCATCGGCGCTCCGACCTTCAACCACGTCCATGCGGATTCCAAGAAGAAGGACGCGGCCTTCAAATTCATCGGATGGATGGGAAGCGCGGAAGGGGCCAAGATCGTGGCGTCCGCCGGCTTCCTCACTCCCGTGGTGACCCCGGACGTGAAGGCCGCCCTGGGCAAGGTGATTCCCGACTCGAAATCCGTCGACTCCTTCACCGGGCCGGCTAAGGTGTTCCCGCCCTACTACACGAAGTACGGCTCCCGCGCGGAGCAGGCCATCAACAACACCATGCAGAAGTACCTGCTCAATACGATGACCGACGACGCGCTCATGACCGAGTTCAAGAACAGCCTCCAGGAAATCATCAACACGACGAATTAGGAAACGATTCCCCCCCCGGCGCCGGGCGTCGGGGGCTTTCCGAGCTTCTTCGAGGAGGATCAATGACGAGAGGAACGAAAAACGGCTTTGTCGTGGCTTCCTTCCTGCTGCCGAGCTTCGTCGGCTTCTTCGTCTTCGTGCTGCTTCCCGTGGCCGCCACGGCCGGCCTTTCCTTCACGGATTACATGGGGGGGAAGAGCCTGAAGCCGGTCGGATTCGCGAACTACGTCACAGCCTTTCACAGCACGGCCTTCCTCTCCTCGCTGTGGGTGACGGCGAGGTTCGTCTTCTTTTCCGTCCTGTTCCAGCTTCTTCTCGCCTTCGTCTTCGCCCTCGTCCTGAACGGCAGGCTCTCGGGCAGGACCTTCTTCCGGAGCCTCTTCTTTCTGCCGAGCATCCTGTCCACGATCGCCGTAGCCCTGGGCTTCATGATCGTCCTGAACGCGAAGAAGGGGCCGGTGAACATGCTGCTCCAGTCTGCGGGGCTTTCCCCTCTTCCCTGGCTCACGAGCCCGAAGACGGCCCTGGCCACGATCATCCTCGTCACCGTATGGCAGTCCTTCGGCTACTACATGGTGCTCTTCCTGAGCGGCCTGCAGTCGATCAATCCCAGCCTGTACGAGAGCGCCGAACTCGACGGCGCGGGCCTGTTCCGGAAAACGCTCTCGATCACGGTGCCCATGCTCACGCCGACGACCTTCTTCTGCGTGACCACGGCGATCATCAAGGGGTTCCAGGTCTTCGACCAGATCTACATCATGACCGGAGGCCAGCTCGGCGGAGGCCCCGACGGGGCCACGTCGGTCCTCGTCTTCGACGTCTATCGGAACGCCTTCACCAGCTTCAGGATGGGATACGCATCGGCCGAGGCGTCCCTGCTCCTCCTTTTCCTCCTCGCCGTCACGATCGTCCAATACCGCGCGCAGAAAGGATGGGTGAGCTATGACGTCGCGTGAGACCTTAGCCGGACGCTTCCGGCCCGGACGCGTTCTCGTGTACCTCCTGCTCCTCGTCACCTCGGCCGCGGTGCTCGCGCCCCTCCTCGTCATCGCATCGGCGTCCTTCAAGGGCGAGGACGAGATCTTCGCCTTCCCCGTGACGCTGATCCCGGCGAGGCCCATTCTGACGAATTTCCTGCAGCTCGCGGACCGCTTCCCCCTCTACATCTGGAATTCGGTCAAGGTCACGGTCCTCATCGTCGCGGTGCAGTTCGCGTCGGCGACGACCGGAGCCTACGCTTTCTCCAAGCTCAGGTGGAGGGGCCGCGACGCCCTCTTCCTCCTCTACATCGCCTCTATCATGATCCCGATCCAGTCGATCATCATTCCGCAGTTCATCATCGTGAGGAACCTCGGCCTCTACGACACGCACGCGGCCCTCGTCCTCGTTTCGGCCTTCACGGCCTTCGGCGTCTTCCTCTGCAGACAGTACTTCCTCACGATCCCCGACTCGCTGCTCGAGGCCGCCCGCATCGACGGGGCGACCGAGTACCGGATCTACAGGACGGTCGTGCTTCCGCTCTCGAAGCCGGTCGTCGTCACCATGGTCATCTTCTCCTTCCGCTATTTCTGGAACGACTTCTTCACGCCCCTCATCTACCTCACGAACAAGGCTTTGAAGACGCTGCCTCTCGGAATGGCGGATTTCGTTTCCGAATACGACGTACTCTACGGTCCGCAGATGGCGGCCGCCCTCATATCGATCGTCCCGGTCCTCCTCGTCTTCCTCGTCGGACAGCGCTACTTCGTCCAGGGAGTCGTGGCCACCGGGATCAAGGGATAGAACCATGAAAGAAAAGAAAACCTCCGCGACGTATTTTCCCGAGATCCACGCGGTCTCGTACGAGGCGGAGTTCCGAACGTCTCCCATAACCAGCGAATCGCTCCTGAACGACTCCGGCCGGGACGCCGAGAAGCTCGACGGCCCGTGGGGTTTCTCCATCGACCAGTACGACACCTTCCTTCGGTCGAGGTGGTTCCTCGAAGGAGGCGCCGACGAGCACGGGATGATCCGGCCGCCCGATTTCGACTTCGACCGTTGGGAAACCGTCCCGGTCCCGTCCTGCTGGAACATGACCTCGCCCGAATGCCTCAATTACGAGGGCGGGGCCGTGTACACGAGGAGGTTCCGCTACCTGCAGAAGGCGAAGGGGGAACGGGTCTTCCTCAAAGTCGGCGCCGCCAACTACGACTGCTACGTCTTCCTGAACAAAAGGTGCGTCGGATGGCATCGCGGAGGGTCCACGACCTTCTTCGTCGAAATCACGGACGGCCTTTCGCGGGAGAACCGGCTCGCCTTCTTCGTGAAGAACCGCCGCGAACGCCATCAGGTCCCTGCGGACAACACCGACTGGTTCAACTACGGCGGCGTCTACCGCAGCGTGGAGCTCGTCCGCGTCCCGGCGACCTTCATCAGGCGCTGGTCCGCCGTCTTGGTCCCCGGGAGCGGTTTCGGGAGGATACGCGTGTCCCTGGAGACGGACGGCCCCGAGAAGGACGGCGAGGCCCGCGTGCGCATACCGGAGCTCGGCGTCGACCTCCGCTTCGACGTGAAGGCGGGGAGGGGGTCGCTCGAATTCGAGGCCGCCCCCGAGCTCTGGGAGCCGGGCTTTCCCAAGCTCTACGACGTCGAGCTCTCCTGCGCCGGCGCGGACTCGGTGTCGGACCGGATCGGGTTCCGGGAAGTCCGGGTCCTGGGTACGGACGTGCTCCTCAACGGGAAGAAGATTTTCCTCAAGGGAGTCTCCTGCCACGAGGACAGTCTCGTGAACGGAAAGGCGGTGTCTCCGGACGAGGTCGCGAAGATGTTCGAGGTCGCCCGGGATCTCGGCTGCAACTTCATCCGGCTCGCACATTACCCGCACACCGAGCTCGCGGCGCGGATGGCGGACGAGCTCGGCTTCCTGCTCTGGGAGGAGATACCCGTGTACTGGGCGATCGACTTCACGAACCGGGACACGTTCGCCGACGCGGAGAACCAGCTCTCGGAGCTCGTCCTTCGGGACATGAACCGGGCGAGCGTCGTCCTCTGGTCGGTCGGGAACGAAAATCCGGACACCGACGAAAGGCTCGCCTTCATGGGGGACCTCGTCCGGCGGGTCCGCGAGCTCGACCCGGCGCGGCTCGTCACCGCGGCCTGCCTCTGGAACCGGGTGAGGAACAGGATAGAGGACCGCCTGGCCGATCTTCTCGACGTCGTGGGGATCAACGAATACTTCGGCTGGTACGAGGGTAATTTCGACGATCTCGCGGCCTTCTTCCGGGATTCGAGCGTCGGCAAGCCCGTGATCGTGAGCGAATTCGGCGCGGACGCGCCCGCCGGGAATTTCGGGACTGTCGACGAGATCTTCACGGAGAACCACCAGCGCATGGTCTACGAGAGGCAGGTCGCGGTCATCGGGAGCGCGCCGTACGTGGCGGGCATGACTCCCTGGATACTCTTCGATTTCCGCTGCCCCCGCAGGCATCACCCCCTCCAGGGCGGCTTCAATCGGAAGGGCCTGGTCCACGCGGACAAGGAACGCAGGAAGCTCGCCTTCCATACGCTCAAGGCCTTCTATTCCGGCAGGTGACGCTGCCGGAGGATCCCTTCCGCGCCTTTCGGGGCGTCGGCTTTTCGTGATAGAATCCCGGGCGGACGACGAAACCGAGAACGACTCACGGAGGCTCGATGTGAGCGAACTTAAGAAGTACGAACGATTCCTGCGGGACGAGAGGAACGCTGCCTACCTGTATCAGGCCCTGAGCAGGGCTGAGAAGGACGAAAGGCTCGCGGCGGTGTACGCGAAGCTCTCGGAAACCGAACTCAGGCACGCCGCCGACTGGAGCGCCAGGATCGCGGCGGCCGGAGGAGACCCTGTCCGATTCAAGCCTTCCCTGAGGACGCGCCTCCTCGCATTCGCCGCCGGGAAGTTCGGGGCGGGTTCCGTGGTCGGAAGCCTCGTTTCCATGGAAGATTCCGGGGCCGGCGCCTACGCGCAGGCCGGGGCTCCGGGCAGCATGGTGCGTGAGGAGACGTCGCACAGCAGGATCCTCAAGCAGCTCGCGCAGACGTCCGGAGGGGGAGTCGCCGGAGGTACCCTCGCGGCCGCGGAGGGCAGACACAAGGCTGCGGGCGGAAACGCCCTCCGAGCGGCGGTGCTCGGCGCGAACGACGGTCTCGTGTCGGTGTTCAGCCTCGTCATGGGCGTTGCCGGGGCCGGCATGTCCGGCAGCAACATCCTCGTGACCGGCCTAGCCGGGCTTCTCGCCGGGGCGATCTCCATGGCCCTCGGCGAATGGCTCTCGGTGCAGAGTTCTCGGGAACTCTACTCGAAGCAGATCGAGGTCGAGGAGGAGGAGATCCGGGAACATCCGGAGGACGAGGTAGAGGAGCTTTCGCTCATCTATCAGGCCCGGGGAGTCGAAGCGTCGAAGGCCGAGGAAATGGCGCGGAAGATCATGACGGACCCGACGGCCGCGATCGACGTGCTCGCGCGGGAGGAACTCGGGATCGATCCCGATGAGCTCGGGGGTTCCGCATGGGAGGCGGCCTTCACCTCGTTCGGCATGTTCGCAGTCGGAGCGATCATTCCCGTCGCCCCGTTCATCTTCCTCGAAGGGCTCGGCGGAATCCTCGCGAGCATGGCCGCCGCCGCCCTGGGGCTTTTCCTCGTGGGCGCCGCGACGAGCCTGTTCACCGGCAGGTCCGCTTTCTTCGCCGGCTTCCGCATGGTGGCGGTAGGGGCGGCGGCCGCAGGCGTGACCTACGGGATCGGCGGCCTCATCGGCGTCAATCTGGGATGATGCGGGGCCCGGAACCGGGGCGATCCCAGAACGAAAGGATGGTTCGATGCGTACGAAAGAAGTTCTGCTCGTCATGACTCTGCTCGCTGCGGTTCTCGCAGGATGCAAAAATTCCGCGGAAATAAAGGCTCTCCGGATCCAGGCGATAGAGTTCTCCGGGGTGAAGGACGGAACCTACGAGGGCCTCCAGGACAGCAAGCTGGTCACGGCCAAGGTGCAGGCGACCATGAAGGGCGGAAGGATGACCGACCTGAGGCTGCTGGAGCACAAGCACGGCCCCTTCCACGGAGCGGAAGCCATCGTGCCGAAGGTCCTCGAGGCGCAGAGTCTGAACGTCGACGCGGTCTCCGGGTCCACGGCATCGAGCAAGGTGATCCTCAAGGCGGTCGAGTCCGCCCTCCTCAAGGGGCGTTGAAGGTTCGGTTTCCCGGGCGGAGCTTCGTACCTGCCCGTCGAGCCGTGCCGATCGCAGGGCTCGCCTCCGCCCCGGCTCCGATTGCCGAAGGGTCTTCCCCGTGGTAGAGTCGTCTTATGACCTCTTCCGATGGTTCCTTTCCAGTCGTGCGTTTGAAGCCCGGACGCGAGGTTCCCGTCCTCGCCGGGCATCCGTGGATCTTCTCAAAGGGGCTGGAAACGCGGGAAAGGATAGGGACCGGGGCGCTCGTGGAAGTCGTCTCGCACGACGGGAAATTCCTCGGCATCGGCACCTTCCATCCCGGCAACACCATCAGGGTGCGCATGCTTTCCCCGCGCAGGGAGAAAATAGACGCCGCATTCTTCGCGGCGAGATTCGCCGAGCTCGAACGTCTGAAACTCCCCCATCTTCCTCCTGAAACCGACGGGTTCAGGCTCGTCCACGGCGACGCCGACGGCCTTCCCGGTCTCGTGGTCGACGTGTTCGGCGACGTCGCCGTCTTCCAGATCCATACCGCGGGCATGGAGCCCTTCCGGGACGCGATCTCGGAGGCCCTCGACGAGACGCTCCGTCCCGAGGCGATCGTGGAGCGGTCGGACGTCGAGGCCCGCAGGCAGGACAGGCTCCGGCCCGTCGAACCGGCAGTGAGGAAGGGAAAGGTCGAGGACGCGGTCCCCTTCCGGGAAAACGGGCTGCGGCTTCGGGCCGACGTGCTCGCCGGACAGAAGACCGGCTTCTTCCTCGACCAACGGGACGCCCGGTCGCTCGCCCGGTCGCTCGCCGAGGGAAGAAAGGTCCTCAACCTCTTCAGCTACACCTCCGCCTTCGGTCTCGCGGCCGCCGCGGGAGGCGCCGATTCCGTGACGAACGTGGACGTCTCGGCGCGCGCCCTCGGGCTCGGCCGGAGGATCTTCGAGGAGAACGGCTTCACCGGGGAAGAGCGTTGGCGCTTCGTGCAGTCCGACGTGTTCGATTTCTTCGCGGAGGAAGACGAGAGGGTCGGCCGGGAATACGGCAGGGGGCTCGTGGTCTGCGATCCTCCCGCCTTCGCGAAATCCTACGACCGGCTCGAGCAGGCGCGGAAAGCCTATCTCAAGCTCAACCGGATCTGCCTGGAGGCTCTCTCCCCCGGCGCGGTGCTTCTCACCTGCTCTTGCAGCGGCATGCTCTCGGCCGAGGACTTCAGGGAAATCCTCAGGCTCGCGGCGGGCCAGGCCGGGCGGTTCGTCCGGGTGCTCGGCTTCCTCGGCCAGCCCTTCGACCATACCCAGCTCCTCGCCTTTCCCGAGGGCAGATACCTGAAAGTCCTGGCGCTCGAAGTCACGGGAATCCGGGACGCGGAACCGGTCACGGACACCGACCCGCGATGACGAGTTGGAACGGGCGTTTCAATACTGAAACAACGGCGAGGTCGTTCGAACCTCCTTTTCCGGAGCTTCGTTTCAACATCATGTTCGGGAAGGAATTATTATTTTTCCATCGGCGATTTTCCTTTGCACGACCGGCGTAACTTGGCAAGTTACTTGCTGAATAAATAGTGGATAGCTTTTTCTAGGAGGACCTGCAAGATGAAATGCAATCTGAAAAACCGCCTGAAGAACGGGGAGAAAATTCTCGGGACGATGATAACCGCCTTCGACAATCCCGAGGTCGTCAAGATGCTCAAGGTCGTGGGCTTCGACCTTTTCATCGTGGACTGCGAGCACGGGCCTTTCGATTACAGTCAGATACTCGGACTGTTCGCCATGGGAAGGGAGTGCGGCATCGCTCCCATGATCCGCATTCCCGAGGTGCGCCGCGAAATCGTACTCAAGTCCATGGAAATGGGAGCGGCCGGAATCCTGGTACCGTCGGTCGAATCGGTGCAGACCGCGAAGGACCTCATCACCTACTCAAAGTACGCGCCCATGGGGAACCGCGGAGTTTCCCTCCTCAGGGCCCACACCGGCTGGGAGAAGACTCCTCCCGCGACGGAATACATGAAGCAGCAGAACGATGACGGCATCCTCATGACGCAGATCGAGTCCCCCGCCGGAGTCGCCATCGTGGACGAGCTCATGGCGCTCGACGGCATCGACGTGCTCTTCGTAGGGCCGAACGACCTCACGCAGAGCATGGGGATCATGGGACAGACCGACCATCCGAAGTTCCTCGAGGCCATGGACAAGATCATCGCGGCCGCGAAGAAGGCGGGGAAGCACTCCGGCATCCACCTGATGAGCGCCGACGCCCTGCTCCCCTGGATCGGCAAGGGCATGAGCTTCAACCTCTGGTCGAACGACGTGACGATGATGATGAGCGCGGCCCGCGAAGGGATCGCGAAACTGAGAAAGTAACGAGGAGATAAACATGGGATTCACCGTACTCATACCCCAGGACATCGTGGCGGAGGGGAAGAAGTACCTCACCGACCGGGGATACACGATCAAGATGGGAAGCGGAATCACCGTAGACGCGATCAAGGCGGACGTCGCCGACTGCGACGCCATCCTCGCCCGGACCGCACCCTTCCCCAAGGAAGTCATCGAGGCAGGGAAGAAGCTGAAGGTCATCGGACGACACGGCGTCGGCACGGACAACATCGACGTCAAATACGCGACGGAGAAGGGGGTCTGGGTCACCTTCGCCCCCGAGTCGAACTCGAGCTCGGTCGCCGAATACGCCGTGGGCATGATCGTCGCCCTCGCGCGGAATTTCCTGAAAGGCGACAAGGCCACACGGGCCGGCGAATGGGAACAGCGGAACAAGATGAAGTGCTGCGACCTCGCGGGCAAGACCCTCGGCATCGTGGGAGCGGGCCGCGTCGGTTCCCTCGTCGCGAAGAAGGCCAGGTACGGTCTCGACATGGAAATCCTCGCCTACGATCCCTACGTGAAGGAGATCAAGGGGGTTCCCGAGGCTAAGCTCGTAACGGATCTGGAATACGTTTTCAAGAACGCGGACTTCGTCAGCCTCCACATGCCCGCCACTCCCGAGACGAAGGGCATGATCAACGGGAAATTCTTCGCCATGATGAAGCAGGGGGCCTATCTCGTGAACGCGGCACGCGGAGAGGTCGTGAACGAAAAGGATCTCTACGACGCCCTCAAGTCGGGAAAGCTCGCCGGCGCGGGACTCGACGTGTACGATCCCGAACCTCCGAAGAACGACAACCCGCTCTTCGGGCTCGACAACGTCATCCTGAGCCCGCACAATGCGGCCCTGACCGCGGAGTGCATGGCCCGCATGGCCCTCCACGCCGCCATGGGCATCGACGACGTCCTTTCCGGACGCAGGCCGAAATGGCCGGTCAACGATCCCGTGAAGAAGTAATCCGCGACTCGTGCCTCCACACCGCCGGCCGGAGATTCGCTTCGGCCGGTTTTTTTTCGGGGAAAAAAATTGACAATACGAAAAAACCGGCTGAAAATGTATTCATATTGTATACCAAAAGTATTTTCGGTGGAGATATGAACAAGACAGAAATCATCGACGACATCAAGAGGAAAATCTTCGACGAGCACTATCAGCCCGGGGCCTATCTCATCGAAAGGGACCTCTGCGATCACTACGGAATCAGCCGTACCCCCATGAGGGAGATCCTCTTCACGCTGATGAGCAAGGGACTGCTGACGCGGCAGCGGGGAAAGGGCTTTGCCGTGCGCACGATGGATTTCAAGCAGCTGTTCGAGGCCTTCGAGGCCCGCGAAGGGATCGAGGGCGTAGCCGCGAGGCTCTGCTGCCGCAAGGCCACCCGGGAAGAAAAGACGAAACTGGAGGAGCTTCTCGCGTCCCTGAGGTCGCTCGACGTGAAGAACAACAGCGAAGAAGGCATCCGGCTGGGCCGGCAGCTCCATCACATCGTCATGGTCGCGGCCCGCAATTCGATGATCGCGGATTTCTACGAGCGCATCGAAAGCGTCGCGGGCCTGACCAGCAACATGACCAAGCGGATCACCGACATCGAGGTGGATTCGAGGATCTACCACATGTACATCATAGAATCGATTCTCGCCGGGGACGAGGACGGCAGCGAGCTGCGCATGAGGGAGCATATCGGGATGACGTGCAGGCATCTGCTTCAGAACCTCTACCCGGGCTCCGCCGAGCCTGCCGACGGCGACGGAAAACGCCTGAAGGCCTCCGCGGCGGAAAGAATCTGAACGAGTCGGCAAGGTCCCTTCGGGGCCGAAAAATAGAACCGAGTCCGAAAGGAGGAAAGAAATGAAAGCGAAAACATGCATCACGATCGGTGCGATGATCCTGTGCTGCGTTTCGCTCGCGTTCGCCGGAGGAGCGAAGGAATCAAAACAGGTCTTCCCCATGTCGGTTTCCTACGGAGGAGGAGCCGGGGCCGAGGACGACGTTTCCGCGAACGAATTCAAGAAGCGGCTCGAGGAAAAGTCCAAGGGACAGCTTTCCGTCAAACTGTACGGAAACGAGCAGCTCGGCAAGGAAGTCGACATCGTCAACATGCTGCAGATCGGATCGGTGGACTGCGCGATCATGGGAACCACCGTCATAGAACAGGCCGCCCCGAAGTACAACATCTGGAGCGCTTACTACCTTTTCACGAACAGCGAAGAGGTGATGACGGTCCTCAACGGGCCCATCGGCGAGAGAATGAAGAAGGCCATGCTCGACAACAAGGGCGTCAGGGTAATAGGATACGGACTCCGAGGCCCCCGGCACCTCACGTCGAACCGCCCGATCAAGACCGCGGCGGACGTCAAGGGCCTGAAGATAAGGATTCCGCTCCAGCCGATCTACGTCGACAGCTGGAAGGCCCTCGGCGCCTTCCCGCAGGCGATAGCCCTCGGAGAGCTCTACATGGCGCTGAAGCAGGGGATCGTCGACTCGCAGGAAAATCCCCTCGCGTACATCGATTCCCTGCATTTCGACGAAGTCCAGAAGTACGTCAATCTGACCGGACATCAGCGGGCCTTCTTCACGTACGTCGTGAGCGAGAAATTCTATGCGAGGCTTCCCGACGATCTCAAGAAGCTCGTCGTCGACGAGGGGAAGAGCATCTCCGTCTTCCACAACGAACTCCAAGCCAAGGGAGAAGCCGATTTCCGCAAGAAGATCGAGGGGAAGGGAGTCGTCTTCGTCGACGTGGACCAGAAGTCCTTCCAGGAGGCGCTCAAGGACATCCCCAAGAAATACGGGGACAAGTGGGAGCCCGGCATCTACGACAGCCTGCTCGCGGAACTGGCGAAGATCAGGAAATGACGGAAGGGGGACCCGACGGAAAGGCCGCCGCGACGAACGGCGGCTTTCCCTCTTCGTTCGGAAACGACGGATGGGTGGATGAGATATGGAAAAGAAATTCGTAAACGTTCTCGAGAAGATCTGCGGCGGCCTCCTCGCCCTCATGGTGTCGCTGCTGTTCCTGCAGGTGGGGACCCGGTACATCTTCCGCGGCCACCTGCTCTGGGCGGGAGAGATGGCTATCTGGCTGTTCGTCTGGATTTCCTTCCTGGGATCGGTGATTCTCTATGTCAACAACAAACACATCGTGATCGACATCGTGCTCACGCTTCTTCCGAAGAAGGCCAGGGAACTGCTGTCGAGGATTTCTTCGATCATCGTCTTCGCGTTTCTCCTGGTGCTCTTCTATTATTCACTGCCCGTCGTCGCTTCCTACACGAACCAGACCGCGACTTCGATCGAGGTATCCAAGTTTTTCCTGTTCGCCTCGATGCCGGCGGCTCTGTTCCTGATGATAGCGTATTCCGTGGTTTCGTTCGCGATGAGGCTGAGGAGGAAATAGCATGCTGACGGCGGTACTCATCATCATGGCGGCGGGTTTCGCCGCCGGCATACCCGTGGTCTTCGCCCTCGGGATCGCGGCCTTTTCGTACTTCCTGATGAACCCCTTCCTGCCCATCGCGAACCTGCCCCTCAGGTTCGTGACCGGTACCGAATCCTACGAGCTCATGGCCATCCCGCTCTACATGCTTGCGGGGAACGTCATGAACTCGACCGGAGTCTCGGACAGGATATTCCGGTTCACGCGGGCCCTGGTCGGGCACTTCACCGGAGGAACCGCCCACGTGAACATCCTCGCGAGCCTGATCTTCTCGGGCATGTCGGGATCGGCCCTGGCCGACGTCAGCGGGATCGGGAAGATCCTCATCAAGGCGATGGAGGACGAAGGCTACGACAAGGAATTCACGGCGGCCGTGACCGGGGCTTCCGCGACCATCGGGCCGATCTTTCCGCCGAGCATCCCGATGGTGCTCATCGGAGGAGTCGCCGGAATATCGATCGGCAAGCTCTTCATGGGCGGGATCATCCCCGGGCTGCTCCTCGCGCTCTACCAGATGATCCTCGTCTATATCCTTTCCAAGAAGCGGCATTATCCGAAGTCGCCCAGGGCTTCTTTCCCTCAGCTTCGAAAGGAATTCCTCGGAGCCCTTCCTGCCCTCTCCACTCCGCTCGTCATTCTCGGCGGGATGCTCGGCGGCTTCTTCACGCCCACCGAGGCAGGCGTGGTGGCCGTCTTCTACGCCCTGGTCATCGGGCTCTTCGTCTACCGGGAAGCGAAGTATTCCGACCTGTTCAGGATGTTCGTCGAGACCGCAAAGGACACGGCGAACGTCATGATCATCGTGGGCGCGGCATACGCCCTCGCCTGGATCTTCTCGAAGGAACAGGTCGGCATGCTCCTCACGGGCGCCATCACGGGCTTCTCCAAGGATCCCACGGTAGTTCTCGTCCTCATCATCATCGGATTCGTCATCGCGGGTTGCTTCATGAACGCGTCGTCGAACATCATCATCTTCGTCCCCATGCTCATGCCGCTCGTAAACAGCGTAGGGATCGACCTGGTCCATTTCGGAGTGATCGCCACGCTCACGCTGATGGTGGGATTGGTCACGCCGCCCTTCGGGCTGAGCATGTTCATCATCTGCGAGATTTCCGGCATCACCATCTACCAGTTCACCCGCGGGATGATGTGGTTCTTCGTCGCGCTCCTGGCCGTCATCGTGACCATGATCGTCTTCCCGGCCACCGTGACCTGGCTGCCGAAGGTCCTGATCGGCTGAAATCTAGGCATCATATCGGAGGAACGGACATGAACGGGAGAGAACGAATCAGAATCGCGCTGAAACACCGGGAGCCCGACAGGGTTCCGACCGGAGAGAACCAGGTGAACGGAGCGCTCGCGGCGGAAATCATCGGCCGTCCGACCCTCTACTCGACCGGGTGGGAGGAACTGCAGGCGTTGTGGCAGGGCCGCAGGGATGAGATCGTAGAGGATTACGGCAGGACGATCGTGGATCTCGCGCGCATTCTGGAATGGGATTACGTCAGGGTCCCGATGGTGCCGAAGAAAAGGAATTATTCGGCGCCGAAGATGACGGGCCCGTATTCCTGGATCGAGGAGGACGGCAGGGAGATGCATTTCAATCCGGACGCCGGCAACATCCTCCAGCCTTCGCGTTATCCCGAGGACATGACGATCGCGGACATTCCCGAACCCGGCTCGCCCTACGAGGTGGACCCCTCCCAGCTCGACGCCCTCCGCTACGTGGTGAAGGAGCTCAAGGGCGAGTGCTTCGTCATAGCCCGGGCGCCCTTCGACGGGACCTTCCCCTGGAACCAGACCGTGGGTATGGAGGAATTCCTCGTGCGGATGATCACCGACCCGAAATTCGTGGAGAAGGCGGTGGAGACCTATGTCGGCCGGAACATCAAGATCCTCGAAGCCTTCCTCGACGCCGGGGCGGACGCCGTCATGACGACGGACGACTACAGCGACAACCGCGGGCCGATCATGGGAACGGACCTGTTCCGGAGGTTCATCGTGCCGGGAATCAGGCGGCAGAGCGAGGCGGTGCACAGGAAGGGCGGGATTTTCGTCAAACACACGGACGGCAACCTCTGGGACGTCCTCGGCGACATCGTCGAATGCGGCGCGGACGCCTGGCACGGGATACAGACGAACATCGGAATGGACCTCGCCAAGCTCAAGCAGCGCTTCGGCAAGGACATCTCCTTCTTCGGCGGTACGAACTGCGACACGTTGATAAACGGGACTCCGGAGGACGTGCGCGGGGAGGTGAGGGATGCCGTCCGGGGAGCGGCGAAGGGAGGCGGTCTCGTGGTGACGACGAGCAACGTCCTCCAGCCTGGCGCGAAACTGGAAAATTATCTGGCGATGAGGCAGGCCGTCCGCGACTACGGTTCCTACCCGATCCGGGACCTTCCCTGAGCGGTAAAACCTCGCGGCCGGAGAAACGCCGTACTTCACGGGAAACCCGCAAGTCCCCGCGTTTCACGGCCCGACTGTTTCATCGCGTAACACGATGGAACTGTTCTTCTGGACAGATCCTATTCGACGGGGTAGCATTGAAACCATGATTCGCGTGCTTCTCATCGCTCCGTATCGGGAATTCGCCGAAGGCTTCGCCGAGGTGTTTGCCGAGCACAATGCGACGACCGGGCGGGCGGATTACGAAAAGGAGAACTACCGGCTTTCCACCGTGGTGGCCGCGGGGACGGAGGAACTCAAGAGCCTCGAGTTCGACGCTGAAGTTGTCGTTTCGAGGGGCTTCATATCGTCGGAGCTGCGGAACCTCAAGTATTACGTTCCCGTCGTGGAAGTGCCGGTCGCCGCGGTCGACCTTGCACAGAGTCTCCACAGAGCGAAGACCGAGTTCGGCTGCCGGAAGGTGGGCGTGGTCGGCACCCACGGGATGGTGATGGGCGTGGAACGCCTGGCGGATTTCTTTTCCCTCGAAATCGTCCAGTACGCGCTCGAATCCCGCGACGAGATCCGCGCCACGGTGGAAAAAATACGAGCGGCCGGCGTCCCCGTCGTGGTCGGCGGCGTGAGGACCTGCGCCATCGCCCGCGAACTGGGATTGAAGGCCGTTCTCCTGGAGTCCGGCCGCGAGTCGATGTGGCACAGCATCACCGAGGCGAAGCGGCTCGCGTACGTCGTCCGCAGGGAGGAGGAGCGGGCCCAGCATCTCGGGACGTTGGTCGCACGCGCCCAGGAAGGAGTCATCACCCTCGACAGGGACGGGCGCATCAAGCTCTTCAACCGGGCGGCTTCGAGGATTTTCGGTCTGAGCGAAGCCGATGCGTTGGAAAAACCGCTGGAGGCGGTCCTTCCCGCCCTGTCTCGGTGCACGGACTGCAAGCGGGATCACGAAGTCGTCAAGCACGGCGACAAGCACATCAGCGTCAGCGTCACTGATTTGAACCTCCGCGGCGAGCCCCAGGGAGCCCTCATCATAGCCCAGGACGTGAGCCGCGTTCAGGAGCTGGAAAGCCGCATCAGGGAACGGGTCTACGTGAGAGGACACGTGGCGAGGCACACCTTCGACGACATCATCGGAGACAGCCAGCGCATCAAGGACACGATCGCCCGCGCGAAGAGGTTCAGCGACGTCGATTCGAACATCCTCATCTGGGGCAAGACCGGTACGGGCAAGGAACTTTTCGCCCAGAGCATACACAACTGGAGCCGCAGGAGCGGCGGGCCCTTCGTGGCCGTGAATTGCGCTGCCCTGAGCGAAAGCCTGCTGGAGAGCGAGCTTTTCGGCTATGCCGAGGGAGCGTTCACCGGCGCCTCGAAGGGAGGGAAGCCGGGACTCTTCGAATTGGCCCACCGCGGAACGCTCTTCCTCGACGAGATCTCGGAAATTCCGATGAGGCTGCAGGGACGGCTCCTCAGGGCCATACAGGAAAAGGAAATCATGAGGCTCGGGCACGACCGCGTCATACCGGTGGACGTGAGGATCGTCGCGGCCACGAACCGCGTGCTGGACAGGCTCGTGGAGGACGGAGCTTTCCGCGAAGATCTCTTCTACCGTCTGAACATCCTGAATCTCGACCTTCCCGCGCTTTCCGAACGGTCCGAGGACATTCCCGCCCTGACCGAATACTGGGTGGGATACTATTGCCGGCAGTTCGGCTTTCCGGAAAAGAACGTGACCGAGAAGGCCTTGTATCTGCTCCGCGGCCTGCATTGGCCCGGCAACATCAGGCAGCTTCGGAACGTGTGCGAGCGACTCGTTGTACTATCGCAATCCGACGTCATAGACGACCGTGACGCGGCCCTGGTTCTGGAAAGCGCGCTCTACTCGTCCGAAAACCGCGACAGGGACGGATTCATGAACGACGGGGAAATGGATCCGGCGATCATCGAGAGCGCGTTGCGCAAGACCGGCAACAACAGGTGCAAGGCGGCGCACAGTCTCGGCATAAGCCGCACGACCCTTTGGCGGCGCATGAAACAGATGAAACGATTGGAACGGGAGAGAAACGGATTTTCACCCGGTTCCGCTCGCCCCGAGTGAAAAAGGCTCCCTGTTCGTCGCGCTCGCCCCGGGAATCGGCCTCTCATGCCGCCCCGTTCGTTCCGAATCGAGAAACATGCGGTTTTCCCGCGATCGGAAAGACGGGTTTCATCCCGGTCCGCGACGTTTCTCATTTCATTGGTATGGATCTTGCATTTATTACTATATCCGGGGCCGCATTGAGATCTCGGCCGTACCCGATGTTCCGGAAAAGCAAGGAGGTCCTATGAAAACGGGAAAAGCCTCGAAAGGTTCCCTCAGGCATTGGGAAAAGATCAAGGACGTAGTCGACCAGCTCCTGGACATCATGATGAACTACCGGCAGAGCGGTCATCCCGGAGGTTCCCGGTCCAAGGTGCACGCCCTGATAACCGTGCTGCTCGGAGGGTACTTCCGCTGGGACCTCCGGCATCCGGAGAAACGGTTTTCCGACCGGTTCGTTCTCGGCGCCGGGCATACCGTTCCCCTGATCTACGCCGTGCTGGCGGTTTTCAACGAGGCGCTCAGACTGAAATACGAGGCTTCGGGCGACGAACGGTATCGGAATCCCCAGAAGCCCGAGAGAATCCTGACTTGGGAAGACCTGCTCCTGTTCAGGCGGCGCGGAGGCCTTTCCGGCCACGCGGAATTCTCGGGAAAAACGCTTTTCCTCAAATTCAACACCGGACCCTCCGGCCACGGAAGTCCGGCGGCCGCGGGCCTCGCCCTCGCCCTGAAGCGCGCCGGAGCGGAAGGCGCCAAGGTTCTCATCCTGGAGGGCGAAGGGGGGCTGACTCCCGGGGCCACCCACGAAACCGCCAATTCGGCCTGGGGGCTGGCCCTGGACAACCTCTACTACCTCGTGGATTGGAACGACTTCGGCATCGACGAGCATACCGTGAGTTCGGTCGTCTACGGAACGCCCAAGGACTGGTTCGCATCCCACGGATTCCGGGTGTACGGAACGGAAAACGGCAGCGACTGGGAATCCCTGTCCGAAGGGCTGGAAGCGATGTTCTCGGCCCCCAACCCGAACCGGGCGCCGAGCGCTTTCTGGTTCCGCACGCGGAAGGGGCGCGATTACGGAAAATTCGACTTCGCTTCCCACGGCACGCCCCATTCGATGAACAGCGAGGCCTACTGGGAAACGAAGCGTAAATTCGCGGATAAATACGGAGCCGCCTTCGTGAATTTCGGCGGTCCCGCACCGGTCGATCCGGAGGTCCTGGCCCGGGAGTTCAGAGCGAATCTGGAAACGGTCATGGAGGTGCTTCGCCGCGACGACGAACTCGTGGACTATCTAGCGGAACGGCTCGTGGAGATCGGAGACTCGGTGCCCGAGGAAATCGAAGGCTTTCGGCTGGGCTCGGGAGGGAATCCCTTCAAGAACGAGGGCCTCTGGAATTTCCGGAACTACCCTGACGAGATGTGGGCGAAACCCGGAACCAAGGCGGCGAACCGGGCCGCGCTCGCCAAATGGGGTTCCTGGGTCAATTCGATCGGAAGGGAAAAATACGACCGGCCTATTTTCATGGCCTGTTCCGCGGACCTTGCCGGATCGACCAATCTCGCCGGCTTCGCTTCGGGCTGGGGTCCCGTCGAGGGCTGGGGCTGGTACGAGCGGGTAGGAGGGCCGGAAGGGTCCCTTCTTCCCCAGGAGATCACGGAATTCACCAACGCCGGAATTCTGGCGGGACTCGCCTCGGTGAATTTCGCGGAGGATGCGGAAAAGGATTTCGACGGTTTCTACGGCGCCGTTTCCACCTACGGAAGCTTCTCCTACCTGATGTACGGGCCCTTCAGGCTGTTCAGTCAATTGTCCCAGGACTGCGATCTCAGGACGGGAAAGATCCTCTGGGTGGCCGGACATTCCGGCCCGGAGACGGCGGAGGACAGCAGGACCCATTTCGGCATCTTCGCCCCCGGGGTTACGCAGCTCTTCCCGGCGGGGAAGATCATCAACCTCCATCCCTGGGAATACAACGAAGTTCCCGTCCTGCTCGGCGCCGCCTTCCGTGAAAAGGCTCCTCTCGTCGCCCTGCACCTCACGAGACCGAACATCGAAATCCCGGATAGGAAGGCCCTCGGAATTCCGAGCCACTTCGAGGCGGCGCGGGGCGCCTACGTGCTCCGTCCCTATCGGCCCGATTCGCCGAAGGGCGGCGTCCTCGTCGTCCAGGGAACGAGCGCCGTCGCCGGAGTCGTAAAGTCGCTCGCTGAACTGGAGTCCCGAAAGCTGAACGTCAAGATCGTGGCGGCGACGAGCGCGGAGCTCTTCGCTCTGGAGAGCGAGTCCTATCGCCTCGAGACGCTCTCGCCCTCGGACCGCCTCGATTCGACGGTCATCACGACCTCGGCACGTTCCCTCATGCAGCCCTGGCTCTTCACGAAGACGGCGGAAGAATACGCCCTGAGCCCGGACTGGGACGATCGCTGGCTCACCGGAGGATCCATGGAGGAGGTCCTCGACGAGGCGAGGCTTTCGCCCCGCTGGATCCTGGAAGGAATCGAGAGGTTCGTGAAGGATCGTCCGAAGCGTCTTGCCGCGATCAGGGACGCTCTCGAATGACGAACGGCCCCGCGGAAGGTGTTGTGCCGCTCGGTTTCATGCCGACACATGGTTTCACGCCGCTCTTGACGAGCGTCCTGAATCCTCCTATAGTGGAATCCCTTACAAGGAAAATACGTCACGGAGGATGATATATGTCGAAAGCTCATCGCGGTTCCGGTTTGCGCGCCCAGCCGAGCGGCGGAAGGGGAACATGTCCCGTCTGCAAGAAGACCGGCATCAAGACCGTTTACGAAATGGCCGCCGGTGAAAAGAAAGTCATGGTCTGCAAGCAGTGCAAGGCAGCCATCGCGAGCGGCAAGAAGCAGCTCGAAGGAGCGGCTTCCGCCTAGCCAGCGTACTCGACCTGCGAGCCTCCGGAAATCGGAGGCTTTTTTTTGCCCCGAACGCCCGCGGGCGTTGTATTATTGACGGAGAATCGGGATGAGGAGGAGACCGTGACGGCAGCCTATATCGTGCTTATCGCGTATGTCGTGCTCTCCGTGATCGAGCTCGGCTGGGAGACGCTGCTCGCCTTCCTCAACCAGGAGCATGTCAGACGGAACAGGGACAAGGTCCCGGAGAATTTCGCGTCCTTCGTCGACGAAAGCACCTATTCGCGGTCGGTATCGTACACGCTCGACCGCGGTTTCTTTTCCGTCGTGCGGGGTTTCGCTTCCGCGGCCTTCACCCTCGCCATGGTCCTGAGCGGGGCCCTCGGCGGAATCGAGACTGTTTCCGGGAGTTTCGGACTGCATCCCTATCTCCACGGTGCCCTGTTCGTGTTCGCGGTCTCCATCGCGTTCAAGGCCTTTTCCCTTCCCTTTTCGCTCTATTCCCAGTTCGTGATCGAGGCTCGGTACGGATTCAACAGGACCACCGCAAAGGTTTTCGTCCTCGACCTCGTCAAGGAACTGCTCGTTACCGGGGCGCTCTTCCTTCCCCTGCTCGCCTGCCTTTTCTGGTTCATCGACAGGACCGGCCGTTACTGGTGGCTCTGGGCCTTCGGCTTCATCGTCGCTTTTCAGCTCGTCCTGACCTATCTGTACCCGCTCGTCATCGCGCCGCTCTTCAACAAATTTCTGCCCCTGGAAGAGGGCCCCTTGAGGGAAAGGATCGTGGAGCTCGCGGATCGGCTCGGTTTCAGGATCAAGGGAGTGTTCGTCATGGACGGCTCGAAGCGGTCCGCCCATTCGAACGCCTATTTCACCGGCCTCGGCGGAGCGAAGCGGATCGTGCTCTTCGACACCCTCGTCAAATCCCTCTCGGAACCGGAAATCGCCGCCGTACTCGCGCACGAGATCGGGCACGAGAAGAGGCATCACATCCGAAAGATGATGGCGGTATCCTTCGTCCTGACGCTCGCCGGACTCCTCGTCGTGGATTTCTTCCTGGGGTATGCGCCCCTTTTCCAGGCCTTCGGCTTCCGGGCTCCGAGCTCCCACGCCGTCCTCGTGATCCTGAGCTTCTGCTCCGGGCCGTTCACGTTCTTTCTGACGCCTATTTTCACCTCGTTCTCGCGCCGGCACGAATTCGAGGCCGATCGGTTCGCCGCGGTCCGGGGCGGCTTGGGCTCGGAGCTGAAGAGTGCGCTTCTCGCTCTCGGCAAGGGCAACCTGAGCAATCTTACGCCGCATCCCTGGTACAGTTTCTATCACTATTCCCACCCGGCGCTCGCCGAACGGATGAAGGCCTTGGACGCATACGGAACCGAGCCCGGCGCCGAGGCTCCCCAAGGAGGTCGCGATGCTGCTCTGGGATAGATACGTCCTCGCGGACGGGCAATGGTATTACCTCAAGGTGGGTCCTCTCGCGGCATGGCTGCATCGGGAAGATAAACGGTACAGCTGCGGTTATCGCTACGTCGGGAGCGATGAGTATTCGCGGGACTGTCTGTTCACGGAAACCTCCGTAGTTCCCGAAGGGGTCACCTTCTCTCAGGTGGTCGCGGAGAAAGCCTCCGTCGAGGCCTTTTTCCGCCCCGCGCTGCCGCCGCGGCCGCTCATCGTTAACCTCGGGGCCTCCGTCAGGCTCCTTCCGGGCGGCGAAATGAAAATCTACGTTTCCGTTCCGCTCTGGTTCCAGGTGCTGGTCGAAGGGAACCGCATCCTCTTCGACGTCCCTTCCGTCGTCCTCCCCGGCACCTGGTTGGGGAGCCTTTCCGCGGGCAGGGCGGCCTATTCCCTGACCGGGGCCTTCGCCTGGAAACGGGAGGAAGTTTTTCCGCTCCCGAACATGGTCGTCTGCCCCCTCCGGATCCGAAACGCGGCGCGATCCGATTTCCTACCTTCCAAGGTCGCGGTTCTTTCCGACAACCTTCCCGTGTACCTGAAGACCATGGAACGCGCCGGTTCGAACGAGACCCTTCTGA
The DNA here is from genome assembly GCA_964397655.1 of uncultured Spirochaetaceae bacterium. Classification (GTDB taxonomy): domain Bacteria; phylum Spirochaetota; class Spirochaetia; order DTKZ01; family DTKZ01; genus CAYNKA01. The sequence goes on along the minus strand of CAYNKA010000008.1, from coordinate 118,734 downwards.
TAACCCCCGATGCGACGGCCGAATTCCGGGGAAACGACGAAATCGACCTCGAGGTTTCGGACAAGATCCCGGCCGAGTTCGGAGGGGCGAAGCTTCTCGCGGAGCCTCGCGCGACGGGCGAGAACATCCTGAAGAAGGGGCTTTTCCTGCTGAAAATCAGCAGCAATCTTTGAGGAGACACGAGCATGCTGGAAAAATTCATTCCCGCCGAATGGAACGCACTCATTCACGCCGAGAACGGAAGACTTGCGCTCAGGATCGCCGTCCTCGTGATCGCCGGAACGGTGGTCCTCAAGATCCTCCTCTGGCTCATCGGTTCGTTCGGCAAGAAGGGCCTGTCTGAGAAGGTCGTGATGCTCGTGAAGAAGGCGGTCTTCTATTTCGGCCTCGTCGTCCTCGTGCTCCTCGTGCTCAACCAGCTGGGGATCGATCTTACCGCCGTGCTCGGAGCCGCGGGCATAGCGGGCATCGCCTTGGGCTTCGCGGCCCAGACGAGCATTTCCAACGTCATTAGCGGAGTCTTTCTCCTGTCGGAAAACGCCTTCTCGCCGGGAGACGTGATCAACGTCGGTTCGGTCTCCGGGACGGTCCTCTCGGTCGACCTTCTTTCGATCAAGGTGAGGACCTTCGACAACAAGTTCGTCCGGCTCCCCAACGAGATGCTCATCAAGGCCGAGCTGACGAACGTCACGCGATTTCCCGTGAGGCGTATGGAGATGAAATTCACCGTCGGGTACGAGACGGACCTCGTCCGGCTCAAGGACGTGCTCCTCGAAGCCGCGAGGCAGGTTCCCCAGTGCCTTGAGGACCCCGAGCCTCTGTTCCTCGTCAAGGATTTCGGACCGCTCGGCGTCGGGATTCTCTTCGGAGTATGGTTCGCCAAGGACGATTTCCTCACGGTGAACAACGCGTTCAAGTCGCAGCTCCTCTCCGCCCTCCGGAAGGCGGAGATCGTCCTTCCGACGTCCGCCGTGGTCAGGGATTCGGAGGCCTGAGCCGTCCTCCGTCGGATCGCTGCGTCGGCCGCTTCGCGGCGGATCCTCCCTCCGCCGCGCGGTTTTTCGTTGACAGCCGGGGATTGCAGGCCTTAAGCTTCCTTATGCATCGGTTCCACGCATCCGCGCTTTTCGACCTTTCCAAGACGAGGGCGGAGCGGCTTTTCCTCCGTTTCGCCTACGCATGGGAGGTTCTTCCCCATCTGGAGTCGTTCATCCTCGAAATCGGCCCCGGGCTGCCCGAGGACTTCGATCGCGTTTCCGAGTTCGTCTGGGTGGCCCGGAGCGCGAAGATCGCGCCTTCCGCGCGGATCGAGGGCCCCGCGATCGTCGGCCGCGAGACCGAAGTGAGGCACTGCGCATTCGTCAGGCAGAACGCGCTCATAGGCGACGGCGCGGTGGTTGGCAATTCCTCGGAGGTAAAGAACGCCGTGCTTTTCGATAACGCCCAGGCCCCCCATTTCAATTACATAGGAGACGCGGTGATGGGGCACAAGGCCCATACCGGGGCGGGAGTCGTCCTCTCCAACGTGAAACTCGACTACGGGACGGTCTTCGTACGGGACGCGGGGGAGGTCTTCGATACGGGGCTCGTGAAATTCGGCGCGCTGATTGGGGACAGGGCGGAAATCGGCTGCAATTCCGTGCTCAATCCCGGTACCGTGGTGGGTCGGGACTCGGTCGTCTATCCGCTCTCCTTCGTCCGCGGAGTTGTGCCCGCTTCCTCGATAGTGAAGCGGGACGGTTCGCTGGTGCCGAGGACGAATCCCTGACGAACCGTTCAGTCGTTTCGGATTCCTTCGGCCGCAACCGCCCTGGCACAAGGTTGTTCCGACGGGATTGTTCAAAATATGGCGAAATTCTGTTAAAATAGCGCAAGTTCATTTCTACCAATAGGAGGAGATATGAAAAAGATCCTGGTTCTCGCGATTGCCTTCTGTTTGCTGGCGGCGTCCTTCTCTTTCGCCGGCGGATCCAAAGAGGAATCGAAGCCCGCCGCCGCACCCGCGAAGGAGGCTTCGAAGAAGGTGGTGGTTTACACCGCCCATGAAGACGCGATACTCAACGAGATGGTTCCGCGTTTCGAAAAGGAAACCGGCTTCAAGCTGGATTACGTGAAGATGGGGTCCGGAGACATCATCAAGCGCGTGGTGGCCGAGTCACAGAATCCCCAGGCCGACGTGATCTGGAGCATCGGCGGCGAGCAGCTCGAGGCCAACAACAAGGTCCTCGAAGCCTATACCCCGAAGGAATGGGACAAGGTGAACCCGATCTTCAAGGTCGGCACCAACTGGCTTCCCTACACCGGCATCATGAACGTCTTCGCGGTGAGTACGAAAATGCTGAAGGAAGACCAATACCCCAAGAAGTGGACCGATCTCGGCGATCCCCGGTTCGCGAAGATGATCTCCTCCGCCCGCGCCGACAAGTCGGGTTCCTCCTACATGCAGCTCTGCAACGTCATCACCGTCTACAAGGACAAGGGCTGGGACGTCTACAAGTCGATCCTCAAGAACGTCGTCATCTCCAACAGCTCCGGCGCCGTCCCGAAATTCGTGAACGACGGCGAGCTCGCGGTCGGTCTCACGCTCGAAGACAACGCCTACAGGTTCGTCCTCGGCGGCGGTCCGGTGAAGATCGTGTATCCGGAAGACGGCACGGTCGCCGCCCCCGACGGTATCGCCCTCGTGAAGGGAGCCCCGAACAAGGAGAACGCCAAGCTCTTCATCGACTGGTGCCTCTCGAAGCCGACCCAGGAGTTCCTCATGGACAAGATGTTCCGCAGGCCCGTACGCACGGACTGCAAGGAGCCGAAGGGACTTCCCTCGATGAATGCAATCAAGACCGTTCCCTACGACTTCGCCTGGGCGGCGGCGAACCAGAAGGAATTCGTCAAGAAATTCAGCGACATGGCCATGGAAATGGGCCTGTAAAAATCGCGTTCGGCGGAGGGCGTCCCGACCGGGCGTCCTCCGTTCATTTGAGGAGACTCCATGACATCCATACGTATCGAAAACCTGGAGAAGCGTTTCGCTTCCGTCAGGGCCGTGAAAGGCGTGAACCTGGCGGTCGCTCCGAGCGAGCTGTTCACCCTGCTCGGGCCTTCCGGCTGCGGCAAGACGACCCTGCTCAGGACCATCGCGGGCTTCTACCGGCAGGACCAGGGGAACATTTTTCTCGGGGACGAACTCATCGACGACGTGCCTCCCTACAAGAGGGACACGGGCATGGTGTTCCAGAACTACGCGGTTTTTCCCCACATGACGGTTTTCGAGAACGTCGCGTTCGGCCTCCGGAACCGGAAGACTCCGGGTCCGGAAATCGTCGAACGGGTGACCAAGGCCCTGAAGATCTGCAGGCTTTCCGGTTACGAGAAACGGACCCCGGACCAGCTTTCCGGCGGGCAGCAGCAGCGGGTCGGCCTCGCCAGGGCCATGGTCATCGAACCGAGGGTGCTCCTCCTCGACGAGCCTCTCTCGAACCTCGACGCCAAGCTCCGCGTGGAGATGAGGGAGGAGATCCGCGACATCCAGCGGCAGCTCGGCATCACGGCGGTCTACGTGACCCACGACCAGGAAGAGGCCCTCGTAATTTCCGACCGGATCGCCGTCATGGAATCCGGCGTGATCCACCAGATCGGGAAGCCCTGGGAGATCTACAAGAGTCCCGAGGACCTCTTCGTCGCTTCCTTCGTGGGGCACATGAACTTCATCGAAGGCCGAGTGTCCTCGCGGGACGGTATGAAGCATCTCGATGCCGACGGGGTGAGCCTCGCTCTGGGAAACCGGGTACCCGACAGACCCGGGCTGAAAGTCGCCTTCAGGCCCGAAGAGGTTGAGTTCGCCTCGCGTGCGGTTCCGGATTCGGCCGCGTTTTCCGGCAAGGTGGAAAAGACGACCTTCATCGGTCCCCTCGCCGTCTATACGGTCCCGCTCTCGGACCGGATCTCCGTCACCGTCGAACGGCACAAACCGACGAGTTCCGACATCTACGCCGCGGGTACACCGGTTACGCTCTCGGTCCCCTTCGGTTCGATGCTTTTCTTCGATCCGGAATCCGGCAGGCGTCTCAGGCCAGAGGGGGAGGGCAGGCCATGACGCTGAAAACCCGCCCGAATTTCTGGTCGATGGTGACCCTGCTCGGTTACGTCACCGTCGTTCTCTTCCTCGTCTATCCGCTCTTCAACATTTTTCGCTACAGTTTCATGGACAAGACGTCCGGGGACCTTTCGTTCGTGAACTACGCGACCTTCCTGGGGAAGGCGTATTACCGGAACGCCTTCGTGAACAGCATGTTCGTCGCCCTCGCGACGACGTTCTTCTCCCTCGTCCTCGGCGTCCCGCTGGCCTATTTCACGGCGCGCTACCGGATCAGGGGAAGCTCCCTCCTCACCACCTTGGCGGTGCTGAGCCTGCTTTCCCCGCCCTTCATAGGCGCCTATTCGTGGATCACGATGCTCGGAAGGAACGGCTTCATCCGGACCTTCTTCCTCGATTTCGGGATCAAGCTGCCGGCGATCTACGGACCCCTCGGCATCATCCTCGCCGATTCGCTGCAGTATTACCCCTTCGTGAGCCTGCTCGCCTCCGGAGCGCTCATGACGGTGGACCGCTCGCTCGAGGAGGCGGCCGAGAACCTCGGAGCGAGGGGCCTCGCCAAGTTCTTCAAAGTGACGCTCCCTCTGGTGATCCCCTCCGTAACGGGAGGGGCCCTCATCGTGTTCATGATGTCGCTGTCGAACTTCGGCACGCCCATGATCATCGGCGGCAACTACCTCGTCCTGCCGACCCTGGCCTACAACCTCTACACGAGCGAGGTCGCCGAGAGTCCCGGCATGGCTTCCACGGTGAGCCTCATCCTCATGCTCTGCGCCTCAGGGATCATCTTCCTTCAGCACTGGGCCTCGAGCCGGAGGAAGTACTCGAGCATGCTCGTGAACAGGCCGGTGATCAAGACCCTGAGGGGTTTCAAGTTCTACGCGGCGCACGCGATCTGCTACTTCATCGTGGGCCTGAGCACCCTGCCGCTCGCGGTCGTCGTGTTCTTTTCCTTCCGCAACACCTCGGGGCCGGTCTTCAAGAGCGGTTTCGGACTCGACAGCTACCGCATCATCTTCTTCGACCTGCCGAAGACCATCGTCAACAGCCTCTGGTTCTCCTTCTCCGCGGTCGTGCTCATCGTCATCGTCGGGACTCTGCTCGGCTTCGTCATAAGCCGGAGGAGGACGCTGAGCGTGAAGCTCCTCGACCCGCTGCTCATGATCCCCTACATCGTTCCGGGCACCGTCCTCGGCATCGGCTTCATCGTGGCGTTCAACGCTCCGCCCATCTATCTCGCGGGCACCGGCGTCATCGTGATCCTCACGTATTTCATTCGCCGCCTCCCGTATTCGGTCCGTTCGGCGGCCTCCATCCTCAAGCAGATCGATCCCTCGCTCGAGGAGGCCGGGATCAACCTCGGCGCGCCGCCCGCGAGGACGTTCCGCAAGGTCGCTCTCCCGCTCATGGTGCCGGGCATCGTCTCCGGGGCGATCATGAGCTGGGTCACCTCGATCAACGAGCTTTCCGCGTCGATCCTGCTCTATGTGGGAAAGACCATGACGATGCCGATCAAGATCTATCTCTCGGTCCTCGACGGCTACTTCGGCCCGGCCTCGGCCATGTCGACGGTGCTGCTCGTGGTGACGGGCATCGCGGTCTACGTCACGACCCGCTTCTTCAAGGGGGGCAGGGAGAGCATCATCAGCGCCTGACGGGAAGGGGCCCGGGAGGCCTTCACGGCTTCCAGCGGACGAAGGCCTCGATCGCCTCGTATTCCGCGAGCCCCAGCCTGTCGTAGGTCCGGGCGGTTTCGCGGTTCCTGTCCTCGGCCCGCTGCCAGAACTCGCGGTTGTCGGTGCCGGGGAAGAGCGCCCTGTCCTTCTGGGACTGATGCCGGAAGATGGCGTTCCGCTTGCGGAGGAGTTCCGACGGCGACAGCGGGACCGCCATCTCTATCTCGTCCATTCCCCATTCCTGCCAGGCTCCTCGGTAGAGCCAGACGGTGCAGAGTCGGAACCAGTCCTCGTCCTTGACCCTGCTCACCGCCTCGAAGATCGCCTTGAGGCAGACCCTGTGCGTGCCGTGCGGATCCGAGAGGTCGCCCGCGGCGTAGATCTGGTGGGGCCTCACCTTGCGCAGCAGTTCGACCAGGATGAGGACGTCCTCTTCGCCGAGGGGCTTCTTCCTCACCTTGCCGGTTTCGTAGAAGGGCAGGTCGAGGAAGTGGAGCCGATCCACCGGAATGCCGCAGGACCTCCCAGCCGCGCGGGACTCTCCGCGCCTTATGAGCGTCTTGATCCTGAGCACTTCGGGGCTGTCCACCTGTCCCGGCTTCTTTCTCCTGAGGAATTCCTCGATGTGCTTGTCGATCTTTTCCCCGCAGGGAAGGTCGAAGATGTGGTTGAAGTCCGCCACGAAATCCGCGAACCTGAGCGCGTCGTGGTCGAATACCGCGATGTTTCCCGACGTCTGGTACGCGACGTGCACCTCGTGCCCCTGGTCCGCGAGCCGGATGAGGGTCCCCCCCATGGATATGACGTCGTCGTCCGGATGGGGAGAAAAGACGATGACTCGTTTCGGGAAGGGCTCGTCCGGATCGGAATACCTCCTCCGGTCGCCGGGATGGATCTTCTCCCTGGGCTTGCCCCCCGGCCATCCTGTGATGGTGTCCTGAAGCCCGCGGAAGACCTCGATGTTGACCTCGTAGGCGGTGCCCTTCGTTCCGACGAGGTCCTGGAGCCCGTGCTCGTTGTAATCCTCGTCGGTGAGCTTGAGGATGGGTTTCTTCACCTGGCCGGCGAGCCAGATGACGGCCTTGCGCACGAGGTCGGGGGTCCAGGTCACCTGGCCCGTCAGCCAGGGCGTCTTGAATCTCGTGAGTCCTGCCGCGGCGGCGCGGTCCACCACGATCTTCGCGCAGGGATGCTCCTGCAGAAAGCTCCCCGCGACGTTCTGGGTCACGGGCCCTTCCACCGCCTGCGCGATGATGCTCGCCTTGTGCTCGCCGAACGCGATCAGGATGAGCCGGCGCGCGGACAGGATCGTGCCGACGCCCATGGTGATGGCCCTGCCGGGGACGTTCTCTTCACCGAAGAAGTCGCTCGCCGCGTCCATTCGGGTCATCTTATCGAGCCTGATGAGCCTCGTCCCGCTGGTGCGCGAGGAGCCCGGTTCGTTGAATCCGATGTGACCGGTCCTTCCGATACCCATGAGCTGGAGATCTATCCCTCCCTCGTCCCGGATGGCCTGCTCGTATTTCTCGCAGAATTCCTTCACCTTTTCCTCCGGAACGGTCCCGTCCGGGATCCTGATGTTTTCCCGAGGGATGTCGACGAGGTCGAAGAGCCATTCCTTCATGAATCTGTTGTAGCTTTGAAGGTCCTCCGGTTGCATGGGGTAGTATTCGTCGAGGTTGAAGGTCACGACGTCCTTGAAGGAGAGCCCTTCCTCCCGATGAAGGCGGACGAGTTCCTCGTATACTCCCACCGGCGTGGACCCCGTCGGAAGTCCCAGAACGGTCTTCTTTCCGGCTTTCCGGTTCTCCTCGATGAGATCCGCGATCTCCCGTGCGACCTTTCGGTTCACTTCCGAGGAATCCTCGTAGACCTCGGTCGGGATCTTTTCCCATTTATCTGCGGGATGGTTCATATGAGTTCTCCTATCACAGAGAAGGATAGAAAGTAATCGATTCCGGGTCAAGGAAGGAGCGACGATCGTCGATCGCGGCCTCCCGAAGGCGATGCCGAACGGGGCTTTACTTCCCTCGCCGCTCGATATATCGTCAAGGAATCAATCTTGAGGGAGTGACCATGCAACAAGACAACAATACCATGCTGATAATCGTCGTGATCGCCGCCTGGTTCGCGTACACGTTCTATACGAGGTCCAGGAGGAAAACCGCGGTTTCGAAGAAACTCATGGAGAGTCCGAAGATCATCGACGTCCGCGATCCGGAGGAATTCGCCAGGGGCGGTTATCCGGGCGCGGTCAACATCCCGCTCGACAGGCTCAAGAGCGAGCTCGCCGAATACGATGCGAAGTCCAAACCCGTGATCGTCTACTGCTCCTCGGGCGCCCGGAGCAAGAGGGCCCAGAGGATACTCAGGTCGATGGGATTCACCGACGTGACCGACGGCGGCTCGCTCGGGAACATGCCGAGATAGCGCGGCGTCCGGCTCCTCTCATTGAGTCGTCGGAGTGTAGAATTGGGGATTGAGGCCCTTCATCTCCGCCGCGTGATAGGAACTCCGAACGAAGGGTCCTGACGCCACGGCTTCGAATCCGAGCTTCTCCGCGAACCTGCGGTATCGGGCGAAGGTCTCGGGATGCACGTATTCTCTCACCGGGAGATGGAGGGACGAAGGCGCCAGGTACTGGCCGATGGTGAGGAAGTCGCAGCCCGCGTCCCGCAGGTCCCGGATCGTTTTTTCCGCCTCTTCGGCGCTTTCGCCGAGCCCCACCATGAGGCCCGATTTCGTCTTCAGGCCTTCCGCGCCGGAATCCTTGGCCCTGCGGAGGAGTTCGAGCGACCGCTCGTATTTCGCCTGCGGCCTTGCCAAAGCATAGAGCCTCGGGACGGTTTCCACGTTGTGATTGAGGACGTCCGGGCCCGCCTCGAGGACGGTCTGGAGATCGCGGGCGCTTCCCAGGAAGTCCGGTATGAGCACCTCTACCGAAACCGACGGGATTTCCCGCTTGAGGAGCGAAACGACGGCGGCGAAGTGCCCGGCTCCGCCGTCCGGAAGGTCGTCACGGGTCACCGAGGTGATGACCACGTACGCGAGATCGAGCTCCTTGACCGCCTGCAGCAGATTGAAGGGCTCCTCGGGATCGGGCTGCGGGGGAGTCCCCGGCTCGATGTTGCAGAACCTGCAGTTCCTGGTGCAGACCGAACCGAGGATGAGGAAGGTCGCGGTTCTTCTGCTGTAACATTCCATCTTGTTCGGGCAGTTCGCTTCGCGGCATACCGTATGCAGGCCGTACCGTTGTATCAGGCTGCTCACCTCGTCTATATTCTGCCCGCACCGGACCCTGATCTTCAGCCAATCGGGCTTGCGAAGCGGAGTTCCCTGCGTTTCAGCCATGAAACACCTCCTGCTTGCCCCTTCGGACCAGTCTCTCGAAACCGAAGACCGAGCGAATCTTTTCGAGGAGGCCGTTCTTCACCTCTTCGTAATTCGTTTCTCGCCCGAGGAGTTTCTTCATCGACGTCACGCCTTTGTCCCGGATTCCGCAGGGTACGATCCAGGAGAAATGGGAGAGGTCCGTGTTCACGTTGAGCGCGAAGCCGTGCATGGTGACCATTCTGGAGACCGAGAGTCCGATGGCCGCGAGCTTTTCGCCGTCTACCCATACTCCGCGGTGGTCCCGGTCTCTTCCCGCCGGCAGCCCGTAGTCCGCCGCGAGGAGGATGACGGACTCTTCGATGTTTTCGACGAACCGGCGGATGCTTCCCCCGGCCGCGGAGAGGTGGACGATGAAGTATCCCACGAGCTGTCCCGGTCCGTGGTAGGTGACCTCGCCGCCCCGGTCGACCGTGACGATCTTCACGCCCCGGCTTTTCGCCCTTTCCTCGGAGATGAGGATGTCCCTCGATTCCGCGCGGCGGCCGAGCGTGATGACCGGAGGATGTTCGAGCAGAATGAGCGTGTCTCCGATCCTCCCGGCTATCCTCTGGTCTCGAAGGGATTTTTGAACATCGAAAGCCTCGTGATAGTCCGCGACGCCGGCGTCGATGACGGTGAGATCCATGGAAGGATTGTAGCGATTATCCGTGCTCCTGGGAAGGGTCTCGAAGAAATCCGATCGTGCGGTCCCGGATCCGGGAGCGCCTACTAGGGATCCGCCGTTTTTCCTGTTGTTTTTCCTTCGAAACCGGTGCATAATGGGACGCGAAATCGTCTCCCGAGTCAACGATGTCATGGTGCGGTTGCCCGGACGGACAGGTATGAATGCAGGACGCAGGATTGTTTCCATTTTTGTGCCGGGCATGGGGGATGGATTTTTTCGGATTTTCCGGGAATCGTGTTTTGTATTATGATACAAAGGGTGCAAACAACGTTTTTATCCTACGATCACGGTTTTTCTCGAATCACGGCCTTCAGCCGGCGGGCGTGGATCGCTTCCGTCGTTCGCCGGCATATCACTCAATTGTCACCTTAAATAGGAGGTTCGCATGAAACTGAGACGATTGTCACTGACGGCCTTGGCTGTCCTCTTGGCCGTATCCTTCGTCGCCTGTTCGAAAAGCACCGAGGCTCCGAAAGCGGAAGCCGCGAAACCCGCGGCTGAAGCCTCGAAAAGCGCGAAGATCGGGGCGTCGCTCATCGGAAAGCTCGAAGGACCCGAGATCATCCGCGACGCCGCCGCCTTCCCGAAGGCGTTCAAGGAAGCGCCCATGCTGGCGGATCAGGTCAAGGCCAACAAGCTTCCCGAAGTCTCGAAAAGACTTCCCGCTCCCACGGATCTCTTCGTCGTGAAGCCGCTCAAGGAAACCGGGAAATACGGCGGCAACTGGCGCCGCGCCTTCACCGGCCCCGCGGACCACGAGAACGGAAACCGCATCGTGTCGATGGACAAGATCCTCACCTTCGACTACACCGGAACGAAGATCGTGCCCTGTCTCGCGAGGGACTGGAAGGTGAGCGACGACGGCAAGACCACGACCATCTACCTGCGCAAGGGCGCCAAATGGTCGGACGGCAAGCCCTTCACCGCCAACGACTTCATTTTCTGGTACGAGGACATCTACAGGAACAAGCAGATCGTTCCCACCCCGTTCTTCGAATTCCAGATCAACGGCAAGAACGGCGCGATGAAGAAGGTCGACGATTACACCGTGGCCTTCGTGTTCCCCGAACCCTACGCCTTCTTCGTCTACCAGCTCGCGGGAAGCACGAGCGTCGGCGCCGGATTCGCCACGCGCGGAGCCTTCCAGACCTACGGCGGCTCCTACGCGCCCGCGCATTACCTTAAGCAGTTCCTGCCCAAGTATTCCTCCGAAGCCGCGGTCAATAAGAAGGCCAAGGAACTCGGCTTCGACAACTGGGTCTCCCTCATCAAGAACAAGTACAACTGGTCGCTCAACCCCGAAGTTCCCGTCATGACTCCCTGGAAGACCGTCACCCCGATCAACACCCCGACCTGGACCCTGGAGAGGAACCCCTACTTCTGGGCCGTCGACACGGAAGGCAACCAGCTCCCGTACATCGACAAGATCACCATGACCCTCGCGGAAAACGCGGAAGTCGCGAACCTCAGGGCCATCGCCGGCGAGTACGACATCCAGGAACGGCACATGCACCTCGCGAAGCTGCCGGTCTTCCTCGAAAACGCCCAGAAGGGCAACTACACCGTCCATCTCGACCCGGCCTTCAACGGCTCGGACGTCGCGATCCACATGGGCAACGCCTACAAGGCGGACCCCGACATCTCCAAGCTCATCAAGAACAAGGACTTCCGTCACGCGCTCGCGCTCGGCATCGACCGCGACCAGCTCAACGAGGCCTTCTGGCTCGGCGCCGGAACCCCCGGTTCCGTCGCTCCGTCGCCCGACACCCTGTACAGCCCGGGCGCCGAGTGGAACAAGAAGTGGGGGGTCTACGACCTGAAACAGGCCAACGAGCTCCTCGACAAGGTCGGACTCACGAAGAAGGACAACGAGGGCTTCAGGATGCGCCCGGACGGCAAGGGACGCCTCCGCCTCGAGATGGTCACGGTCGGCGGGCAGTTCGTCCCCTATACGCAGATCGGCGAAATGGTCAAACAGCAGTGGAAGAAGATCGGCATCGACGTCGACATCAAGGAACTCGAGAGGAACCTCGCCTTCACCCGCGACCTCAACAACGAGAACCAGATGATGACCTGGGCTAACGACGGATCGGAAATGCTCTTCCTCTTCCCGAGGCACGCCCTGCCCGTGGATGCGGTCGAGAGCCACATGGGCGCCGCCTACGCGAAGTGGTACGCTTCGAACGGCAAGGCCGGTGAGAAACCCGACGATCCCGAAATGCTCAAGGCCTTCGATCTCTTCCGAGCCGCCTACGGCATGAAGGAGGAGGACCAGATCAAGACCGCGAAGGAACTCTGGAAGATCATCGTGGAACAGACCTGGAGCATCGGTACGGTCGGACAGTCCCCCGCCTTCATGGGAGTCCGGCTCGTGAAGAACAACATGGGGAACGTTCCCGAACGTCAGGTCAACGCCCAGCACGTTCGCACGCCTCACAGCTCCATGCCGATCACCTTTTTCTTCAAGTAAGCGAATTCGTTTTCGTCCGCACGCGGAGGACGGTTCCCTTATATGGGCCGTCCTCCGCCGCGGATCGCTCCTGCTCTATCGAGAGAACAAAGGACGTTATAGGAAATGGTATCGTACGTCGTTCGTCGCTTTTTGCTCGCGATTCTCACCACCCTGGCGATATCGGTTTTGTCCTTCATGATCATCCATCTGCCGCCGGGGGATTACGTCACCTCGTACATCGCCTCGATGTCGGCCTCGGGCAGCTCGGTGTCCGAAGGGGAAGCCCAGGCCATGCGCATCCAGCTCGGTCTCGACAGGCCCGTCTACATCCAGTACCTGAAATGGATGGGGCTCATCATGCAGGGCAATTTCGGGATGGCCATGGAGTGGAGCCGGCCGGTCCTCGACGTCATCGGCGACCGCCTCACCCTCACCATCGTCATTTCGCTCGCGGCCATCGTTTTCACCTGGGCGCTCGCCCTGCCGATCGGCATCTATTCGGCGGTCAAGCGGTATTCGTTTCTCGACTATACCTTCACCCTCGTCGGATTCATCGGGCTCGCGATCCCGGGCTTCATGCTCGCACTCATAGTCATGTACGTCGGCTTCGCCTACTTCGGCGCGAACGTGGGAGGCCTCTTCTCCCCCGATTTCGCCGAGGCCCCGTGGACCTGGGCGAGATTATGGGACCTCGTCAAACACCTTCCGATACCCGCCGTGGTCCTCGGTATTTCCGGCACCGCGCAGATGATCCGCATCATGCGTTCCAACCTTCTCGACGAGCTGCGCAAGCCCTATGTGATGACCGCCCGGGCGAGGGGGCTCGCCGAGAGCCGGGTCATCATGCGGTATCCCGTCAGGGTCGCCCTCAATCCCTTCGTGAGCACGATCGGATACCTCCTGCCGTACGTAGTCTCCGGAAGCATCATAGTCTCGCTCGTGTTGAGCCTGCCGACCGTGGGGCCTCTCCTCCTCAAGGCCCTCATCGCCCAGGACATGTTCCTCGCCGGAACGATCGTGCTCATGCTCGGCGTCATGACCGTCATCGGCACCTTCATCTCCGACCTGCTGCTCATGTGGGTCGATCCCCGCATCAGACTGGGGAGGCAGTGATGGCAGAAGAGACAACCTTGGAAGAAAACGGCGTCGTAGCGGAGGAGAAGATCGCCGTCGCGACCCAGTGGCAGCTCATGTGGTGGCGGTTCCGCAAGCACCGCCTCGCCATGATAGGGACGGTCGTCCTCATCGTGTTCTATATCGTGTCCCTCGGGGCGGATTTCCTCGCCTACGCCGATCCGGACGAGTCGGAGGCGCAGAGGTCCCTCATGGGACCCCAGCCAATCCATTGGTTCGACGGAGGCTCGTTCAGGCCTTACGTGCATCCCCTGAAGGGGATGCGGGACCCGGTCACCTTCAAGAGGGTCTACGCCCCCGATACGTCGGCCAAGATCCCGGTGAAATTCTTCGGAAGGGGATTTTCCTACAAGTTCCTCGGACTCTTCAGGTCCGACATCCATCTTCTCGCCGTGGAAGGCGCCAAGGCGGGGGAGTCCCTCTTCCTCCTCGGAACCGACATGCAGGGGCGCGATCTCTGGTCCCGCCTCATGTACGGCACCCGGACCTCGATGACCATAGGTCTCGTGAGCGTCGCTCTGAGCCTCTTCCTCGGGGTTTTCCTCGGGGGGATTTCCGGCTACTTCGGCGGCGTTCTGGATACGATCATCCAGCGGATCATCGAGATCCTCAGGTCCATTCCGACGATTCCCCTCTGGATGGGGCTCGCCGCCGCGCTCCCGAACGACTGGGACATCACGGAGATCTACTTCGCCATCACGATCATCATCTCCCTCATCGGATGGACCGAGCTGGCCCGGGTAGTCCGGGGAAGGTTCATCTCGCTCCGGCAGGAGGACTTCGTGATGGCCGCGGAGCTCCTCGGCTGCAGCAAGACGCGGATAATCTTCCGGCACATGGTGCCTTCATTCGTGAGCCACATCATCGCGGCTACGACGCTCGCCATCCCCGCGATGATCATCAGCGAGACTTCGCTCAGCTTCCTGGGCCTGGGCCTCAGGCCGCCCGCCATAAGCTGGGGCGTCCTGCTCCAGGACGCGCAGAACATCCAGGCCCTGGTAATCTCGCCGTGGCTCCTGCTGCCTTCGTTCCCGGTCATCATCGCGGTGCTCGCCTTCAATTTCATGGGCGACGGGATCAGGGACGCCGCGGATCCGTACGGCTGATGAGAGGCTCCGCTTCCATCCGGGCGTCGTTTCGCCCGGGCAACATCCGGCCCGGATTCGCGGCCGGTCCAACGTAGGACGAGGTATGGAGAACGGAAACAGACCGCTGCTGTCGGTCAAGAACTTGAAAACCTATTTCTTCCAGGACGAAGGCACGGTCAAGGCCGTGGACGGAGCGGCCTTCGACGTCCATCCCGGAAAGACGCTCGGGATAGTGGGGGAAAGCGGATGCGGAAAGAGCGTGACCACCCAGTCGATCCTCAGGCTCATCGAAAGCCCCGGCCGCATCGTCGACGGGGAGATCGTCCTTCGCACCGCGGAAGGGGAGGAATTGGATCTCGTGAAGCTCGCGCCCGACTCGCGGAGGATGAGGGCGATCCGGGGCGCCGAGATCGGCCTCGTCTTCCAGGAGCCCATGACGTCCTTCAGCCCCGTGCACACGGTGGGCGCCCAGATCGTCGAGGCGATCAGGCTCCACAACGCGGTGAGCGTCAAGGAGGCGAGAAGGCGGGGAGTCGAGGTCCTGCAGAGCGTCGGCATCCCCAAGCCCGACCGCCGCATCGACGAGTATTCCTTCGAGCTTTCGGGCGGCCTTCGCCAGCGGGCCATGATCGCGGTCGCCCTTTCGTGCAATCCCCGGCTCCTCATCGCCGACGAGCCGACCACGGCCCTCGACGTAACGACGCAGGCCCAGATCCTCGATCTGCTGCGCAGGCTTCAGAGCGAGCTCGGCATGGCGATCATGCTCATAACGCACAACCTCGGCGTCGTGGCGGAGATGGCGGACGACGTGGTCGTCATGTACCTGGGAAGGGTCGTCGAGGAGGGGCCCGTGGACGACATCTTCCACAACCCGAAGCACCCTTACACGAAGGCCCTGCTCCAGTCCATCCCCAGCATCGATTCCGAGCCGAGGGTGAAGCTGCCGACCATAGCGGGCTCGATCCCGCATCCCTACAATCGGCCTGCGGGCTGTCCCTTCCATCCCCGGTGCGCGTCCTTCATGAAGGACAGGTGCGAGGTCGGGGAGCCCGTCCTGAAACCGATCGGCGACCGCCAAAAGGTCAGCTGTTTTCTCTACGAATGAAGGAAGCGAGAAAGAAATGACGGAAAGCGGAACCGAAAGAATCAGACTCCTCGACGTGAAGGGGCTGAAGAAATACTTCCCCATCCGGCGCGGCCTGCTCCAGAAGGTGATCGGCCAGGTGAAGGCGGTGGACGACGTGACCTTCTTCCTCAACCGGGGGGAAACCCTCTCCCTCGTGGGGGAAAGCGGATGCGGCAAGACCACGACGTCCCGCTGCATCCTCCGGGCGATCACGCCCACCGAGGGCGAGGTCAAATACCGCTCCGAGAGCGGAGAGGTCCTCGACGTCGGAACCCTGCCGAAGACGAGGCTCCAGTCCCTCCGGCGCGAAATGCAGATGATCTTCCAGGACCCCTTCGCCTCGCTCAACCCGAGGATGACCCTTTTAGACATCGTCGGCGAACCCCTCCTCGTCCATGGGGAGAAACGCGCCCAAGTCCGGACCGAGCGCGTCGCCGAGCTCCTCAAGCTCGTGGGCCTCAGACCCGAGTACATGAGGCGCTATCCCCACGCGTTCTCCGGCGGCCAGCGCCAGCGCATCGGCATAGCCCGCGCCCTCGCCCTGAATCCCCGGCTCGTAGTGGCGGACGAGCCCGTGTCGGCCCTGGACGTCTCGGTCCAGGCTCAGATCCTCAACCTCATGCTCGAACTCCAGGAAAAGCTCGGTCTCACCTATCTCTTCGTCGCCCATGACCTCAGCGTGGTCAAGCACATAAGCGAGCGCGTGGCGGTCATGTACGTCGGGCGCATCGTCGAGACCGCGCCTACCGAGGCCCTGTTCGCGACTCCCCGGCATCCGTACACCGAGGCCCTTCTTTCCGCGGTCCCGAAGCCGGATCCGCGCCGAAGGTCCGAGCGCATCGTGCTCCAGGGGGAGGTCGCCGATCCCGCGAATCCGCCTTCGGGCTGCTACTTCCACCCGCGCTGCGGCTACGCGACCGACGTCTGCAGGGAAAAGACCCCGCTCCAGGAGGAGATCGCGCCGAACCACTTCGTTCGCTGCCATCGTGCGGGCGAAATCTCCCTTCGGGGTGTCGCGCTCGCGAGATGATGGCCTGCCGCGGCCCGCTGTATCGAATTTTCACTGCACGTTCGCTGGCCTTATTCCTCGTTTTAGGATAGAGTATGTTCATGCTTCCCGAGCGGGCGAAAGAAGACCTTCTTTTCTTTCTCATCGTGGTTCCGCTTTTCGTCGTCCTCATCATCCTTTCCTTTCTCTTTCTCGTGCGGGAAACCGGCTACAACCGCCGGGTCCTCGAATACGAAACGACCCGTCTCGCCTCGGATCTCATCGAGATGGTGGACCGCTCGGGGGGAGAGGACGTGAGGAAACTCAGGCCGGACGTGCTCGGTTTCGGCATATACGGTCCATCGGGCGTCGTGTTCCGGTACGGTACCGCTCCCGAAGCCTTCCCGGAACGGGATCGAGAGGCCCAGCGCACGGAATTCGTCTACCGGGACTCGAGTCTCGTGCTCTATCGGGTCCTCGGCCTTCCCCTCATGCAGTCCATGGGTCAGGGGATGGGGAGGGGCATGATGAACCGGATGAGGGGGATGATGCGGGACGATCCGCGCGGGGAGTTTCCGCCCTCGGCGAACGGCCGTCGTGAGCGGTTCCTCTACCTGGAGATCGGAATAGGCGAGTGGCGGATGCGGCAGCTGCCGCTCAAGATCGGCCTCGTCTTCACTCCCCTCGCGTTCGCCGGCATCCTCGCCGGCGTGACGATGCTCTATCGGCGGAACCGCCATTATCGGCTCCGGGAGGAGCAGAACCGCGAACTTATCAGTCTCGGCGAGGCCGCCAGGACGCTCACCCACGAAATCAAGAATCCCTTAGGCGCGATCAGGATCCAGACCGCGACCCTCAGGAGGCTGCTTCCCGAGGAATACCACAGGAACCTCACCGTCATCGGCGAGGAGGTGGACCGGCTCTCCCTTCTCGTCGACAGGGTCGGCGACTTTCTCCGGAACGCGAAAGGAGAGCCGGTTCCGATCGACATCGAAGCGTTCATCGGGGACCTGCTTCCGCGGTTCTCCGGCCCCGTCGAATACAAGGGGGGAGGAGCCGGAGTTCGCGTCCTCTTCGATCCGCACCGGCTCAGGACCGTCCTGGAGAACCTGGTCAGGAACGCCATCGAGAGCCTCGACGGCAGGGACGGACCGGCCGTGGAAGTCGAGGTCCGGAGCGACCGGAAACGGGCAGAGATCCTCGTCATGGATCGGGGTTCGGGTCTTCCCGAAGGCGCCGGCGGAAAAATTTTCGATCCCTTCTTCACGACCAAGATACACGGATCGGGCATCGGGCTCGCGGTCTCGAAACGCTTCGTGGAGACGATGGGAGGGAGTCTCGAGGTCCTTCCACGCTCCGGAGGCGGAACGACGGCCCGCATGGTCCTTCCCAGGGAGGCTGAAACGTGAAGGTGCTCGTGGCGGACGACGAAAGGAACATCCGGGATTCGATCGCGGAATTCCTCGGAATCGAGGGCATGGAGACCCGGCTGGCGGGGGACGGCGCGGAGGCGAAACGCCTGCTTGAGGAGGATGTTTTCGACGCGGCGGTGCTCGATCTCAGGATGCCGGGAATGTCGGGTATCGAAATTCTCGCCTGGCTCCGGGAGGCGGGCCCGGCGGTCCCGGTGATCATGATATCCGCTTACGGAGAGGTCAGGGACGCTGTAGGCGCCATGAAGCTCGGGGCTCGCGACTACCTCGTCAAGCCCTTCGATCCCGAGGAGCTCGCGATCCGCCTCAGGCGCATCGGTGAGGAGACCCGCCTGCTCAGGGCGGTCCGGGCGCTGCGGAACGACGACGGCTGGGTCGGAGACGGCGCAGCCATGCAGAGGATCAAGCAGCTCGCCGCGAAGGTCGCCCCCACGAACGCCACGGTGCTCATCACGGGCGAAAGCGGGACCGGTAAGGAAGTGGTCGCCCGGGCGATCCATCGTCTCTCGCCGAGGGGAGACGGCCCCTTCGTTCCCATCAACCTGGGAGGCATCCCGGAGAACCTCCTCGAGAGCGAGCTTTTCGGCTACGAAAAGGGAGCGTTCACCGGAGCCGAGCGGAGGAAAGAGGGCCTTTTCGAGATCGCCTCGGGCGGGACGCTTTTCCTCGACGAGATCGGCGAGCTTCCCGTCCATCTCCAGGTCAAGCTTCTCAGGGTCATCCAGGAAAGAAAGATCCAGCGTCTCGGCGGCACGCAGAACCTTCCCATCGACGTCCGAATCCTAGCGGCGACCAACCGGAACCTCGAGGAGAGGGTGAAGCAGGGGGAATTCCGGGAGGATCTTTTCTACAGGCTGAACGTCCTCCGCATCCACATTCCCCCCCTGCGGGAACGGCCCGAGGACATCGAGGCCCTGGCCGGCTTTTTCCTCGCCAGGTACTCGACCGGCTCGCCCGGTCCCGCGAAGAGCTTCTCCTTCGAGGCGATGGAGGCTTTGAAAGCCTATAGCTTCCCCGGCAACGTCCGGGAACTCGAGAACCTCGTGGAACGGGCCTGCATCCTCTCCGACGAGGCGGTCCTCCTTCCCCGGGACCTGGGCCTGGGCGAGGCGGCAGGCGCCGGCTCCGCGCCGTCCCGGCAGGCGGCAGCCCGGACCGACGCCGAACCGCCCGTGGAAACGGTCAAGGACCTGGAGCGGCGCGCGATCGTCGAGGCCCTGAAGAGGCGGAACGGGAACAAGAGCCGCGCCTCGGGGGATCTCGGTATCTCCCGGCGGACGCTCCACAACAAGATAAAGGAATACGGCCTGGAATCCTGAACCGTGCTCCGACTTCATGTCTCTTGAGAAACGACTCCGGTCTTCTTATAATTGGGATGAAGATGTTCGAAAAACGCGGGGGATGACATGAAAAAAGTCGCCGTATTGCTGACGGACGGATTCGAAGAGGTCGAAGCCGTGACTCCCGTCGATTTCCTGCGCCGGGCCGGCATCGAGGTCCTCATCGCGGGGGTGAACGAACGCGACGTCGTGGGCGCGCACGACGTCCGGATAGACTGCGACATGACGATCGACGAGCTGCCCCTGGAGCTCGACGGAGTCGTCGTGCCGGGAGGCCCGGGAGCGAACAAGCTCGCGGCTTCCGAAGAAACCGTGAGGCTCATCGGTAAACACCTCCGGGAGAACAAGCTCGTCGGCGCCATCTGCGCCGCTCCGGCCGTCGTCCTGGGTCCTCACGGTCTTCTCAAGGGACGTAAATTCACCTGCTATCCGGGAACCGAATCCTCGGCAAAGGACGGGACGCTGCTCCAGGACCGCGTGGTCAAGGACGGCAACCTGATCACTTCCCGGGGTCCGGGGACGGCCGCGGAGTTCTCCCTGGCCCTCGTCGAATACCTCGCGGGAGCCGACGCGGCGGAAAAGATCCGCAAGGGGACGCTCCAGAAGGACTGAGGAGAAAGCGACGAAAAAGGCCGCCGGCCGTCTACGACCGGCCGGCCCGCGGTCATTTTCCCGCCGTGAGGAATTTCCAGGCGAAATTCGCGAGCACTGCGGTTCCCTTGACGAGGATCGCTTCGTCCATGTTGAAGATGGGCGAATGGTGCGGCTTGTCCGTTCCCTTCGCAGGATCTCCCATGCCGAGTATTCCGAAGGCCGCGGGCACCTTCTCGCCGTAATAGCTGAAGTCCTCGGAGCCCATGGTGATGGGAAATTCCGCGATCTTGTCGCCGCCGAGGACCTCGCGGGCCGCGGCGCCCAAGGTTTCCGCGACGGCGGGGTCGTTCACGGTCACGGGGTAGATCTGGGTGTAGGTGAGCTTGGATTCGCAGCGGAGGGCCGAGGAAACTCCGTCGACGATCCGCCTCATCCTCGCCTCCATCTGGTTCCTGGTGTTCCGGTCCGTCGTGCGGACGTTTCCGAGGATCATGGCCTTGTCCGGGATCGCGTTCACGACGGTCCCGCTCTCCACCTTTCCAATGCTCACCACAACGCTTTCGAGGGGGTTCATTTCCCGGCTCACGACGGTCTGCATCATCGAGATGATGTGGGCTACGGCCACGGTCGGGTCCACGGACTGATGCGGCGCCGATCCGTGCCCGCCCTTGCCCTGGATCTGCACCTCCCAGATGTCCGCCGAAGCCATGGTCGGACCCTTTCGGACGCTGAAAACGCCGAAGGGCCGGTCCGACATGATGTGGATGCCGACGACGGCCGAGACTCCCTCGAGCGCCCCCTCCTTGATGAGCGCCGGGGCGCCCGAGCCTATCCCCGCCTCCTCGGCGGGCTGGAAGAGGAGCCTTACCGTGCCGGGAAGCTCGGCCT
Organism: uncultured Spirochaetaceae bacterium; assembly: GCA_964397655.1. Lineage (GTDB taxonomy): Bacteria > Spirochaetota > Spirochaetia > DTKZ01 > DTKZ01 > CAYNKA01. Next base: position 97,865 of record CAYNKA010000008.1, on the reverse strand, counting down.
TCATTGCCGAAAGCACCTTCGCGACGCCGAGGAGGATCGCCGTGTGGCCGTCGTGACCGCAGGCGTGCATGACTCCGGGTTTCTTCGAGGCGAAGGGGACGTCGACGTTTTCCTGGATCGGAAGGGCGTCGATGTCCGCCCGGAGTGCGACGCAGGGTCCGGCCGCCTTTCCTACGATGTTGGCGGTCACGCCGGATTCGGTCCCGTTGTAGCCGCGCTTCACGTCGGAGCAGCCGAGCTTCAGGAGCTCGGCCTCGATTTTCTTCGACGTTTCCGTCTCCTTCCAGCCGAGTTCCGGATCGGCGTGGAAGACGCGGCGCAGGGCTATGAGGTCCTTTTCCAGCGCCTCCGCGCGGCGGAGGATTTCGGATGCGTTCATGTCGGCTCTCCTACAGCAGCTTCACGATGAAGCCGGCGAGGACGACGGAGAAGATGGTGACCGTCGTGAATCCGGCTATGAGCATCTTGGGAAGGATCTTTTTGATGAGGAATTCCCGCTCCTCCTTGTTCGTCGCCAGGGAGTCGGCCACCTCCTGCGAAATGAAGTACGTCCCGGGGAAGCCGAAGAGGCAGGTGGACCCGATGGCGAGGCAGACCTCCCAGGAATAGCCGATGAACTTGGAAATGATGAACGCCGCGATCAAGAGGCCGATCACGGAGATGACGAAGACCACGACCGTCGGAAAAACCAGGTCGAGGACCATCTTCGGCGTCGCCTTCGAGAGGCTCATGAAGATCGGGACGAGCATGATGAAGAGGGTGAGTCCGCCGGAATTCGCTTTGTCGAGGATCTTGTGTTCGATGAATCCAACCTCGTACAGGATGATGCCGAATATGAGGGCGATGATGAAGGGATGGACGACTCCCTTGGTGACGACGGCTGTCGAGGTGGCGAGCCATCCGACGAACATGGCCTTCGCGACCAATATGAAGGGAGTCCTCATCGAGGTCGGCAGCGCGGGAAACAGCTTCCAGGTCGGAACTTCGGGATCCGACGCGGCCCCGCTCTTCACTTCGGCCGCCGCGGAATTGGACCGGAAAGCCGCGATGAGCCGCTTGCCTTCGCGCTTCAGGCAGAAGGAGGCGATCGGAAGCCCCACGAAGCTCTGCAGGACGAGGAGGAGGGTGGCGAAGACCTCGAGGGCCGCCAGTCCCTTTGCCTTGGCCGCCTGGGAGACGATCAGGGTCGATACGACGCCGCCGGAGATGGGCCCTACCGCGGTGACCGCCTTGTCCGAGCCGATGACCGGGCTTCCTATCAGATAGATGGCGATCGACAGGAGGATGAGGGCGAGGATGGCGGTGGCTACGGTCTTCCATTCCTCCTTGAGGTCGCGGAGCTTCATGAAGCTGCCCATGTGGACCATGAGCATGGGTATGAACGCCATGGCGATCGGCGGAATCTTGGAATCCTCGAAGAGGGTGAGGGGAAGACCGACCCAGAAACCCACCAGAAAAATCAGGCCGGCGGTGAACATCATGGGAACGAAGGCCTTCGTCTTATTGGAAATGAAATCGCCTATCGCGTATACGACGGCTATGACCAGGATCGCTGCTGCAGTCTGCACGGGTAACCTCCTCATTTCTGCATTTCGGGACCGGGACGATCCCGAAGACCGACGCTTCGGATCATTCATAGTAATCCGATCTCGTTTCGAGCGCAAGAAAAAACATAGCACGGAACCGCGAGCGGAAAATGAGGATTCTCGGCCGCGAGGGATGTTATTTCCCGATTTTCCCGCTATACTCGATCCAATCTTCTTTCCTAAAACAGAGGTCGTCATGAAAAAGTGCATGATCTTCGGACTTGCAGTGCTTCTCGTCGCGGCATTTGCCGGATGCGCGAAAAAGCCGGTCGTCGAAAAAGACAAATACGTCATTCTCCACTACAAGGGAACCTTGCACGATGGAACGGTTTTCGATTCGTCGGAGGGAAAGGAACCCTTGAAATTCGTCTACGGTGTGGGAGTCATGATCCCCGGTCTGGAAACCGGACTGAAGGGAATGAAGGCGGGCGAAAAGAAAGACGTCCTCGTAAAGGCCGAAGACGCCTATGGTCCGTATCGGGACGATCTCGTGATGCCCGTCCCCCGAAAGAATTTTCCGTCGAACATCGTTCCCGAGGTCGGTATGCAGCTCATGGCCCAGACGATGTTCGGTCCCATGCCCGTGCGGATAAAGGAAGTCAGGGAAAATGACATACTCGTCGATTACAACGCTCCGCTCGCAGGCAAGGATCTCACCTTCGCCGTCGAGATCGTGGAGGTCCGGGATCCCACCGCCGAGGAGCTGGCTCCTTTCAAGCAGGCCGCCGAGGCCGCCGAGAAAGCGGCTCAGAGCGCCGCACCCGAGACCCTGCCGTCCCTGCCGAAACCGGAAGGCTCGAAATAGCCGATCTTGGGGGATCGTGAACGGATCGGCGGATCGATTCCCTTGAATCGCGAGGAGACAAACCGTGGAGAAAAGAGAATTAGGCTGGACCGGAGAAAAGATCACGACGATCGGCATGGGATCGTTCGCCCTGGGAGGCAATAATTGGCGTTTCGCCTGGGGCGCCCAGGACGACGAGGATTCGATCTCCGCCATCCGGCGGGGCCTCGATCTGGGAGTGAACTGGATCGACACGGCCCCGGTATACGGTTTCGGCCATGCCGAGGAGGTCGTGGGCCGGGCGATCAAGGGCCGACGGAACGAGGTTTTTATCGCGACCAAGTGCGGAAGGGTGTGGCAGGAGGGGAGTCCCGATCCCAAGCCGAACCTCGAAGCGGAGAGCGTCCGAAATGAAATAGACGCGAGCTTGAGGCGACTCGGCACCGACCGCATCGATCTCTATCAGATCCATTGGCCGGATCCCGAGGCGAAGATCGAGGAGGCCTGGGCGGCGATCGCGGATGCCGTTAAGGCGGGGAAGATCCGCTACGCGGGAGTCTCGAATTTCAGCGTCGCCCAGCTCGAGCGGGTGGGGGCGATCCATCCCGTCGCGTCCCTCCAGCCGCCCTACAGCATGCTCAGGCGGGAGGTCGAGGCCGAGCTGCTCCCCTACTGCGGGAAGCACCGCATCGGCGTCGTGGTCTACAGCCCCATGCAGATGGGCCTGCTCACCGGAGCGTTCAACCGGGAGCGGTTCGCGGCACTTCCCGAGGACGACCTCAGGCGGCGGAATCCTCAGTTCCAGGAACCCGCCTTCGGCGCGACGCTCGAACTCGTCGGGAAGCTCGGGCCGATCGCGAAGCGGCTCGGGATCACCTTGGCCCAGCTCTCGCTCGCATGGGCGCTCAGGAAACCCGAGCTGACCTCGGCCATCGTCGGCGCGAGGAAACCCTCGCAGATCGAGGAGACGGCGCCGGCCTCGGGCGTGAAACTGTCCGAATCCGACGCCGCCGAGATCGAGCTCCTTCTCGCGGAACGCGAAAGGCGGCTCCGGGCGGGCTGAGTATGGACCTCGGCTCTCAATTCAGCACGTTCCTCACCGACCTCGCCGCGAGAAAGGCGCGTCCGATTCCCGCCGCCGATGTAATCGAGAAGGCTATGATGAGAGAGTCCGCGTTTCCCGCGCCGGAAATCAGGAGGCGCATCGCCTCCATGACGTAGGCGAGCGGGTTCGCGCGGCTCGCTTTGGGGAATCCCGAAGAGTCCGAAAAAGCCACTCGGCTCGAAGAGGACGCAGAGGCAGCCGATCTTCCCCGAAGCGCGAAAGAAGGCCGCGTTCCGATTCGGGACGTATACATGGGCGCGCCTCACCTCCCCGGCCTCGTTCACGAGGCTTCCGCAGAAGGCGCCGCAGTGCACGGCAATCTCCGCGAGGCCGTTCGGGACGATGTTGAAGGGGACCCCCGCGAGGGCGGAAGGCTCCTCGAAGACGGCGAGGGCTTTCACGAAAGGACGGAAAGCAGGCCCTTCCGGACCTGCTTCAGGTAGTCATTCGAGTCCGGGAATCGGGAAATCCGCGCAGAGGGCGGAGACTTCGGCGTTGACTCGGTTGAGACCCGCCTCGTCCTCCGGCGACGCGGCGACCCCGGCCATCCAGGCCGCGATTTTCCTCATTTCCGTCGGGCCGAAACCGCGGCTCGTGACCGAGGGGGTGCCGAGGCGGATGCCCGAGGGATCCGAGGGTTTCCGGGTCTCTCCGGGGACGGTATTGTAGTTGAGGACGATGCCCGCCTTCTCCAGGGCGATCGCGAAGGGCTTGCCGCCGAGACCCTTGTTCGTGAGGTCGACGAGCATGAGGTGGTTGTCCGTGCCGCCGGAGACGAGCTTGAAGCCTTTGGAAACGAGCTCGGACGCGAGGATCTTGGCGTTGTCGACGATCGCTTTCGCATAGGCCCTGAATTCCGGGCCGGAGGCTTCCTTGAGAGCCACCGCTATTCCCGCCGTCGTCGCGTTGTGCGGTCCGCCCTGAAGTCCGGGGAAGACGGCCTTGTCGACGGCCTTGGCGTGCTTCTCCTTGCAGAGGATCATGGCGCCTCTCGGTCCGCGGAGGGTCTTGTGGGTGGTGGTCGTGACGACATCGGCGTAGGGCACGGGATTCGGATGGACGCCGCCCGCAACGAGGCCCGCGAAGTGGGCCATGTCGACGAAGAGGATAGCCCCGGAGGCGTCGGCGATCTCGCGGAATTTTGCGAAGTCGAGGAGGCGGGGATAGGCCGAATGGCCGGCGATGAGGAGTTTCGGTTTATGTTCCATCGCGAGCCTGTAGACCTCGTCGTAGTCGATGAGGTCGGTTTCGGGATGCAGGCTGTAATGGATCGCATTGAACCACTTGCCGGTCGCGCTCGCCTTGGAGCCGTGGGTGAGATGCCCTCCGTGGCTCAGGTTGAGGCCGAGCACCGTGTCTCCGGGCTTCGCGAAGGCCATGTAGACCGCGAGATTCGCGGGAGAGCCGGAGTAGGGCTGGACGTTCGCGTGCTCGGCGCCGAAGAGCTCCTTCGCCCGCTCCACGGCCAGCCTTTCGAGGGCGTCGCAGTTCACCTGGCCCTGGTAGAACCGGGCCCCGGGATAGCCCTCGGAGTACTTGTTCTGGAACACGGACCCGCAGGCGTCGAGGACCGCACGGGATACGTAGTTCTCGCTCGCGATGAGGCGGATCGTTGTTTTCTGATAGGACTCTTCGGATCGGACGAGGTCGTACACTGCAGGATCGCCGGCGGATAATGCTTTCATGGGCATCCTCCCTTCTGTCGGATTCTGCCCAGACGCGCGGCATTCGTACGGTCCGTACTCCCCCGGGGTGCTCCCCGTTCGCGTCAGTCATACGAACCGGAAACAGCATACTCCTCGAAAGGCATCGAATCAAGCGCTCCGTCGAGCTGCTTCGTCGAGCTGCCTCTCAAAATGAGGAAACTACCCTGAAAATGCCGTGAAGGAGTACTTGAAAATTTACGAAATATTCGTCTTGACCAGGTTTATCCTTCGTGATAGTATTCCTTAATCTGGCTTGCATAGCAGGTATCCGTGTATTTAGAGTGCCTGTTGGGAAAAAGAGTGCTGCGATCTCAGACCGTGAACAGAATTCCAAATCAATTCTTACGTCCTGATATCAATGACTACCTTTCCGATTCCGGGCCCTGTACGGAAACACGGGTGGTTTATCGTCGATAAACCCCAGAGCAAGATCACTAGGGTCAAGGAACCCAAAAAGGAAAGTCATTCATGTCGAAAAAACTGTATGTCGGCAACCTGAGCTACAGCACCGAGGAAGGCGAGCTTCAGAACCTCTTCGCGCAGTATGGGGAAGTCACGTCGGTGAACATCATCACGGACAAAATGACCGGCCGCGCCCGCGGATTCGGTTTCGTGGAGATGGCCACTCCCGAAGGCGCGCAGGCGGCCATCGAAGCCACCAACGGTATGGAACTCAAAGGTCGGCAGCTCCGTGTGAACGAAGCCCTCGAGCAGAATCGCGACCGCAATCGGCCGCGCGGCGGAAACGGCGGCTTCGGCGGCGGATACCGGGATCGGTATTAAGTTTTTCGTCAGTTAGCTCTGATATCGACCCGAGAGGCCGTCCTCTCGGGTTTTTTTATTCCAACGGGCGGCGGTACTTGGAAGCTCGCGCATCCGGGGCCGTATGAACGCCTTTGACAAATCCCTTCCCTATCACCTATAGTAACTCGACATGACACCTTCCATCCTGCCTGAGGATTTCAAGGATCTCTCGCTGTATCTCGTGGGAATCAAAGGGACCGGAATGGCGGCTCTCGCCGAGCTTTTCATTCGGCGCGGGGCACTCGTCACGGGTTCCGATACGGCGGAGCATTTCTATACCGACGATATCCTCAAGGAACTCGGCATTCCGTATTTCGAGGGTTTCGACGCCTCGCACGTGAACGGCTCCTTCGGACTCGTGGTCCATTCGGCGGCCTATCAGCGGGACTCCCATCCAGAACTCCGGAGGGCGAAGGAACTGGGCCTCACGATCCTCTCCTACACCGAGGCCCTGGGCTGCCTCTCCGGCCTCGCTCCGTCGGCGGGCGTCTCCGGCGTCCACGGCAAGACGACGACCGCGGCCATGGCGGGCACGCTCGTGAAGGCCCTCGGCCTTCCGGGCTCGGTCCTCGCGGGAAGCGCGGTCTCCAACTTCGGGAACAGGTCCACCTACTCCGGAGGCGAGGACTTCTTCATCGCGGAAACCTGCGAGTACCGCCGGCATTTCCTCTCGTTTCGTCCCCGATGGCTCGTAGTGACGAGCGTCGAGGAGGATCACCTAGACTACTTCAAGGACTACGCCGACATCCTGTCCGCCTTCGTGGAATACGGCGAAAGGCTCGAGGAAGGCGGTACGCTCATCTTCTGCGCCGACGACAGGGGGGCCTGCGAGGCCGCCGGAAGGATACTGACCAAGCGGCCCGACCTCTACAGTCTGCCGTACGGCGTCGCCGCCGACGGGCCGTATCGAATTTCGGAAGCGAAGATCGTGAGCGGGGCCACCCGGTTCCGCCTGGACGGGTTCCGCGGCGATTTCGAGGTCAGGATTCCCGGCTTCCATTCCGTGCTGAACGCGACGGCCGCGATCGCGCTGGTGGCCGCGATCCGCGAGGAACTCGTCCGGAAGAATGGCTCATACGGAACCTCGTGCGCGGACTGCGTGGAGCGGAAGCTCGCGGCGGGGATCGCGTCGTTCACCGGCTCCAAGCGGCGGAGCGAGTTTTTGGGCGAGGCCAAGGGGATCCTGTTCGCGGACGATTACGCCCACCACCCGACCGCAATCAGGACCACCTTGAAGGGCTTCCGCGATTTCTATCCGGAGAGAAGGATCGTCGCGGACTTCATGTCCCACACGTACTCGCGGACCAAGGCCCTTCTCCCTGATTTCGCCGCCGCCTTCGGCGACGCGGACATCGTCGTCCTGCACAAGATCTACGCCTCGGCCCGCGAGGAAAACGACGGAAGCGTTTCGGGCCGGGACCTCTGCGAGGCCGCGCGGAAGCTCCGCGGGCACGTCGAATATTTCGAGGAGCCCGAAGACGCCCTTCCTTTCCTCCGGGGCGAGCTCCGGGACGGCGACCTCCTCATCACCCTCGGCGCGGGAAACAACTGGAGGATCGGCAAGACCCTCCTGGACGAGTTGAAAGGAACGGCCCCATGAAGAGCATGACCGGTTACGGGTATCGGGAGGCCTCCGCCCCGAGATTCCAGATGAGCCTGGAGATCAAATCCTACAACAATCGCTATCTCGACGTCTTCGTGAACGTGCCTCCCGCCTTGAGTCCCCTCGAGCCGAGGATACGGGACTTTCTCGCGTCCCGCATCGTCCGGGGGAAGGTGGAGACCTTCCTCAAGGTGAAGGAACTCGATGAGGACCTGGAGGTCAGGATCGATCCCGCCTCGGTGAGGGGGTACGTCAAGGCGCTCAAGGAACTGTCCTCGTATGCCGATGTCCAAGAAGAGATACGGCTTTCGCACCTCCTCAGGATCGACGGGCTCCTGAAGTCCGACAGGAACCGGGACGTGGAGGAGTATTGGAAGGCCCTCCGGCCCCTCCTGGAATCCGTCTTCGCCGATTACGAGGCGGCGCGGGTCAGGGAAGGCGAGGAGACGCGGAAGGACATCGAGCGGCTGCTCGACTCCGTCGAAGCGAGCGTGCTCGGAGTCGAGACCCTGATACCGGGCCTGGAGTCGTACTTCACCCTGAACATCAGAGGAAGGATGGAGGAACTCCTCCGCGACCAGATCGACGAATCGAGGATACTCACGGAGGTCGCCATGCTCCTCGTGAAGTATTCGGTGAACGAGGAGATCGTGAGGCTCAAGTCGCATCTCGCGGCTTTCCGGGAAACCCTTCGGGAGGAGGGCGGCGTCGGGAAGAAGCTGGACTTCATCTGCCAGGAGATCAACCGCGAAATCAACACGATCGGGTCGAAGAGCGTCCTGTCCGACATGAATCGTCACGTCGTGAGCGTCAAGGACGCCCTGGAGAATATTCGCGAGCAGGTGAGGAACGTCGAATGAACAGGAAGCTGAAGCCTGGGATCCGCATCGCGATCTCGGGAAAGAGCGGGTGCGGCAATTCGACCATAAGCAGACTCACCGCGGCCCGTCTCGGCCTCAAGATGATCAACTACACCTTCCATTCCATCGCCGAAGAGCGGCAGATGGATTTCAAGACCTTCTACAAGCTCGCGGACGCCGACGGTTCCTGGGACCTGTACCTGGACAAGAGACAGGTGGAGCTGGCCGCGGACGGCGACTGCGTACTCGGATCCCGTCTCGCCGTATGGATGCTCAAGAACGCCGATCTCAAGGTCTTTCTCGACGCACCCGTGGAGGTCAGGGCCGCTCGCATCCAGAAGCGCGAAGGAGGCGACCTCGATGCGGTCATCCGCGAAACCTCCGAACGCGACGAGCACGATCGCAGGCGATTCCTCCGCCTCTACAAGATCGACAACAACGATTTTTCCTTCGTGGACCTCGTCATCCCCGTCGCGGGCCTCACGCCCGACGCGATCGTCGACAGGATCGAGGCCGCGGCCTACGAGGTCTCCCGACCCGCCGATTGAATTTGTCAGTTCGCCTTTCCTGGTGTACCATTTTCCCATGGACCTGAACAGACTGCTCGATCCGAAGAGCGTGGCCCTCGTCGGCGCCTCGGACAAGACCGGAAGCATCGGAAGCATCATTCTCGGTTTTCTCGTCAAGTCATCGTGCCTCGTGTTCCCCGTGAATCCCAAGCGGGAGACTCTCTCCGGGATGAGATGCTATGCTTCGGTGCTGGATCTTCCGGAGGTCCCCGACGTGGCGGTGATCACGGTTCCCGCAAGGGCCGCGGTAGGCGTGGCGGAGGAATGCGGACGAAAGGGGATTCCCTACCTCATCGTGGTCGCCGGCGGTTTCGCCGAGGCCGGGGAGGACGGCAGGCTCCTGCAGGAAGAACTCATGGCGCTCTCCGCGAAATACCGCTTCCGCGTCCTCGGGCCCAACACGCTCGGGGTCTTCGTGCCGGAGAAGAAATTCGACACGATATTCGTCGAGCACGGCGACAGGTCGCTGTCGGGCGGGGGAGGGGTCGCGTTCATCACCCAGAGCGGTTCCGTCGGAATCGAGGCCCTCGGCGTCGCCGGGAACATAGGCTTCGGCCTCAGGGCCTTCGTCGGCCTCGGCAACAAGTGCGACCTCGAGGAGACCGATTTCCTCCGCTGGTTCGGCGAAGACCCCGGTACGACCTGCATAGCGTTCTACCTCGAGAACGTGAACCGGGGGCGTGCCTTCCTCGAACTCGCGAAAGAGGTGAGCCGGAGGAAGCCGATCATCGGCCTCAAGGCCGGAAGGACGGAGTCGGGCGCCCGTGCCGTGAGTTCCCACACCGGAAGGCTGGCCGGGTCCGACCTCGTCGTGAGCGGGGCCTTCCGCCAGCACGGCATCCAGCGGGCCCAGGACGACGAAGAGCTCTGCGACGCGGCGAGGGCGCTGGAGAAGGCCCCGCTCCCGTCCGGGAACAGGGTCGCGGTCCTTTCGCCGGCCGGCGGATACGGCGTCATCTGCTCTGATTACATCGAGAGCTCGGGCCCTCGCGTCCCGCTCGCCATGGCCACCCTCTCCGGGGATACCGAGCGGCGGATCCGGGAGGCCACCTTCCCCTTCGCCTCCTGCAGAAACCCGGTCGACGTGACCGCGAGCGCCACGAGCGCGATGTTCGGGGCGGCCATGGAGGCGATACTGGAGGACCCCGGAGTGGACATCCTCGTATGCCTCGCCTTTTTCAGCCCGCCCGCGATGGACAAGAGCCTCGTAGACGAGATCGCCCGACGGGCGAAGGCTTCGACGAAGCCCGTCGTCGTCTTCACCCACCACGGTCCGTTCACGGACACGCACCTCCACGATTTCTACCGGCTGGGGGTGGCCGGCTATCCTTCCATCTATCGGACGGTGAGGGCGGTCCGCTTCCTCCTCGAACGGAAGGCGATTCTCGAGGAAATGGAGGCCTGCCGATGAAGAGCGAACGGATCGATGCGTGGGTACGGGGCCTGAGGACGAAGGGCGGGCCGGACGAATTCGAGTCGAAGGCCCTGCTCAGGGCGTACGGCATACCGGCTCCGGAGGGGAAGAGGCTCATGCCGGGAGACGATCCCGACGAAGCGGCCGGTCTCTGCCCCGCTGCCCTCAAGATCTGCTCGCCGCGGATCCTCCACAAGACCGACGTCGGCGGGGTCAAGCTGAAGGTCGGCAGGGACCGGCTCGCCGAGGAGGTGGACGAACTCCGCCTCCGGTTCCCGGGCGAGCCGGTCCTCGTGGAGAGGATGAGCCTTTTTCAGGGGCCGGAGTTCATCATCGGCGGACTCATGGACCCGACCTTCGGGCCCGCGGTCATCGTGGGCGCGGGGGGCATCCTTACCGAGATCTACCACGACGTGTCGAGCCGCCTCGCCCCCTGCTGTCACGAGGACGCGGTGCGCATGCTCGAGGAACTCACCCTCGCTCCGATCTTCCGCGGCTACCGGAACATCGAGTTCGACCTCGAAGGCTTCGCGCGGATGATCACCGAGGTTTCCGAGCTCGTGGCCGAAGGCGAGGGGACGATTTCCCAGATGGATCTCAATCCTGTCGTGTCCACGGGGCGCGGCTGGCTCGTGCTTGACGCCAAGGTCATATTGGGAAGCGACGATGAACGCTAACAAGAAGTCGCTCGAAGCTCTTTCCGCGAAAATCGGTTCGAAAATCCGCACTCTCCGGAAGGAGAGGAAGATGACCATTCAGGAGCTCTCCGAAAGGACGGGCTTGACGAAGAGCCTGATAAGCCAGGTCGAGACGAGCAAGGCTACGCCGTCTCTGGGCTCTCTTCTAGCGATGGCCAAGGCCCTGAGCAGCACGCTCGGACACTTCTTCGAGGAGGGCGACGACGAAAACGGCATTCTCGTGAAGAAGGAGAGCCGCAAGGCGGTGCGTACGAACAGCAAGGTATCGTACTTCCTGCTCAGCCCGGACCTGCGGAACAAGAGGGTCGAGTTCCTCTACGTCGTGTTCGAGAAAGGAGGCACGACCGAGAGGCTCCACAGTCACGAGGGAGAGGAATACGTCCTCGTGCTCAAGGGAAGGGTGGAGATCGTGTTCGAGAACGAATCGTTCATGCTCGAAGAGGGAGACAGCATCTTCATCGATTCCCAGAAGCCTCACCTTTCGAGAAACGGAGCCTCAGGAACGTCCGTAGCGGTCTGGGTGAACACTCCGCCGAGTTTCTGATCCCCTCTTCCCGTCCGCCCGACAAATAAAACTTGACACCGGACATTGATGTAATATAATTAAACAATATTTCAATATTTTTGAAAAAGGAAGGTTATGGGCGACCCTATCCTGGCGATGAGGGATGTCTGCAAATCCTTTCCGGGCGTGCAGGCGCTCGAGGGCGTGAGCCTCTCGGTCATGCCCGGCGAAGTGCACGTTCTTCTCGGGGAGAACGGGGCGGGCAAGTCGACGCTCATGAAGATCGCCGCCGGCGTCTACGAGAAGGATTCGGGAGAGATCTTCTTCGAGGGAAACCCCGTCCACTTCAGGAAGGTCAAGGACGCAGAAGCTCTCGGCATCAGCATCATCCACCAGGAATTGAACCTTCTCCCTTACAGGACCGTCGCCGAGAACATCTACCTGGGCAGGGAACCGCTCAAGTTCGGCGTCCTGCGCATCGTGGACCGGAAGAAGATGCGCGAGGAAAGCTCCGCGCTGCTTTCTTCCCTCGGCGTCAGCTTCGCGCCGGACATGCTCGTCAAGGACCTCGGAATAGCCCAGCAGCAGATGGTCGAAGTCGTTAAGGCCCTTTCCGTCAGGACGAAGCTCCTCATCATGGACGAACCTACCTCGTCGCTCACCCAGAGGGAAATCGACCATCTTTTCGACATAATCAGGCAGCTCAAGAACAGGGGCGTCAGCGTCATCTACATATCCCACCGCATGGACGAGATCAAGCGAATAGGCGACAGGATCACGATTCTCCGCGACGGCAGATACGTCGCCACGGTCGGTGCCGGCGAAATGGAGATCGACGAGCTCATCCAGCTCATGGTGGGGAAGAAGGTGAACCAGCTTTTCCGGAAAAGCTCCGGACCGAAGGGAGAGGAGGTCGTCAGGACGGAGAACCTCACCGGACTCGGGTTCCGCGACGTGAGCCTGCGGCTGCGGAAGGGGGAGATCGTCGGCCTCGCGGGACTCGTCGGCTCCGGCAGGACCGAGGTCGTGAAGGCCGTTTTCGGCTACGATCCCGTCCTGTCGGGTAGGCTCTTCGTCCGGGGAAGGGAAGTCCGCCGGCATTCGACGACGCGATCCGTCAAGGACGGGATGGGTTTCCTTCCCGAGGACAGGAAGAGCGAAGGGCTCGTTCTCGACATGTCGGTGAGGAACAATCTGGTGCACGCGAGCCTCGGCAGATTGTCGTCCTTCGGTTTCTTGAACAAGAAGAAGGAGACGGAGGTCGCGGAACGGTACAAGGAAAGCCTGAAGATCGCGACCCCCGACACTGCGAAACTCGTTCGGTATCTGAGCGGCGGCAACCAGCAGAAAGTCGTCCTCGGAAAATGGCTCTGCACGGACTCGGACATCCTCATTTTCGACGAGCCGACCCGAGGCATCGACGTCGGCGCCAAGGCGGAGATCTACGAACTCATGAGCGGGCTCGCGGAGAAGGGAAAGGCCATCCTCATCGTGTCGAGCGAGCAGAAGGAGATCGTCGGGCTCTGCGACCGGGTATACGTCATGCACGAGGGCAGAGTGAGGAAAGAGCTCGAAGGCGGGGAGATAACCCAGGAGCGGATCGTCACCCACGCTCTCGGAAAGGACGAGAAGAATGGAAATTAAGAGGCTTGCGCCTTTCCTGCGGAAGGTCCCTACCATTTTCTGGGGACTGGCCGTCCTCTTCGTCTTCTTCAGCTTCACCGCCGAGGGCTTCGTTTCGTTCTACAACGTCACGAACATGATGAAGAATTTCAGCATCCTTCTCGTGGCCACCTTCGGAATGACCATCGCGATCCTCGCGGGCTTGATCAACATGGCGGTCGGCTCGATCATGTCGCTCGCGGGAGTCGTCTGCGGCCTTCTGCTCCACCAGGGCTGGAACATGTACGCCGCGATGGCCGCGGCCCTCGTCGTGGGAATTCTCGTCGGGGTGCTGAACGGGGCCTTCGTCGGATACATGAAGGTGGATTTCTGGATCGTCACCTTCGCGTCCATGGGCCTCGCCCAGGGCATCGCTCTCATCATCACGAACGGGAACGTGGTCCCCGGCTTCGCCGACGACTTTCGCTACATAGCTGACGGAAGACCCTTCGGGGTGTACACCGTCATCTGGATAGGCCTCGCCATCACGCTCTTCACCCTGCTCCTGATGTACAGGATGAAGTTCGGATCGGACGTCTACGCTGCCGGAGGCTCGCCCCAATGCGCCGCGCTTTCGGGGATCGACGTCTCGAAATTGTATTTCGTCATGTTCGTCGTCTCGAGCCTGTATGCCGCGGCCGCGGGAATCCTTCTCGTCTCGAGGACGAATTCCGCGAGCCCCATAGGGGGATCCGGTTACGAGTTCGACGCCATCGCCGCCACGCTCATAGGCGGAACGCCCTTCGACGGCGGACGGGGAGGAGTCCTCGGCTCCGTCTTCGGCGCGTTCATGATCGTGATGGTGAAGAACGCGCTCAACCTGCTCGGCTTCACGCCTCATTGGCAGTACACGATCATCGGTTTCCTCATCATGGGAATCATCATCTTCGACGTTCTCTACCAGAAACGTCTCAAGGGCAGGAGGACCGTCTGATCGTGGTCTCGAAAATCCTCGCCCTGTTCTTTCGCTATTCCCGGTTCCTGCTCCTCGTGATCATCTTCGCGGTCCTCGCCTTTCTCGACAGGAACTTCCTCACGGCGAAGAACCTCAGCAACGTGATAACCCAGCAGGCTCCCTTCCTCATGATCATCAGTTTCGGGATGACGCTCTCGATCATCACCAAGGGAATAGAGCTCTCCATGGGTTCCGTCCTCGCCCTCTCGAGCTGTCTCGCGGCGGCTATCATCAAGGCCGGTCATCTGCCCCTGGGAATCGCCGTCGCGCTTCTCGTCGGCTTCGCGATCGGAACCTGCAACGGCCTCCTCATAACGAAGGTCGGCCTGAGCCCCTTCATCGCCACCTATACGGTGGATTGGGTGACGCGAGGAGCAGCCTACACCTTCATGGGTGGTATGCTGATCTACGATTTCGAGCCGGCCTTCCGGTGGATCGGGACGGGGCACGTCTTCGGGATCTCGAACCTCGTCATCTTCGCCGTCGTCATCTTCGCCGTACTCGCGGTCGTCACGAAGAGGACGGTTCTCGGAAGGAACATCTATTCGATCGGTTTCAACCCCGCCGCTACGCGGCTCACGGGCATCAATACCGACCGGATCATCATCCTCGTCTACGCGGTGAACGGTCTCATGGCGGCCGTCACCGGCCTGCTCTACATATCGCGACTCAACGCCGCGGAGTCGATCATCGGGCAGGACTTCAACCTGAAGGCCATCGCGGCGACCCTCATCGGAGGTACGACCTTCGGAGGCGGCAGGGGGAGCGTCTTTCATACCGTGGTCGGGACCGTCATCATGGTGCTCATAACGAACGGGATAAACCTCATGGGAATCTCCTCGCTGTGGCAGGACGCGTTCCTGGGCTGCATCATTTTCTTCGCGGTGGTTCTGGACAAGATCGGGCAGAAATTCTCCGTCTAGGCGGGGAAAAAATAGGGAGGTAAATTGATGAAAATGCGAACCGTCCTCGGAGCATTCGCGGCGATTCTGACGGTGGTCCTCGTCTTCGGGCTCGCGGTATCCTGCAGCAAGGAGAAGAAGAGTGCCGACGCCCCGAAGAAGATCGTTCTCATCGTCAAGAATCTGACGAACCCGACCTGGGTGACCATGAAGGAGGGAGGCATGGCTGCGGCGGCGAAATACGGAGTCCAGCTCGACGTTCTCGCCCCGCTCAAGGCCGACAACAACGAGGAGCAGATTTCCGCGGTCGAGCAGTCGATAGCGAAGAAGGTGGACGCCATCGTCCTCATTCCCTCGGATTCCAAAGGGATCATCCCCGCGGTGGAGAAGGCGAACGAGGCGAAGATTCCGGTCATCAACGTCAACACCAAGATAGGAGATGGCAAGGGCAGGGCGGAAACCTTCATCGCCGTCGAGAACTACGATGCGGCCCTCAAGGTCGCGACCAGGCTCGCGGAGATGATCGACAAGAAGGGCGAGGTCATCATCCTCGAAGGGAAGGCCGGAGCTCAGAGCGCCATCGACCTCCTGAAGGGGGCGAAGGACGCGTTCGCCAAGTTCCCCGACATCAAGATCGTCGCTTCCCAGTCCGCGAACTGGTCGAGGAGCGAGGCTCTCACCGTGACTCAGAACCTGCTCCAGGCCCACCCGAACGCGAAGGCTATCTTCGGCTCCAACGACGAGATGGCCCTGGGTGCCGTGGAAGCGGTCGACCAGGTGGGGAAGAAGGGCAAGATCCTCATCACCGGCCTGGACGCCAACGCGGACGCCTGCAGCGCGGTGAACGACGGCAAGATGGCTCTCACCTGCAACAAGAGGAATTTCGACCAGGGTTACATCGGCGTCGAGACGGCGGTCAAGTTCCTGAAGGGCGAGAAACTCAACGCCTTCATCCCCATCGAGACCGAACTCGTCGACAAGTCGAACGTCGCCAAGTATCTCAAGAAATGATTCTGTTCGTCCGGAGCCGAGGGGGCGGTTCCCCCTCCGGCCCGGAGATCGGATCCGAAAGCCTCCGAGCTTTCCGTGAAGGCACGAAATGAAAGCAATTACCATCGACAGGGCCAATTCTCTCGCTTTTTCGGAGATCCCTGTGCCCGATCCCGGTGAAACCGAAGTCCTGATCCGAGTGGACACTATTACCCTCTGCGGATCCGATCTCCACCTCTTCGACGGCACGTACAACGGACCCAGGAATTATCCCATCCGGTTCGGACACGAGTGGTCGGGAACGGTCGTGAAGACGGGTCCAGGGGTCGCGGACCTGTCCGCCGGCGACAGGGTCACCGGCGACTGCTCGCGCTACTGCGGCTCCTGCGACCTCTGCGCCCTGGACCGGAACCTGTGCTCCCGCATCGAGAAATTCGGGATAACGGTGGACGGAGCCTCGGCGGAATACGTCGTCCGCGAGCGGAAATACCTCTACAGGCTCCCCGGCGACGTGGCCTCCGGTCTCGGCAGCCTCGCGGAGCCCTTCGCGGTTTCTTCGAACCTCCTGGAAAGGATCGACCGCGTCATAGCCGGAGGGCTCGCGGGAAAGAAGGTCCTCGTGTGCGGCGCCGGCGGAATCGGTCTCGGGGCGCTGCTCCTTCTGAAATACCGATACGGCTGCGCCGGCGTCTCGGTCCTGGAGGTTTCGCCCTTTCGCCTGAAGACGGCCTTGGCCCTCGGAGCCTCCGAGGACGCGGGGAGGGCGGGAGGCCGGGAAGGGGACAACTACGCCGACCTCTACGCCGGGGCTGACTACGACGCGGTCGTGGAAACCACGGGAAACGCGGGAGTCTTCGCCTCGGCCTTCGGACGAGTCGGGCCCCTGGGCGTGGTCGGCTGCCTCGGCATGATGGCTGAAGCGACGATCCCCCAGCGGCTCGTCGTCCTCAAGGCCCTTACCGTGGTCGGCAGCATAGGGGGAACCGGCCGGTTCCCCGAGGTCATCGACTTCCTTTCGAGGCACGGGGACGAGGCCGCGAAACTCGTCACGCATGGCTTTCCCGCCGACGGTCCCGAATCGGTGAAGGCGGCGTTCGCCGCCGCTAAGGACGGCGGGAAGGCGATCAAGGTACAGCTTACTTTTTAGGGAGGAAGGATAATGAGTAAATGGGTAATCCCGCCCGAAGGCGGACATATGGAAAGGCCGACGGGCATTTATTACCAGACCATGAACGGGCACGAAATCGAAGAAAGACTCGAAAAGAACGATCTGATCATTCTGCCGATCGGCAGCACGGAGAACCACGGCAAGAACGCCTGCTCGGGCGAGGACACCTTCCTCGTCACGAGGCTCGCGGAGCAGGTCGCCCGGAAGACGGGATGCACCGTCGCGGAGCCGATCTGGTACGGGTCTCACCCCTTCCATCACCTCGGCATGCCGGGCACCATCGTGGTGCCGGAAGAGGACCTCGCGGCCTACATTCGCGCCGTTATCGCCGGATTCTGGAACTCCGGCTTCCGCAAGATGATTCTCCTCAACGGGCACGGACAGGATTACGTCATCCCGCTGGCCATTCATCAGTTCGCGAAGAAGTATCAGGTCCCGGCCATCCTCGTGAACGTGAACTGGTGGTTCGTCATTCCCCAGCACCTCAGGGACAAGGCCCATGGAGGGCCCTTCGAGACCAAATTCATCCACGCGGACGAGTGCGAGACCTCATACTCGATGGCCCTCTTCCCGGAGATGATCGATCAGAAATACGCCGAGAAGACGACGCCGATGAAGATCTTTCCGGACGGACACATCAACAAATCCGGGAGCCCCTACAAGGAGGAGATGCCGATCGACTTCTGGCTCCAGGTCGGCGCCTCCGCGGTGGAGGTCGTTTCCACGCCCGAGGGAGTGGTCGGAGACGCGACGCTCGCGGATCCCGAGAAGGCGAGGCCCGGCGTCTACGCCATCCTCGATTACCTCGAGAAACTCATCGGCGACATCATGACCATGTATCCCGCGGGCAAACTCCCGCCGATCGAAGCGATGTCGATGCGGGACCGGAAGCTCGTCGAGGACGTCGTGAAGGGACCGCTCAACGGCGGGACCCACATCTACACGATAGCGTATCCGACCTGAAAGAGGGGCTCATATGGAAATGAACGGAAAAACGACGATGAAGGCCGTGGTTCTCGCGGGCCCGAACGACTTTTCGGTGAAGACGATTCCCATCCCCGAGCCCGGCATCGACGAGGTGCTCTGCGCCGTTGAGGCCGTGGCGATCTGCGGAAGCGATCCGAAGTTCATCCGGGGAGACACGAAGGGAGTCTGGCCGCCCTCCTATCCCTTCGTGATCGGGCACGAGTGGGCCGGCCGCGTCGTCGCCCTCGGTCCCAATGTCGCCGGATTCAGGATCGGCGACCGGGTGGCGGGCGAGGCGCACAACGGCTGCGGCTTCTGCGGAAACTGCAAGGCCGGAAATTACAACCTCTGCGAGAACTACGGGAAGAAGGAAACGGGCCACCGGCACTACGGCCACAGCTCCACGGGGAGTTACGCGGAGTACGGAGTATTTTCCAAACGCAGCCTCACGCCGATACCCGAAGGCGTGTCCTACGCCGAGGCCGCCATCGTCGACGCGGCCGGCACCGGACTCCACGCGATCGAACTCACGGGCATCACCTTGGGCGGGACCGCTGTCGTGATCGGGCCGGGCCCCATCGGACTCGCTACCGTGAAACTCGCCAAGGCAATGGGAGCGGGCAAGGTAATTGTCGTCGGAAGGGGAGGACGGCTCGAGGCCGCGAAGAAGGCGGGCGCGGACGCGATCGTCGACTTCGAGAAGGAGGATCCGGTGAAGGCGGTCCGCGGCGCGACCGGCGGAAAGGGGGCGGACGAGATCTTCGAGTGTTCGGGTTCGCCGGGAACGGCCAACCAGGGCGTCAAGATGGCGAGGAAGGGGGGGAAGGTGGCCCTTCTCGGCATACCTTCCCCGGGCTCGGTTGCAGAGATCGACGACAGGACCCTGGTTCTGAACCAGATCACCCTCTACGGCTCGCGGGCAAATCCGAACGTGAGCGCCAAGCTTCTCGCGATGATAGCCTCGGGGAGGATCGACGTGAAGGACCTCATCACGCACCGCTTCCCGATCGACGAGTTCGCGAAGGCCCTCGATTATTTCGTGAATCGCCGCGACGGGGCCATGAAGGTCATCGTCGAGCCTCAGCCCTGAGAAGGCAGGAAGCGTTTCGGAAATTTCGCCGCGACCGTGTATTGCGGGTCCACGATGTTCGCTATGTCTATCCCGCCGAGCTGGCCCATGAGCTGCCAGGCCTCCTCGCGGTCGAAGCCGTAATCCGCGACGAGCCAGCCGAGGAGTTCGAAGGTCGCGAGTCTCACGCAGTCCTCGATCGGCCGGGCGGAGCCGAGAACGGCGATGAACTCGTCGTCCTCCGCCCGGGGCCAGCCGATTTTCCTTCCGGAAAGCACCTCGATGCCGAGCGTCACCTCCGCGGATGTTTCGACCGCGGTCCCGTTCATCTCGCCGTCGCCCTGGAGGGCGTGTACGTCGCCGAAGGAGAGAAACGCGCCGTCGACCCAGACCGGAAGATGCAGGACGACGCCCTCCTTGAGCCCTCTCCAATCCATGTTGCCGCCGTACTCGCCAGGAGTCATGGAGGTCTCGACGCGTCCCATGGGGGGAGCGACGCCGATGCAGCCGACGAAGGGCTCCATCCGCGCCTCCGCCCTGCCGAGCCTGCTCTTCGGAAGCTCGATCGACGCGATCCCCCTGTCGAGGTCGAGCTTCCAGTCGAAGAACTTCGTCTGGATGGGCGGCTGGTAGAGCATGGGATGCCCCGCCCACTCGCCCGAGAGCGAGCCGAAGCGGGCGGACTGCTTGCTCATGCCGAAATCCCGGTCGGGCCGCACGCGGTCCAGGCGGATCCGAAGCGAGTCTCCGCGCCTCGCGCCTTCCACGAACACGGGCCCGACGAGCGGGTTCGACCGCACGAGGTCGGTCCCCGCCGCCTCGGGCTGCATTTCCGCCGGGATGGGCCTGCGCTCGCGGTCCTCGCCCCTGCAGTCGCGGGTCGAGGCGGTCAGGGAATCCCCGCCCGCGATCGTGAGCGCGGGTTCGGAGGGACCGAAGGTGTAGCGGTAGGTCTTCGGGATCAGGGTGTGGCGTGCCATGCGGCAAGTATCGCACGGCCGGCCGCGGGAGGCAAGGCGGGCGGGGAAAATAGAAGCCCCGCGCTGCGGCGGGGCTTAAGGGCTTGAAAAAGCATATTAATATTGCTGCCAGAAATAGAAATTTCCGGTACCGTCTCCGTCCGAACCGTAGATCGTCCAGTTCGTCCCCGTGAGATCGTCGATATGTACGATCCTGCCGATGTTGGCCTCCGCGTCGTCCACGCCGTCGTCGATGACGGTGAATCCGGGATTCTGATTCGCGAGGAAACGTTCGGGACCGAAGAATTCCTTCGTCGTGAGGCTCGTGGGGTGAGTGCCCGAGGGCATGCCGAAGCTGGTCCCGGTCGCCGAGAGGTCGCTTTTCTTGAGCTGGACAATCTTGCCGCCGGAAGAGGTCGGGTAATTGATATCCTGCATCGTCACGTAGACGTAGTCGCCCCGGACCATGACGTCGAAGGGAGCATATGTAGAGGAACCTCCGCCGTTGACGGTCATGGCCGAGGTGTCGTAAAAGGCCAGGTACGTGGAACTCGTCGTACTCGGCGTGAATTTCAGGATGCCCTCGGTGGGATTCGTGATCTTGAGGTAGAGGTTTCCGTCGGAATCGACCGTAATACCGTAATCCTCATAGCCATAATCCGATGAATAATCGTGTCCGCTCGGCGCCGCGATCGACTCGTGGGTCGCGCTCCCCATGTCGGCGACGTTGATGGGCACCCGTTTCACGTGTGTATATTCGTTGTTCCAGAGGTAGTAGAGCCAGCCGTTCGTTTCGTCCAGGGCAAGGCCGAAAACGGAATAACCGTCCGGCTGCTTCACCTTTTCCGGCGACGCGTCGTCGAAGGCGTCCAGCCGGAGGATGGAGTAAAAACCGCTGCCTCCGTCGGTCGTGGAGACCGCCAAATATACCCTGCCTTTCGAATCGATTTTTGCGTCGTACATCGGGTTCATGCCCGTCGTGGAAAGGCTCCAAGCTGCCGTCATCGAAGCCTCGTCGATGACGCGCCAGCCGGTCCCGCTCATGTCGTCCACCACGACGAAGCGAGCGTTGCGATAGTCCGTGACGACGATCCTCGTCTCGCCGATCGCGAAGGACGCGGGCGCCACGGTCTTCGCGACGCCGGCCGTCAGGTCCGCCGCCGCTGTCGCGGTGAAGTACTTCGCGGCGTGCGTCGACTTCATCGTGAGCTTCACGGTGAAGGTGCGGGAACTTCCCGCGGGAACGGTCAGGGACGCCGTCGTGGCGGTTGCCGCCGGATTCTGCGTCACCGTCGTCATGCCGCTCGCGGCCGCGGTGACGGTGATGGAATCGATGTAGGACGGGCTCACGCCGAGGGCGGTGAGTGCCGAGGACCAGTCGAGGGTTACCGCCGCGGTCGTCCCTGCGGGGCTTTCTTCGTCCGAGGTCGATTCCTTGCAGCCGCCGATCAGAACGCCGATCAGGAGAATCGGGATCGTGAGATAAGTTCGGAATTTCCGGATTTTAGTCATGGTCGAAGTCCTCTTTGTTTTGAATTTTGACAATGCATCACTCTTCACTATACCAGCGGCAAGAAGCATCGACAGGGGAAAAACGGGTAGTTTTCGGGTGGTTTCGAAGTCCTCTCGGCCGGGCATGAAACGAGTTCTCCTTTTTTTGCATCGAGAACTGTGAAACCCGGTGCGGAGGACTATCGGTTACGGCTGGAGCGATTTCACTTTATGCACGACAGGATAGCATGGATTTGCACTTTCACAAAGTTGAAATGAAAAAATGGAACTTGAAGGCGCGGCGGACCCGGACGGCCCGGCCGCGGGGGGCGGGGAAGGGGGCGCGACCCCGAACGGGGCCGCGCCGGCGATTGAAAAGTTCAACCGAAAATGAAGGGTTTGACCGTATAGAATACCACCACGAGGATGGCGGCCGACCCCACGAAAAGAAAGAGATCGTAGAAAGTTCCGGGCTTGAGTTCCTTGGGCAGCATCGTGAACCGGTGATAGAAGCTCGAGTAGATGATGACGAGGAGGATGAAGGCCGTCCCCCATCCGCCGATCTGCACCATGAAGGCGGGGGCCTTGAAAACAAGCGCCATGACCGTGTAGATGATCGGGAGCAGGATGCCGGATACGAGGATGACCTTGCTCACCTGACGATCGTTCTCGAAGTCGATGAGCTTCATCCTGGCCATGATGTCGGCGACGATGCGCTGGTTGGCCGCCGTCCAGGACACGAGGGTCGAATACAGCGTAGCGAAGGCGCCGATCGCGAAGAACCAGATGGCTCCGGGGCCGATGATCTCGGTGTACATGGTGCTCAGGGTGCTGACCAGGGTCATTCCGCTCGGGACTTTGCCGGCGCCGTGAAGGACCGCCGCGCCGAGGATGTAGAAGGCCAGGGTCGCCACGGTGTAGACGATCATGGCGCAGGTCGCGTCCACGTACATGACCTTGAACCATCCCTTGGCGCGGGCATAGTACGCCGAGGATTTGTCGTTCACTCCCGTGTTGGCCGCATAACCCTTTTCCACGCACCAGTAGGTGTACTGAACGATCTCGTCTCCGCCGATTCCCGTGATCCCGAAGGCGGCGAGCGCGGCGAAGGCGGCTTCCGGCGGCATGTGGAAGGTGAGTCCGTTCAGGATGTCGGCCATCGTGAACGCATATTTGCTGAACTGGGTTATGATCGCGATTCCCACCGTGAAAACGACGAAGGCGAAGACGAGGATGAGGCAGACGCGTTCGATGATCTTGTACTTCCCGTACGCCAGGATGATCATGACGCTCAGGGCGACGAGTATCGCGCCGACCGGCACGCTCAAGGCGGGGACCGCGATCTGAACGCTTTGTGCGGTGGAGCTCATGATTCCGCCGAACTGGATGAATTTCGTCGCGAGCAGGATGAACCAGGCCCACACCGCCCAGCCGACGAGAAGCCGCGGGCCGGGAAGCGAATCCCAGAACTGCAGGGCCGGCTTGCCGGTGGTGATGGACATCTTCGCCATTTCCAGCTGGAGAATGATTTTGAGGGCGCAGCTCAGGATGATGGTCCAGAGCGTGACGAACCCGGCCTGTGCGCCCAGTGTGGTCGTGGCGATGAGCTCGCCGCTGCCTACGATGGACGCGGTCACGATGATTCCGGGTCCGACATATTTCATTCGTCCCCCGAACGTAGTCGGCGGATCCTTGAATTTGTCCGGGGGGAGACGATATGGACTGTACCGGACATCCTTCATCTGGTCGCTCATACACACCTCCTGATCTATATGAATTGTTTGGATGAGAATATCCTAATCCTAGCCCCGGGACCGGAGCGGTGTCAAATTCATTTTTATTCCGTGAGATCTATTCCGTATCGTGAAACTCGCGCCTCGCGCATCCGGCGCTTCAGTCGGAATGGACGTGGAGGGGGAAGAGAATTCGGGAGAAATCTGGATTTTTCCGCGATTTTACTGTATACTATTTGCGCATATGTGACGAGCTTCGCAAGAGACTCTGGTCTTTTGAAGGAGCCCTCTATGATGAAATCCATTCATTTTTCGCAGTTGATCTCTCTTTGCGCCCTCGCGCTCGTTATCGGTTGCTCCTCCGGCTCGTCCGGCTCGAGCGATTCGGATGGCGGGTCCGCGAATCCCACGGCCAAGTGGTACGTGGCGAAGGGAGCTCCGTCCGACGCCCAGGGCGTCGACGGCGACCTGTACCTGGACCAGGACGCGGCGGTGTTGTACGTGAAAGCGGGCGGCAAGTGGGTGACCGCGGCATCGCTACGGGGAGCCGCGGGGAACGGATGGCTCTTCGGGACCGGAGCGCCCGCCGCCTCGCTCGGCGTGAACGGCGACTTCTACCTGGATACGGCCTCCACCATGACGTACCGGAAGTACAACGGGGCATGGGTGAGTATGTTCTCCCTGCAGGGTGCCGCAGGTGCGGACGGATCCGCCTGGTATACGGGGACTGCCGATCCGACGCCGAGCGTGCCGGCTGCCGCGAAAGCCGGTGACTTCTATCTCAACATCCAGACGACGGTGATATGGAGGAAGACCGCGGCGGGGAGCTGGAGCTCCGTCGTCATGTTCCAGACATCGATCAATCCGCAATTCGTGTTCACTCCGTTCATGAACGATTCCGACTACAACGGGGTCTATTTCAACGCCGTCGCCTACGGTAACGGCGCCTTCGTCGCCGCGGGGTCGAACGGGACCCTAGTGAGGAGCACGGACGGAAAGAACTGGACCCTGGTCACCTACGGTCCGCCCCCTCCGAATCCTTCGATAATGGTGAAGAGGTCCGCGGGCACGGGTAAATCGGTCATCGCGGAAACGACTCCTTACCCTTCGACGAGCGCGGAGCTGCGAGGCGCCGCCTACGGTAACGGCACTTTCGTCGTGGTCGGAGATCCCTACAGTCATCCCTGGGCCGGGGATTACGTCAGCATTTTCAGGAGCACGAACGGCGGGATCTCCTGGGAGACGGTGGTCGTGGAGGACGGACCGTACTATTTCACGAGCGTTTCCTTCCAAAACGGTCTTTTTTTCGCGGTGGGAAGCCTCAATCCGACGTACGATTTCTGCATCTGGACGAGCGTGGACGGCACGGACTGGATCGAAAGGAGTTCTTCCACGGTCGGAACATACAACAGAATCTCCAACGTCGTCTACGGAAACGGTAAATACCTGGCGGTCGGCTTCATCGAGGGTGCGGAGACTCTCACGAGCGCGAACGGTACGACCTGGGCCGTGGATTGGGAAAGCACCTTGCAGAATGTCGCTTCATTCGAGGGCGCGGCCTACGGAAACGGAGTTTTCACGGCCGTCGGGGTCAGCAGCATAGAATATACGAGGCCCGTCGTCTGGACCAGCCTCGACGGCTCGGCCTGGTATCTGCAGGACCTTCCCTTGCCCACCTCAACTGAGAGTTTCCAATTCAAAGGGGTAACCTTCGGGAACGGCTTCGCCGCGGTCTGCCGCAACACTACCGATTCCAGGAGCGCCATAGCGACCAGTCCGAACGGAATCTCCTGGTCGTACCAGGAATGGCCGACGGAATTCCCGTTCACGGCAGCCGCCTGGGGGGCCCTCAACGGAGGTACCTTCGCCGTAGCACTCGGAGACAGCTGAGATCGTGAAAGGCGGGCCATCGCGGTTTCAGGCGGCCGCGGCCGGAGTGTTTAGGATTTTCCGTAAGCCGGGAGGTTCGTATGAATCGGTTGATTCCTTTTTTCGTCACCGGGTTTTTCTTGCTCAACTCCTGCGGCACGCAGCTCTCCTCGTAGAGCGACGAGGTAGCCGCGACCGGAGTCTCCTTGAACAAGACCTCTACAACCATTCTGGTCGGCGGTTCGGAAAAATTGTACGCGACGGTGAGCCCCTCTGACGCTTCGGATAAATCCGTCTTCTGGTCGAGTTCCGGCTCCGCGGTCGCGACGGTGGACTCTGCCGGAGTGGTGAAAGGCGTATCCGCCGGTTCCGCAACGGTAAAAGCGACGACGGACGGCACCTTCTTCGCCTGGGGAAGCAACAGTTACAGCCAGCTCGGCGACGGCGGGACGAGTCCTCTGACCGTGCCTATGCAGGTTTGGGCGGACGCCGGCTGGGCCGCCGTTTCCGCGGGCGTTTATTTCAGCCTCGCCGTAAGGACCGACGGTACGCTCTATGCCTGGAGACGGAACGACACCTATCAGCTCGAAGACGGCACGACGACGACGGTAACCACTCCCGCTCAAATCGGCGCGGCGGCGAACTGGAAAAGCGTCGAGGCCGGCGGCTCGCACGGCCTCGGCCTGAAGACCGACGATTCGCTCTGGGCCTGGGGCTACAACGGCTACGGAAGACTCGGCGACGGGACCGAAACACAGAGGACATCGCCGGTCCAGGTACCGTAACCGCCCGCGAAACGGATGGCTCTTCGGGACCGGAGCGCCCGTCACCTCGCTCGGCGTGAACGGAGGCACCTTCGCGATCGTGCTCGGGGAGAACTTGGGCGGTTGAGAATCCGGCGGACGCGGGAGGATTCCTTCCGGCCGTCGCCGTCCTTTTCCCGTCCGGCCCTTCACGACGGACCCGGCCGGGTGTAGACTGGGGCCATGGCAGCGAAAACCGTCGTCCCGCCCTTCCGGCCCCTCCAGCCCGAGATCGACGAGCTCAGGCGGGGAAGCACCTTCGGCAAGGTCGAGGTCCCGCCGACTCCGCGCCTCAGGGAATACGTGGCCTGCTTCTGGACGATGTACACGACGAGCGGCCGCTTCGAACCTTTCGTCATGCACGGCGTGCCCGACGGGTGCGTGGACGTGTTCTTCCGCACCGATTTCGGTTCGGGCTGTGTGGTCGGTCTCGCTGCGCGGCCGATCTTCGTTCCCGTCGAACGGAGGCTCCGATATTTCGGGCTCCGGTTCCTGCCGGGAAAGATCCGTCATTTCCTCAAGCTGCCGGCCCGGGGGCTCTACGATAAAAGATGGAACCTGCGCGATTTGACCGGTCCTCGCCTCGATGAGGTCGAGGAAGCCGTCCTCGCCGCTCCTTCCTTCGGCCGCCGCGTCGAGATCGTCGAGGCGCTGCTCCTCCGCATGCTCGAACGCGGCGGCATCGAGGAGGACCCTCGGTTTCTCGGCTCCCTCGACCGGATCTACCGGAGCGGCGGGAGGATCGACGTGGAGACGCTGGCTGGCGCCGAAGGGATCAGCGAACGGCACCTCCGGAGACTTTTCGACGAAGCGTTGGGGCTTTCCCCAAAACGGCTCGCGAGGATCGTTCGGTTCCAGGTCGCGTTGAACCGTCTGAAGCGGGAGGAGGTCCGCTCGCTCCTCGATCTCGCCCTCGATCAGGGCTACTACGACCAGCCGCACTTCATCAACGATTTCCGGGAGCTCTACGGCTGCCCGCCGTCCGGGGTGGGGCGGATTCGGGCCGCCGAAGACGTGTCCGATTTTTCCAAGACGGCCGAGGCGGTTTCGAGATAGGTTGTGTCCGAGGAAGAAACATGGAAAACGACTACGATGCGATGCGTCTTCCCGCACTCGCCGCTTGCTGCGGCCTCTTCTGCGGGGCCTGTTCCGTCTATATCGGGTCCACGGAGGACCCGGAGCGGCTCGGGAAGCTCGCTTCCCGCCTCGGCACGACGCCCGATGACCTGCGCTGCCTCGGCTGCCGTTCGGGCAGGCTGGGGTCCCATTGCCGTGATTGTGTTTTCAAGACCTGCACGAAGGGGAAGGGGCTTTCCGTCTGCTCGGAATGCGACGAGTATCCCTGCGCGGACCTCGTTGCCTTCCAGAAGGAAAGGCCTCACCGGAAGGAGCTTTGGAACGATCTCGGCAGGATTCGCGAGGCCGGGGCCGCGGCCTGGATCAGGGAGAAACTCGAGGAATACTCCTGCCCGGAATGCGGGACCGTCAATTCCGCCTACGATCTCGCGTGCAGGACCTGCGGGGCCTCGCCGAGCTGCGCCTTCGTGCGGAAGCATCGCGAGGCGATCGAAGAATATTTTTCGAACATGAAAAAAGGAGCGACTCGATGAGCGCGGTTTTCAAGGTGAAGGTCGATCTCGTGAACGACAAGGTGCAATTCCGGGGGATTTCCGAATCGAATCCGAACCGGCCCGTGCAGTTCGACTACATTCCGCCCGTGGGCGACGGCGACGGCTTCGCGGGCCTGGAACTTCTCCTCCTCAGCCTCGCGGGCTGCACCGGAACCGCGGTAGCCCACTTCGTCCGCAGGATGGGGAGGACCGTGGACTCGCTCACCGTGAACGCGAAGGGCGTGCGGAGGGACAGCCCGCCGATCAGATTCGAGACGATCGACCTGGAATTCCTCCTCGGATCCCCCGATCTCTCGGAAGAGGAGGCGAAGCGCGTTCTCGCCCTCGCCGAGGAATCCGGTCCCGTATGGGGCATGATCCGCGGAAATGCCGAGGTCAGCGCGAGGATCAGGATCAACGGCTGACGGGGACCGGAAGGTCCCCTCCCGGTGGGAAATCCGCGCTCCACAAAACCTTGCGGTCCCGCGGGAAGGATGGTATCCTGTCTGCACGGAGGTACCAGCATGAACGCGCTTTCCGCCATCAAGGATACCCTTCTCATGGGGCCCGGGCCCTCCTGCGTCCATCCCAGGGTCTACGACGCGATAGCCCTTCCCACCGTCGGGCATCTCGATCCGCGCTTCATCGCGGTCATGGACGAGATCAAGACGATGCTCAGGACCGTCATGGGAACGGCGAACGAGATGACCGCTCCCATGTCGGGCACGGGATCGGCGGGAATGGAGGCCGCCTTCGTCAACCTCGTCGAGCCGGGCGATTCCGTGCTCGTGCTGGTGAACGGCGTTTTCGGAAAGCGCATGGTCGACGTGGCCCGCAGGCTCGGCGCCGACGTCGAGGAGCTCGAGTTCGAGTGGGGCACGCCCGTCCGGCCGGACAAGGCCGCCGCCGCGATGAACGCGAAGAAGCGCGACCTCGTCGCCGTCGTGCACGCGGAAACCTCCACCGGCGTCCGGAATCCCATCGAGGCGCTCGGCCCCATGGTCAAGGAATCCGGCGCCCTCTTCCTCGTCGACGCGGTGACGAGCCTCGGCGGGATTCCCGTAGACGTCGACAAGGTCGGCGCCGACGTCTGCTATTCCGGCACGCAGAAATGCCTCTCCTGCCCGCCCGGCCTCGCCCCCCTCACCATGGACGAGCGGGCGCTCGCGAAGCTCAGGAACCGCAAGTCGAAGGTGCCGAACTGGTATCTCGACGTCTCGATGATCATCGACTACTGGCGAGGGGCGAAAAGGGCCTACCATCACACCGCACCGATCAACATGCTCTACGCCCTGCATGCGGCGCTCGAGGTGGTGCTCGAGGAGGGGCTCCCCGCGGTCTACGCCAGGCACAAGGCCATGCACGAGCGCCTGGCCGCCGGCCTCGACGGAATCGGGCTCGAGCTCTTCGTGGAGCCCGCCTTCAGGCTGCCGATGCTGAACGCGGTCACGGTGCCGCAGGGCGTCGACGAGGCCGCGGTGCGGAAACGCCTTTTGGAAAAGGACGGCATCGAGATCGGCGCCGGCCTCGGCCCGCTCGCGGGCAAGATCTGGCGCATAGGCCTCATGGGCCACACCGCCCTGCCGGAGAACGTGGACCGGGTGATCGCGGCGCTCAAGCGGGCGATCTAGCGATCGGTTTTTCGAGAGATTCGCCATCCGTGCCGCGAAGCGCCGCCGCCGCGCTTCGCGGCGTGCTTTGTCCCGGACCGTCACACCGGTCTCGTAGGTTGAGTATTCGATGATGAATTCGGCCATGGTTCAGGATAGAAAGCCAGCGAGCGGAGGCGGGCCGGTCTTCCTGAAATTCAAGCTGGTACTTCTCGCCTTGACGCTTTCCCTCCACGTTTGCGCCGTCGTTCAATACATCCTGGTCGAGGATTCCCTCGGACTGCCTCTCTCCTGGCGGAGGCAATTCATGGTCCTCGTTGGGACTTCCTGGTGCCTGAACCTTCTTTTCTTCGTTTTTCGGAACCGCCTCATCCAGGTCGTCCTCTTGTCCGTTCGAGGCATGATCTTCATCCTCATCGGTCTGCCGCTCGGACGGAACATCGGCATCGAACTCGTTCTCCTTTCGGCTCTCCTCATAGAGACGACTGCGCTGACCTCTTCGGTTGTCGGTATCATTTTCTCGCTTTTCCTCCTCTTTTCCGCGGTTTACTTCCAGCGGCCCATCATCGCCTGGAACGCGTCCCTGCCGCGGCCTTCGTTTCCCGACGTCCTGACCATGGCCGCCGTAGGAGTCATGGTCTTCGTTCTTCTTCAGTGCCTTCGCCGCCTTCTGGAACGTTTCAAGAAGGAGGAATCCCGGAACCGGCAGCTCTTCTCCACCGTGGAGCAGCTGACCGAAGCGAATCTCGGGTTCCAGAAATACGCGCTTTCAGTCGGAAACACCTCCGTTCTGGAGGAACGAAACAGATTCTCCCGGGAGATCCACGATACGATCGGATATACTCTGACGAACATCATCATAATGATCGAAGCCTGCAAAGACCTCATGAAACGGGACCAGGCCGCCTTGGCGCAGATGCTGGTCAAGGCGGGCGATCTCGCGCAGTACGGTCTCGGCGACACCCGGCGCGCTCTTCACGCTCTCAGGCGGCTCGGCACGGAGGACGTCCGCGGCCTCCATGCGTTCAAGAAGCTCGTCGATACCTTCCGTGAGGCGACCGGAGTGGAGATCGAGATGGAATTCGGGAACATTCCCTGGTCGCTGGGCGACGACGTTCAAAGGACGATCTATCGTTTCCTCCAGGAGGGGATGGTGAACGCCTTCAAGCACGGGAAGGCCAGCAGGATCTCGATAAGCTTCTGGTTGGACGCCAGGGGGCTCTCGATAAGCTTGCGCGACAACGGTACGGGAAGCAAGGAAATCAAGGAAGGCATCGGCATCGCCGGCATGCGGGAGCGGATAGAAGGCCTCGGCGGCGAGCTCTCAGTGCAGAACACCCAGCTCGGATTCGAGCTCCGAGCCATCCTTCCATTCGAGGAGAACGGGAAAGCGTATGATCAAGATCATAATCGTGGATGATCAGGTCCTTTTCGCGGAAACGTTGAAGATGGTTCTCGAATCCAGGTCGCCCGAAATGAAGGTGATCGGCCTGGCCCATACCGGGGCTCAGGCCGTGGAAATGACGGGAGCCTTGAATCCGGACATCGTGCTCATGGACGTGAGGATGCCGGAGATGGACGGAGTGCTCGCGACCAGGATAATCCATACCAAGTATCCCGAAGTCCGAATCCTCGTTCTGACGACCTACGATGACGACGAATACATAGTGGACGCGCTCCGTTACGGCGCCGTCGGCTACATCCTGAAGAACATAGCGCCGGACAAGCTCATAGACTGCATCACGGCGATCAAGAACGGCAATGTGCTCATTTCTCCGGAGGTCGCTAAGAAGCTCGTCGATCACGCCGCGGGCCCGCATGCCGCAGCCTCGGAGAAGACCGCTTCGGAGGCCTCCGCCGATCTCTGGTACGACATCCTCAGCCGGCGTGAAAGGGAAATTCTCCGATTGCTGGCGAACGGGCTGGACAACAAGCAGATAGCGGACAGGCTGTCTCTTGCGGATCAGACGGTCAAGAATCACATCAGCGTCATCTATTCGAAACTCGGGGTCCACGATCGAGTCAAGCTCGCGATGCTGGCCAAGAGGCTGCGGAACAACGAGCGCTGATCTTTCTCCCCGAGCGCGTTCCGGTACTACGAATACGGTACTCCGGTAACTTGCTGCGCATGCCCGTCGCGTGCTAATGCTGTCCTCCGGAGGCCGTGCCGAAGGCGTCCGAAGGAGGCAGTATGGTCAAGGTGATCCTTCCGGCTCAGGAGGTACCGGTCGCGACCGAGGTCGACGTTCTCGTCGTCGGAGGCGGAATGGCCGGCCTCATGGCTTCGCTCGCCGCGGCATCGACCGGGGCGCGGACCGCGCTCGTGGAACGGTACGGCTTTCTCGGAGGAATGGCCACCGCCGCCCTGGTCGGCCCATTCGCGGGCACCCGGCATCGCTACGGCGGCGGCCGTCTGGTCGGGGGGATCGCCTGGGAATTCCTCCGGACCCTCGTCACGTGCCGAGGCGCCCTGCTCGACACCTATGACTATCCGCTGCCGGCCGAAATGAAGCCGGCCGAGGGGACGTCGTTGCCTCCCACGAAGGGTGACATCCCTTTCGATCCGGAAATCCTGAAATGGGCCGCCGACCGGGAGCTGCTGAGGTACGGGATCGAACCGCTGTACCATCGTTTCGCCTCCGGGGTGCTCGCCGAGGAAGGCGTTCTCCGTGCGGTTATCCTCGAGGGAAAATCGGGAAAAGAGGCGGTCTCCGCGAAACTGTTCATCGACGCGACCGGGGATGCCGACATCGCGGCGCTCGCGGGCGTTCCGTGCGAGACGGGAAGGCGCGGGGACGGCATGCTTCAGCCGATGAGCCTCGTTTTCAGGCTGGGAGGAGTGGACACCGACGCGCTCGGCGACATCACCTTTCCTTCGGTGTCCGACCATGTTCGGGGTCTGGCTCAGCGGTTCGTCGCCGAAGGAAAGCTGCCGGTGTTCGGCGGCCCCTGGACCTTCTGGGGAAGCACGATCCGCCGGGGCGAGGTGATGGTCAACATGGTCCGTCTGTGGGGCGACCCCACCGACGTCCGTTCCCTGACGAGGAACGAAATCATCGGCCGTGACCACGTAAGGAAGTTCGCGGCCTTTCTGCGGGAGAACCTTCCCGAATTCTCCGGGAGCTACCTGCTCGATTCTGGGCCGCAGATCGGAATCCGGGAGTCTCGCCGGATCGAGGGCGATTACCGGCTCACCGAGGAGGATATCCTGGAAAGCCGCAGTTTCCCCGATTCCGTAGCGCTCGGCGGCCATGTGATCGACATCCATTCCCCCACGAAGACGGACGGGCAGATCCGAAGGGCGGTGGCCCCCTATCGGATCCCCTATCGCTGCCTTCTGCCTCGGAACGCGGAGAACCTTCTCGTGGCGGGACGGCCGATATCCGCGACTCACGAGGCCCACGCATCGCTTCGCGTGATGGGAACGGGAATGGCGACGGGCCAGGCCGCGGGAATCGCGGCCGGGCTCTGTTCCAAGGCCGGCATCATGCCAAGATCGCTATCTGTTTCCGCCTTGCACGCGGCACTTGACGAGATCGGCGCTCCCTACGAGAAGGGCATTTGATGATGCGGGTACCAGAAAAAGAGTACCGCGGTCACTTGTGAATTTCCGAGGCGGCGTGCGATCATAAAAACCATAGGATCGAAATTTCCGCAAGGAGGGATGCATATGAAACGCGCTCTGCGTGCAGTTTGTCTGATTCTGCTCATGTTCGTTACGCTCGGTGTTTGGGCCGGAGGCGGCTCGGAGAAGAAGGATGCCGGCAAGGGCCAGAAATTCGGGAAATTGACCGTGGTCCTCCACGCCGTGCACAAGACCGTTTGCACGACGGGACCCGGCGGCGACATCACCGCCGAATGGCTCGCCCAGCATCCTGAAGTCGAAGGCATCGAGTGGATCACTCTCGGCATAAGCGACGTCCACGCCAAATTGTTCAGGGAGGCTTCCCTCGACAAGACGAACATCGACGTGGGATTCGTCATGAACGAATACTTCAGTCCGGATGTGGCGAATCTGTTCGATCCCCTCGACGGGTACATCGCAAAGGACGCGCCCGAGGAATGGGCGGACGTCTTCGACAGCCTCAAGGAAATGACCAAGATCAAGAACGTGACCTATTCCATGCCCTTCCGCACCACGATCACAGGGCTTCATTACAACGCCGCCCACTTCAAGAGCAAGGGCGTCCCCGAACCGAAGCAGGGGATGTATTTCGAGGATCTGGTCGCCGACGCATCGGCTCTGCGGTTCACCGCGGCAGACGGCACCGACGTCTTTCCCTTCCTGATTCCGGGCGACGACGTGGGGAACATAGTCGATATCGCGAGGGCGTGGAACGGCGAATTCATCTCCTCCGACTTCAAATGCCGCATCACGGAGAAGGGCATGATCAACGCGATCAAATTCCTCAGGACCCTCTACGAGAAGGGGCTGTATCCGAAAGCCTTCAGCAGCATCACCAACAACGACGTGAACACGTGGGTTCAGCAGGGAAGGCTCGCCATGACGTCGCAGGCGACGGGAAAGAACAAGGTTTTCAACGGAAAGGACAGCAAGGTCGCGGGTCAGATCAAGACGATCTCCTTCCCGATATCGAAGGAATTCGCGTCGCAGTACAAGGTCGCTCCCGTGAAGAGCTCCCTGTGGAGCCTCGCGATCCCGAAGAATGCGCGGAACAAGGACCTTTCCTGGAGCTTCATCAAGTACCTTCTCGGAAAGCAGAACACCATCCGTGCAGCGGTGAACGGAAACGGCCCCGTGAGGAAATCCACCTACGCCGATCCCACCTTCCGGAAGGAGAACGCCGCCTATTGGGAAGCGGAGCTGGAGAGCCTGTCCGTGGGAAGGCCGACCAATCCCGCCTTCGCCAACGCCCAAAAGACGAAGGATATCTTCCTGAATTACGCGACGCAGGCCATCACCGGGCGTCTCGGGATCGAGGACGCGATGCGTCAGGCAAAGGCCGAAATCGACAAACTTCTCCCGTGATCTCCGTCCGAGCGGACGTTCCGGAGGCCCGGCCTCCGGAACGTCCGTCGAGTCATAGTCGATGATAGCGAGGAGATAGTTTTCAATGACCAAATCCATTGCCGGAGACCTGGGTCGGCTGAAGAAGAGACTCACTCCCTATTTCATGATCGCCCCGGTTCATGTCCTCCTCTTCGTCCTGGTTTTTCTTCCGATCATGTATACCCTGTGGTTGAGCTTCTACTCCTACTCCTTCGGGAAACCGATGACGTTCGTAGGGCTCGACAACTACGCGAATCTGTTCGTCGATAGGCATTTTCTCGCCTCTCTCGTGCGTAACGTGGTTTTCGTGAATATCGTCGTGTACGGAGAGCTGTTCGCCGGACTCGGAATGGCGGTTTTCTTCATCGGCCGCATTCCGTTCAAGAAACTCATGATTTCGATCGTCATGGCACCGTACGCGGTGAGCAACGTCCTCGGGGTCCTGATGTGGCGATACGTGCTGGAGCCCGATATCGGCATGCTCAACAAGCTGCTCGTCAGCCTGCATCTTCCGCAATTCCTCTGGACAATAATCCCGGAACACGCCTTCGTCATGATCCTGCTCATCGGGATATGGCTGCAGGTTCCGTTCACGTTCCTGATCCTCTACAACGCGATCCTCGGCATCCCACAGGAGCTCTTCGAGGCCGCCCGCGTCGACGGCGCCTCGAAATTCCAGATCTTCTCCAAGATCACCGTCCCCATCATCATGCCCGCCATCCTCATCTCCCTGCTTTTCCGGTACATTTTCGCGTTCAGGACCTTCGGCGAGGTCTGGATCCTGACGAAGGGCGGCCCTTTCAGGTCGACCGAGCTCCTTTCTGTCTATCTCTACAAGACGGGCTTCGTCTATTTCGAATTCGGAAACGCGGCCGCCGTAGCCTGGATCATGATCATCATCACCTTGTTGATAGCGGCTTACTACTTCCGCGTCATGTACAAAAGGATGTTCGCAAATGGCTATTAAGAAAATCCTCAACTCCGCGGGGAGAATGGGAATCCTCGCCGTCATCCTTCTCTGGTCGGGCTTCCCGATCCTGATGGTGATCCTTTCCTCCTTCAAGGAGCCGAAGACGATCTTCGATTATCCGCCGAAATTCCTCTTCAAGCCCACCCTGAACAATTATTTCGATTTGTCGAGGGAATGGCCGGAATATTACAGCACGCTGTTCAACAGCCTGGTCGTCACGGTCGGAGCGGTCCTCCTCACCGTTTTCCTCTGCTTTCTCGCGGGCTACGCCTACTCCCGCTTCCGGTCCCGCGCCCTGACCCTGAGCGCGTTCTTCCTGCTCGTCGTTCGCATGCTTCCCCCGATCGTCATCACGATTCCGCTCTATCCGGTGTTCAGCGCCCTCGGCCTGTTCGACAAGCACATTACCCTGATAGTCCTGTACGCGGTCTTTTTCCTGAGCCTCGGGACCTTTCTCATGAAGGCCTTCATCGACCAGCTGCCCATCGAACTGGAC
Source organism: uncultured Spirochaetaceae bacterium (assembly GCA_964397655.1). Taxonomy (GTDB): domain Bacteria; phylum Spirochaetota; class Spirochaetia; order DTKZ01; family DTKZ01; genus CAYNKA01. The sequence goes on along the minus strand of CAYNKA010000008.1, from coordinate 61,967 downwards.
GAGTCCGCCTTCATCGACGGAGCGAGCCGCCTCCAGATCCTCCGAAAGATAATCTTTCCCCTGAGTTCGCACGGCCTCATGGCCACCGCCACGTTCGTGCTCATCTTTTCTTGGAAGGAATACATGTATGCCCTGCTTTTCACCACGACGAAGGCAAAGACCGCCCCGCTCATCATAAGCGAGATGCTCAGCGCAGTGGTCGGGGTGAGCTGGGGCCCGGTCTTCGCGGCGGCGACGCTCCAGTTGATTCCGGTGCTGATTTACGTACTCGTCGTGCAGGGAGTGCTCGTGGAGGGCATGCTCGTCGGATCGGTCAAGGGCTAGCCCGGCGGAGCGGGAAAGGAAGACGTATGGAGAAGAAGGTGTTCGACGTCCTCGTCGCTGGAGGAGGCACCGCCGGCTGGGTGGCTGCCCTCGCTGCCGCGCGGGAAGGGAAGGACGTCCTGCTCGTCGAGAGGAAGGGATACCCGGGCGGAGTCCTCGGTTCGGGACTCGCAATCTACGGTTTCCACGACGTCAATCATCGCCGCGTAGTCAAGGGATACGCCCATGAATTCGTGGAGAGGCTCTCGCGGATCGGCGGAACGGACGGCTACACGCTCCTGGACCTGTGGCACGCCTCCATGGTGACGGTAGACGCGGCGCTCGTGAAGCCTCTCGTGTTCGAGATGCTTCATGAAGCCGGGGTGAAGACGCTGCTGTACGCCCAGATATGCGAAGTGATCGGAAGCGGCAGGACTCTGAAAGAGGTCGTAGTCCAGGAGAAGACCGGCCGAAGGTCCCTTTCGGCGAAGATGTTCGTAGATGCCACGGGAGACGCGGTACTGCCCTTCCTCGCCGGGCTTCCCTTCGAGGCCTGCGAGGAGCAGCAGCCGCCGACGCTCGTCCTCAGGATCGAGAACGTCGACGTAGGGGGGCTTCGGGACTACCTCCTGAGGCATCCGGAGCAATACGTGAACTGGCGCATGCTGCCGGGGAGAACGGTTGACGAGGCCTTCCTCCGCAACTGCAGGAAATTCCTGATTTTCCCGGATCTCGTGAAGGATTTCCCCTACGCCGGGGATTATCCGCCGCTCATCAACCGCGTCATGTTCACCTGCACGCCGAACGACACGGGCGTGACCGTCAACATGCTCAGGGCCCGCGACATCGACGGGACGAGCTCCGAAAGCCTGACGAGGGCCTCCTTCGACGTCTATCGCAACGTGGTTCCGCTCGTCGACTTCTTCCGGCGCCGACTGCCCGGCTTTTCCCGGTGCAGGCTCGTCGACTGCGAGCCGGAATTGCAGCTGCGCGAGACCCGGAGGATCGCGGGCATGGCGTCCATGCAGGCAGAAGACGTTCTCGACCGGCGTTTCCCCCGGGATACGGTCGCGGTCGGCGGCTACTTCATGGACATCCACAGCGCGAAGGATTCCGGCGGCGAGTGGGTCATGACGCCGGGAGCCTTCGGCATCCCCTACGGAGCGCTCGTCGCGAAGGATGCGGACAACCTGCTCGCCGCAGGACGCTGCATTTCGGGCTCGAGGGAGGCCGCCGCGGCCTACCGGGTCATGGCGACGGCGATGGCCATGGGGCAGGCGGCGGGCACTGCTGCGGCGCTCTGCGTGGAGGCCGGCTGCCCGGCGGGCGCCCTCGACGTCCGCAGGCTGCAGGAAAGGCTCCTTGGCGCCGGCATGATCCTGGATTGAGCAACGGCAATCAACGAATCGAAGGAGAGAAAGACCATGATTGAAGCGCGAGAAACGAAGGGACGTTCCGGCCGTTACGACGTAGTCGTCGTCGGTGGAGGGACCGCGGGCTGGGTCGCGGCTTTGGCCGCCGCGAGGAGCGGGAAGTCCGTTCTCGTCGTCGAGCGGAAAGGCTGTTTAGGCGGGGTCCTTACCACCGGCCTTCCGATACATGGATTCTTCAACGCGAGCCACGAGCAGGTGGTCTCGGGTACGGCCGAAGAATTCGTCCAAAGGCTGAAGGCGGCCGGCGGCGGGAGCGATTTCATCCGCACGGACCTCTGGTTCGCGGGTTTCGTCGTCACCAATCCCGCGATGGTCCGGTCGGTCATCTTCGACATGCTGCACGAGGCAGGGGTCGAGATCCTGCTCTACGCCCAGATCGTGGACGTGGTCAGGAAGGGCGACCGCGTCGCCGGCATCGTCGTCCAGAAGCGGACCGAACGGGAGCTGATTGCCGGCGATGTCTTCGTGGACGCCACGGGGGACGCCACCCTCTGCGAGTACGCGGGGGTGCCGATGCAGGCCATCGAAAGCCTCCAGCCTCCGACGCTCGTCTTCCGCATCGAGAACGTGGACGTGCCGGCCCTGAGGAGACACCTGGTGGACCATCCGGAGATCTACATGAAGGGAAGGCTGCTGCCAGGCAAGAACTTCACGAAGGAATTCTTCGAAACGACCCGATTCTTCTATCTCTTCCAGGACAGGATCGGCGAGGTCACCACCACGGGCGATTATTCGCCGCTCATCAACCGCTTCATGTTCACCTCGACCCCGGACGACCGCGGCATCGTGGTGAACATGCTCCGGGGCCTCCACGTGGACGGAAAGCGGGCGGAGAGCCTTTCGGAGGCTACCGCCCATCTCTACAGGAACCTTCCGGCCCTCGTGGAATCCTTCAGGAAGATCATCCCCGGCTTTTCCCGCTGCACGCTCGTCGACGCCGAGCCCGACATCCAGCTCCGCGAGACCCGGAGAATCGTGGGCGACTACACCATGAGGACGGAGGACGTCGTGGAAGGGATCTTTCCCGAGGACACGATAGCCGTCGGAGGCTACTTCATCGACATCCACAGCTCGACGGACTCGGCGGGAACATGGAAGCTCCTGGATAATCCCTACGGAATTCCTTACAGGAGCCTCGTCCCCAAGACGTTGGGGAACGTCCTCGCGGCGGGTCGCTGCATTTCCGGCAACCGGGAGTCGGCCGCCTCCTATCGGGTCATGGCGACGTGCATGGCCATGGGACAGGCCGCCGGCACCGCCGCCGCCTTCGCCTCCGAACGCGGGGGCGACGTGAGGGCCGTGGCCGTCGACCGGCTCCGCGGGCGCCTCGCCGCGGACAAGGCGATCCTGGAGCCGAGGCGGCGCAAATGAGCCTCCCGGTATCCGTCAAGCTCGCGCGCAAGGACGGCTTCGCCGCCGTCATCCTGGGGGACGTGAAGCTGCCCTCCCTGGTTCTCCTCCGCCAGCGCTTCGACGCCGAGTCGCTCTCCGACGTCCCGGGAACCGTCGCTCGGGAACTCAGGACCTCCGGCGTTCTCGAGTCGGTGAGGCCTGGCATGAGGATCGCGGTGACCGGGGGGAGCCGGGGAATCGCCTCCTACGTCGAAATCCTCCGAACCGTGGTCGCCGAGCTCGCGCGCGCGGGCGCCCGGCCCTTCGTCTTCCCAGCCATGGGAAGCCACGGCGGCGCCACCGCCGTGGGCCAGCTTGGAGTCCTCGCGTCCCTCGGGATCACGGAGGCCTCGGTCGGCTGCCCGATCGTCTCCTCTATGGAGACCCTGCATGTCGCGGACACCGACGACGGCCTGCCGGTCTACGCGGACAGGGCGGCCTGGGAGGCGGACGGAATCGTCCTCGTCAACCGGGTGAAGTACCATACCGGTTTCTCCGGGGCCTGCGAGAGCGGTCTCGTGAAGATGTCCGTGATAGGGCTCGGCAAGCAGAAGGGGGCGGAGGCCTGCCATACGGTCGGGCTCGAGCTCATGCCGGAGAGCCTCGTGAAAAGGGCGGAGAAGATCTTCGGGCGGGGCAAGATCCTCTTCGGGGTCGCTACAGTGGAGAACGCCTACGAGCGGGTGAAGGCAGTCAGGGCGATTCCCGCCCGCCGGATCTTCGCCGAGGAACCGGCCCTGCTCGAGCTCGCGAAATCGTGCAAGCCCTCCCTTCCCGTCGTCGAGACCGACGTTCTCGTCGTCGACGAGATCGGCAAGAACGTAAGCGGGGGAGGCATGGACCCTCACGTCGTCGGCCGTTTCGTGACCCCGGCCATGAGCGGCGGGATCCGGTCGAAGAGGCTGGTCGTGCTCGACATCACCGACGAATCGAAGGGAAGCGGCATCGGCCTCGGCAGGGCCGATTTCACGACTCAGCGGGCCTTCGACAAATTCGACTTCGAGCAGACCTATCCGAACGCCTTGACCTCGAACGTCCTCGAGCCGAGCAGGATTCCCATCGTGCTCGCCGACGACTTTCTCGCAATCGCCGCCGCGGTGAAGACCTGCGTCGGCGTCGATCCGGGGAAGGCGAGGATCGTGCGGGTGAAGAATTCCCTGGAGATCGGAACCCTGTACGTCACGGAGAATCTGGTGGAGGAAGCCCTCGCCTCGGGCCGCGTCGAAGTCCTGTCGCCGGCAGTGCCTTTCAGGTTCGACAGAAAGAGAAAGCTTGATCCCTTTCCGCCGGCGTGATCCGCTTGCGGATCCCGGAGAGAATATCTACAATGACGGCAAGGAGCCTTTCATGCCAGAAGTCGAAACCTTCACCCCGGCCGGCACGCCCGAGCCCATCGGCCCGTACAACCACGTGGCGAAGGTCGGGACCTTCATCACGATCGGCGGCACGGCCGGCGTCGATCCAGCGACCGGAAAGCTCGAGGGGCCCGACGTCGCCTCTCAGACGAGGCGCATCCTCGAATCATTCGGAACCATGTTGGAGGCCGCCGGATCCGATCTGGCGCACGTCGTTCACGTGAACGTCTTCCTCCTCCACATGGCCGATTTCGAGGCCATGAACCGGGCCTACGTCGAGAAGATGGGAGGCCATCGGCCTGCCCGCACCGTCTTCGGCGTGAGAGAACTCCCGAAGCCCGGAGTCCTCCTCACCATGAACCTCACCGCGGTGACGAAGGATTAGGCGTTCTCGTTTTCCCGGAATTTCTTCACGGCGCCGGATCCGTCTTTGAAAAAGAGAAGAGTTTTTCCGGACCAGCCGTCATTGCGATCATGAAAATGACGATGCCGAGAATTCGGCTCGAGAAAGGCATGAAAAACTACGTGCTGAAAAGCGAGGGCGATTAAAAGCGTCTTCGGATGAGCTTGAATTGTCAGGCGCTTACGACCTGCCTATTGTCGTCATTATTTCATACACATCCTCGACGCCGTCCACCAGAATGCCGCCCATGCCCAATTGCAAAGGGATGGCAAGATCGATGTCGTACCGGTCGCCGACCGCGACGCATTCCGGAATCGGAGCTCCAAGTTCCTGGGCGGCTCTGCGAAAACTAGGTTCGTAGGGTTTGGATTTTTCAAAGGTGTCGAGGGAGACGATACCGGTGAACAAATCCGACACGCCCAGGGCTTTCAGGGTTCGCCCGGCAATCTCCGTCGGATTGTTGGTAAGGACGCCTAAGGAGGCGAATTCCCGCAATTGTCCGAGCGTCCGTCGAAGAGCGGGATCTTCCTTCAGATACTTCTCCGGCCGGAAAAGTTCATTCCGCCAGCGGATGTTTTCGGCTATGGTGACGCCGAAGGCCTTCATGGCGTTCCCCAGGCTCAGTTTTTCTCCCCCATGGGCCTGTGCCCAGGCGGACCGGTAGGCTTCGAACTCCTTGTTCATCTCTTCATGCGAAAGGCCGCGATTTTCCGCCAGCCGTTGCATCAGGAGGGTGTTCTGTGACTCCACGTATTCCGCGTTGGTATACAGGGTACCGTCGATGTCGAAAATGAATCCCGTAATTTTTTCCGGCAATTGAAACACCTTCATGGAATAATCGCTCCCTTGTGATTTCTATAGTGCTGCATATGGCATCCGATTGTCGAGGTTCTTCGGGTGAACAAGCAAGTTGTTTCGTCCTTACAAGCGGTCTCCTCGGTGAATGAGCCTTCCGGTTTCCATGTCGTACAAGAGTATCTCTTCTTTAGGTAGTTTTATATATACGTCTTTTCCCGGTTCAAGTTCCAGTTCCGTTTGTAGAAGAACACGCAATTCGCTGTTTTCGTATCCTACATGGACCACGGTTTCCGCCCCGGCGGGAAGCACCGTCCTGGTTTTTACCTTCAATGTATTCGACCCGGGGGAGTCGGCGAACGACAGTTTTTCCGGTCGTATCGCCGCAAGAACTCTTTCCATCCCTGCGATATCGCCCGGCGAGTAGATCGTTTCAAGCCGGTCGCCTTGATCTGTCTTTATCAGCACTTTCCCGCTTGATTCTTCCGTACTGCAGGGATGGGTGTTGATCTGCGGGCTTCCGATAAAATCGGCTACGAAAAGAGATTCGGGATAATGATATACCTTTCTCGGCACATCGAGCTGCTCGATTCTCCCCTCCCGCAGTACCGCAATCCTGCTGGCCATCGTAAGCCCTTCCACCTGGTCATGGGTAACATAGATCGTCGTAGCCCCAAGCTGAGCGTGGATGTTCTTGATCTCCGCGCGCATTTCCATCCGCAGCTTGGCATCGAGGTTCGACAGCGGCTCATCCATCAGAAAAAGGGTAGGCTCGCTGGCCAACATCCTTGCGAGCGCCACCCTCTGCTGCTGCCCCCCGCTCATTTCCTGCGGGTAGCGTCCTTCCATCCCGTCGAGCCTCATGTATTCCAATGCCTTCCGGACTCTTTCCTTTATCCCGCTTTCCTTCATTTTCTTCACCCGGAGGCCGAAAGCGATGTTCTCGAAAACCGTCATATGAGGCCAAAGGGCGTAGCTCTGAAAAACGAGCCCCAACTCTCTTTCCCTGGCTGGAACCGAGATCCCTTTTTCGCCGGAGAACATCGTTCTGCCCCTGATGGTTATTTCACCGGAAGTGGGGGATTCCAGACCTGCAATCATCCTGAGTATGGTGGTCTTTCCGCAGCCTGAAGGTCCCAGCAGAATCAGGAAGGATTTTTCATCCACGGAAAAAGAAACATTGTCGACCGCTTTTACATTACCGAAAATCTTGGTCAGGTTCTTCACTTCCACAAAACTCATGGGTGTTTCCTTCTATCCTTTCTCGCCGGTTCCGGCCAGTTTGTTCGACAGGTACGAACCTGCAAATATTATGATCACCAGAAGCAGGCTTATGGCGCTTGAAAACTGGGTATACCCCTGCTCCTGGTATCTGAAAGTCATGGTGGTAAGGGTTCTGGTGGCGGGAGTGATGAGAAGGATGACCACCGCCAATTCCCGCATCACGGTGATGAAAACAAGGATGAATCCCGACATGGCGCTTCTGATGCTCAACGGAAAGATGATTTTCAGGAACCTTCTTCCCCATCCGGCTCCGGCTATTTCTCCGGCTTCCTCCAATTCCCCGCCGATCTGAAGCATGGAGGAGATCCCCGCCCGGGAAGAGAACGGCAGTTCCTTCGCCGCATTGATGAGCACAAGCAGGATGAACGTTCCGTAGAGGGCCGGGAGCGGTCCTATCCGCTGGGTGAAAAGTGCAAGATAAAGAGCACCGAAGGCGATGCCGGGGACCAGATAGGGAAGAAACGATATCTGCTCCAGGAGTTTCGGCAGTCTCTCTTTTCTTCCCTTGACCACGGCATACCCGATGAATATTCCGAGGAATCCCGCCAGAAGGGAGGAAGATAACGCAAGCTTTACGCTGTTCCAGGCAGTCTGCAGGATTTCCGGGTTTCTGAGTATTCCCGCCTCTCCTTCGGCAAAGGCGGTTCCTCCCTTGCCGAGCCAGAAAAGGTGGGTAAGGTTTTTAACGGAATAGTTGCCGGGATAGAGGGAGACCGTTTCGATTGCGAGGAGAAGCAAAGGAAGAACAACGGAAACAAGTATCAGGAAAAAAACGAAGGGAACAATGAGGTATTTTGACCTACCCAGCGGAGTTCTTGTTACGGCGAACCCTTTCCCGCCGATCGTGACGAAGCTTTTTCTCTCTCCTATCATCTTCTGGTTCATATAGATGATGAATGAAGAGATGCCGATGAGGACGAAAGCCAGGACAAAACCGGTCGCCGTGTTCCGGTTGCTGATGCTCGAATAAATCTGGGTCGGCAAAGTGAAGAACCTCACGGGCGAACCCAAAAAGTAAGGCGTTCCGAAAATACCGATTGTCCGGGAGAACGTGAGGATGAAACTGGATAGAATCGCCGGCATGACCAGCGGAAGGGTTATCCGACGTAAAATGTATTTTCTGTCCGCCCCGAGGATTTCTCCCGATTCTTCGAGCCTCGAATCAATGCTTTTCAGAGCGGCTGATACGAGAAGGAACGAATAAGGAAAGTAGTGAAGGGAGAGGGTTATTATTATGGGAAAGAGCCCGTACGAAATCCAATCGGGAGGAGCCGCCCCCGTAAGGTACTGGAACATCCCGGAAACGCCACCGATCCTTTCGTTCTTGAAAAGGGTGATCCAGCTCAGCGCATGGATGTATGAAGGAACCATGTAGGGAATCACGGCTGCACCTGCAAACAGTTTCCTGAAAGGGACGTCGGTTCGTGCAACAAGCCAGGCCAGAAAGATGCCCAGGGAAAGGGCAAGGAAAGACACTCCCAAGCCCGTGACGATCGTGTTTCTCAGGGGAATCCAGAGTATCGCATCGGACATGACGGAGGAAAACACCCGATTCCAGTGGAAGAAGGTGAATCTGCCCGGCTCTGCGGCCCGAGCAAGTCTCGTGTCCTCAGGCTGCCATATGAAGGTCGTATGAAGCATTTTTATCACCGGAATGATCACCAGAATCGTAAGGACAATAAGAAGGAACATCGTCATGATGATATGGGGTTGCTTCAGGTAGTTTATGACTCTGCCGAACCTGGCCTTCATATTCTGCGGTTTATGCATGAGGGCTTTCCTTTGGATTGCCTTTTTTAATTTCCAGATACGTTCAATCTGTCAGGCTGGAGCAACATTCGCGGCAGCCTGACTATGAGTTCGAATTGCCGGGGTTATTTCAGGTTGGAAACCCAGAAATCGAGCACCCGTTGTCCCTCTTTCCATGCGAACTCGGGTGTTGCTCCCCATACCTTGAGCTCGGTGATCGGTTTTTGCCCTTTTACCGGCGGCACATCTTTCCGCACGGAAAAGTTGCCTATCACGAAATAGGGTTCAAAACCCGCTCCGCCTTTTTCGTCCCCCATCATGAAACGGAGAAGCAGTTTCGCTGCATTCGGGTGTTTTGCCCTATTCACCACAAGCTGGACAACATTGATGGAAAACCCGGATACCGGAGAAAGGTTTTCGGCAAAGGCGAATTTCAAGTTGGGATCCTTCTCCATGTCCCTGAGCCTTGAATAAGCCGTAAGCCCCACGGGCGGTTTTTCCTGCTGGGAAAGCCCTACGGCTTTTCCCACGTCGTTGGTCGATCCGACAACCACGGCATCGTTTTTCAAGACCCGATAAAGCCATTCGTATCCCGCATTGGGGACTCCCTGGCTGAGTTTGATTTTTTCACCGAACGCTTTTTCGTATTCTTTGGCCATTTCTTCGGCATGCTCGACGATGCAGGTATAGATTTCGGAAAACTCCGTGAGCTTCTGGGGATCGGGCATTATCACCTTGCCTTTCCACTCCGGCTTTGTAAGGTCCCATAAGGATTTGAACGGAGGTTCCTTGTTCATTTCGGTATTGTAAATGAAACCTTGAAGGCTCGTATGATGGACGAACATGGGTTCCTGGTACTCTTTGGGAACCAGGGTCTTCAGATCGGGCGGGATATAGTTGTGGACATGCCCTTTTTCAAACAACACGTTGTACACCACGGCAGGATCTTTCAGAAAGATCACGTCCGCTGCATAGTTCTTCGCAGTCTGTTCGGCGGTAATTTTCGTGACGATCTCGCCGGAATCCATGTCGGAGGCGTTGACCTTTATTCCCGGATATTTTTTTTCGAAGGCTTTCGCAAAATTGTGCACCCGGGAGGAATAGGAATAAATACTGACAGAGCCTTCGATTTTTGCCGCCTCGTACAGAGCTTTCTCGTCAAAACTCGTTTCCGCGTACTTTCCCAATTTGGCTTCCTTGAGCCAGCTTTCGGCTTCATCGCCGGCACCGGCCTCCTTTTTTCCTGCAGCGAACAGTACCGCCGGCAGGATTACGGCAACGCAGAGAACCAGCGTAAAGAATCTTTTCATGGTATTTTCCTCCTTTACGGCCTATGCTCTTTTATTTTAATACGTAGTTCCGATGGTGTCCAAAATAAAAAAACCGGCAAGTGCGGGCATGAGAAAGCGTCCCTCCGGGGGCGCTTCTTTTTTTTATCAGCTTCCCCATCCCGATTGTTCCTCTCGTATGATCTCAGTGTCCGAACACCGAAGGGGTGGAATCCGACATTGATAGGGGCGCAAGGCGTTTTTAGAGGGCTTTGACTCACGGATCCATCTCGTTGCGTCTGCACAACGAGCCTGATCCCTGGCTCCGGTTGCCCTTTTCCCTCCGAGCATATATGAAAAAACGTAGTTATTTGGAAGGTGAACCGCGATTTTTGGAGGCTTCAACTCACGGATAATTCTCATCGCGTCTTTGCGATGAGCTAATTGCTTGTCTTGGTTGACCGCATCTTTTTTATACAAGTTCCCCCTTTCGGTTGTTCGGTCATGTATGCGCTGAAGAAATTCCGAAAGTGATAGGCCGCATGGAGAGGACGGGGCCGATCCCGCAGGACTCCGCTTGCCCTTTTCCCTCCGAGCATATATGAAAAAACGTAGTTATTTGGAAGGTGAACCGCGATTTTTGGAGGCTTCAACTCACGGATAATTCTCATCGCGTCTTTGCGATGAGCTAATTGCTTGTCTTGGTTGACCGCCGGAAAAAATTGCGGTTCACCGTTCCGATATTCCATTCTTTTGCTTTTTTTTATATAATGCTCGTCATATGAATGAACAACCCGTACTCAGCCACTGGGCGGACATAAATGCCGCTAAAATCATCCGCGAGAAGGGCGAAAAGGAAGTCTACGTCTGCGCTTCGGGGATAACTCCCTCGGGCACGGTCCATATAGGGAACTTTCGTGAAATCATCTCCGTGGATCTCGTCGTCCGGGCCCTGCGGGAAATGGGGAAGAAGGTCCGTTTCATCTACTCATGGGACGACTACGACGTCTTCCGCAAGGTGCCGAAGAACATGCCGAACCAGGAGATGCTCGCCAAGCACCTCCGCTGGCCCATCACCCTGGTGCCCGATCCTTTCGAAAAAGAAGAGAGCTACGCCCGCCATCACGAGGTGGACGTGGAGAGTGAGCTCCACAAGGTCGGCATCTTCCCCGAATATCTCTACCAGGCGAAGCGGTACCGCGAATCGCTCTACGCCGAACAGATGAAGACGGCCCTCGAGAAGAAGGCCGAGATCCGCGAGATCCTCGACAAGTTCCGCACCGAGACCCTCGACGACGACTGGTGGCCGATTTCCGTGTTCTGCGCGGGCTGCAACAAGGACACCACGGAAGTCCTCTCCTGGGACGGTGCCTACGGCATCGAGTACCGGTGCGATTCCTGCAAGCGGCACGAAACCGTGGACCTCAGGACCACGGCGACGGCGAAGCTCCCGTGGCGCGTGGACTGGCCGATGCGCTGGGCATACGAGAAGGTCGACTTCGAACCCGCGGGCAAGGACCACCACTCCGAGGGCGGCTCCTTCGACACCGCCCGCGAGGTCGTCCGGCGCATCTACGGGACCGAGGCCCCGGTTTCCTTTCAATACGACTTCATCAGCATCAAGGGCAGGGGAGGCAAGATCTCCTCGTCCTCGGGCGAGGTCATCGACCTCAAGGACGTGCTCGAGGTCTATACGCCCGAGATAGCCCGGTACCTCTTCGCGGGCACGAGGCCGAACACCGAATTCGCCATCTCCTTCGACCTGGACGCGATCAAGATCTACGAGGACTACGACAAGACCGAGAGGATCTACTGGGGAGTCGAGGAGGCCGACGAGAAGCGCAAGGAGAAGGAAAAACGGATCTACGAGCTTTCCCAGGTGGACAAGGTTCCGGATCGCATGCCTTTCCAGGTCCCCTTCCGCCACCTCTGCAACCTGCTCCAGATCGCCGGCGGCGACATAGAGAAGACCCTGGACCAGCTCGAAGGCCTTGAGAGCGACCAGCGCGGCAGGATGAGGGCCAGGGCGACCTGCGCCTGGAACTGGATCTCAAAGTTCGCGCCCGAGGACTTCCGCTTCTCGCTCAGGAAGCCGGCGGACGCTCCGGTCGACGTGGACGAGCGGGCCAGGACCGCGATCCGCGAGCTCGCCTCGGTCATCGACGCGAGGTTCGAGTCCATGGACGAGAAGACCCTGGGCGAGGCGATCTACGACGTATGCCATCACGCGGGGATCGAGCCCAAGGCCTTCTTCCCCGAGATCTACCGCGCCCTCGTGGGCAAGGAGCGCGGGCCGAGGCTTGCGAGCTTCATTCTCACCGTGGGCAAGGAACGCATCCTGGACATCCTCAGGAAGTACTGATTCCCGAAGGCGGAACCATGGAAGGCCGGATCGGCGAGGTTTTCACCCCTCTCGCATGGGGGCGCTGGGCCGCCTCGAGGTTCGGCCTCCTCGACAAATGGCTCGCGGGAGCCTCGGTCCTCGACCCGACCATGGGCGACGGCGCCCTGCTCGAGGCCCTCGTCGCCGGCGGTCTGGAACGGGGCCTCGCGCCCGCCGAACTTCCCGTGGAACGGCTCTTCGGAGTCGAGCTCAGGGACGGGCACCGGGACGCGTTCCTCGCGAGGATCGCGGCGCGCTACGGGATAGCCCCGCCCGATCGCAACTTCACGGCGGCCGACATCTTCGCCCTGGAGAACGGGCCGCGCGCCGACCTGCTGTTCGGCAACCCTCCTTGGGAGACCTTCGCCGGCCTGCCGGATACCTACAAACCCTTCATCCGCGAGAAATTCGTCGAGTACGGACTCGTCGCATCCGGGAGGAACGTGCTCCTCGGCAAATCCCGGGCCGACATCGCTGGCCTCGTCGTGGCCAAGACCGTGGTCGAGAACCTCCTTCCCGGGGGCGAAGCGGTATTCTTCCTTCCGCTTTCGCTTTTCTTCGGCGAGGGCGCGAACTCTCTTTTCCGCTCCTTCGTCTCCAAGGGCGTCCGCTATCGGGTGGACGCGGTCTACGACCTCGAAGGCACGGGAGCCTTCCCCGAGGTGTCGACGCGCTGCGGGGTCGTCCGCCTCCGGCGCGACGAGGCCCAGTCCTATCCCGTGGAGTATTGGACGTTCGGCGGTTCCTGGGAGCGGGCCGCCGCGGGACCTCTCCACGACGCGGCCGCGCCCTGGAGCGTCGGCTCGGAAGGCGGATCAGCGGGCCTTTTGGTCCGGGCGCCGGAGCCGGTCGAGGTTCCCCGCGAGTCGGTCCCTCGCCAGGGGGTGAACACCTCGGGGGCGAACGACCTCTTCTTCTTCGACGCGGCGGAGTCCGCGGGCGGGGGCCTTCTTCGACTGTCCAACGCCGCCGGCAACGAGGCCGTCCTGCCCGAAGAATTCGTCTTCCCCTGCATAACCGCCGGCAATTTCTCGGAGAGCGCACCCGAGCCGAGGCGGTGGGTTTTTCTTCCTTATCGCGAAGACGGGAAGCCCCTCGCCCCCGAGGAGGTCGAGCGTGACCCCGCGCTCCGGGATTATCTCGGCCGGCACCGGGAGCGGCTCGCCGCGCGGAAGGGGGTCCTCGTCAACTCCTGGATCGAGCGCGGCTTCCCCTGGGCCCTCCTCGGGGTCGGCCCCTACTGTTTTTTCCCCCACAAGATCGCGTGGGAGGCCTACGGCAGGAAACGTTTCGCGCCGAAGGTCTTTTCCGGGAGGTGGCAGGCGAACCAGGCCCTCCAGTGCTACATGCCCTTCAGGTCGCGCGAAGCCTGCGAGGCGGCGGCCGGCCGCCTGTCCTCGGCAGGGGTCGAGCCCTACCTCCTCTCGCTCGGCCGGCCGGGCACCATGAACTGGGCCCAGCCCGGCAGGATCAGACGCCTGCTCCGCCTGGTCTAGAACCGCGCCGCGGCCGAAAGGACCATGCCCGTTCCGTCGCGCCCCAAACGGAGGCCCCGGATGCGGCCTCCGGATTTCCGACCGCCGGATTTCTGTTGTGCCGCCGCGAAAATGGACTTATAATCTCCTTTCTGATGAGAGCGAAGAGGACAGGTCCGAACCGGATCGTCGGCATTTCGATGCTATTCTTTGCGCTGGTCTCCGCGGCGTACGCCGGGGCTGAGGAGGAGCTGTCCTTCCTCTACATGGCCCAGGCCGGGTACCAGCCGGAGGACATCCAAAGCCGCGCGGAAGCCTACCATAGGGTGAGCGGAAGGAGGGTGAGGGTCTCCTTCCTCGAATACGAGGCCATGTACGAAGCGATCGTAGCCTCGTCCGCCGGGGAGTCGGCCGCGTACGACGTCGTGCTCACGGATCTCATCTGGATAGCCGACTTCGTGAAGAGGAAGCTCATCGAGCCGGTCCCCGCCTCGTACGCCAGAGAAATCCGTTCCGGTGTCTCCGACGAGATCTCCTCGGCCTTCACGTACCGAGGCGAGCTCTGGTCCTTCCCCTTCCTCGCCAACATGCAGCTCCTCTTCGCGAACCGGGACATCCTCGACGAGGCGGGCGTGAAGGAAGTCCCTTCCGGCCTCCGGGAACTCGTCGCCGCCGCCGAGACGGTGAAGCGGAAGGGACTGCTGAAATACCCGCTCTTCGATTCTTGGAAGACGCAGGAGGTGCTCGTCTGCGAGTTCACCTGGATGACCGGGGCCTTCGGCGGCTCGCTTTCCGGTCCGGACGGGCGCCCGAAGGTGAACGGAGAGGCCTCGAAGCGGGCCCTGGAATTCATGGTCTCGCTTCTCGACCGCGGCCTCATGAATCCCTACTCGCTCGAGAGCGACGAGCTCTTCGCCTCCGAAGTCTTCCTGAACGGCGACGCCGCCTTCACGACGAACTGGACCTTTCTCCTCCGATTCCTCAAGGCCTTCCCCTATTCCAAGGCCCGCATGGTCGTTGCCCCGATCCCGGTCTTCGACCCGCGGAACGGTCCGGCCGAAAGCACGGTGAGCGGCTTCCAGGGGCTTTCCGTGGCGCGCAACAGCGGGAAGAAGAAGGAGGCCTGGGACTTCATCCGCTTTCTCGCGTCGCCGGAGTTCCAGCGGGAGCACCTGAGCGAGCTCCCGGTCTGGAAGTCGGTCTGGAAGGATCCGAGGATCGGCGAACTCGACCCCGACATCGGGGTGAAGCTCAGGCAGCTCGAGGGCGTGCGCAACAGGCCGAACCATCCCGAATACCGCACGTTCAGCTCCATCCTCCAGGACGCCCTGTCCCAGGCGCTCAGGAAGAAGAAGGGGCCGCGTGAGGCCCTGGACGAGGCGCAGCGGCTCGTCGAGAGGCTCGGATCGTGAAAAGGGGATACTTCTTCCGGACTTCGAAGATCGCGGTGCGGGTCATCCTGGCCTTCCTCCTCCTCGTGGTCTTCCAGGGGATCGTCACCATCGCGGGCGTATCGATCATCGTATCCCGGTCGAGCCGGGAGTCCTTCGAGAACCGCATGAGCGGGACGGTCTCCGCCGTGGCCGCCTACATCGACGACGTCATCCGCGACGTGAAGGTGAAGACGAGCCTGCTCGCGGGGCAGAAGAAGGTCATCGACTACACCGACTTCGGCCTGGCGAACCTGCTCAAGCAGGAGCTCACCGTGTACCGGCTCCCCATGAAGATAGGGGCCCTCTGCGTGCTCCGGGAGGATTCGTCGGTCGTCGCCTCGAGCGGGGAACCCTGGGTCGTCGGCCTCGCGAGGGAGAACCGCATGGTGCGGAATTTCCTCGAGGGCACGCCGGTCTTCTTCCTCAACGCCGAGAACCGCCTCTACCTCTGGTGCCTGTCCCCGGTGCTCAGGGAGAAGACCGTAGTCGGTTACCTCGCGGCGGCCGTGCACCTCGACAACACCTTCCTCCGTCCCCTGGAGTCGGCGACCGGGGCCCGCGTCATGCTCTCCTTGAGGAACCAGGCCTTCGCGAGCACCGGACTCCCCGATTCGGTCACCATCCACATCCTCGCCAACTACTACCGCAAACCCATGACCTCGCAGTCCGACGTGTCCGGCCACGTGGGTTCATTCGTCTACCGTGCCGCGATCATCCCCTCCCAGCCCGACCTCTACGCCTATTCGTTCCTCGACACGGGTTTCTACCTCGGTCTCCTCAGGCAGTACAACGCGTTCGCCCTGATCTTCCTCTTCCTGGTCATCGTCCTCGCGGCCATCCTCGCCGGAGTCTTCTACCGCGTCACCTTCATGGTCCCTCTCGTCCAGTTCATGGACGGGGTCAAGCGGGTTGCCGAAGGCGACCTCGACCACACCATCGACAGGAGGACCGAGGACGAGTTCGGCGACCTCGCCAAGGCCTTCGAGCACATGACCGAGAGCCTCAGGGAGCGCGAGCGGAGGATCGTCGAGCTCGGCAGGTACAACGCCCTCATCCTCGCGAACGTGCCCGCCGGGATACTCACCCTCGACCTCGAGGGAAGGGTCTCGGGCTTCAATCCGAGGTTCCCGGAGATCCTCTCGCTCGCGGCGGACGGGATCTCCTCCGGACGCGGACTCGAGGAGCTTTCCCTGCCCGACGAAGTGACCGCCGCGGCGCGTGCGGCCCTCGACCGCGGGGAGTACACCGCCTTCCGCGAAATCGTGATCGCCGACGGGGAGGGCGAGAAGCGGAGCCTCTCGCTCGCGGTGAACCCGTTCAGCTCCGAGGACAACGTGAGGATCGGCGTGCTCGCCGTGCTCGTGGACGTGACGAGGGAGCGGAGCCTCGAGCAGAAGCTCGCGCTCTCCTCCCGCATGGCGGCGATCGGCGAGATGGTGGCGGGCGTCGCGCACCAGATCAGGACCCCCCTCGCGATCATGAAGGTCTCGGCCGAGATGCTCCGGGACTCCTCCCTGCCCGATCCGGGGGCGGCCAAGCTCGCGAGGATGATCATCGACGAAATCGATTCGCTCGGGGCCGTGGTCTCCTGCTTCCTCGACTTCACCCGGCCCCTCACCGTGAGGAAGGAACCCTGCGACGTCCGGGCCTTCGTCGAGAAGGCGGTCTCCTTCCTCCCGCTCGAGCGCTTCCCCGAGGTGGGGCTCGATCTGGTTTTCGGCGATGGACCGGACGGCTATCCCCTGGACGCCTCGCTGATCCGGGAAGCGCTCTCGAACCTCGTCATGAACGCGCTCGAGGTCTCCCGGCCGGGGAGCCGCGTCGGGGTGGCGGCCGGGCTCTCCGAGGGCAGGCTCGTCATCGAGGTCCGCGACCGCGGGCCGGGCATGCCGCCAGAGGTCAGGAAGAACATATTCAATCCGTTCTTCACCACGAAGACCAGGGGTACGGGCCTCGGTCTTTCCATAGCCAAGCGGATCGTCGAATGCCACGGAGGCAGCCTGGAGTTCGCCTCGGCCGAGGGCGAGGGGACGACCTTCAGGATGACCTTGTAGGAAGGAACGAATGCGAAGGATTCTGCTCGTAGACGACGAAGAAAACATGCTCACCGTGCTGGAGATGCTGTTCCGCAACTCGGGGTACGAGACCGTGACCGCCCGGAGCGGGAGGGAGGCGCTTGGCCTCTTTTCCGGAGGCGACCGGGTAGACGTGGTGGTCTCGGACCTCAAGATGCCGGACATGGACGGCATCGAGCTCCTCAAGGAACTCCAGCGGAGGTCGTTCGCCGTTCCCTTCGTCCTCATCACCGCCTACGGCACGGTCGAGAAGGCGGTGGAGGCGATGAAGCTGGGAGCGGTGGACGTGATAACGAAGCCCTTCACCAAGGAGATCATCCTCGAGGCGGTGTCCCGGCTCTGCAGGATCGAGAGCCTCCAGGACGAGAACCAGAGGCTCAGGGCGAGCCTGGGCGAGGAGACGCTCGTCTACCGCTCCGAGGCCATGGCGAAGGTCGCGGAACTCCTGAGGAAGGCCGGCCCGGCGCCGACCCCCGTGCTCATCACGGGCGAGAGCGGGACCGGCAAGGAGATCGCGGCCCGGACCCTCCACCTCTACTATTCGGGCGGGGACGGGGAGAGGAAGCCCTACGTCTCGGTCAACTGTCCGGCCGTGCCGGAAAGCCTGCTCGAGAGCGAGCTCTTCGGCTACATGAAGGGGGCCTTCACCGGAGCGGCCAGGGACCGGAAGGGAAAGGTGGAGCTCGCCTCGGGCGGGACGCTCTTCTTCGACGAGATCGGGGACCTCCCTCCCGCCATCCAGCCGAAGCTCCTGCGGCTCCTGGAGAACAAGACCTACGAGCCCCTCGGCTCGAGCTCGGTACGACGGGTGGACGTACGCATCCTCTGCGCTACGAACAGGGACCTCAGGCTCATGGTGAGGGAGGGCCGTTTCCGCGAGGACCTCTTCTACCGGATCAACGCGATCACCCTGGTCATCCCGCCCCTGCGCGACCGCACGGAGGACATCCCCGTTCTCGTCGAGCACTTCGTCGACAAGTATTCCCGGGAGCTCGGCAAATCCCTCGAGAAGCCGGGGAAGGAACTCATCGACCTTTTCGTCGCCTATCCCTGGCCCGGCAACGTCCGGGAACTCAAGAACGTGATCGAACGGGCCGTCGTGCTCTGTACCGGCCCGTCGATCGGCGCCCAGGACCTGCCAGCCGAGCTCCGCGACCCCGCCCTGTCCGGCGACAACGGAGCCGCGTCCGACGATCTCCTCGCCGCAAGCGAGCGGCGGATGTTGAAGGAGGCCCTGGATATGGCGGAAGGTAACGTCTCGGAGGCGGCCCGTCGGCTCGGCATAACGCGGAACACGATGCGCTACCGGATGCAGAAGTACGGTTTCGCGCCCTGAGGCCGCCTGCCCGGCGATCCTCCGTCCCTGCAGCCGGGCGGGCTTCGAGGCCGAGAATCCCGGCGTCGAAGCCGCGCCGTGGTGGTGGATTTCGGCCAGGTGGTTGAAAACCACCGGAAGCAAGCCTGTTTTCCGGGCAAAAAGGCGGAATTTCGCGGTTTTTCGGCTGGTCCGATTCTTGCATTGAAATTCCCATTCAGTTTTCCCAAATAGGAGGCGGTAATGAAAAAATCCTTGGTACTCTCCCTCGTTCTCGCGTTGCTTCTCTGCTTCGGCGCGAACCTCTTCGCAGGCGGCGGCTCCGAGACGAAAAAGGCGAAATCCGGCGCGGTGAAGATCGGGCTTTCCTTCTCCGACTTCGCCACCGAACGATGGCCGGTCGAGCAGGCTCTTCTCACGAAGCTGGCCTACGGCAAGGGAGCCCAGGTCATATCCCAGGTTGCGAACCACGACGCCAAACTCCAGAACGACCAGATCGACAATATGGTCCTCCAGGGAGTCGACGTCCTCATCATCGTGGCCGAAGACGGCGACGCCTGCGCCACGGCCGCGGCCTCGGCCCACGACGCCGGCGTGAAAGTCATCGCCTACGACCGGCTCATCAAGACCCCGAAGATAGACGCCTACATCTCCTTCGACAACGTCGAGGTCGGCCGCGCCCAGGCGCGCGGAGTGACCGCAGTGAAGAACTCGGGCAACTTCGTCCTCCTCGGCGGAAGCCCGACCGACAACAACGCCCACCTCTTCCGCAAGGGACAGATGGACATCCTGCAGCCCCTCATCGACAAGGCCCAGATCAAGGTCGTCGCGGACCAGTGGGTCGAGAACTGGGAGCCCTCCAACGCCCTCAAGCTCATGGAGAACATCCTCACCGCGCAGAACAACAAGGTGGACGCGGTCGTCGCCTCCAACGACGGAACGGCTCTCGGCGCGCTCCAGGCCCTGAAGGCCCAGGGCCTCGCGGGCAAGGTCCCGATCTCCGGCCAGGACGCCACGGAAGCGGGCTGCAAGTCCATCGTCGAAAACGAGCTCACCATGACGGTCTTCAAGGACGTCAGGAAGCTCTCCCCCCTCGCCATCGACCTCGCCCTCAAGTTCGCCAAGAACGAGAAGGTTCCCGAACTCAAGATGTACAAGCTCGCGGAACTCACCCTCGACGCGAAGCGGACGGGCGACGTGGCCTGCTACTTCCTGCCCGTCGTGCAGGTCGACAAGAACAACGTGTACAACGAGGTCATCAAGAGCGGTTTCCAGAAGTACGAGCCGGTCTATAGGGACATCCCCGCCGACAAGCGGCCTCCCAAACCCTGATAGTGATCCGACCGAGATGCGGGGCCCCTCGGGGCCCCGAGTCTTTCAAGGAGGCCTAGAGTGGACGAGGACGTCATCCTCGACGTTTCCCATGTGACGAAGCGGTTTCCCGGGGTGCTCGCCCTGGACGACGTGTCGCTCGAGGTGAGGCGGGGAGAGATCCACGGAATCTGCGGCGAGAACGGGGCGGGCAAGTCCACGCTCATGAAGATTCTCGCCGGGGTGTATCCCTACGGGACCTACGAGGGCTCGATCCGCATGGACGGCGGGGAACTCAGGTTCTCCGACCGGTCCATCCGCGAGGCGATCGAGGCTGGCATCGCGATCGTGTACCAGGAGCTCACCCTGGTCTCCCAGATGACCGTGGGCGAGAACATCTTCCTGGGCAAGGAGCCCTCGAAGCGCGGAGTCATCAACTGGGACGAGCTCTACTCCGACACGAAGAAGATCCTCGACCGCTACCGGCTCGACATCTCGCCGCACGAAACGGTGAAGCATCTCGGCGTCGGCAAGCAGCAGATGGCGGAGATCGCCAAGGCCCTTTCCGAGGACGCGAGGCTCCTCATCCTCGACGAGCCGACCTCCGCGCTCTCGGAGGAGGAAGTGGAGAAGCTCATGGAGATCCTCCGCACGCTGAAGGCCCAGGGAGTCACCTGCCTCTACATCTCCCACAAGCTCGACGAGTTCTTCCGGATAACCGACAGGGTGACGGTGATGAGGGACGGCAGGGTCGTCGCGACCGAGGCCACGAAGGACCTCACGGTGGAGCGCATGGTCGGCCTCATGGTAGGCCGCGAGATGAAGGAGAGGTTCCCGAAGGGCGAGCGCCGCCCCGGCGAGGTCTTCTTCAGGGTCGAAGGCCTCAGGGCCGAGGACCCGGACAGCTCGGGCCGCGAAGTCGTGAAGGGCGTGAGTTTCGATCTCCGCCGCGGCGAGATCCTCGGCATAGCCGGGCTCATGGGCTCGGGCAGGACCGAACTCGTCACCACGATCTTCGGAGAATACGGCGTCGTGACGGGCGGCCGCGTCCTCCTCGACGGGAGGGAGCTCCGGATCCGCTCGTCCAGGGAGGCCATGATCAACGGAATCAGCCTCGTTCCCGAGGACCGCAAGCAGCTCGGTCTCGTCCTCATGCAGTCCATCCTGGAGAACATCTCGCTCCCCAACCTCGACCGCTTCTCCTCCTTCCTCAGGATCAACAAGAACGCGGCCCTCCGCGAGTCCCTGAAGTACGCCGAGAGCCTCGCGATCAAGGCTCCGAACCTCCACATCGCGGTGGAGGCCCTTTCCGGCGGCAACCAGCAGAAGGTGGTCATCTCCAAGTGGCTCATGTCCGAGCCGAGGATCCTCATCCTCGACGATCCGACGCGCGGGATCGACGTGGGGGCCAAGTACGAGATCTACAAGCTCATGAACCGGCTCGCCGAGGCCGGCGTCTCCATCATCATGATCTCCTCGGAGCTCGAGGAGGTGCTCGGCATGAGCGACCGCGTCCTCGTGATGTGCGAAGGCGGGTCCGCGGGAATCCTCGACGGAGCCGAGGCGACCCAGGAAAAGATCATGGCCCTGGCGACCGGGGTCTCGAACGCGACGGCGAGGAGATAGACATGCCAACGGAACTGCTCAAGAGAATCAGGATGAACCTCAGGACCTACACGATGATCTTCGCTCTGCTCTTCATCTGGGTCTTTTTCGGCTTCACGACGGACTGGGTGTTCTTCTCGGCGAGGAACCTCTCCAACCTGTTCAGGCAGATGACGATCATCTCCTTCCTCGCCTGCGGCATGGTGCTCGTCATCGTCACGGGAAACATCGACCTCTCGGTGGGATCCGTCACGGGCTTCGTCTCCGTCATCGCCGCCGCCCTCCAGGCCGACTTCTTTCCCGGCTTTCTGGGAGGGGTCCTCCCGAACCTGGGGCAGCCCTACGTCGGCATCCTCTCGACCGTGCTCACGGTCCTGGGTTCCCTGCTCGCCGGCGTCCTCGTCGGCGTGTTCCAGGGAGGGGTGATAGCCTACCTCAAGGTTCCCGCCTTCATCGTGACCCTCGGCGGCATGCTCATGTTCCGGGGCGGCGTCCTCGGAATCACCCAGGGCAAGACCGTCGTTCCGATCGAGGACTCGCTCCGGCTCATCGCCCAGGGTTACCTTTCGCCTGAGCTCGGTCTCATCTTCGCCGCGATCACGATCGCGGGCATCTTCTTCTTCACCTTCCAGGGCAGGGCCAAGAAGAAGGAATACGGCTTCGAACTCCGAGCCCTGCACGTCGACCTCCTCAAGGCCGGCTTCTCCTCGCTCCTCGTCCTCGCCTACGTCATCGTCATGAACCTCTACCGCGGCCTGCAGACGCCGGTGCTCCTCCTCGCGATCACCGCGGTCGTGATGGCCTACGTGACGGACAACACCCGCTTCGGCCGCTACGCCTACGCGATCGGCGGAAACCGCGAGGCGACCCGTCTTTCGGGCATCAACATCAAGAAGAACATCTTTCTCATCTTCGTGCTCATGGGGCTGCTCTGCGGGGTGGGGGGGATAACCCTCACCGCCTACGTGGCGGCCGGGACCATAGGCGCCGGGCTCAACTACGAACTCGACGCGATCGCGAGCTGCATCCTGGGCGGGACTTCGACCCTGGGCGGCGAGGGCACGGTGTTCGGGGCGCTCATCGGCTCCCTCATCATGGCGAGCCTCGCGAACGGCATGAGCGTCATGAACATGGACATTTTCTGGCAGTACATCATAAAGGGGCTCGTCCTCATCCTCGCCGTGTACATCGACGTGGCGACGAAGAAGACGAAGTGACGGCGCCGGGGGCTGCGGCTCCCGTCGTTCCCGAAAGGGTCATTTCCCTGCGGGCTGCCGTGGAGCCGGCGCCGCTTCCGCGGCCCGCTTCTTTTCCGACTCCTCGTTCCAGTCCCTGACGAAGGCCGTGAGTTCTTCCTCTGTCGTGTATTCCCTGCCGTCCGCGGCTTCCGGAGGAGGGGTCCAGCCGGACCTCACGAGAGCCGCCCAGGAGCGGAAATTCCCCGGCTCCATGGGCACGAGGAGATACTTTCCGTCGTCGAAACCCGCCACGTAGACGACCGCCTCGGCCTTTCGCTCCTCGCCTTTCTCCTCGCGCGTGACCACGAGTTCCACGGAATAGAGCGAAACCCGCCCCTCGAGGAGGACCTTCGCGGGCCAGGACACGATGTTGGCCGAGGTCTTGAGCGGGCTCCGGACGAGGCCGGCGGGAATCACGACGTAGCGGTCCCTGCCTGTGCGGAATTCCCTGAGCCGGGCGATCTCGATCCGTGCGGCCTCGCCGTCCTTTTCGGCTCGGAAGGCGATTTCGGCTCCGGGCGTGAAACGGCTTATAGCTCCCTCGAAGGAGACGTACCCTTCTTTCCGGGTCCCGACCTGGTCGACGTAATAGTCCTTTCCCGAGGGGGAGCAGGAGAGGAGTGCGAGAAGGGCGATGAGGGGGAGAAGCCGGAATTTCTGCGTCATACGGGCCATTTTTTTACCTTGGGAATTATGGCACAGCCCGCGGCCGGCGTCGAGGGGGAGGGAGAACCGGTATTGCACGTGTAATCCGGGAATGTCCCGCCCCTCCTTGACGGTGCATTTCGGGAAGATCCGTGCTATAAATAGGCAAGCGGAGCCGAGACATGACGAACGAGAAGAATTTCAATGCCATCAGCGTGATCGCGAACCTGTATCCGATCTTGAACAAGGTCGAGAAGAAGATCGCCGACCGCATCATGGAGGATCCCGAGAGCCTGGTTCATCAGACCATCGCGGAAATCGCGGAGAAAATCGGCGTCGCCAATTCGAGCATAGTCAATTTCTGCAAGGCGCTCGGGCTCGACGGCTTCAAACAATTGAAGATCAACATCGCCACGAACCTGAGAAAGACGGCGGAGGCGATCCTCCTCGATATCGAACGGAACGACAAGCCCGACGTCGTGCTCACGAAGGTCTATCGATCGGCCATCACCACCCTGGAAGAGACCTTGAACACGATCGATCGGGCGGAATTCGCGAAAGCGGTCAAACTGCTGTCCCGCGCCGGAAAAATCGGATTCTTCGGCATCGGGACCTCTGCCGTGCTGGCCTTGGATGCCTACTACCGGTTCATGCGCATCGGGCTTCCGGCGTATTCGGCGGTCGATCCGCACATACAGCGCGTTTCCGCGGGCATGGCCGACAGGAACAGCGTCATAGTCGGCATTTCCCACACCGGTAGGACGCGGGATACCTGCGACGCGCTCAAGATCGCGAAGGACCGCGGCGCGAAGATCGTTTGCATCACCAGCTACATGAAGAGCCCGATCATCAATCTGTCCGACGTCGGACTCGTGATAGTCTCCCCGGAGACGAAGGTGATGAAGGAAGCGGTCACGTCGCGCATCGCTCACGTGGCTTTGCTCGACAGCCTTTACACGGCGGTCGCGCTGGAAAATTTCGAAAAGACGACGTCCCATCTCGAGAGCATGTCCAAGATCCTGAACGAAACCCGTTATTGATCCGAGCGAAAATCCGTGGCTCGTTTCCCCTCCCTCCGGTCGGTTCCCTGCGACTTAGGCGTTTCTTCCGGACCTCATTTACGGATGAGAACCACGGAGCGGGGAAAGGGACTATGCTGAATTTCGAGGTGTACGCGGAAATGATCACGAAAGGCATTTTTCCTGAAGGAGCGGTCGCGTTCAAGGCGAACCTGCACTGTCACTCCACCTGTTCCGACGGCGTCATGAGCCCCGAGGGAATCAAGTCGAATTTCCGCAGTTCCAGCGGCCCCTCGATTTCGAGTTTCCGGATCGAGGACGGGACGGTTCGCGTCGAATGCTCTCCCGGGAGCGCGGAGTTCCTGAAAACGGCGGCCTGGGGCCCGAGCGCCGCGGTCCTGGATCCGGATGGCGCCTTTGACGCATGCGGAATTCTCCCTGGCTCGATTGAAGGAAAACGAGGAGGAGTATTTCCGCATGGACCTGGTCGATCGGCAAGGCGGAACGGCCTGTACGAATCCTTACTATTTTTGTCCGCCTTTTCACTTCCTGCACCTGAGGTTGATCCGCCTGAACGTCTCGAAGTACCCGCCGCCCTCCTGCAGGGTCTCGCTCAGCATCGCGTCGACCACGCTCGCGCGGAATTCCTCCTTCGCTTCCTCCGGGACGCGGGAAATGAAGGGCACGATGCTGGGCTGGTCTATCCAGCGGATCAGAGCGTCGGCGTCGGGGAAGACCCTGTCGGCGTTCTCCCCCCAGACCTCTCCGCCCCCGAAGGGGCTTTCCCCGACGAGCCGCCGATACTCCTCGATGCCCGGCATGTACCAGGGCCACTCGAAATCCAGGAAGTGCCGCGCGAAGCGGGGGTCGGAGACCGCGCGCCTCACGACGGCGATGAGGCGTGAGCAGTTGCCCTCGCCCGCGAAATTGAATCTCGCCGTTCCGTCCTTCCGGAGCGCTGCATGGACGTTCGCGAGAAGCGAACGGTGGTCTTTTACCCAGTGGAGCGTCGCGTTCGAAAAGACGACGTCGAATTCGTCCTCGAATGCGATATCGCCGATGTCCGTGACGGAGAATGCGAGGTTCCCAGCTTCCCTCGCCCTCGCAGCCGCGATCATGCCCTTCGAGGAGTCGATCCCCAGAACCGATCCCCGGGGAAGCAGGCCGGCGAGGATCGCGGTCAGAGTTCCGTCACCGCAGCCGAGGTCGAGGACCCGTTCGTCGCCGCGAAGGGCCAGTTCGGCTATCAGCTTCCTTCCCCACTCCTTTTGGTGAGCCGAGGCCTGCTCGTACTTCCTGCCGTCGAATTCGTGCGGCATGGCTTCCTCCTCGTCGGACCCCATCGGCGTTTCCTCGAGTCGAGAACGTGGCGGATGAAGGCCCGCGGCATCAGCCGGATCATCCTCGGTCCCGCTGTCCGCATGACTTCGCGGATGCGCTCCCGCTCCTCGCCGCGGCAGCAACGGATGTCGCACGCCGAGCAGGCCTTCTTGCCGTCCCCGAAGGTGGAGGAGTCCAGGCGGGAACACGACTCCTCAAGAGACGAAACCCGAAAATCCCGATCGCGGAGTCCATTAATGGAAAAGGACTCCGCCCGGGAAGGCCGGAGGACGGTGAAGGCCGCCGAGCTCAGGTCTCCTTCCTCACCGTCAGGGCCCTATCCTCCGACGCCGCTTCGATCTTGAAGAAATCGATCGTCGAATTCAAGCTCGCGGCTTGGCCGGTGAGCTGTTCCGCCATGGAAGCGAGCTGCTCCGACGACGTGGCGTTTCGCTGGATGACCTGGTCGAGCTGGAGGAGGGCCTTGTTGATCTGTTCGAGCCCAGAGTTCTGCTCCCGGCTGGAGGATGCGATTTCCTGGATGAGATCGGATGTTTTCTTGATGTCCGGTACGATCTCGTCGATGAGCTTGCCTGCCTGACTCGATATTTCGAGGCTGGATTTGGCGAGTTCGGTTATCTCCCCGGCCGCCTTTTGGCTGTGCTCGGCGAGCTTGCGGACTTCGGAGGCGACCACGGCGAAGCCCTTGCCCGCTTCGCCCGCCCGGGCCGCTTCGATGGCGGCGTTCAGGGCGAGGAGGTTCGTCTGGCGCGCTATCTCCTGGACGATGCCGATCTTCTCGGCTATCTCCTTCATGGCCTTCAACGCGTCTGCGACGGCTTTTCCTCCGATTTCCGCGTTCCGTGCCGCTTTCAGCGCGATCGCCTCGGTCGCGGCGGCGTTGTCCGCGTTCTGCTTCACCATGGATGCCATTTCCTCCATCGAGGAGGAGACCTCTTCGCCCGAGGATGCCTGTTCGGCAGACCCTTGGGACAGGTCCTGGGAGGTCGAGCTCACCTGATTGCTGCCCGCGGCGACCTGGTAGGCGGCCGTTTTTATGCTCGTGACGATTCCCGACATGCTTTCGCTCAAGGTGCGCATCGCGCGCACGATGTCTCCGAGCTCATCGGTTCTCCTTTCGAGGGCGAAGAACTTGCTCCTGTCCATGCCCTGGAAGGAGAATTCGCCGTTCGAGAACTGGAGGATCGCCTTGGTCGTGAGTCGTATCGGTTTGGCGAGGGTGTTTGCGATGAAGAAGATCACTACCAATCCCAGGAGGAAGCCGGCGATTCCGATGACGATCGACAAATAGAGCAGATTGTCGACGCGGTTCAGGATTTTGTTCAGGGGGAAGACAGCGGCGATGGACCAGGGTGTCGCGGACGAGCCGAGCTTGATCGGCGAATATCGGAGGTAGGAAATATCGCCGGTCGCGAGGTTCTTCTTGACGAGGGAGTACGGAGTGCCTCCCCGAATGGAACCGAGGAGCTGTTCCTTCTGTTCCGGCGTGTCGTCTCCCACCGGCTTGCCGAGCAGGTCCTTCCGGGGATGGAATACGCGGAGGGCGGTATTCGAGACGACGAGCACGTATCCGGTCTCGTACGGCTTGACTTCGCCGAGGTAGGAGGCGAGCGTCGCGAGGTCGAAATCGACGCCGACGACCCCTGCGAAGGCGTTCCCGATCCTGATCGGGACCGTGAAACGGCTCGTCTGCCTCTCGTCCTCCTTCTTTCCGGTGAGGGAGCGGAAGAAGGGCTCGGTGACCGTGTCCTGGAGTCCTTTCTTCGCGGTCTGATAGTAGCTTCCCGGTCCTTCCTTTTCGTAATCCGCGGCCAGAGCGGGGACCGCCCCGTCTTTCCCCCGGTTCCACGCCGCGGCGAACCGTCCGGACGTGTCGCTCCCCGGGTTTCCCTTGAAGTCGCCGTCCTTGCCGTCGAGCGCGTTCGGTTCCCATACGGTCCATACCGATAGGAACCGGGCGTCCTTCTCGATGGCCGATTTCAGGAGCGCGGAATAGACGGCGCGGTCCTTCACTCCGGCGTTCTTGAGTGCCGCGAAATCCTGGGCCAGGATGCGCACCGTGGTCATCGCGGAATCGAGGTCGGTTTTCACCACTGCCGCATAACGTCCCGATATCTCGTCGCCTTGTTGATAGGCCAATTCGGTCATCATGCTCTTCATATAATTGAACATGACCGTGACGATGCAGGCGACGATGACGGTGATGAGGAGTAGGGTGGGGATGAGGAGTTTTCCGCGGATTTGGAGTTTCATCTTCATACGAGCTCCTTTCGACCGAAACCTCAGCGCCCGGGGCGGCCGAGAAGGCCGCGGCGCTCGCGAGAGAATCCGTCGATCAACGAATTCGGTCCCGAAGGTATCCCGGGATTTTTCGATATATGGGGAAGTCCCCGTCTATCCGCTTTGCTGTACGGGAGAATGCCGCCGGATGGCTGCTTTTCAATCCGCTGTGGGGTGATGGAGGCAGACTCGCCGCGTCGTCCGGGCGAAAGCGCTGTGCCCGGCCCATGATTCCATTCGTCGGTTTCACTTTTTCACTGAGAAGCGCGGCCCGCCGCGCTTCTATGAAAATATAACATGACCCTAGAGCGACGGCAAGGAAAACCGCGGACCGATGCCGGGTGCGAGAAGAGCCGCCGGATCCTGAGTCACGTCGAAACGGGGATGCAATAATATCGCGTACACGTACGTGTGTTGGACGTCTCCTTTTCCTACCTCAATTCCTCCCAAATCCTCAATCCGCTTATACTCTTAAAATGCAAATCATAGGTGATCAGTTTTGATCCGGTTTCTACGGCATGCGCAGCTATCCATATATCATTCAAAGGAATCATCTTTCCTTTCTTGCTCAATTCCGTCTTGATCTCTCCGAATATTTCCGAGGTTTCAACGGTTACGTCGATTGTTTTTATTCCATCCTTGCTCAAGAACCTTTTCAATTCTTCAACGTTCGACGTGTACTTTTTGCCCCTACGGAACCCCGCAAAAAGCTCACCGAGCGTTATCGTCGATACGTAAACAATCTCCGATTCGACCAAGTAATCCAGCACAATCTGATTACCGCCCATGAATCCGCTGTAGGCATTCGTATCAAGGAGAATTTTCATTTGGCCCAATCCGATTCATCTACTTCTTCCAAATCCTTGATACGGTTTTCGAATTCTTCCTTTTCCTTGACCGTCCACTTCCCGAAAAGGTCGGAAAAGACTTCTCGTTTTGAGGCTTTTTGATTTGCCAACAAGGAGTTTTGGAGGATGGTTTTTACCGTACGGTTTTGACTCAAACCGTATTCTTTGGACTTCTCCGCGATTTTCCGATCGAGCGCATCATCGATTCCATGTATCGTGATTGATTTCATTTTCATCTCCTCGATGAACCATTTCAGTGAATAATATAGTTCATGTTATGATTCACTTCAAGGAAATCGATAGGCGACTGCTTTATTCGGTGCCGTACTATCCTTATTCTACAAATATCCTCATTGAATCCGCAATATTTTTCTTCATGGTCTTTATAGAGTACTAAATATTGACTTATCCTTTTGCTTCTTGTATCTTGAGGTATATCTCATGGCTGGAGGAAAATATGCTGAATTTGGCTCAAGATATTAAACCCATTTCCTATATAAAAGCTCACACCGCCGAAATCCTCAAACACATCGATAAAAAGAAGAATCCTGTAGTGATCACTCAAAATGGTGAGGCGAAAGCAGTATTACTGGATATTACGACCTATCAATCCTTGGTCGATAGTGTCACGCTCATGAAAATAATCTCGATTGGTGAAAGTCAAATCGCGGCGGGGAAAACGTTATCGAACAAAGAGGTAGATAAGAAGGTTAATGAGCTCTTAAAATGAACACCATCCTCTGGACTGAAGATGCCGCTGAAGATCTCTTTGATATTATTAGCTATCAAAGAATGAAATATGGGCTTGAGAAAGCGAATGCTGTCTATGAGAGCATTCAGAAGCGAGTTTCTTCGTTGATGAATTTTCCTCAAAAAGGAAGAGTAGCACCTGAATTACACAGTATAGGCATTACCTCGTATCGTGAACTCGTTGAAAGTCCATGGAGAATTATTTATAGGGTTGCTGACTCGACGGTTTATATTGTTACGCTGCTCGATAGCCGAAGAAACGTCGAAGAAGTCTTATACAAGAAAGTGATTGATGGGAAAATATAACTATCCTCGTTTTTTCTCATAGAGATTCACGAGCCATGGACGGCGAGTGCGTTGAATCAGGTTGAAGCGTTTGATACTCATGAAGGCCTCCCCCGAGGAGGTGCGGTAAACTACCGCTCAGGAACTATCCACTATATACTATCCGGCTTCGGATTATATTGGATCGCAAAAATCCCTTTGGCTTTTCGACTGTTTCCTGTCCGAGCCGGCGGGAAACACGTAGAAGGAGGAACGACGGCCCTGTAACCATGGTACACCCGCTTGTTTCTCGCTGCAAACGATGTTTGTCTTGGCTTTTCCGTCTATTGTCCCGCGTTCTCGGCCGCGGGGAGGGGCTGCGCGGACGGGCGGGTCTCGCCCGGCATGGGCCAGCGAGGGTCCTCGGCGGGCACGGTTTCGGCCTTGCGGACCCAGCCCGTGGCCCAGGCCTTGCGCACGAAGACCTCGTACCAGCCGCCGGACTCGTCCACGGGGAGGAGGACCGAATCCGGTTCGAGCGTCCAGAGCGCCTCGGAGGCGTCTTCGGGCGAGCGGCGGACGACGGCGCCCGCCGGGCCCGCGGCCACCCAGGGGAGGTCGAGAGGACGGAGGTCGTCGGTCCGCGAGCGCTCCCTGCCCGCGAAATAACGTTCGAGCCCCTTGACGATGACGTCCGCGTAGAAGGAGGGATTCGTTTTCATCAGGGTCCTGTCCTCTTCGTTCGTGAGGAAGCCGAGCTCGAGGAGGGCCGCGGGCGTGTAGGGGCTCGAGGCGTGCTCGAACCTGCGGCTGTTGAAGGCGAAGTATCCCCTCATGTTGACCGTGGCCGCGTCCGGGCTGCGGGGAAGGCCCCCGGTCCCGCCGAAGGCCTCGCTCAGGGAGGCGAGGAGGGCCCGGCTCGCTCCGCTCGAGCGCCAGGAGGCCGCGAGCTTCCAGCCCCGCATGCCGGGATCGGAGCTCCAGTCCGCGTGGATCGAGAGGAAGGCGTCCGCCCGGAGTCCGGGAGGGACGGTAGCGGGGACGAGGAGGGCCTTCCAACCCTTCGCCTCGATCCTCTCGATCAGGGCCGCGGCCACGGCGCGGTTCAGGTCCACCTCGCGGACCGTTCCGTGTTCCGCCCCGGTGCTCGTCCTGAGGCGGGCGAGCTCGTCCGGCAGGTTCTCCACCTCCCAGTGGCCGGGCTGGACCGCGACGACCCAGGGCCCGGCGAGGGGCTCGATCGGGGCTGGCGGTGCGGTCTCGATGCCGGTGCCCGCGGAAACGGGACGGGCCGCGGGGGAGGTCGCAGGGCCTCCGGGCGGAACGAGCGCGGCTGTCCCCAGGCCGACCGTCGCGGCCGCGGAGAGGGCGAGGACGAGGAGGGCGTAGTCTTTAGGCCGGGCACGCATCAAGGAAGAAGGTACAGCCTGCGGCGGTTTCGGGCAACGATTTTTCACGGGGGACGGAGGATGTTCGCCGGAGGCGGAACCCGCGGCCGGGCGGACGGGCATGAAAAAGCCCCGTCCTCAGGCGGCGGGGCTCTATGGGCACGTGCGGTCCCCTCGCAAGGAAGGGACTCGGGTCACTTCGTCTCGGCGGACACCTTTTCCGGGGCCGGCTCGATCGCGACGAAGACTCCCCTCTCCAGGAGCTTGAAGACCTTGTCCGGGCACTTTTCCACGCAGACGTTGCAGGAGTCGCAGAGCGAGTAGTCCACGACCGGCGTGCCGTTCTCCATGCGGATGGCCTTCTGGGGGCAGCTCTTCACGCAGAGCTCGCACTTGAAGCAGCCCACGGTGCAGGTCTTCCTGACCATGGCCTTGATCACGTTCCGGTTGGAGCAGAGCGCGACCGCTCCCTTCCTGCTCTTCGGCACGAGGGTGAGGATCCTCTGGGGGCAGGCCTTCACGCACTGGCCGCAGCCCGTGCACTTTTCGTAGTCCACATGGGGAATTCCGTCAGGCCCCACGTGGATGGCGTCGAAGGGGCAGGCGCACTCGCAGTCGCCGAAGCCGAGACAACCCCAGGCGCAGAGCTTGGTTCCGCCCGCCGAGAGTTTCGCGGCGGCGCAGGTCCTGATGCCGACGTACTCGCCCTTTTCTGGAGCCTTGTCCCTGGTTCCCTGGCACATGAGGACGGCGACCTTGTCCTCCGCGTCCACGGTCACGCCGAGGATGAGGGCCAGCTCCTCGGCGGTCTTCTTGCCGCCCGAGGTGCACTTGTCGGGCGCGGCTTCGCCTTTGAACACGGCGTCCGCGTAGGCGTCGCAGCCCGGGAATCCGCAGGCTCCGCAGTTGGCGCCGGGAAGGGCGGCCCGGATGCGGTCGACCTTGGGGTCTCGCTCGACCTTGAACTTCTCGCGGAAGAAGCCGAGTCCGAGGCCGATCGCGAAGGCGAGGATCGCCGAAACAGCCAAGGTTATAAGAATGATGCTCATGAATCTACCTCACTTGATGAGTCCCGCGAAGCCCATGAAGGACGTGGCGATCAGGCTCGACAGGATGAAAAGGATGGGAGCTCCCTTCAGGAAACCCGGGATCGGGCTGGTGCGGATCCTTCTTCGGAGTCCGGCGAGCAGGATCATGGCGAGGAGGAAGCCGAGGGCGACGCCGATCGAGTAGACGATGGCCTGCGGGAAGTTGTAGCCGTTCGTGATGTTGTCGAAGGTGACCGCGAGGATCGCGCAGTTCGTGGTGATGAGCGCGAGGTAGATGCCCATGGACATGTAGAGGCCGGGCACCGCCTTTTTCAGGTAGAACTCGACGAACTGGACGAGGGCCGCGATGATGAGGATGAACACGAGGATCTGCAGGAACTCGAGCCCGAGGGGCGCGAGCACGAAGTGGTAGAGCGGCCAGGTGGCGGTCGTCGCCATGACCATGACGAAGGTGACCGCGAACCCCATCCCGACGGACTGCTTGAGTTCGCCGGTCATCCCGATGTAGGGGCAGAGCGCGATGAAGCGCATGAGGATGATGTTGTTGATGAGGAGGGACGCTATGAATATTTTCGCGAGATCGATAAGCATGTCAGTTTCCTCCTTCCTTGCAGCCCTTGGGGGCCGCGGCGGAGAGCCACTTGCGCCGGAGGAGCAGGTTCAGGGATATGAACATGGCGAACACGAGGAAGCCTCCCGGAGGCAGCACGAAGAAGAGTATGGGCTTGAAGGAGTCCGGCATGATCTGGGCGCCCAGGACGGTGCCGTTGCCGAAGAGTTCCCTCACCACGGACATGCCGATGAGGACCCAGGCGTAGCCGATCCCCATGCCGAAGGCGTCGAGGAGCGCGTCCGGGACCGTCTCCTTGGAGGCGAAGGCCTCGACGCGTCCCATGATGATGCAGTTCACGACGATGAGCGGGATGAACACGCCCATGGACTTGGAGAGGTCCGGGAAGTAGGCCTTCATGACGAGGTCCACGATGGTGGTGAATGCCGCGATGATGATGATGAAGATCGGGATGCGGATCGACTCGGGGATGAGCTTACGGAACAGGGAGATGATGAGCTCGGAGAGCACGAGCACGAAGGTGAGCGCGAGGCTCATGCCGATCCCGTTGGCCACCGCAGTGGTGACCGCGAGCGAGGAGCAGAGGCCGATCATGATGATGGCCAGGGGGTTCTCGATGATGATGCCCCGGAGAAAGACGGACATTCTTGCGTTCATTTGGAGCCTCCGGTGCGGGCGAGGTATTCGACCGTGGCGTCGCCGACCTTCTTCACGATGGCGGCGATTCCCCGGCTGGTGATGGTGGAAGCGGTTATGGCCTGCACGTCCTTCTTGGGCTCGAAGGCGTCGGCGACGTCCTTGCCGGAGAATTGGCCGGTGAAGGTCGTCTTGGTCGCCTTGTCCACGTAATATGCCGGGTTGGCGGCGTTCGCACCGAGCCCCGGGGTGTCCTTGATTTCCATGACGATGACCTTCGCCACCTTCTTGTCCGAGCCGATGCCGCAGAGCACGGTCGCGTTGCCGCTGTAGCTCGGGCCCGCGGCCTTGACCGCGACGCCGACCGTCTTGCCTCCCTGCTTCATGAGGTAGGCGTTCTGAAAGGAGATTTTCGGGTCCGGGCTCTTGAGATCGGCCGTGATTTCGCTGAAGTCGTCGGCCTGGGGGAATACTTCCTTCAGGGCGGCCTTGAGGTCGGCCTCCTGCTTCTTGGCGATCTCGGGGCTCGTGATGTTGTAGACGACCGCGAGGCTCGCGCAGGCTATTCCCGCGAAGAGCGCGAGGACGACGCCGAGTTTTATCATGCTTCTGATCATTTCTTGTTTCCCCCTTTGGGCAGGAAACCGTATTTCTTGACCCTGAGATTGTTGAAGTAGGGGGTGAAGGCGTTCATGATGAGGATGGCGTAGGTGACGCCCTCCGGGAAGCCTCCGAGCCTGCGGATGAGCACCGTGATGACGCCCGCCCCGACCCCGAAGAGGGCCTTGCCCGCGGGCGTGAGGGGTGTGGTCGCGTAGTCGGTGGCCATGAAGAAGGCCCCGAGCACGACTCCGCCGGAGAGGACCGCGAAGAGCGGGTCGACGCCGAAGAGCGCGGAGAGGATCGCGGTGGTCGCGAGCATGGCGAGAGGGGTTATGCAGAGGATCGTGCCCGTGGCGATGAGGAAAATTCCCCCGACGAGGAGGAGCAGGATCGAGCTTTCGCCGATGCAGCCCGCTCTCGTGCCCAAAAAGAGGCTGAGGTACACGTCGGGGGTGCCGGTCACGCCGAGGCTTTTCGCCACGTCGGCCATGGTGCCGCCGAGCTTGAGGATGTTGAGCGGGGTCGCCGTCGTGGTCGCGTCGGCGATCGCCTCGAAGGGCCTGTGCCAGGTGGTGATCGCGGCAGGGAAGCTCATGAGGAGGACCGCCCTCCCGATGAGGGCCGGGTTGAAGGGGTTGTGCCCCAGCCCGCCGAAGAACTCCTTCGCGAACACGACGGCCGCGAGGGCCCCGAGCACCGTCATCCACCAGGGCGTGGAGGGCGGGAGGACCAGCGCGAGGAGAAGGCCGGTCACGACCGCGGAGAGGTCGCCGTTGTGGTTCTTCGCCCCGAGGATGGCCCGGAAGGCCGCCTCGAAGGCGACGCAGGACGCGACCGAGACCGAGACGGTGACGACGGCCGGCAGGCCGAAGAGGTAGAACCCGTAGGCCGTGGTCGGCAGGAGGGCGATGATGACGTTGAGCATGAGCCGCCGTGCGTTGACGTCGCTGTACACGTGGGGGCTCGAGGAAAGCAGGAAGCTTTTCGCCATGTTACTTTCCCTCCTTTTTAGCCTGGGCGGCCTTGATGCCCCGGAGGACCGTCTTCCCGACCCGGAAACGCTGAACGAGCTGGACGTGGGCGGGGCATACGAAGGAACAGGTGCCGCATTCGATGCAGTCGAGGAGGCCGATCGAGTCCGCGAGGACGTAGTCCCCCGCGAGCACCGCCTCGTTGAGGAGGGCCGGGGAAAGCCTGCAGCTGCAGGACCGCATGCACCTGCCGCAGCGGATGCAGGTCCCTTCCTCGAAGAACCGGGCTTCCTTGTCGTCCATGAGCACGACGCCGGAGGTGTTCTTCTGGACCGGGGTGTCGAGGGTGGGAACGCTCGTGCCCATCATCGGGCCGCCGAAGATGATCCGCCTCGGCTCTCCCTCGATCTCGAACTGAGCCGGAACGAGTTCCGAGACCACGGTACCGATGGGAACCACGATGTTCTTCGCCTTCCTGCAGGCACCGCCGGTCACGGTGAAGCCTCGGTCGATGAGGGGTTTGCCCTCGAGGAAGGCCTCGGCTATCGCCTTGAGGGAGCCGACGTTCTGCACGACCGCCTTAACGTCCATGGGGAGTCCGCCCGAGGGCACCTCCCTGCCGGTGATCGCGGTGATGAGCATCTTCTCGCCGCCCTGGGGGTACTTCGTCTTGAGGGGCTGGACCTCGATGTCGAAGTCCTTTCCGGCTCCGGCCTTGAACTCGGCGACGACCTTCTCGAGGACCGGCACGACGTCCATCTTGTTGTCCTCGACCGCGAGGACCCCGTGCTTGACGCCGAGGACCTTCAGGCACACGCCCATGCCGTAGACGATCTTCTCGGGCTGCTCGAGCATGGTCCTGTAGTCTATGGTAAGGAACGGTTCGCACTCGGCGCCGTTCGCGATGACGATGTCGATGGGTTTCGTCGGGGGAGGGGAGAGTTTCATCCAGGTGGGGAATCCCGCTCCGCCCATGCCCACGACCCCGGCTTCCTTGATCCGCTCGATGGCCTGCTCCTTCGTGCAGGCGAAGGGATCGAGCGGCGCCAGGAAGGCGGTCTCCGTCCTTCCGTCCGCTTCGATTACGACGGCGACGCCGTCCTGAAGGTTCGACTGGGGCCGGGGTTCGATCTTCTTCACGACGCCGCAGATGGAGGCGTGGTGCGGGATCATGAGCTTGCCGTCGCTGGACGCGATCTTCTGTCCTCGAGTGACCGTGTCTCCGACCTTGACCAACGGCTGATTGGGCGTGCCCGTGTGCTGGTTCAGGTGGATTACCACCTGCTTCGGAGTCATGAAATACTCGATGGGAGAATCCTTCGCCAGCTCCTTCCTCTCCGGCGGATGAGTACCGCCCTTAAAGGTTTTTACTGTCATGATTGCGATTGCTCCTTATCGTATGGGAAGGTGATGCCGACCGGCGGTCGTCCCTCCGTACAATGCTCGAATTATATGGAGAAAAATTTATCCAAATATAGGCTTTTCTCTATGCTGTTATGCTATGCCGAATTCTCCAAATAGTCAAGTTATGCCTCGGTCGCAAGTCTCACGGGGTGAGACCGAAGAAGGGGCTCCGCAACCTCATTTCTCTTGACCAACTGCCGAAACGGGCGGAAAATGGGCGAAATCGGTCACGGAGGCGGCATGATCCTCTATCTCGGATCGGGCCCCAGGCGATACGGAGACCGGCCCGTTCCCGTGTATGCGCGGGAAGGCTGGGAATTCCAGCTCATCAGACGCGGTTCCTGCGACCTGCTCGGTACCGGGGGAAAACGGCTCAAGGTCGAGGGGGGAACGCTCTGGGTCTTCTCGCCGAGGGAAGCCCACGGTTGGGGGGGCTCGCGCGGCGAGGAGTGCGAAGTCGAAGTCGTGCATTTTTCCCGGGTGCCGGAGCCCCTCGGCTCCCTTCTCGCGAAGCGGGGCCTCGCGTCGGTGCGGCTGTCGGCGGAGGCCCTTGCCCAGATTGACCGTTGTTTCGAGCCCGTGCTCGAATCCCTGCAGACGCCGACGCCGCTTTCGGCGCTGCAGTCGGAGCGGCTCCTCCAGGAGCTGTCCCTGCAGATCCTCGGTGGCCTTCCCCGCGAGGAGTTCGGCGCCTTTCGCCCCGCCTCGTCCCGCACCGTGTCCGTCGCGCTTTCCTACTTCAGGGAGCACATGCACGAGGGCGTCGCAGTCGAGGAGACGTCGCGGGCGGTCTTCCAGTCCGCGGGGCATCTGCGGCGGCTTTTCCGCGAGGTCCTGGGCGTCTCCCCGCGGGAGGCCTTCATGGCGGAGCGTATGAAGCGTGCGGAGGAGCTTCTCCTCAACTCGGGCGAAAAGCTGGAAGCCGTGGCGGAGGCCTGCGGCTTCGACTCTGCACGGAGTTTCATCCGGGCCTTCAAGGCGCGCAGCGGGACGACTCCGAGCCGCTGGCGCGAAACGAAGACCTCGAGGAGCGTGTGATGGCATATCTGTTCCTGTTTCTTTCCTCCGTCGCAGTGGCTCTCTCCGGGGCGATGATGCCGGGGCCCCTCCTCACGGCCACGGTGACCGAAAGCTCGAGGCGGGGAGCCTCGGCGGGACCGCTCTTCATCCTCGGTCACGGCATCCTCGAGGGCCTGCTCGTCGCTGCCATAGCGGCGGGCTTCGCCGAGGTCCTCCGCCGGCCCGGAGTATTCGTGGCCATATCCCTCGTCGGCTCGCTCGTCATGCTCCATCTCGCGATCGGGATGTTCCGTTCGCTCCCCACCCTCGAACTGGACCTCGGCGCCGAAGGTGAGGGCTACGGCCACCTCGTCCTCGAGGGGATCGTCCTCAGCGTCTCGAATCCCTACTGGACGCTCTGGTGGGTCACCATCGGTCTCGGCTACATCCTCCGGGGCATGGAACTCGGCATCCCCGGCGTTCTCGCCTTCTTCCTCGGCCACGTCTTCGGGGACCTCGTCTGGTATGCGGCGGTCTCCTACGCGGTGTCCAGGGGAAGGCGTTTCCTGAAGCCCGTCCCCTACCGGATCCTCATCGGCTTCTGCGCGGGTATCCTGTTCGGCTTCGGCGTCTATTTCTTCTATTCCGGTATCCGCGGATTTTTCGGCGGCTGAAGAAAATTTCTTGACACCGGATGCGGCACGTTTTACACTTATATTCTCATATAGGAAACGTGTTCAAATATATGAACATCGTTGACGAATGTCCGAACAGTGAAGGAACCGGTATACGATGAAAAGGAGGATTTCATGAAAAAGGCACTGATCCTAGGCCTCGCCCTGACCGTCCTCGCGGCGGTCTCGTTCGCGGGGGGATCGAACGAGGCGGCGCAGCAGAAGATGACGCTGAAATGGGGCGACGTGCTCGCGACGAGCCATCCCGCGGTACAGATGATCGACAAGGTGGCCGCCGACGTTTCCGCCAAGACCCAGGGCAGGATCCAGGTGAAGGGATTCCCCGGCGGACAGCTCGGCGGATCGCGCGACATGATCGAAGCGGTAGCCACCGGTACCCAGGAACTCGTCACCGAGGGGACCGCGAATTTCGGCCAGTGGGTTCCCGCGATCGCGATCACCGAGGCTCCCTACGTGTGGCGCGACATGGATCACCTCGTGAAGGCCATGAACGGCCCCATAGGGGAGGAATTCAACAAGCAGCTCATCGAAAAGCGCGGGATGCGCATCCTCGGCACCACCTACTACGGCACCCGCCAGCTCACCACGAGCAACAAGAAGGTCGAGAAGCTCGCCGACATGGCAAACTTCAAGATCCGCGTTCCCGAAAACGACGTGTTCCGCGCCATGGCGGAGTCCTGGGGCGCGAAACCCACTCCGATGAACTTCAACGAGCTCTACCTCGCCCTCCAGCAGAACGTCGTGGACGGTCAGGAGAACCCGCTTCCGACCATCCAGTCCGGGAAGTTCTTCGAGGTCCAGAAATATCTCGTGCTCACGAGCCATATCATCACTCCGAGGCTCGTCGTCACGAACGAGGCCACCTGGAAGAAGCTCTCGGCCGCCGATCAGAAGGCGCTTCAGGAAGGGATCGCCGCGGGCATCGCCTGGCAGAACGCCGAGATCAAGAAAGCCGAAAACGAACTCGCCGACAAGTTCAAGGCGGCCGGCATGACCGTCATCCAGCCGAACGTGGACGAATTCCGCAAGGCCGTCCTCGACGTCGTCCCCAAGAAGTTCGAGTCCAAGTGGGGCGCAGGCATATGGGACAAGATCCAGGCGGTCAAATAGCCGCAGGCCCGATTTCGGGGGCCCCTGCGGCAGGGGCCCCTTTCATCCTTTCTTCTTGAGGAGAAAATCGCCATGCGGAAAACGCTGCTCGCGGCGAAACGGCTCGTCGATCGGGCGCTCGACGTCTTCGCCGTGGGTCTTTTCGTTCTCATCTTCACGGTCGTCCTGTTTCAGGTGTTCATGCGGTACGTCATCGGCTCGCCTCTCGTGTGGTCGGAGGAACTCGCGCGTTACCTCTTCATTTGGGTCGCCTTCATCGGCTGGGTCTTCGCGACCCGGAGCGGAACCCACATAAGAATCAGCGCGGTCTTCGACCTGTTTCCTCCCGGTACCCGACGGGCGGTGAACGTCTTCAACAACATCCTGGTCTTCGTCTTCAACGGCGCCCTCGCCTGGCTGGGCTTCCGCATGGTCCAGAAGAGCTTCGACGTCCCGACGGTGACGTTGTTCTTCACCTACGCCGCGGTCTACGTCGTCGTCCCCGCCTCGTGCCTGCTCATAGCCTTCTACGCGCTCATCAATGCGCTCACCGGGTCCGTGGACAGGGGAGGGAACGTCCTATGATCGCGATTTTCTTCGTATGGCTCGCCCTCATGTTCCTCGGCGTGCCCATCTACGTGAGCCTCGGCGTGAGCTCGCTCCTCCACATCCTGACGAGCGGCCTCAATCCTCTCACGGTCGCCCAGAGGATCACGAACGCCGCGAACTCCTTTCCCCTGCTCGCGGCCCCCTTCTTCATCCTCATGGGCAACATCATGAACACCTCGGGGGTCACTCGGAGGATTTTCAACTTTGCGAGCGTCGTGGTCGGCTGGATGCGCGGAGGCCTCGGGCACGCGAACGTCCTTGCGAGCGTGATCTTCGCGGGAATGTCCGGCTCCGCCGTGGCCGACGCGGGCGGGCTGGGAACGATCGAGATCGCAGCCATGAAGGAAGGCGGGTACGACATCGATTTCTCCGCGGCGATCACCGCCGCCTCGTCGACCATCGGTCCCATCATCCCGCCGAGTCTGCCGATGATAATCTACGGCGTGCTCGCGGACACGTCGGTGGGAGGCCTCTTCATGGGAGGCGTCGTACCCGGCCTCCTCATGGCCGTCTCCCTCATGATCATGGTCGCTATGTATTCGAAGAAACGCAATTACCCGAAGAATCCCTTCCCGCGGCCCTCGACGATCTGGAAGGCCTTCCGGGAAGCCTTCTGGGCCCTGCTCGCCCCGGTCGTGCTCTTCGGCGGCATCGTGAGCGGAATGTTCACGCCTACCGAGGCGGCGGTCGTGGCGGCCTTCTACGCCCTCGTGCTCGGCCTCTTCATCTACAAGGAGTTCAAGATAAGGGACTTCCCCCGAATGGTGATCATGACGATCGAGACGAACGGCGTGGTCCTCGCCCTCGTCATGACCGCGGTCCTCTTCGGCTGGGACCTGTCGGTGGCGGACGTGCCGCAGACCATCGGCAGGGCGCTCGCGACGGTCTCCTCCAATCCCCTCGTCGTGCTTCTGGTGATCAACCTCTTCCTGCTCTTCGTCGGCTGTTTCATGGAAGCGATCGCGGCGATGATGATCCTCGTACCGATCCTGCTTCCCGTGGCGACGGGGCTCCACATCGATCCGATCCAATTCGGCAACCTCATCGTGCTCAACCTGATGATCGGCACCATAACGCCGCCCGTGGGGATCGTGCTCTTCGTGACCGCGAACGTGGCCAAGATCTCCTTCGAACGGGTCACGAAGGCCGCGGTGCCCTTCCTCGTTCCGCTCGTCGTCGTGCTGATCGCGATCACGCTCGTGCCGGAATTGACGACTTTCCTGCCGAGACTCCTCCTTAAGCAGGGGTAGCGGTTTTTCCGGGCCTTTGATATAAGTTTGGAGAAGCGGACCGAGGTCCGCTTCGCGTTCCCGGCGTCTCACGCGCGGAAGGGTTCAAGCATGGTCAATTCGGTAAAACGGGCGGCCGCCATTCTCAGTCTTCTGGGGAAGGAAGGCAGGTTGAGTCTCACTCAGATCTGCCGCACGCTCCGCATCCCCAAGAGCACCACGTTCTCCATCCTCGAAACCCTCGAAGCCGAGAGGATCGTCGAGAAGGACGAACCGACGGGAACCTTCTCCCTCGGGATCAGGCTTTTGGAGCTCGGCCAGGAGGCTCAAAAGAACTTCGAACTCCGGAAGGTGGCGAGCCCCTACCTTCAGCAGCTCAATCACCTGCTCGACGAGACGGTGCATCTCACGGTCCTCGACGACGACGAGGTCCTGTACGTGGAATGCTTCGAGTCCTCGAAGCGGCTCCGGACCTACTCGGTCATCGGAGTCCGCGGACCCCTGCACTGCACTGCGGTAGGGAAGGCCATCCTCGCCTTCCTGGACGACGACCAGAAGATCCGCCTCGTCAACCGGTTGGAACTCGTCAAGTTCACGCCGAACACGATCACGGAGCGGAAGGCGCTCCTCGAGGATCTCGAACTCGTCCGGAAGCGCGGCTTTTCGGTGGACGACGTGGAGCACGAGGAGGGGGTCCGCTGCGTGGGAGCCCCCGTGTACGACAACAAGGGAAGGGTCTGCGCGTCCATCTCGATCTCGGGTCCCACCCAGAGGATCACGAGGGAGAAGGTCGAGGAACTCGCCGCCCGTGCGAAGGAGACGGCCCGCGACATCTCGGAACGGCTCGGCTACCGGGGGGAATAGGGACCCTCGCCGCTTGTGTTCCCTTTTTCCGCGGGGCATAATGGAGTCAAAAAGAATTCGGAGGAAAATGAATGATCTACGACAGCTTCGGTAACCTGAAATCCTACAAGGGAATCTCCAAGAACCTCGACACGGCGATCGATTATCTCGGGAAGAACGACGTCGGCAGGCTGCCGGAGGGCAAGCACCCCGTGGACGGCGACCGCGTGATCGTCCAGGTCATGTCCTACGAGACCAAGGACCCCGCGGCCGGCAAGTATGAGGCGCACAGGAAATACATCGACATCCAGTTCGTGCTGGACGGCAAGGAGAGCTGCTGGGCGACCCCCCTCGGAAACCTCCGGCCTTCGGAGCCCTTCATCGAGGAACGCGACCTCGGTTTCTACGGGAACGCCTCGGTTCCGGAGGCGTTCGTTCCGCTCACTCCCGACGTCTTCGCGATCTTCTTCCCCCAGGACGCCCACAAGCCTTCCTGCGACTTCGAGGGGAAGCGCAAGCTCCGCAAGGTGGTGGTCAAAGTCGCCGTGTAGGGTCCGGGCGTCGATGAACGACAACGGAGGGAAAAAAGCCGAGGTCTACGCCGTCCGGATGGCAGACTCGGTCATGAGGCGACACGCTCCCGAAAAAACAGTCTGGCATTACGAGAACGGCCTCGTGCTCGCGGCTCTCCTCGCCGTCGGAAGGAAGACCGGCGACGGCCGTTATTCCCGGTTCGTGAAGGACTGCCTCGAAGTCCTCGTGGACGAGGATGGTTCGATCCTCGGATACGAGCTCGAGGAATACAACGTCGACCAGATCAATCCGGGCAAGGTGCTCTTCGAATTCACGGAGGGAGACGACGGCCCGCGGTACGAACGGGCCCTCCGTACCCTCCGCTCTCAGTTCGACGGCCACCCGAAGACTTCGAACGGCTGTTATTGGCACAAGCGCATCTATCCCCATCAGGTCTGGCTGGACGGGCTGTATATGCAGGGGCCCTTTCTCGCCCGGTGGGCCCGCGATTTCGGCGAGCCCGGACTCTTCGACGAGGTCGTGCGCGAATTCCTCCTCTCGGAGCGGGTCACGAGGGACGTGAAGACGGGTCTGCTCCGTCACGCCTGGGACGAGAGCAGGGCCCAGGCCTGGTCCGATCCCGAAACCGGCAGATCGCCTCACGTCTGGGGCAGGGCGGTCGGCTGGTACGCGATGGCCCTGGTCGACGTCCTCGACTTCATCCCGGCGGACCACGGGGGCGTCGGGGAGCTCCGGGGCGTGGTGAGCAGGCTCGCCGATGCGGTAGCCCGGGTCCAGGACGGCCCGACCGGACTCTGGTTCCAGGTACTCGACCTTCCGGACCGCAGGGGCAATTATCTCGAATCCTCCTGCTCCTCCATGTTCGTCTACTTCTACAGGAAGGCGATCCGGCTCGGACTGCTCGATGAGCGGAGATTCGCGCCCGTCGCGGACAGGGGATTCCGGGGCCTCGTAAGGGAGAAGCTCCGTTCGGACGAGGCGGGGGATCTCCACCTCTCCGGCGTCTGCAAGGTCGGCGGGCTCGGCGGCAACCCCTACCGTGACGGATCCTTCGAATATTACATGAGCGAGCCCGTGGTTGCGGACGACTACAAGGGCGTCGGCCCCTTCATCCTCGCGGCCCTCGAGGAAGGCGAGGCCGGAGTCGTCGCATGAGCGGCATGGACTTCGGCGTCAGGGCCCACGACTTCGGGAAGCT
Source organism: uncultured Spirochaetaceae bacterium (assembly GCA_964397655.1). Lineage (GTDB taxonomy): Bacteria > Spirochaetota > Spirochaetia > DTKZ01 > DTKZ01 > CAYNKA01. The sequence continues at coordinate 18,185 of CAYNKA010000008.1, read as the reverse complement.
GCCGCTCGCCGAGCTCGCCGCGAGGATCGCCGCCTCCGGGGCGTCCTACGTCCAGCTCGCCTTCGCCAAGGCCCTCGCCGAACCCGTCCTGGGGCCCGGCTCCCTGAGCCCCGGCCTGGGGAGGATCGTGCGGCGGGAGTTCGCCTCCAGGGGCCTCGACATCGCGGTCCTGGGCTGCTACTTCAACATGGGCCATCCCGATCCGGCCCTGCGGTCGAGCGGGGCCGACCATTTCCGCGAGCATCTCCGGTTCGCCGCCGATTTCGGTTGCCGCATCGTCGCGACCGAGACGGGGTCGGTCCGCGCGGATTACGGCGAGGATCCGGAGAACGGCGGCGAACGCGCCTTCTGCGTCTTCATGAAGACCCTCGAGCCCCTCGTGGAGGAGGCCGAACGCACGGGATCCCTCGTGTGCATCGAACCGGTCGCCAAGCACATCGTAAACTCTCCGAAACGAGCCGCGCGAGTCTTCAACGAAACGGGTTCGCGGAGCCTCGGAGCAGTCTTCGATCCGGTGAACCTCCTCGCGACCGAAAACCTCGCGGATCAGCGAAGGATCGTGGAGGAATGCTTCGAGCTTTGGGGGGACAGGATGATGGTCCTCCACGCCAAGGACTGCGCCGCGGAAGGAGGAAAATTGAAGGTCGTGCCTCCGGGCAGGGGGACTCTCGACTTTCCCTTCCTCGCGAAGCTCTTCTCCGCGCGGAAACCGATGGCGCACGTTATAATCGAGAGCTGCTCCCCGGCGGACCTCGGCGAGAGCGCGCGCCGCCTCCGGGATTGGTTCCCGCAGTGGAATCTCCGGGGCCCTGCCTGTTCGAATTCTCGTTGAATCCTCATCGGCCTTCGTATACAATGGGGCGGGGAGCATCCATGAAGACGATACACTTGGAAAACGAACTGCGCGACCTTCTCCTCCACAGCCCCGCGAACCGGCTGAAGAATTTCGACGATTGCCTCATTTTTCTCCCTCCCGTTCTGGGAGTTGCCTCGGCTGTGGACGACGTCTTTCTCCGTTTCAAGGACCCGGCAGTGATAGGGCCCCGTCATCTCGGCCCCGGGGAATGGCTTCCCGGCGCGCGCTCGGTCGTCTCGTATTTCCTGCCGTTTTCCGTCAGAGTCGTCGAATCGAACGGGGCCGAGGGCTTCCCTTCAGAGGAATGGGTGTACGGCAGGATCGAGGGTGAGGCGATGAACGACGAGGTTCGGCGTTTCACGGCGGACTACATCCGGCGGGCCGGAGGGAAGTGCGTAGTTCCGTCCTTCGACCCCCGGTACGAGGTCCTGGACAGGCGGAGCACCTGGTCGGAGCGGCATGCGGCGTACGCGGCCGGTCTCGGCACCTTCGGCCTGTCGAGGAGCCTCATCACGGAGAAGGGCTGCGCCGGCCGCTTCGGCAGCGTGATCACGGATCTGGAATTCGAGCCCACCCCGCGGCGTTACGCGTCGACGGACGAATACTGCAATCTGTGCGGCGACTGCATAAAACGCTGCCCGTCGGGGGCGATCACCTCCGCGGGGAAGGACGTGGTGCTCTGCGCGAACTACCTGGATTCGGTGGTCAAGCCCCGCTTCGCTCCCAGGTACGGCTGCGGAAAGTGCCAGACCCGGGTTTCCTGCTCTCGCGCTATACCCTGAGCCTTCGGCCCACGGGAAAAGATCAAGATTCGGAGGAACGAAGATGGAAGTAATGCAGTGGCATCACGACACCGTCGCGAACAAGACGGTCGAGGCCCTCAAGAAGCACGATTTCGACGCGGTCTATTTCCCGGAAAGGGAGAAGGCCGTCGAGTACATCCTCGGCTTCGTGAAGGCGGGGCAGACCGTCGGCTTCGGCGGCTCCGCGACCACGGCCGAGCTCGGGCTCCCGGAAAAGGCGAAGGCGATGGGCGCCGTAGTGCTCAACCACAACGAGCCCGGGCTCACGCCGGAACAGAAGCTCGACATCAGGAGGAAGCAGATCGTCTCCGATCTCTTCCTCACGAGCGTTAACGCAGTGACCATGGACGGATGCATCTTCAACATCGACGGGGCGGGCAACCGCGTGAGCGCCATGACCTTCGGACCGAAGAAGGTCATAGCCGTCGTGGGTACGAACAAGATCCGCAGGGATCTGGACGAGGCGCACGACCGGGTCCGCTACTACGCCGCCCCCATGAACAACCGGCGGCTCGGCACCTCGAATCCCTGCACGGTCACGGGCACCTGCGCGGACTGCGACGCGAAGACGCGAATCTGCCGGGTTTACTCGATCCTGAAGCGGAGGCCGAGCTTCACGGACATCACCGTGGTGCTGATCGGGACCTCGCTCGGTTACTGATCCGATACGCTCCCTCGCCATGATCCTCCTGTCCAAGATCGTGACGGCACTCGTCCTTCCCCCGGGGCTCTTCGTCCTGGGGATCGTTCTCTGCCTGGTCTTCCGGCGGAGGAGAGCGGCGAAGAGCCTGCTCGCGGGCCTCGCCGTCCTCGCGTACGCCCTCTCCCTCGGCCCGGTCAAGGACCTGCTTCTCCTTCCTCTGGAAAACCGCCATCCAGCCCCGCCCGCGTCCTTCACCGCGCCCGGCGACACGGACTTCGTGGTCGTGCTCGGGGGCGGGACCGTCGCGGGCTCCCCCGAGGAGGGAGGGAAGGACTCCCTCGGCGGGGAGACGATGAAACGTGTCGTTCACGGTTTCCTCCTCGCCTCCCGCTTCGGCCTTCCGCTCGTCTTCTCGGGCGGAAGGGTCTTCGACCGGGGCCAGGAGCCGGAGGCCGAAACCGCGGCGCGCTTCCTCGCCGATCTCGGCATGGAAAGGAGCCGGGTGCTCAAGGAGGGGGAGAGCCGGAACACGTGGGAGAACGCGCGCTTCGTCGGGAAAACCTACGGTGCGAAACGTGTCATCCTCGTCACGAGCGCCTATCACATGCCGAGGAGCGTATGGTGTTTCGAGAAGAACGGGATCGCCGTCTTCCCCGCGCCCGCCGATTATCACGCGGACCGCGGCGCGCGCCTCGTGGCAGCGGATTTCCTGCCCTCGATGCACGCACTGAAGGAATCGTATCTCGCCCTGCACGAGTACCTCGGCATCCTCTCCTACAAGGCGATCCACCGATGAGCCACGTCCGCGGCATGGCCGTCATCCTCGGATTCCTGGTCGCGGGCGAGGTCGTTTCCCGCCTCCTTCCTCTCCCGATCCCCGGGAGCGTGATCGGCATGATGCTGCTCGCCTCCGCGCTCGGGCTCGGCCTCGTGAAGCTCGCGCGGATCGAAGCCGCCGCGGATTTCCTCGCCAGGCATCTATCCTTCTTCTTCGTCCCGGCCGGAGTCGGTCTCATGGCCCACTTCGATCTCCTCGTGAGGCATTGGCCCGCGATCCTCGTCTCCGTCACCCTGGGAACCGCTGCGGCCATCGCACTCATCGGCCTCTTCCACAAGACGGTCTCGCGGGGAAGGAGGAGACGTTGAGGGACATCCTCTTTTCGCCGGAGGGCTGCGTCGCCCTCACCGCCGCGGCCTACGCCGCCGCCCAGGCCCTCCATGCAAAGACAAGGTTTTTCCTCTTCCACCCGGTGCTCACCTCGGTCGCCGCCCTCATCGCCCTTCTCGAGATCTTCGGCGTCCCCTACGAGGAATACCGGGTCGGGGGCGGCTACATCATGGTCTTCCTCGGGCCTGCGGTGGTCGCGCTCGGCGTCCCCCTGTACAAGGAGTTCGGGAAGGTGAGGCGCGAGGCAGTGCCGGCGCTCGCGACGACCCTGTTCGGAAGCGTCGTCGGCCTTCTTTCCGCGCTGATACCCGCCCTTCTCTGGGATCTGCCCGCGGAGGCGGCGATTTCACTCGCCCCGAAATCGGTAACAACCCCGATCGCCATGGTGATCGCGGAGGAACTCGGCGGTCTTCCTTCGTTTTCCGCCGCCGTCGTCGTCTCGACGGGGATCCTCGGGGCGGTCGTCGGTCCTGTCGTTCTCCGCCTCGTCGGGGTCGCGGACGCCTCCGCCTTCGGGCTCGCCATGGGCTTCGCGGCCCACGGCGTCGGCACGGCGCGCGCCTTCGAGGAAGGCTCCGACGCGGGGGCCTTTTCGAGCCTCGGTCTCTGCCTGAACGGAATCATGACCGCCGTTCTCACGCCGCTCGCGGTCGACCTCCTCCTCTAGACCGTCCCCCGACGGCCGAGCTTGTCGTTCGACGGAGTTCATGGTAGGATTCGGGGATGAAACCGTACGAAATCCCGCGCGTTATGCTCGACATGATCGCCTACTTCAAAGCTGACCACAAACGGATTTCCCACGCTCAGAAAGTCCACTCCTACACGAAGACCGTTGCCGAACTCGAGACCCTCGCCGGGCCGGCGGTGAAGCGGCTCGAGGCCGCCGCGGTCCTCCACGACATCGGCATACCGGAAGCCATACGGATCCACGGAAGCGGCGCTCCGGAATTCCAGGAGAAGGAAGGCGCGAGGATCGCGGCGGAAATCCTTTCGGAATACGACCTCCCGCCCGGAGAACTCGAATGGATCGTCGCCGCCGTCGGCGCTCATCATACCTACGGCAAGGCCGACGCCTTGGGTTTTCGCATCCTCTTCGAGGCGGACTGCCTCGTCAACATCATGGAAAAGAACGTGGACGATTCGCCAGATGGCGTGAAGAACATCCGGGAGCGGTATTTCAGGACACCCGGCTCCCTCGCAATCTTCGATCTGCTGTACGGAGGAAGGCTCGGTCGGCAATGAAGGACGAGGGCCAGGGATCATGATCGACTCGCTCAAGCCGTTTTCGATCGACCGGGAAAGCATCACCGACCGGGTTTATCGCCACATCAAGCAGCTGATCCTGTCCGGGTATCTCAAGGGCGGCGAGAAGGTCCCGGAACAGAAGGTCGCGGCCAGGTTCAAGGTGAGCAGAACCCCGGTCCGGGAGGCCCTCCGGCGTTTGGAGCGGTACGGACTCATCTACATAAAACCCCGGAGCTACGCCGTCGTCGTGGAACTCGCACCGAAGGAAATCCGCGAAATCTGCGTAGTACGCAATGTCTTGGAGAAGACAGCCTTCAGTCTCCTGAGCGAGGTCGTGACCTCCGAGGACCTGACCGAGTTGAGGGAGATAGCCGCAAGGTGCTCTCGGCTTCTCCGGGACGGGAACCAGGCGGAGGCCTTCGAGGCCGACAGCCTCTTTCACCTCGAAGTGGCGCGGAGGACCGGAAACGACCACCTTTACGAAATCGTCGAGCGGCTTGACGCCAAAGTCCAATTGCTTCGTCTTCGGCATCGCATACCGACGCTCGGTCACGCCGTCTACACGGACCAGCACGAGCGGATGGTCGAGCTGCTGGCAGAAAAGAACCTCGAAACGATTCACGAACTGCTCGAAGATCACGTCATGCACGATCTCGAACCGTTGCCCTGAAGCGAGGGGGGGGGTAATTCCTTGCTATTTTTTGAAAAAACTTGACATCTCTCATAAATAGTATACAATGTACAACATACAATTTTACTGGAGGACCTATGAAAAAGGTAATCATCGTGACGCTCTTCGTATGTCTCTCGGGCATACTCGCGGTCGCGGGCGGCAAGGGAGAGAGCGCCTCCGCGAAAAAAGCGATCAATGCGAACGTAGCCTCCGTCTACGCCGCCGAAGGCAACATCCACGAGGGTATGGTGAAATTCAAGGAAATCGTCGAGAAGAACTCCGGAGGGAGGATCAAGATCACCATCCATGCCGCCGGCAGTCTCGGAGGGGAACGCGAAGTCGTCGAAGGACTCTCAGCCGGCACCATCGAGATGGGCGCTCACGGCGGCATGGACATCTTCCTCTATGCCCAGGAATACGAAGTCTTCGAGGAGATGTTCATCATAAGGGATCTCGATCACCTGAAGAAATTCTGGGATACGATCGGCAAGGAGATCTCGGAGGACGTGGCGAACCGAAAAGGCATCCTCACGGTCGGAACCGTTCCCCGCGGCTCGCGATACATCACCGCCAACATCCCCATAAAGCATCCGAACGACTTGAAGGGAAAGAAGATCCGCCTGCCCGACCACAAGTTCCGAATCAGATACTTCGAAAGCATGGGTGCCCTGCCCACGATCGTCGCTTTCCCCGAACTCTACATGGCTCTCAAGACCGGGGTGGTGGACGCCCAGGAGAATCCGCCGGAGACCATCTACAACTACAAGTACTACGAAGCCCAGAAATACCTGATTCCGACCCGGCATCTCTACGCCTCCAACCGATATGCGGTCTCGAAGAAGTGGCTCGACCGGCTCGACAAGGACGATCAGGCGCTCATCCTCGGCGCGTGGAAGGAAGCGACCGATTACGCGAACAAGCTCGTGCCGGATCCGGACGCGTTCTACGTGGACAAGCTCGTGAAGGAAAAAGGAATGATTCTCGTTTCCGACGTCGATCGGGATGCCTTCGCCAAGGCGGCCGCGCCGGTACACGCGGAGTTCAGCAAGAAGTGGAAACCAGGGCTCATGGAGAAAATCCAGGCTCTCAAATGACCGCTTCCTTTCGGCTCCGGCCTTCCGGGGCCGATTTTTTCATAGAGGGAGAATATGCGGAAGTATATCGATTACCTGAACGGCGTCCTGGTGCTCCTCATGTCCTTGACCATCATCGTTCAGATCCTGGCCAGGCTCGTCATCAAGGTCCCGACCTCCTGGTCAGTCGAGACCGGCATCATCCTTTTCGTCTTCGTCGTTTTTCTCGGCATAGCCTCGATCATGCGCGAGGGCTCCCACCTGAAAGTGGACACGATCGTCGAACTGCTGCCGAAGCCGATGAGGAAAATTCTCAATATCGCGGGAGGATTCCTCATCTTGGCATTTTCGATCGTGCTCGCAGTGGGAGCCGGTCGGAGCGTCGTTTCCAACTGGCAGGTGGAAATCCCGACGATAGAATGGTTCAAATGGGGGTACGTGTACCTCGTTATTCTCGCAGCCACGCTCATCACCATGTATTATCAAATACTGAACATCGTGGATGAAATCCGGGGAGTGAAGGACAAATGATACTGTTCATGACTTTAGGCCTCGTTGCCTTCATGGCTCTGGGCATTCCCATAAGCTACGCTCTCTGCCTCGTCGGAGCCATCGGGTACCTGACGAACGTCGGACCCGAAACCTTCTGGCTCACCACCGAGGCTGTTTCACAGAAGATGGTATTCAGTCTCAGCAATTTTCTCCTGCTTTCGATACCCTTCTTCATCCTCGCTGCGAAACTCATGAATTCCGCCGGAATCACGACGAGGATCTTCAGATTCGCGAACACCGTCGTAGGTTCCTTCCCGGGAGGCCTCGGGCACGCCAACGTCGTCGCCAGTCTGATCTTCGCCGGAATGTCGGGGACAGCCGTTTCCGATGCGGCGGGACTGGGGCAGATCGAGTTGAAGGCGATGACCGACGAGGGTTACGACATGGAATTCAGCGTAGGGATCACCGGGGCTTCCTCTACGATAGGACCGATCTTTCCTCCGAGCGTCCCGCTCGTCATGTATTCCCTCGTATCCGGAGCCTCGGTCGGGAGCCTCTTCCTGGGAGGTGTCGTGCCGGGCGTTTTCATGACCGCGGCCCTCATGCTCATGGTGACCGCGATAGCCAAGAAGCGGAACTATTACCGCTTTCCCAAGCCCTCCTTCAAGGAATTCATGGTCGGCTGCAAACAGGTCTTCCTCCCGATCATGACGCCGGTCCTGCTCCTGTGCGGCATCTGGGGAGGTTTCTTCACTCCCTCAGAGGCCGCCGTGATCGCCTTCTCCTACGCGTTCATCCTGAGCTTCTTCGTTTACCGGGAGGCGGGGATCCGGGAACTGGTCAAGGTCTTCATCGAGACCGGCAAGGAGACGGCTTCCATAGGTTTCATCATCTGCGCCTCCGCGTTCTACGGATGGGTCCTGGCCCGTTCTGGGGTGACGGCCCAATTGGGTGAGCTGATCGGAAGCGTGAGTTCGGATCCTCTGATCGTGCTGGTCGTCATCAATCTGTTTCTCTTCGTCGTCGGATGCTTCCTCGAGGCGACCGCCGCCATCCTCGTCATCGGACCCATCCTCATGCCGATCGTCATGAAGGTCGGGATCGATCCGGTCCAGTTCGGCGTCGTCATGGTGCTCAACCTCATGATCGGGCTGCTGACGCCTCCCTTCGGCGTCGTGCTGTTCATCATGCAGAAAATATCAGGCCTTTCCTTCGCGCAGGTCGTGAAGGGAACCTTCCCGTTCCTGATTCCGCTGATCGCGGTCCTGGGACTCATGACGGTCTTCCCCGCGGTCGTAACGTTCCTGCCGCGTCTGCTCCTGGGCTGATAGGACATTCCAACAACGAGGTGTCGCACATGGCATTAAGCTCCAAAGAAAGAATCAAACTCGCGATAGGGCATCGGGAGCCGGACAGGATTCCGACCTTTTCCTCCTTCACGCCGCGCCTGGCGAACCGCCTGAGAAAGGACCTGGGCATAGACGAGGCGGACATCGGTATAAGCCTCGGCAACGACATGGTCCAAGTCGGGATCGGCGTGGAAAAGAGCAACAACTACTCGGACGCCCCGGAATACACATGCCCCTGGGGCATAGGCTGGCGGAACGTGAAGAACCAGTTCGGCAGTTACACCGAGATCGTCGGGAACCCCCTCGCGGGGGACGAGGACAAGCTGAATCGATGGAACATCCCCGATCCGTCGGAGAAGAGCCAATACACGGCCATGCGGGCCATGCTTGACAGGTACGGCGACGAGTACTGGATCGCGGGGTCCTGTCGCTGCAGCCTCTTCGAAACCGCATGGTTCCTTCGAGGCCTGGATCAGTTCATGGTGGACCTTCTCATCAACGAGGACTACGTGAACGCCCTCCTGGACAAGATCGTAGAATTTCCGCGTGCCGCGCTGAAGGAATTCATCCGCATGGGCACGGATATGGTGTGGATGGGCGACGATGTCGCGACCCAGCTCGGGATGATGATTTCGCCCGAAGTATGGCGAAAATATTTCAAGCCGCGTTACGCGCGGCTCTTCAAGGAATTCAAGGAGACGAATCCGGACATCGTCATAGCCTACCATAGCTGCGGGAACTGCGAGGCGGTCATCGAGGATTTCATAGAGATCGGCCTCGACGTGCTCCACCCTGTCCAACCCATGGCCATCGATCCGATTTTGACGAAACGGCGTTACGGCGACCGGCTCACCCTCATGGGCGGGCTGGATATCCAGCTCCTCATGCCCAACGGCTCGCCCCGGGACGTGCGTGAGGAGGTCGTGAGGCTGATGAACGGCTGCGGGAAGGGCGGCGGTTTCATCCTCGGAGGGGCTCACCATTATCAGGAAGATACTTCGAACGCGAACATTCTCGCCCTCTACGAGGCCGTGAAGGAGGAGGGTTCCTACAAGAAACTCGACTTCGGCCCGGTCGAGCCGAGCGAGTCCGTTTTCGAGAGGCTGAAAGCCGAACTCCAGAAATGAAGCGACTTGATGCCCCTTCGCCGGATTCCGAAACGGCCACGATTCCTCCGGCCGGAATACGGCCGGTGAGGGGGCGGTCTTCCGCCCCATCCCTTGCGCCTGATTCCAGTTTCGGTGTAAAGTCCAGGTCTGATCTCCGGCCGAACACGATTTTCAGGGAAAACGCAGAACGATCTCTTTCCCCTCCCGGACAGACGAGGAAGACTCATGCAGAACAGGAAGACCAACGACCGTATACGGAACATAGCCATCATAGCCCACGTCGACCACGGCAAGACGACGCTCGTGGATTCGCTTTTCAAGAGGAGCGGAGTGTACCGGGACAATCAGGAGGTGAGCGAGCGCGTAATGGACAGGCTCGACCTCGAGCGCGAACGGGGGATCACCATAGCGGCGAAGAACTGCGCCATCGAGTGGAAAGGCATCAAGATCAACATCATCGACACTCCCGGACACGCCGACTTCGGCGGAGAGGTCGAGCGGGCGATCTCCATGGCCGACGGGGCGGTCCTGCTCGTCGACGCCGCCGAAGGCCCCCTGCCGCAGACCAGGTTCGTGCTTTCCAAGGCCCTGGCGGCGGGCCTGGCCTTCATCGTCGTCATCAACAAGATCGACCGTCAGGACGCCCGGCCCAAGGAGGTCCTGAACGAAGTCTACGACCTCCTCATCGAACTCGGGGCGAACGAGAGTCAGCTCGATTTCCCGCTCCTCTACGCGATCGGCCGCGAGGGGATCGCCTCCCGGACCCTCGAGGAACGGGGAAAGGACCTGGACGTGCTCCTCGACTCAATGGTCGAAAACATCCCCGGCCCGAAGGTCGACATGGACGGCCCCTTTCAGATGCTCGTCTCTGACCTGAGCTATTCCGATTACATGGGAAGGCTCGCGGTCGGCAAGATCTACGGAGGCCGGGTCCGGGCGAACGACGGCCTCGTATGCATCGGGGCGAGCGGGGCTCCGGCTCCCCTCCGGGTGACGAGGATACAGACCTACCGCGGGCCTTCCATCACCGAGGCCCTGTCCGCGGATTCCGGCGACATTCTCATCCTCGCCGGCATAGACGACGTGCACATCGGCGACACCATCTGCACGAAGGACAGCCCGAAGGCCCTGAAGAGGATCAGCGTGGACGAGCCGACGGTCTCGATACGGTTCACGAAGAACACCTCCCCCTTTTCCGGAAAGGAGGGGACGATCGTCCAGGCGACGAAGATCTACGAAAGGCTCGAGAAGGAAGCCCTGCAGAACGTTTCCATCCGCGTCATGGAGGCTGAGGACCGGGACGGTTACGTGGTCCAGGGGCGCGGCGAGTTCCAGATGGTCATCCTCATCGAGACGATGAGGAGGGAAGGCTACGAGTTCTGCGTGGGCCGCCCCTCCGTCATCTTCAGGCACGAGAACGGGAAGAAGCTCGAGCCCGTGGAGCGGCTGTACGTCGACTGCGTGAGCGATTACATGGGAATCGTGACCGAGAAGCTCTCGCGACGGAAGGGGAGGATGGTCGGCATGTCGAGCCATCAATCCAATCGCGTCCGTCTCGAGTTCAGCGTCCCCTCGCGCGCCCTCATCGGCTACCGCGACGAGTTCCTCACGGACACGAAGGGTACGGGCATCATGAACTCGTACCTTGAAGGGTACGAGGAGTACCGGGGCGATTTCCCCGAACGGTTCACGGGATCCCTGGTCTCGGACCGCGAGGGAAACGCGATCCCCTACGCCATCTTCTACCTGGAGCCTCGGGGGAAGCTCTTCGTCCTGCCGGGCGATCCGGTCTACGAGGGCATGATCGTCGGCGAGCACAACCGGGACAACGATCTCAACGTGAACATCACGAAGACCAAGAAGCTCAGCAACATGAGGGCCGCCGGAAAGGACGAGAACATCATCCTGACGCCGGTGCTTCCCATGACCCTGGAGCGCGCCATCCAGTTCATCCGCGAGGACGAGCTCGTGGAAGTCACTCCCAAATCCGTCCGCCTCAGGAAGAAGGACATCAGCGTCTCGCGGCGCAGGTTCTGAGCCGTCCGCCGCGGACCGGCTGAACGGCCGAGTCCGGGGTTAAAATAAAACAGGATTCCTTCTATACTCGGCAGTATGCGTTTCAGGCTTCTTCTCCTCGCTTTGCTTCTGGCCGCCGAAGCGGGCGTCGCGCATGCGGAGAACCTCTATCCTCTCGGGAAGGTCACGCTCCAGCTCAAGTGGTTTCACCAGTTCCAGTTCGCGGGATACTACGCCGCAGTCGAGAAGGGCTACTACCGGGAGGCCGGTCTCGAGGTGGTCCTGAAGGAAGGCTCCCCCGGGATGGTGTTTTCCGAAGAGGTGGTTTCCGGGAGGGCGGAGTACGGCATCCACAGCACGGACCTGCTCGTGTCCCGCGTGAAGGGACAGCCCGTCGTGGTCCTGGCCTCGATCTTCCAGCACTCTCCTCTCGTTCTCCTTTCCCTGAAGAAGAATTCCCTCGATTCTCCCCAGTCGTTCACGGGCAAGAGGGTCATGGTCTCGCCCGACGCGGAAGCCGAAATCTACTCGCTCTTCGGCAACGAAGGGATGGACCAGAAGCGGATACGGTACATCCCCCACACGTGGAACATCGAGGACCTGATCGACGGAAAGGCCGATGCGGCGAGCGCCTACTCGACGAACGAGCTCATCCAGCTGCGCCTGCGCGGCTTCGAAGCCCAGGTCGTGAAACCTCTCACCTACGGGATCGACTTCTACAGCGACTGCCTGTACACCTCGGAACGCGAACTCCGGAAACATCCCGATCGCGTGAAGTCCTTTCTCGCCGCTTCTCTCAGGGGATGGGAATACGCGATGGACCATACGGAGGAGGTCGTAGACCTGCTCCTTTCGAAGTACAAGGCCCGGAAGAGCAGGGAGGTCCTCAGACTCGAGGCAGAAGCGATGCGGAGCCTCATCGTGCCCGATCTCGTTCCCATCGGCTTCATGAATCCCGGGAGATGGCGGTTCATCGGGGAAACGTACGCGAGGCTCGGAGCAATTCCGAAGGATTTTTCGCTCGACGGCTTTCTCTACGAACCCGACCGGTCTTGGATCTCCCCAGGGACGAGGAAGATGCTCGCGGTCGTGCTTCTGTTCCTGACGGCCGCCGGGGCGGCCCTTACGGTCCTGTTCGCCAGGTTCAACAGGAAGCTCGCGGCGGAGGTTGCCGAGAGGACGGAATCCCTGACGCTGGCGAACCGGAGGCTCGAGCGAGAGATCAGGGAGGGACAGCGAAGGGAGGAAGAGATCGGCAGGACGCTCGCGGAAAGGGAGACCCTGCTCAAGGAAGTTCACCACCGGGTGAAGAACAATCTGCAGGTGATAGTGAGCCTCGTGAACCTGCAGATCAATTCGGCAGCCGACGCGAAGGCGGAAAGCATACTCATGAACATCAAGCATCGCGTTCAGGGGATGGCTCTCGTGCATCAGTATCTCTACCTGAGCGAAACCCTTTCGAGGATCGACATGCAGGGTTATCTCCGATCCCTGGTGTCCGCCCTGGAACAGTCCTACGGGAGAAGGGGCGGAGAACGAATCGCGGTCGAGGTCGCGGCGGAAGGAATCTTTCTTTCGATCGAGTCGGCTATACCGGTAGGGCTCATCGTGACCGAGACCGTGTCCAACAGTTTCAAGTACGCCTTCGAGGGTCTCGTTCCGGGCCGTGTCCGGGTCGAACTCGCTCACGCTGGAGAGAAGGAGGCGTTGCGTCTCGTCGTCGAAGACGACGGAAAAGGCGTCCTGCCGGAAACCGCCGTGAGGAAGCCCGGCAGTCTCGGCCTCAAGCTGGTCGAGGCGCTCGCCGTTCAGCTGCACGCCTCGCTGAATATGGAATCGGCGAAAGGCTTCCGCGTGATCGTGGACGGGATAAGGGACGCCTGACCCGGGCCGCGGCCGTTTCCGGATTTCCGGCGCCTAGTCCACGGCGTGGCGTTTGATTTTCTTCGTCGTCGTCATCTCCATCGGTTCGTCCAGAATGGCGATCCGCTTGATCCGCTGATAGGGAAGGAGAGTCTTGTTCACCTCCGCCACGATGGCGTCGATCTTCGCCCTGATGCCCTTTTTGAAGGCATCGATCGCTCCGCCGTCCGCGCCCGACGGGGCCTTGAAGACATCGGGGTTCGGGAAAACGAGGGCCTCGATCTCCTCGGCCTTATGGGCGGGGTCGATGGTGTAGCCCCTCACGAGGATCTGCCCTATCTCGTCGTAGAGCTGGAAGCAGTTCTCGAGCTCCTCCGGATAGACGTTCTTGCCCCCTTCGGTGACGATCATGTTCTTCGCCCTGCCCGTTAGGTACAGGTACTGTTCGGAGTCGAGGTAGCCGACGTCCCCTGTCCTGAAGAATCCGTCCTCGGTGAACACGGCCTTCGTCTCCTCCGGCATATTGTAGTAGCCCTGCATGACCATGGAGCCCCTGATCGCGATCTCGCCGGCCCCTCGTTCGTCCGGATCGAGGATCCTGGTTTCCGTTCCGGGGATCATCTTGCCCACGGAGGTCACCTTGTAATGGTCGGTCGGGTTCAGGGCTACGATGGGCGAGGTCTCGGTGAGGCCGTAGCCCTGGACGAAATCGACTCCGAGCTGGTTGTACAGGCGGAAGATGCTCGGCGCGAGCGGGCCGCCTCCGGAAATGCAGATCCGTACCGAGGCGAGCGAGGCCTTTTCCAGGATGGCGCGGAACAGGAATTTGCCGGGATTGAAGCCGAAGAATTTCTTGACGAGCCCGCTCTTCCACATGAGAAAACGGACGATCGCGTACACGACGATCCCCTTCTCCCGTATTCCGCGCAGGATGCCGCCGAGGACCTTGTTGAAGAGGAGGGGTACGCCGAGGAACATGGTGACCTTGGCCTCCTTGAGGTCGTGGAGGATCTGCTTGACGACCATGCGTTTCCCGAAGACGACTTCCGCTCCCGTGGAGATGCTCTCGATGAAGACCGCGAGCATGCAGTAGGAGTGATGGATGGGAAGGAGGGCGTAGAACACGTCCGTCGATAGGACGGTAAGGTTCGACTGCGCCAGATAGCAGTCCGACACGAGGTTGCGGTGGGTGAGGCAGACTCCCTTGGGTTTGCCCGTCGTGCCCGAGGTGAAGAGGATCGCCGCGAGATCGGTCTCCTCCGAGCGGGGGAACGATTCAGGCCGCGCCGCCTCGAGGTCGTAGACGTAGAGAGGGCGGCTCTTCGCGAGGCTTATCACCTTCGTGAGGCCGGCCGGTTTGGCGTCGAAATGGTCGAATTTCTCCTCGTCGACGAAGAGCAGGCGGACACCGGCGGTCTTGAGGAGGTTTTCGATCTCCTGGTTCTTGAGCTGGTAATCGATCGGCACGACCGTCGCTCCCGCGAACAGGATGCCGAGGTAGGCCACGGCCCATTCCGGACTGTTCGAACCCGTGACGGCGATTTTGTCCCCCGGATTCACGCCGCAGGAAACCAGGTAAGCGGCGATCCTTTCGACCCGTTCCAGGGCTTCCCGGTAGCTCAGGGAGATGCGGTCCGGATCATAGATCGTGAAGCAGGCATTTTCCGGGAAGCGGGAGGCGGTGATCCGGAAAAGCTCCGGAAGGGTAGGCCATTCGCCTTTGAACGCCGAGCCTCGATAGGCGTCGAGGAAATCCCAGGGTTTTTGGACATTCGTCATGATCAACTCCTGTCTGAGCGATAATATTCCTTGGATATCGACGCCGTAAACGCGCAAATGGTTGCGCGAAAACGGCGGGAAATGCGCGCTATGCCAGCGATTTCCTGAAAATCCTGGATTTTCTCTTCACGTTGTACGACAGACGTTTTTTCTCCGGCAGGTCGGATACGTCGGTTTCCGTGAATCCGAGTTTCTGGAACCAGTCCGCGGTCTGGGTGGTGAGGGCGAAGACCGATGCGATATTCCGTCCCCGTGCGCGGTCCGAGAGGAAGTCCACGAGCTTGGGACCCACGCCGAGATGGACGTAGGACTCCTCCACGGCGATGCCCGCGATCTCCGCCGTGTTTTCCTCCGGATAAGCGTGGAGGGCGGCGCACGCGTGGACCGACCCGTCGAGTTCGAAGACCACGTAGTCGTGCCGGAGTTCCTCGAGCTGGGCCTCGGTGCGCGGAAGGAGGATTCCCCTTTCCACGAAGGGTCGCATGATCCTGAGGACGTCCGCGATGTCCTGCCTCGTCATCGGCCTGAGCCCCCCGTACCGGTTCGCGTATACCATGGTGCCGGAGCCGAGATTGGAGAAAATCTCCTCAAGGATGACGCCCTCTTTTCTTCCGTCGAGGATGTGGACCCTCTCCACGCCCTCGGAGCAGGCCCGGTGGGCGTACCGCAGGAGTTCGTATCCCGGATCTCCTTTCGGATTCGCCTCGAAGAAGGCAGCGAGGTCCCCGAGGCTGAAATTCGCGAGACGCCCCTCCGGCGTAACGGGAATTCCCTCGGGAACCGCGTAGTCCGCCGCCCGGTATTCGTCCCGCGAGACGAGGAAGAAGAGCTTCTCGGATTCTAGGTGGACTGCCGCCACTACGGCGAGCTCGTTCGACGAGATGTTGTAGGGCTTCCCGACGGAGTTCCAGCCCACGCAGGGAAAGATCGGCACGAGCCCGTCGTCGAGCACCTTCCTCAGGGTGTCCACTCGGACCTTTTCCACGAGCCCCGAACTCTGGAAGTCGGTTCCCTCGATGACGCCGATCCCTCTCGCCCTGACCCAGTTCCCGATCACCGCGTTGATGCCGTTGGCGGACAGCATCGTCATGACGCGGTTCGCCGCGTCGAAGGCCGCCATTTTGATGAAGGGGATCGCCTCTTCGCTCGTGACCCTGATTCCGTCCACCGTCTTGTCCGAGACGCCGAAGGTGGCGAGGATTTCGTCGATGCGTTCCTTCGCTCCGGGGATGATGAGGATCCGTATGCCGGCTTCCCGGAGAAGGGACAGGTCCTTGACGAGCGCCGGGAAAATCGGATCGTCCACCAGGGTGTAATCGATCTTCACGACGAAGGTTTTTTCACGGAACCGCTTCAGATAGCCGAGCGTCTCGCGGATCGAATCTACGTGTTCCCGAAGGAAGCCGTTCTGCATGCAAGCATGGTATCCGCCCCGGCCGTCGCTGTCAACGAAGCTCTCTCCGGGAGATCGTCATGCGGCGTCCGAAATCGACGGTTCGGTCCGTCGGATGCTTGCGGAGGGGAGCGGCCCCGCATTACAATGACGGGACGAGCCCCGGCCCGAAATCCGGGGAAGAATCGAAAAAGTATCTATCTGAAAACCATGGTTCCTCTTCCGAGGCCCGTGGCCGAAGGTTCGATTTTTATGGATTTTTGTGCGCGCCTCCTTCTTCTCTCGACGATCATCCTCGGTTCCTGGTCCTGCGGCGGTCCGAGGCAGGAAGGGGCGGGGAATGAGACTTCCGCGCGAACCGGGCCGGCGGGCCCCCGCTACGTCCTTTCCGCCCGGGAAATCGTGAACGTCATGAGCATCGAGGAGAAGTGCGCCCAGCTCCTCATGATCTCGCTGGGAGGCGCGAAGGACGTTCCTTCCTGGTTCGTCGAGAGTTTCGGTTCGGTCCCGGTCGGCGGCGTTGTTTTTTTGGGCTCGAACATGCCCGCCACGGCGGCCGAAGTCGTCGATTTCACGGCGAGACTCCAGGCCATTGCCCTCGGGAGCAGGACCGGCATCCCGATTTTTATCGCCGTGGACCACGAGGGAGGGCCGGTATTCCGCTTCGGAGGCATCATGACGCGGCTCCGGTCCGCGGAATCCGTGGCGAGGACGGGCCGCTCACGGGACGAAGTCCTCGCTCTCTATCGGAATTCCTCGGCCCAGCTCGCGGCCCTCGGTTTCTCCATGAATTTCGCGCCCGTGCTCGAGCCCCTCACGAAGGAGAATCGCGGCTTCCTCGGTCCCCGCTCGTATTCCGCGGACCCGGCGACCGTAGCCGTGTACGGAGGACTCTTCGTCGAGGCGATGAGGAAAACCGGCGTCACGGCGGTCGGCAAGCATTTTCCGGGAAGCGGCGACGGCGACCCCCACCGAGGGCTTCCTAGACTCGAGGCATCCCGGGAGGGCATGGAGGCTCTCGTCCTTCCGTTCCGCGAGGCCGCGGCAAAGGGCCTTCCGGGCATCATGGTATCGCACGTCCTGTGCCCGGCTCTGGATTCCGCGAATCCCGCGACCCTCTCCGCCCGAATCCAAAACGACCTGCTCCGGTCCGAGCTCGGCTTCCGAGGATTCGCCGTTTCCGACGATCTCAACATGAAGGCCGTGTCGGCCCGCCTCCCGGCGAGTAAGGCCGCCGTGCTCGCGGTCGGAGCGGGAACCGATCTGCTCATGTACCTTCCCCGCGACTACGGCACGGTCCATGCCGCCCTCGTCAGTGCCGTGAAAACCGGCGAGTTGCAGCAAGCGAGGGTGGACGAGGCCGCAGTCCGGATCGTGGAGGCGAAGCTCGAGGCGGGGCTCTGGATCTCGGCTCGGAAATCCGCGTCCGAACGGAAGGAGGATTTCCGGGAACTGAAGCGGCGGGGAGACGTGCTCGCGGAAAGATTCGGAAAATGACGGGATCGGAAAAAAAAGACGCGGTTGTCCGCGTCTTTCTATACCCCGGAGCCGATTCGAACGGCCGACCTAGCGCTTAGGAGGCGCTCGCTCTATCCATCTGAGCTACCAGGGCAGGTGTAACCATTCTATGAAAAGCGGAGGGGGTCTGTCAACATAGGGCGACGAAAATTGTCAAGACTCAATAAAAGTGTCACCCTTTTCAACTCAGTAAAAATGTCACCCC
>CAYNKA010000007.1:23284-191534 GCA_964397655.1 uncultured Spirochaetaceae bacterium | reverse complement strand
CCCTCATTTTCTCAGAGGGTGACATTTTTATCGAGTCCTAGGGGTGACATTATCACAGAGTTTCAACAGGACGGGTCCGCGCGGCGAGTTCAGGCGCCGGATAGGTTTTCGCTCACTCCACGAGCTTCGTTCGCACATTGATCCCCGCGACCTTGGCGGCGAGCTTGATCGAATCCACGGGCTCGCTCTTCGCCTCCACGGTGATGGTGGACTGGGACACGCTTATCGATAAGACTTTGATGGAAGGTACGGCGGACATGGCCTTTTCGAGCATCGCCTTGTTGGAGGCGTTCAGCCCGTCCAGGATGTAGGTGAATTTCTTCTTGCCGAAGAGCATGATCTTCTTGGCTCCTTGCTTCGATAGAGATATTATAACAATTTCGACAGGTTCGCCGTGGCGCACAAGGACCCGGAGCGGAAATTCGCATGAGGAAATTCCCTATCACCAGGAACTCAAAAACCGGTATAATGACGGCAAACGTCGACGAGGATTCATAATGAACGAAAAGCAGCGGATTCCGACCGCCAGAATCGACCTGAAGACCGATTACAATACCCGCCATCCTTGGATCTTCGCCAAGATGGTGAACCGCCCTCGGGCGCATCTCGCGCCGGGGAGCCTCGTGGACGTGTACTCCCGGGGCGGCAGTCTCATAGGCCGGGGAATGTACCATCCCGGCAGGACCGTTGCGGTGCGGCTCCTCACGAAGAACCCCAAGGAAAAAATCGACGCCGCCTTCGTTTTTCGAAGGCTCGAAGAAGCGAAGCGGCTGAGAGAGGACATCCTGGACATCCCCGCGAAGTCCGACGGCTACAGGCTCGTCCACGGAGAGGCCGACGGCTTTCCCGGTCTCGTAATCGACAAATTCGGGCCGGTGATCGTCGTGGAACCTTTCAGCGCGGGCTACCTCGCCCTGGCCGGCTTTCTGGCGGAAGCGCTCGAGAAGCTCTACCCCGCCTGCCGCGTCTGCTTCCGGCCCGACGAAAAGACCGAGAAGAACGAGGGCGTCAGCTTCGCGGAGCTCGCGAAGAAATACCCCGCGCCGCCTTCGGCCGACTTCACCGAGAACGGCCTCGCACTGCGGGTGGATTTTTCGGCCGGTCACAAGACGGGCTATTTCCTCGACCAGCGGGACAACCGGGCGGAGGTCGCCCGGCTCGCCCGGGGAAAGGAGGTCTTCGACCTCTTCTGCTACACGGGAGGTTTCGGTCTCAACGCGGCCAAAGCCGGGGCGAAACGCGTGGTCTCGGTAGACCTCGACGAAAAGGCGATCGCCGTCGCGAAGGAGAACGCCAGACGCAACGGCCTCGAGATCGAATATGAACACCGGAACTGCTTCGATTTCCTCCGCGACCGCGGGGCGCAGGGCGAGAACGCCGACCTCGTCATCGTTGACCCGGCGAAACTCGCCGGCGTCCGGGACGAACTTCCCCGGGCTCTCAAGACCTACGACGACATCAACCGCCTAGCGCTCGGATGCGTGCGGCCGGGCGGCATCCTCGTGTCCTGCTCCTGTTCGGGCCTCGTGAGCGAACAGCAGTTCCTGAGCGTCCTCGCGAACGCCGCGGGCGAGGCGCGGGTGGAACTGCAGATTTTCAAGGTGACCGGCGCCGCCCCGGACCATCCCGTCAGGACCGACTTTCCCGAAGGCAGGTATCTCAAGGCCGTCTTCGCGCGGGTCGTCAAGCCCTGAACGAAAAGAATGCCTCGGAACGAAGTCTCCCCCGCGGCGGACTAAAGGCCGAGAACCGCGGGAAGCTCGGAGAGGGACCGGATTTCGTAGGTTGGTTTCGCCGCGGAATCGTTGGGCTTGCCCGAGGGATTGAACCAGCAGGTGTCGATCCCGAAGGCTTCCCCTCCCCGTATGTCCGAGCTCAGGCTGTCGCCCACCATGATGACCGTGGACTTGTCCGAATGTCCAGCGGCCTCGAGCGCATGCTCGAAAATGCCCGGGCCGGGCTTCTGGACCCCCACCTCGTCGGAGACCACGATGCAGGAAAGATACCGCTCGACCGGAGTCATGGCGAACCGCTTCCGCTGCACTTCCTTGAGGCCGTTCGTGACCATGCCGAGCTTGAAGCGGGGAGCGAGGCGTTCGAGCAGAGGCTCCGCCTCCGGGAAGAGGAATCCGCTCTCCGCGAGGTTCGCCACATAGGCCCTGCCGAAGGCCGCGCAGTCCGTCTCGATCCCGACGAGCTCGAAGAATCGCCGGAACCGTTCCGTCCTGAGGTCCGAAGCGGAGATGAGTCCGTTTTCGAACTCCTTCCAGATCCGATCGTTCACCTCCCGGTACCTGGGGAGATGATCTTCCTTCCTGTATTCGATCCCCGCGCCGGCGAAGGAGAGTTCCAAGGCCCTCGCCTCGGTCCGGTCGTAGTCGAAGAGGGTTCCGTCCGCGTCGAGGAGAACGAGTTCGTACCGTTTGGGTTTCATGGCCGGAGGGTATCCGAAATCGAAGAGGCGCGCAAGGGAGCCGGAAGAGGCTGATCCTTTCAGTCGTTCCGGACATTCGCCGGTTTCAGCGGGATTTGTACGAAGAAACTTGCCCCGCCTTCGGTCCGGTTCCGATAGAAAAGCCGTCCTCCGTGGTTCTTGACCACGATGTCGTAGGAGATGCCGAGGCCGAGACCGGTTCCGGAGTCCTTCGTGGTGAAGAAGGGCTCGAATATCTTGTCGCCGATGGTGTCCGGGATTCCGGGACCGTCGTCCGAGATCTCGCACTCCGCACAGTCCCCCGCGAGGCGAGTCGAGACGACGAGACGGCCGAGTTCCTTCCTTCCCTGGGACTTCACGGCCTGGGCGGCGTTCAGGATGAGGTTCAGCAGGACCTGGTTGATCTCGTATCCGATGCAGACCGGATTCGGAATGTCGCCGAGCCTGAGTTCCACCTTGACGACGTACTTGAGCTCGTTCCGGGCTATGACGATCGCGGCCTCGACAGCCTTGTTGAGGTCGAAGGGATGGAAGGCCTCCTGCTGATCGACCCGCGAGAAGTTCTTCAGGTTTTGAACGATCGTGATGATCCTCTCGATCCCGTCGCGGGATTCGTCGAGAAGCCCGCGGTAGTCTTCGAGGATGCGCTCGATGTCGAGCCTGGTCCGTTCGCGCAGGATTTCCTCCCTCCGCGCGTCGTCCGCGGGGACGGTCTTTTCGAGGAAGGCCAGATAGCCGAGCAGAGCGTCGAAATACGACTCGACGGTCTTGAAGTTGCTTTTCACGAAACCGAGCGGATTGTTGATCTCGTGGGCCGTGCCCGCGGCGAGGTGGCCGATCGAGGCAAGCCGCTCGCGTTGGATGAGCTGCAGCTGCGCCTCCTTGAGCTTCTTGTTGGCCTCGGCGAACTCGAAATTCGTCTTCGCGAGGACGCGTTCGGTCATGATCCTGTTTGTGATGTCCTTGATGATCCCCTGGTACTCGGCGACGCCCCCGGTTTTGTCCCGGATCACCACGGCTGATTCTATCCCGAACACCTTCTCGCCGTTGCGCCTCCGCAGGACGACCTCGAAGTCCTTGATGTAACCCTTCTTGGTTATCGTCTTGTAGAAGTAATCCCTGTCCTCGGGTATGTAATAGTAATCCTTGATGTTCGTTCCGATGATGTCGTACTTGGATGCGTAGGAGAGAAGCTCAACCCCCGCCTTGTTGATGTCCACGATCCTGCCTTCGGCGTCGGTCGAGAAAACCATGTCCTTCGAGTCTTCGAAGAGATACCGGCATCTCGCTTCGGCCTTTCTTCGCTCCTCGATTTCGCTGAGCAGCGCCTCGTTCAGGCTCTTCGAGCTCGAATCCTGCGGATCAGCCTTGGATTTCCCGGATTTGTTCCGGAAAGGCAGCCATTCCATTCTGGAATCCGACTTCATGCGGCACCCATCACCTTGATGAACGGAGTCAGGCCGAGGGCATCGATGAGCGACCGGATCTTGCCGTTCATGTTGACGATCGAAATTTCCACGTCCTCCTGCCTGGCGAAAGAGAAGACGCTCACGAGGGAACCGATTCCCGTCGTGGATACGTATTCCAGGCCCGCGAGATCGAACTTGATTTCCGAAAAAAAAGCCGAGGCCTCGACGACGTCGCAGGCGAAGCAGTAGAAGGCCTGCGAATTGTCCGTGTCGAGACTCCCCTCCACCTTCACGACGATCGTCTGGCGGAAAGCGTTCCCGATCTCGTCGGAAAATTCAACCTTCACGCCGAGGTTGTCATGTCGATCGTTGAAGGCGGCGACGATCGTACCGATTTTCTCTTTCATGCCCCGGATCCCGTTTTCACCGTCAGGACGGTCACGTCGTCCATGAATTCCCTGATCGAGAGCCTGCGTTTCGCCTCTTCGAGAAGGCTCTCGCCCGTCTTCCCCCCCGAGCACTCCGAAAGGATGAGGTCGGTCAGGACATCTTCCGGAAGCCTTTCCCGTCCCTCGGCGGTCTCGATCAGGCCGTCCGTGAAGAAGACCATCACGTCGTCCTTCTCGATCGCCACCACTTCCTCCGCGAACGGCTGCTCCTCGACGAAGCCGATGCCGGCGCCCGCCACGTGCAGCCTGCGGACTTCCGTCCCCCGGATCAGGTAGGCCGGCTCGTGCCCAGCGTTGGAATAACGGAGGGATCCTCCGTCCGCGTCGAGGACCGCGGCGAAGAAGCTGAAAATCATCCCCTTGGTATCCTGAAGGAGGGGGAACATCCTGCGGGAAAGCCACCCGAGAAAATCCGCGGGGGACAGATTCCCGCCCACGCGCAGGCGGACGTATTCGTTGAAGATGATCGACTTGAGGATGGCCACGAAGAAGGCCGCTCCGATGCCGTGGCCCGCGACGTCGCCGATGAGGATCAGATACCTCTCCGCCCCGAGGTGGATGACGTCGTAATAGTCCCCTCCGCAGTGGAGCGAGACGACGGGGCGGTACACGACGGAGAACGAAACCTTTTTCGATGGCGGCAGGTCGAGCCGGAACATGAGACGCTGGAGTTCGCCGGCCCAGGAGAGCTGCTTCTTGAGCATGGACAGGTACTCCCGGTTCTCCTTCCGGAGCAGATAAACCCGGAGCGCCTTCTCGATCTCCGAGACGAGGAGATCGTGGTCCCAAGGCTTCAGGATGTAGGAAAAGGCGCCGGCCTTGATGACCTTCATCATCTCCTGCGTTTCGGTATAGCCGGTGAGGAGGATCGCGGGGATGTCGGGATTACTGTCCTTCAGCTTGAGCAGCAGCTCGCTCCCCTTCTGCCCCGGCATTCTGAGGTCGGAGACGATGAGGGCGATCGAATCCGCATTTTCGTCGATGACTCCGAGTGCTTCCTCGGCTGAGGAGGCGGTGAGAAACTCCATACCGCAGTTCTTCGACCAGCCGTGGAGTTCACGTTTCAGGGCCCTGAGGATGCTTTCCTCGTCGTCGACCAGAAGAACGGATTTTCCCTGCAGCACGAGCCTCTCCTTTCCATTCCTAACCAAGTATACACCGTTTTCACCAAATTGCATCGGACGATCAGAATTTCGAAGGCCTGCAGCGCGGAGCCGGGCCCGTACGCGGCGAATCCCCCCCGCATCTCAAGCTCGGCGGAGGAACGGCCGATACTTGGGGATATGAAAGGGAGCGCCCTCTTCTGCGCAGTTCTCCTCGTTTCCTCCGTCGTCTCGGCGGCCGAGACATTCCGGGAGGAAGGCTTCGCCTCCTGGTACGCGGGAAAGTTCCACGGCAGGACAACGGCGAACGGAGAAATCTTCGACACCAACCTGCTCACGGCAGCCCACAAGACCCTTCCCTTCGGAAGCCGCGTCCAGGTCACGAATCTGGAGAACGAGAAGTCCGTCATCGTGAGGATCAACGACCGCGGCCCCTTCGTGGAGGACCGGATCATCGATCTTTCGCGGGCGGCAGCCGACGCCATCGGACTCACGAACGCCGGCGTGGCGAAGGTGAGGCTCGATGTCCTTCATTTGGAGAAGGAAGAACCCTTCACGACGCTCCAGATCGCCTCCTACTCGAACCAGGACAACGCCATCCGTCAGAAAAAGCGGCTCGCGGACGCCGGCTTCTCCCCCTCCCTGGAAACCGGCTCGAACGGCCTCACACGGGTGCTTCTGGAAAACCTGCCCGTCGCCGGGATCGAGGAGACCAAGAAACGGCTCTTGGAACTCGGCTTCGGGAATGTCGTCGTGCGAAGCCGAAGACCCTGATCGTTCTGTTGAAAAAGCCGGAATCTCTTGTTATCTTTGAGGCACGCATCCACGTTCCCATGAGAGGAGTTCGCATGTCCGCCGAAGAAAAGATCCAGTTCACGATGCAGGAAGGCAAGGATTTCGGTCACGACTTCACGGTCTACGCCCTTTCCACCTGCGGCTTCTGCAAACGGGCCTTGTCGTTCCTGCAGGACAAGAACACGGCGTTCCGGTACGTTTACATCGACCTGCTTCCGCTCGAACTCAAGACCGAGCTCAAGAACGAGCTCCGGGACAAATACAAGAAGACGATGCTCTTTCCCTTCCTCGTAGTGGACGGGAAGGAGGCCTTGGCCGGCTTCGAACAGGACAAGTGGGCCGAATTCTTCAAATAAGGACGCGGCATGGTTCGAACGAAAACCGTCGAAGACGCTTTGCGATTCATCGATATGGCGGCGAAACACCACGGCTGGAAACCGGTCCGCGACGAAGATTTCCGCAGAACGCTGGCCGAAGGCCTCGCCGCGAATTTCAACCGATACGGCTATTTCCTCTGCCCCTGCCGCGACTCGGCCGGGAGCCGGGAAGGCGACAAGGACGTGATCTGTCCCTGCGTCTATTGCGGACCGGACCAGGAGGAATTCGGGCATTGCTACTGCGGGCTCTATCTCACCGAGGAATTCTTCGCCTCGGGAAAGGAGCCCGTGCCGATACCCGAGCGGCGGCCCGAATCCCTCATTCCCTGATGCCGTTCCCGTCCTCCGACTTCAGTCTGTCCAGCCTGTCCGAAACCCGGACGATTTCCTCGGCCAGTTCCTCCGCGAGAAAAGCGAGCGTACCGTGATCCCCGGCCACGGAGGCGCTCTCCGTTTCTCTCGCCAGGCGGGTCCCCCTTTTCGCGCACACCGTGCCGCAGATGTTCGCGAGCGAATGCGCCGCCTTCCTCACCCCGTCCTCGTCGCCGGCGGACAGGGCCCGCTTCAGGCTGTCGATTCTCAGCGGGGCTTCGACGGCGAAAATCGCGAGCACCTGCGCCGCGATCCTGTCCGCCCCTCGGTATTTCTCGCAGAATTCGACCGCGTCGAAGGTGACGTCGACCCGAGCCTCGTCTTCCCCGGAAAGGTCCGCCGAGCCGCAGTCCGGGGAGGGGGCGTCGAGCAGGGACCGTTCGATCTGTCCGATGAGCCGGTCGACGCTGACGGGCTTCACTGCGATTCCGTTGAAGCCGGCTGCCGAAAGTACGTTCCGGTCCGCCGGAGACACGTGGGCCGTGAGCGCGATGATCGGGACGTTTCGCGAAGACGGACTTATGTCACCGCTTCGTATCGCCTTCGCGGCTTCGAGGCCGTTGACGACCGGCATGTTGAGGTCCATGAGAACGAGATCGATACGGCGGTCCCGAAGGACCGAAAGGGCGTCCTTCCCGTCTCTCGCCGTGAAAATTTCATAACCGCCCCGGGATTCGAGAAAATAACTCAGATGGACGAGGTTGATCGAATTGTCCTCGGCGATGAGGATTCTCGGCCTTCGTCCGTCTTCCTTCCGCCGGTCGGACCCGCGACGTCCGCCGTTCCCTGACTGCCTCCCGGATTCGCCCGCGGCGGGCTCGACAGGAAGGTCCACCCGAAAGACGCTTCCCTGCCCCGGGATGCTGTCCAGATCCAGGCTTCCCTTCATGCCTTCCACGAGATGTTTCACGAGCGAAAGGCCGAGTCCCGATCCTTCGGGCCGGCGCGAGGAATCATCCTGCCAGGGCAGCCTGCGGAAGGGCATGAAGAGATCCTTTCTGTTTTCAGGGGCGATTCCTATGCCCGTGTCCTTCACGAGGAAGCGGAGACGGAGCCCGCCTCGTCCGTCCTCGCGCGCCGAGACGAGGACGAGAATCTCGCCGCGTTCGGTGTATTTCAGCGCATTGGAAACGAGGTTCCTGAGCACCTGGACGAGCTGCACCGGATCCGCGAGGATCGCGGGGAGATCCGGTCCCTCGAATTCCCAATTCAGCCTCAGGTCCTTGAGCTCGGCGAGGAGGGCCAAGGGTTCGAGCGTTCTCCGGACGAGCCCCTCCACGTCGACGGGAACCGGGCGGGGACGATGCATTCCGCCGCTCGGATCATCGAGCAGATGATTCACGAGGTCGAGAAGCCCGGAGGAGGAATCGAGAAGCAGGTCGAGATACCGCTTTTTATCCCCCTCGTCGCGGGAAGCCTGGGCGAGTTCCGCGAGACTGCGGATCTCGGAAAGCGGGGTCCTGAGTTCGTGGACGATATGGGAATAACCGAGTCGAAAGCCCATCAACGAGGGCGTTCCGCTTCCCGCATCCTTGGGGTTTGAGGTACGTTCGCTCATCGAATTCGCAAAACATGATACCACTTCTCGGAAACAAACTCGAAAGAAAAAAGTTGAGGAAATTCTCTACGAATCCGTTGGGAGAAATTCCCAACGAACGAGGACCGGGTCCGCAGTCCTCATTTCAGCCATTCATCCATGGAGACGAGCCCTCGCTTCAGGGCGAACCGCAGCAGGCCGAAGGAGTCGGTGACGTTGAGCTTTCTCATGAGCCGGTATCGATGATTTTCCACGGTCTTCGCGCTTATGGAGAGCATGAAGGCGATCTCCTTCACGGAATACCCTTCCACGACGAGGCGGAGGATCTCCATTTCGCGCTTGGACAGCTCGGCGGCGGCGCTTTCCTCATCGGCCGACTTTCCCGTGCGTTCGTTGGAAAGAAACTGCACGATCTCGTCTACGCTCGACTGATCGAAATAATAGCCTCCGTCCATGACCTGCCGCACCGCGCGCAGCAGGTTCTCCGGGGGCGAGGCCTTCGCGATATAGCCGTGGACGCCTTCGGAGAGGGCTTTACGGATGTAGTCCCCCTCGGTGTACATGCTCAGGACGAGAATACGGGATTCCGGAGACAGGTTTCTGATCGTACCGATGATTTCCAGACCGTTTCTGTCCGGCAACGACAAATCCAATATCACGAGGGCGGGACGCTCCGTCCGTATGACTTCGAGGCCGTGTTTCGCAGTGGCCGCCTCGAAGATCGGGGCGAAACCCGTTCCCCAACTCAAAACGACCTTGATGCCTTCCCTGGTCATGGAGTGGTCCTCGATGATGAGGACCGATCTTTCACCCGTCGCGATATCGCTCATAGCCTCTTGCTCGGCTTCGTTTCATTTCGACGTCCGAGAGGCCTGATTTGCCGTCCCCGCGCTTCCGTAAAGATTTTCATGCCGCCTCCATTATCGAAATTATCTTATTTATAGATGAATAATCCAATAAATTCAATAAAACGAAGCTCCATCGAACCTTTCGTTTGGGAACGAGGCGAGACGAGTCGAGCCGAGCCGCGCGGGCATGCGAAGCGCGTCCGGTCCACGGGAAGAGGAGATGCCTTATGGAGTACTGAAGTCTAGAACCTGCGCTGCTCTTTCCGGGCCTTTTCGATGCGCTGCATCTTCCGGTAATAAGAGGCCTGTTTCAGGATCTCCTCGGTGTCGGAGGTGTAGATCCTGTTGTCCATGGCCTTGATCCGGTTGTTCTGCAGCAACATGCGCAGTGCGTTGTTCCCGTCTGCCATCGGAAGTCCGACCATGTTGATGAGCTCCTTCGGGCCGATGTCGAAGGTATAGGCCTCCCCGGACTTGATGGTGACGCGGGCCTTCTCGAGCTGTATGAGGAGGGCGTCGAACATCTTGCCGACCGGATCCGAAAGAAGGGTGTTCGCGAGCTGTTTGTAGATGAACCAGATGCGTTCCGCGAGGAGCTGGGTGAGCCGCGAAATGATCTGCGGCTGAGTGGATACCATTCGGCCGAAGTTTTCCTTGTTCACGGCCAGAAGGACCGCGTCTTCGTAGGCTATCGCGGAAGCGGATCGTGGCTTGTTTTCGATGAGGGACATTTCGCCGAAAATGTCGCCGGTCTTGAGGACCGCCAGGAGCACCTCCGTACCGCCCACGAATTTGGATATCTTCACGCTGCCCTTCTGGATGATGTACAGCTCCTTCCCCGGCATACTCTCCGCGAAAATCATGGTGTTCTTGGGGTACGTCCGGTTGAAGGTCGTATCGCTTCCGTCCAGGAAAACCGGCTTGGCGTAGGGCTGGATCTTCGCCATCCGTTCCATGGCCTTCTGCATGTTCTCGCCCTTGGGGAAGAGCTTGGCGTAATGATAGTACGTATAGTACGCGAGGTTGTACTGATTCTGCTTCACGTAATACTCGGCGATCTCGAAAAGGACGTTCGGATCTCCTTCCTTCGTCGCTTTGTTGGTGAGCGTCGCGAGCGCCTCGTCGAGATAGCGCATCCTGCGGCTGAACTGCTCGATGATCTTCATGGCGACGGGCGCGTTCTTTTCGATGAGCAGACCGTATTGTTCCCGGTGGACCGATATGAGGGACACGTCCGTCACCGCCTGAGCCGTTTCGATGTGGCTGTGCGAGGACATCGTGGAGACTACACCGAAAAAGTCGCCCGGACCGAGGATGTTGCCGCCCTCCTCCTCGACGACCTCTACTTCCTTGCTGATCCGAACCTTTCCGGAGCGGATGATGAAGAAGTAGTCGGCTTTCTGTTTTCCCTCAACAATGATGTACGCATCCTTGTTGAAATTGACGATGGACAGCTGTAAAGGATTACTCATACCGCATCCTAATTACGTGATAAGTATAGGTGCCGGTGCAAGCCTTTGTCAATGCAAACGAAATTCTCAGACGGTCAACAGGGCGGTTTTTCATACCCCTCCCACGACAATGCATTTCCCCGCGGAGAAATGCGAATTCCGACGTATAGCCGCGGATCAATCCGCTACCAAAGGAAACCGGGAAGACAAAGTCGCTGCTTTTTCGGCGATTTCCGAGACGACCGAATCCCTTTCGTGATTGCGAAGGACGTCGAGAATGTAGCCGCCGATCGTTTCCATCTCTCGTTCCCCCATGCCCCTGGTCGTGAGGGCCGGCGTACCCAGCCGGATCCCCGAGGTGACGAGAGGACCCTTCGTATCGAAGGGGATGCCGTTCTTGTTGACGGTGATGTTCGCTCCGTCGAGAAGCGTCTCGGCCTCCTTGCCCGAAAGGCCGAAGGGCGTAACGTCCATGAGGATGAGATGGTTGTCCGTGCCCCCAGACACGATCCTCGCTCCGCCGTCCTTGAGCGTACGGCAGAGCGCCTGCGCGTTCTTCAGGATTCTTTCCTGGTACGTCTTGAATTTCGGTTCGAGGGCTTCCTTGAACGCCACGGCCTTTCCCGCGATCACGTGCATGAGCGGACCTCCCTGGACGCCCGGCATCACGGTCCCGTCCAGGACCTCGGACCAGAGTTTGAGCCTTCCGCTCTTCGGTGCGGTGAGCCCGAGCGTGTTTTCCTTGTCCTTGCCTATGAGGATGAGTCCGCCGCGGGGTCCCCGAAGGGTCTTGTGCGTCGTGGAGGTCGTGAAATCCGCGAACGGCAACGGCGAAGGATGGAGCCCGGCCGCCACGAGCCCGGCGATGTGGGCCATGTCCGTCATGAAGAACGCGCCGACCTCGTCCGCGACTTCGCGGAATCGCGCGAAGTCGATGATCCGCGGATAGGCGGAAGCCCCGGCGATGATGAGCTTGGGCCTCCTTTCCCGGGCGACCTTAGCCATCTCGTCGTAGTCGATGGTTTCGTCGTCCCGCCGGACGCCGTAGCTGACGATCGTATAGAAGCGGCCCGAAAAATTGACCGGCGAGCCGTGCGTCAGATGCCCTCCGTGGGCGAGGTTCATTCCCATGACCGTGTCGCCGGGATTGAGGAGGGTGAAATACACGGCCATGTTGGCTTGCGCGCCCGCGTGGGGTTGGACGTTCGCGTGATCGCAGGAGAACAGCCTGCACGCCCGTTCGCGGGCGAGATTTTCGGCGACGTCCACGAATTCGCATCCGCCGTAATAGCGCTTTCCGGGATACCCCTCGGCGTACTTGTTGGTGAGCACGGAACCGACGGCCTCCATGACGGCCTTGGACGTGAAGTTCTCCGAAGCGATCATTTCGAGCTTGCGGAGCTGCCTGCCCTCTTCCTTGCCGAGCACATCGAAGATCTCGGGATCGGTCCGTTCAAGTTCCTTCATCATGAAGATCTCCGTAATCCTAAGGTTCCCACTTCATTCTTGAGGAAAAACGATGGGTTGTCAATACACGATAGGATAAAGAGATGCAAATCCTTTCGGTTCCGGACGCCCGATTCTGCGGTCGAACGGGCACATGGGACGGGCGACGAGCCGAGAGGGAACCTTCTCGTCACGGAACAACTGACATTCTCTCTATTTCCTCTATTAAATTGACTTCGCAGTATATCCGGTATACCTTTTAACTATCCGAGGCGGACCGTAATGAGGTGAATTCCTCGGAATGTAAAAAATGAGCCTGCGTTTCATGAGAAGCGAGGTTAAAACCGTTTTCAACGCGTCTTTCCGGACAACATCGCTCGAACGATACGAAGTTTCCTGATGAAAGCGCAGGCGGGGAGAGACGCCATGAAATTCAAAACGTTGAGAACTCCGCTGCTTCTGATGTTCGGCTGCCTGACGATCCTGCCGCTTCTCGTACTCTGGGGAGTCGTGTTCTCCCAGGTCCGGACGATGCAGGAATCGGCGACGCGGGAGAGTCTGAAGCTCGCCTATTCAGACCTCGACCACATGCTGCTCGGCGTCGTGGGGATGTCCATGGTGCAGCAGCGCATCGTCGAAGATGCCGGAGCCGCCAAGGAGAACCTGGTCGGGATCGGAACCGCAGAACTGCGAAAACAGGTGATCGACATGAAGGTCGGCGAAACGGGATACGTGTACATCCTCGACTCCAAGGGGCGCTATGTCGTCTCCCAGAACGGAAAGCGCGACGGCGAAGTCATCTGGGACACGAAGGACGTGAACGGCCGTGCGTTCATCCAGGCCATCGTCAAGAAGGCCCTCTCCCTTAAACCGGGCGAGATCGGCGAGGACCATTACCCCTGGCAGAATCCCGGAGACCCGGCCCCGAGGATGAAGATCGTCCGTTTCAGCTACTTCGCACCGAGGGATTGGATAATCGGCGCGGGCTCGTACGAGGATGAGTTCATGGCTGCCCCGCGCACCATCGAGAAGATCGCCGTTCACGGGCATATCTTCATCCTCGGCACGCTCGTGGTCGCGACCGCGCTCGCTCTCGGCCTCGCGATCGTCTTCTCGAACCGCTTTTCCAAACCCATCATCACCGCCGTGCAGCGTATGGAGAAGCTCGCGGAGGGAGATTTGTCGAAGGACGAGACGCTCTCCCGCATCGCGAGGAAAGACGAACTCGGAAGATTGCTCGACTCGATGGGCCGTACGATCGACAAGATAGCCGAGGTCGTCACCATGGTGAAGACGTCCTCGATGAATCTCGCGAGCGGGGCGGAACAGCTTTCCACCGGAGCCCAGAGCCTCGCCGAAGGCGCCTCGGAGCAGGCTTCGGCGGGAGAGGAGGTTTCGTCGTCGATGGAGCAGATGGGGAGCAGCATCGTCCAGAACACCGACAACGCCTTCCAGACCGGCAAGATCGCGGCCAAGGCCGCGTCGGACGCCACCGAGGGCGGGAAGGCGGTCTCCGAGACCGTGACCGCCATGAAGCAGATCGCCGAGAAGATAACCATCATCGAGGAGATCGCCCGGCAGACGAACCTCCTCGCCCTGAACGCGGCTATAGAGGCGGCGCGGGCCGGCGAGCAGGGCAAGGGATTCGCGGTCGTCGCATCGGAGGTCCGAAAGCTCGCCGAGCGCAGCCAGGCGGCGGCGGTCGAGATCGGAACGCTCTCGGCGACGAGCGTCTCCGTGGCCGAGAAAACTGGCGAGATCCTGGTCCGCATGGTGCCGGACATCCAGAAAACCGCGGAACTCGTGCAGGAGATCTCGGCGTCTTCGAGCGAGATGAACAGCGGGGCGAACCAGATCACCAAGGCCCTCAGCCAATTGGACCAGGTCATTCAGAGAAACGCGGCTTCGTCGGAGGAACTCGCATCCACGGCCCAGGAACTGAACGCCCAGGCGGACGACCTGAAAAACGCCATGGAATTCTTCAAGTTGAACGAAAATCTTCCGGCGCTCTCTGCGAAACGGGAGGTGGCCTGAGGCAGGATCCGGTGCGGCGTGCGAAGACCGGCGGCTTCAGCTCCGCCGGCCTTCGATTACGGCCTCTTTTCCTTCCACGTACGCCAGGATTTCCCGGCGGGCGGCCTGACGCCTGAGCAGGGCCTTGAAGCCCGGCCGTTGACAGAAAAAAACGATCCTCATCATCATGTCGTGGTGGCGTTTAAGATCCGAGGCGAAGAAGAGGAACAGACAGAAGACCGGCTCTCCGTCCAGGGCTCCGAAATCGATGGGTTGTTCGAGGAAGAAGAGCGCGACGAATTCGTCGTCCTGCGATCCGGCCTGGATATCCCGCGTGTGCGGAAGGGCTATGCCTCGGCCGATGGAAGTAGGAATGAGCTTTTCCCTGTCGAGAAGCCCGTTCAGGAAGGCTTCCTTGGGGAACTCTTTTCCCGGTTTCAGGAGTCCGACCGCGTTCATGAATATTTCGTCCGGAGTTTCTCCCTCGGTCCGGTAGAAAATCCCCCCGCGGTCCAGAAGCTCCCGAAGGTTTATGGGATGTCCGGATTCCGAGACCGTCTTCTTCACGTCGGCATCGGGCTGTTTCTTGTTCCTGAGAACCCAAGATTCGATCTCGGCCGAACGGAACCTGTACTGTCCGTTGATGCGGTAGACCGGAATCTTCGATTCCTTGACCCAGCGGTAGACGGTCTTTTCAGAGACTAAGAACTTCGCGGCCACATCCCTAATCGTAAGATCCATCCCGATTCCCCCGTTCGCCGGTGCAGGTGGCTCGACGCCGTCTCAATCGACATCGGTTCGATTGTTTTCCGCTTTTATACTAAGTTTTGAGCCGACGGGTGTCAAGCGACGCGGTTAGCGGTCTGTCGGAAGGCTAAAACTGCATCCGCCGCATCACGACCTCGAAGAAGCGCTTCGCTTCCTGCACGGACGGTCGGATGGCGAGGGCCTTCGTGCAGTCGTCGTGCGCCTTTACGTAGTCTCCGAGCGAGAAATAGACCTGAGCCCGCCCGAAAAGCGGATCGAACTGATACGGATCTATCTCCAGGCAGCGATCGAAGTCCGAGAGGGCGAGCTGCTGGTTGTTCTGGAAGCGGTGCACGACTCCCCTGTAGTAATAGGCCCTGGCGTTCGATTCGTCCAAGCCGATGGCCTTGCTGAAATCCTCCAGGGCCTCGCGGTACCGGGAATCGCCGAAATAGGCCATTCCGCGATGTATGTAGATTATGCTTCTCAGGCTCTTCTTGGGATGGCGCGACAGGATGCGCGTGTAGATGGCGATGGCCTCGGGATACCGGCGCTGGTTGTGCGCGGTGAGGGCCTCGAGGAGGAGGTTGTCGACGGTTTCCACCGTCGGCGAGCGGAAGGATTCCGCCGGTGACGCGGGCGCGGCCGCACCCTCCTTCTCCGTGAGCTTGAGTTCCTCGGTCTCCTCTTGGAGCTTCTGCAGGAAACTCTTACGCCGCTTCTTGAGTTCTTCCTGCAGCCGTCTCTGATAGTCGCGGATTTCCTGGAAGATGATGTCCGAAAGGCTGAGATTGGCGTTCACCGCGGCGAGTTTCCTTCGAAGAGGTTCGTCGAAAGGCGTGAATTCGGCCTTGTACATGAGTTCGTGCTCTACCTCCGCCCAGGCGTCTTGGAGGATCGTGCGGATCTGAATTTCGCAGAGGACCTCCTCCTTCAGGAGCCCCTCGATCCTTTTCGGTCCGGGAACCTTGACGATGACGTGGGTTGATTCGTAGCCGAATTCCCGCGGCGAATAATCCTCGCCCTTTCGTTCACGCTCGAACACTTCGAAGTGGCGGCGGACGAGGTCCTCGACCTGCAGGGTATCCTCGAGAAAAGGGCAGATGACCCGGATGCCGAGGAGGTCGGTGATCACGACCGTCGCGGATTCGTCCTCCGCCTTGCCGTTCAGCTCCTTGGCCTTCCTGAGGATCTTCGCGAAGAAACTGTCGAAGGACTTCACCCGCTGCTTCACCGTGGCCTGGATCTCGGAATTTCGGAGAATCGACATCAGCTTCGCGTATACGTCGGCGAGATATCCTTCGTAGATCGATATGGTATCGGAATATCTGGCCTCGAGGTTCGATCTGGAAAGGTTCGTGACAGGGACGTGTATCACCGAGAAGCCTCCGAATCAGGTGGAATGGGGACGACGGGCCGGCTTCTCGCCGAGGAGAATCGGTCCCGCCCGTCCCGGATTGTATCAAACGCTCGAAGGTTTGGCCAGGAAGCTCTGGGGCCGCATGAGAATCCTCACGTACTGCGCCCGTCGGTAAGTGAATTTGTCCGGATTCCTCTCCGCGTCGAGCTTTCCCTTGAAATCGGCGATCGACGCATAGCCTTTCCTGTCCATCCATGACGCGATGTCGTTCAGGAAATGTTTTATGGATCCGACCGAGTTGCGATAGAGATAGCTCACCGTCTGGAAGGCGTCGGCTCCGGCGAGAAGGACTTCGACGGCGTTCGCCGGGGAATGGATTCCGTGAGATGCGCAGAGCGTTCCCCTCACCTTGCCCGAGAGAAGCCCGACGTACCTGAGCGACTGCCGGTGGTCGTTGGGATTCGAGAGGTTGAAGGGGAAATCGCTCTTTTCCAGTTCCGGATCGAGGCTCGGATCGAAAAGTCGATTGAAGAGGACGAATCCGTCCGTGCCCACGGCGTCGAGCCTTCTGACGAAATTCAGGGGATTCGTGTAGAAGGGGCTGAGCTTCGCCGCGATCGGTATCTTCAGCCTCTTCTTAAGTTCCGTCGCTATTTCGATCTGCTCGTTCTCGATGTCCGTTCCGGATTTGCCGGCGTCGGAGGGGGTCGCGAAGAAGTTGAGCTCGATCCCGTCGACGCCGGTTCCCTCGAGAAGCACGGCGAATTCGAGCCATGTCTCGGGATTGACCGCGTTGAGGCTCGCGAACACGGGAATCTCGAGGGCCTCCTTCGCCTTCCGCACCCAGAGGAGATGCTCCTCCGGGCCCGCGTCCTCGAGATCGGGGAAAATCGACGTCATTTCCGCGTGCCAATCGTCGTGCCTGTGCAGGGCCTCGTCCAGCAGGAAGCGTTTGAGCTGAATCTGCTCCTCGAAGAGGCTCTTGATGACGACGGCGCCGGCACCGGAATCCTCGATGCGTTTCAGGGTGTCCAATTGGCTGGTCAGGCTGCACGCTCCTACGACTAGAGGATTGGACAATTCAACCCCCAGATACCTTGAGTTCAGATTCGCCATGGCGTTCTCCTCATCCGACGTGATTAGATCCCTGTCTTTTTCAAGATAAGAAGAGGTCAGGGCGAATTCAAGGACTTCGAGCATGAAAAAAGCCGGCCTCACGGCCGGCCTGAAGCCGAAAAATGGAAGCGCGTCGCAGCAAGCGGCGGGACCGGATTCCGCCTGCGAATCACTTACCTTCGAGGAGACGGTTTATGGAAGCCGCCGCCTTTCTCCCCTCGCCCATGGCGAGGATGACCGTGGCCGCTCCGAGCACGATGTCGCCGCCCGCGTACACCCGATCCATGGAGGTCTTGCCGTTCTCGTCGGTCACGATGTTTCCCCGCTTGGACACCTTGATGTCGGGGTTGGTCTGTAGGAGCAGCGGATGCGATTCGTTCCCGATCGCGACGATGACCGCGTCCACGTCGAGGACGTGCTCCGAACCCGGTATTTCCACCGGGCTTCTACGGCCGGAGGCGTCCGGGTCGCCGAGGCGGTAGGAAAGGCATTCCATGCCGACGACACGGTTCTTGTCGTCGCCGATGATCCGTTTCGCGTTCTCCAAGAGATGGAATTCGACGCCCTCTTCCTTCGCATGGATCACTTCCTCGACCCGTGCCGGCATTTCCACCTCGGTGCGCCGGTAGACGATGTAGACCTTTTCCGCACCGAGCCTGAGGGCGGTCCTCGCAGCGTCCATGGCCACGTTGCCTCCGCCGAGCACCGCGACGCGCTTCGCCCTGTACATGGGCGTAGCGGCATGCGCTTCGTCGTATGCCTTCATGAGATTCGACCGGGTGAGATACTCGTTCGCCGAGAAGACGCCGACGAGGTTCTCCCCGGGGATATTCATGAATTTCGGCAAGCCCGCTCCGCTTCCGATGAAGACCGCGTCGTAGCCGTCCTTCGCAAATAGGTCCTTGAGGCCGCGGGTTCTGCCCACGAGGAAATTCGTGCGGATCTCGACGCCGAGACCTTTCAAAGCCTCGATCTCCCGGCTCACGATCTCCTTCGGCAGGCGGAATTCCGGGATGCCGTAGATCATGACTCCGCCGGGCTTGTGGAAGGCCTCGAAAACCGTCACCGAATGCCCGGCCTTGGCCAGGTCGGCCGCCGCCGCGAGCCCCGCGGGGCCGCTGCCCACGACCGCTACCCGCCTGCCGGTCTTGGACCTCGTCGGTTGGGCCATAGACGCGCCGGTCTTCCGCTCCCAATCCGCCGCGAAACGCTCGAGGCGGCCGATGGACACGGCCTTTTCCAGGCTCTTCAGCGACTTGCCCACGGTGCAGGTGGATTGACATTGGACTTCCTGCGGGCAGACCCTCCCGCAGATCGCGGGGAAAAGGTTGCTTTCACGCAGGATCGCGAGGGCCCTGCCGTAATCGCCCTCGGCGATCTTCCCGATGAAGCCGGGGATGTCGATCTTCACGGGGCAGGATGCGACGCAGGGCGCCCCCTTGCATTGCAGGCAGCGCATCGCTTCCACCCTGGCCTGCTCCTCGGAATAGCCGAGGGCGACTTCCTGCATGTTGGTCCGTCTCACCTCGGGGGCTTGCGCAGGCATTTCCTGCGGAGGGATGGCGAGCCGTTCCTTGGGAGTCGGTTTCCTGTCCTTGAGGGAGAGAAAAAGCGCCTTCGCCTCGGCCGCGAGTTTTTCGGGATTCGTTTCATGGCTCATGGCTTGACGCTCCTCGCGCTCCCGGATTCGAGTCTTTTCGCTTCAAGATCCAGATGACATTCGTGATGCGCCTTTTCCTCCTGCGGCTTGTAGGAGGACATCCTGAGCATCATGTTGGAGAAATCGACCGCGTGGCCGTCGAACTCCGGTCCGTCCACGCAGACGAACTTGGTCTGCCCCCCGACCATAACGCGGCAGCCGCCGCACATGCCCGTTCCGTCGATCATGATGGTGTTGAGCGAGACGAGAGTCTTGACGCCGAAGGGGCGCGTCGTCTCCGCGCAGAACTTCATCATGATCGGAGGTCCGATAGCGACGACGCAGTCGGGCTTCGGGTTCTGCTCGCAGAGGGCCTTGAGCGGCTCGGTCACGAGGGCCTTCCTGCCGTAGGAGCCGTCGTCCGTCACGACGACGAGTTCGTCCGCGATCGCCCTCATCTCCTCTTCCATGATGATGAGGCTCTTGTTGCGGGCCCCGATGATGACGACGAGACGGTTTCCTGCGGCTTTCATCCCCTGTGCGATGGGGAAAAGCGGCGCGGCTCCGATGCCGCCGCCGACGCAGACGACGGTTCCGAATTTCTCGATATGGGTCGGCTTTCCCAGGGGGCCGAGAAGGTTCGCTATGGAATCGCCCTCCCTGAGGAGGGCGAGCTTGTGAGTAGAGCTTCCCACGGTCTGGAAAATCATGGTGATGGTACCGGCGACCGGGTCAGCATCGGCGATGGTGAGCGGGATCCTCTCGCCGAAATCGGTATCACGCTGGACGATGACGAACTGACCGGGTTTTCGTTCTTCCGCGATGAGGGGCGCCTTCACCTTGATCCGGTAGACTTCGTCGGACAGTTGGGTTTTCTCAACGATCGTATTCATGGTATTGGGAAATAGTAACTAATATTTCGGTTAATCGCAAGGGGCGGTGGAAACCGTTTTCGAAGGCGGATAACCGGAGCTCGCTCTGAAACTCGTCGCGCGGACACGCCGAGAGAATCACGTGAGCCAAGGCCCCTAATACGGCATTTCGCCTTGCCGAGAGGGACGCAGTGAGACTCGCCGCCTCGGCAAATACGGAGAGTAGCGGCGGAGCCGTGCTGCGAGGGCGGACGAAGTTCGTTGTATGTCCGGGTGTATGGAGAGAAATGCCACAGTCAAAATCATCAACTTAAGCACGCCGTTGCCGATAATGAAGGTGGCATGGGGCTGCTTAACATCACAAAGCTGATCGGCAGAGCCGACATTCCGGAAGATGTAAAAAAGGACATCCTCGACTTCAGGAAGACCCTCGAGGAAAAAGACCGGGAAATCGTCAGGCATAAAAAGAGCACCGAGGAACTGCTCGCGCAGATTTCCGCCGGGAATCGCCGGCAGGAGGCCTTGAGCCACAAGCTTCAGCACAATCCGGTGTCCGGCCTTCCCAACCACTCCGTTCTCGAGCGCGACCTCGGCGTTCTCCTGGACAAAAGAGGAAAACCCGGCGACGGACGACCCTTCGCGGTGGCGATGCTACAATTCAACGACAACTTCGGCCTCATCAAAAAGACCCTGGACCCGAGCATCAACGAATGGGTAATCTACGAATCCTCAGAGCGGCTCAAGAACGTTCTGCCCGAAGGGACCTGGATCTATCATTCGAGGGAGGACGAATTCAGCTTCATTCTCCACGACGTCGGATCGGAGAACGAGCTGTCCGGCATCCTTCACAAGGTGTACGCGGTCATCACGAAAAGCCATCGATTTCCGGGAAAGAATTTCTCGCTCGGCGGTTCCATAGGAGCGGTCCTTTACCCCGGCAACGCGCGAACGAAGACCCTCCTTCTCCGAGACGCGGACATAGCCCTCGAGTACGCGAAGCGGAACGGCAAGGACTTCGTGATATTCCGGGATGAGATGAGCGAGAAAGTCATAGAGAAGATGGAACTCCAGAACGCCATCATCAAGGCCCTGGAACAGCAGGCGATAGCAGAGATCAAGAAGCAGTTCGAGCTCTATTTTCAGCCCATCCTCTCGCTCGTCATGATCGAAGGAAGGATAAGGAGCGTTCCTTGGGGCGCGGAGGCGCTCATCCGCTGGCATCATCCCACCAAGGGGCTCATCAATCCAGGGAAATTCATTCCGGTTGCGGAGGAGACGGGGCTCATCATCCCCATCGGCAATTGGGTACTCTACGAGGCCGTGTCCCATCTGGTCCAATGGCAGGCCGAGGGCTACGAAAACTACACGATAGCGATCAACCTCTCCCCCCGGCAGTTCAAGAGCGAGAGCCTCGTGGAAAACGTGGAACGCGTGATCGCGAAGAACGGGGTGAATCCGAAATGTCTCGAGGTCGAGATCACCGAAAGCAGCGTCATGGACGATCCGAAGGCTGCGATCCGGAAGATCCAACAGCTCAGGGGGCGGGGGATCAAGATAGCGATCGACGACTTCGGAACCGGTTACTCGTCGCTGAGCTATCTCAAGGACCTTCCGATCGACGCCATCAAGATCGACAAAACCTTCGTGGATTCCATCGCCGACGACACGAACAACCAGAACATAGTCCACGCCCTCATTTCCATGGCCCACAGGTTGGGCATCGACGTGGTCGCGGAGGGGATAGAATCCCCGGAGCAGCTCAAGACCCTCTTCAAGCTCGGCTGCAGGCGAATCCAGGGGTATTATTACCATACGCCGCTTTCGGGGAAGGACTTCGCGGATTATCTCAGGGATACCATGCGTCCGAAAGTCGGCGATGAAGAGCCGAACGGCTGAGACCCGCCACCACACGCACGATCCGTCCGCCAAGGCCCGCCGCCGTGCCCTTTGATCTCCCGAGGCAGGCGGTATATACTCCTTAATTGAAAAGAGATGAAGAACTTCGGAGCCCTATCCGCGGTTTTCCTGTTTCTCCTCCTTCCCGCCGGACCGGCGCTCGGAGCCGCGGACCCGGAATCGCTCTGGATCGAGGCCGTGGCGAAAAGGACCGCGGCGGAACGGATGGCGCCGAGAATTCTCAGGCTCACGCAGGAGGAACTCGATTCGTCCGGCGGGGTGAAAAGCGTCGAACATGCAGTCATCGGACTTTCGTACGGAGAAGACGGGAAGGTCCGCCTCGAAGTAGTCAGCTCGGAAAAGAACGGGACGGACTTTTCGACGGAGCGGAAAAGGCGCCTCGCGTCCGTTGCCTCCCGCTGGGCCGACCTCCGAGGGGATAAGACGCCCTTCGACAGGGAATTGCAGGACAGCCTGAGGC
This sequence comes from uncultured Spirochaetaceae bacterium, assembly GCA_964397655.1. Taxonomy (GTDB): domain Bacteria; phylum Spirochaetota; class Spirochaetia; order DTKZ01; family DTKZ01; genus CAYNKA01. Next base: position 169,189 of record CAYNKA010000007.1, on the reverse strand, counting down.
GCGGCGCGCCTACGCGAGAACGCGAGGGGACGACCGCGCTTCTGTCCTTTCCCTTCGAGCTGCCGCTCGAGGCGATCACGATGCGCGGGAAGGCCCGCATCACGGAAGCCGCCGGCGCCCCCTATGACGCGAGCTACACCTTGGACCCGCTTCCCGCATTCGTGGACATCCTTGACCTCGGTATCGAATTCAAGCAGGTCCGCCAGGGAGGATACAGCGCGGAATCGGTTTCCTATCGATTCAAGGCCTCCTTCCTCTTCTTCACCTGGCGAGGACGAGGCGTCCTCGCCTTCGAGGACTGGACCGAACTCCCCGTGAAGCCCCGTCTCGCCGAATAGGACCGGAACGCCTTTCTCCGGTTCAGCGTTTCCAGCCGGCGGCCCGCGTCGCGGCCGCGCCTTTCGCCGCGTCGTCCTTCGACAGCTTGAGCACGTCGCTGTTCTTCTCAGAAGTCCCCGACGCCTCGACGAGGACGAGCTTGCTGTCCTTGGCGGTCACCGTCGTATGCCAAAGCCCCTTCGGAATGACGTACACCCTGCGAGGTTCCATCGAAAGCGCCTCGAACGCGAGTCCTCCGAACGCCGTTTCCTCGGCCGTGAGAAGAACGCATCCGCCCGCCAAGAGTACGAAGATCTCGTCGGTCTCGTTGTGCCGCTCCAGGCAGTCGAGGTTCGCCAGATCGTTCGCCGGCTTGTAATTCTTTATTCCCATGAACCAGGAACCGTTGTCGTAGACTTTCTTCAATCCTTCGGCCTCGAAGGAATGGACTTCGATTTGTCGCATTGATGTGCCTCCGTCCCCCATAGTAAGGGAAACGGGCGGGATCTTTCAATCGGAAGGGTATTTTTTTCCGGTTTTTCGAAAGAAATCATGGAGAAAAATCCGCAGTTTGATTAAAATAGGGAGTATGAGAACGGCATTTTTCGCATCCGTCGGAGCCTCCCTGATCCTGTTCATGGGGTGCGTCCTCGCATCGAGCGCGCCGGAGTCGTCAACGACGTCCGCGGGGCGGCTCGACGGCTCGTTCGGATCCTCGGGAGTCGTGCTGCAGACCTCCGCCGCCGGGGAATTTTCCTACGCGACGGGAATAGCCTTCCTCGGCAACGACACCTTCGCCATGAGCGGAACAAAACTGGCGGGCGCGGCCACCACGGGTTTCATCACGTTATACGGATCGAACGGTTCGCCCGTCGGAACGTCCTTCTCCTACGATTCGACCTTCCTCGCGTCCACGGCCTCGGACATGGGCATGAATTTCGCCGCGGCCGGTACAAGCGACACCTCGGGAACGGGCAAGGATTTCACGGTGAAGCTGCATTCCTATTATTTCAACAGCACCACCGATCCCACGACCTACGTCACCACGTACGACAGCGGATACAACGAGACCTCGCTGATCGTCGACATGTCCGGCGGCGGGTTCGACGACGAGACGAATGTGATCGTCTACGATACCGGCCGAAACAGGTACCTGGCGGCCGGATACGCGGAAACATCTTCGGGAGGTCAGAAAAAGTTCGCCATCGCGGCAATCGACAAGACCACGGGCGCCCTCGACGCCACGTTCGGAACCGGCGGGAAGGTCCTGGACGACATCTCGGCTTCGAACGACGACTGCGTGAACGCCCTCGCCGTGCTCAACGACGGATCCATCGTCGCGGGCGGTTACACCGACAACGGATCGAGCAGGAATTTCGCGCTCGTGAAATACAACACCAACGGGGGCCGCGACACGGGGTTCGGGACGGGCGGGACGGTGACCTTGGACTATTCCGGCAACGACACCAGCCAGGATTCGGTGTCCGCAGTTCTCCTCCAGTTCTCGTCGCAGATCGTCGCGGTCGGGACCACGCAGCCCGCGAACGGGAAGGGCTCCATTCTCATGGCCCGCTACTACTGGAACGGAAGCTTGGATCCGAACTTCGGGACGGGAGGCGTCGTGAGGGCCAGCTTCGGAGACTCCAACATCCGGGTGGCATCCGCAGCGCTCCAGAACGACGGAATGATCCTCGTCACGGGATGTTTCGAGAAGGTGGAAGGAAGCTTGAGCAGTCCCGGCATCTGGAGGTTGTTCGTCGCGCGCTTCACGCAGAGCGGGCTCCTCGACCCGAGCTTCGGGACGGGAGGGTTCGTTACCGCTTCGGTCAAGGGTTTCACAAGCGCCCTTCCCTTCGCGGCGGCGGTCAACTCCTCCTCCGGCAGCCCCGAGGCGAATGCGCTCCTCGTCGCGGGGGCCGCGGGCAGTTCGTCGTCCATGAACGCCGCTGCTCTCCGCTTCGTCACGCAGTAGCCCCCGCCTTTCGCTCCCGATCCGTCCGTGACGGTTCCGGCCGGGGGGCTCGGGCGCCGGGGCGGGTCCCTTACCCTTTCACGGCCCCGGCGGTCATGCCACCGATGAGTTGCTTCTGGATGAAGAAGAAAAGCACGATGACCGGCACCGCGCTCAGTACTCCTCCGGCGGTCAGCAATCCCCATGCGATCTTGTACTCGCCGATCATGTTCTGGAGGGCGATGGGAATCGTCCTCACGTCCGTTCCGGTCAGTACGGCGGCATAGAGGAATTCGTTCCATGCCGTAATGAAAATGTAGATTCCCGTGGCCGCGATCCCCGGCATGGCGATCGGTATGGTCACGCGAATCATGGTCATGAAGCGGTTGCAGCCGTCGATCTGCGCGGACTCGTCCAGCTCCCTCGGAATCGCGTTGAAGAAGCTCGTCATCATCCACGTCGAGAACGGGATGGTGAACGTCGAATACGCGATGATGAGCGCGAAGTAGGTGTCCATGAGTCCCAGGACGCGCATGATGATGAAGAGCGGAACGAGCAGGAGGACGATGGGAAACATGTTGATGACGAGGAACTGCATCAGAAGAAGGTTCCTGCCACGGAATTTGTACCGGGAAAAGCCGTAACTCGCGCTGACCGTGATGCCGAGCCCCAACACCATGGTGGAAAGCGCCACGATCATGCTGTCCCTCATGTTGGAGGCGAAATCGATCTTTTCGAAAAGCCGGGAATAATTCTCCATCGTCGGATGCTCGGGAAGATATCGGAACTCCGCGGAATAGAGTTCCTCCTCGGGCGTGACGGAGGACAGGAAGGTCCAGACGTAGGGCCCAAGCGCGAAGCAGAGGATGGCGAGGACCGGCAGATGCAGGGTGAGCGCGTCGAACCACATCGGGCGTATTCGTGTCTTCATGCCGATCGATCCTCCGTTCTCAGGACCTTTCTCACGTAACCGGCGACGAACGCCGCGAGAAGCAGCGTGAGAAAGATCGCGATGGCCGAAGCGTACCCGAAGTCCATCCCCTTGTACGCCCGGATGTACGAATAGACGGGAAGCGTGTGGCTGCTGTATCCCGGTCCGCCTCCGGTCATGATGTAGATGATGTCCAGCGAATTCGCCACCCAGATTATCCTGAGGAGAAGCGAGGTGAAGAGCACCGGGACCAGCATGGGAAGGGTGATCAGCGTGAAGCGCTGGAGAACCCCGGCACCGTCGACCTCGGCCGCCTCGTAAAGGGTCTCCGGAATCGACTGGAGACCCGCGAGGATCATGATGGCGAAAAAGGGGAAACCCTGCCACATCAGGGCGATCATGACCGCCGGAAGCGCTGCCGTACTGCTCGCGAGCCAGGGAAAATATTCCCGGAGGATGCCGACGCGTACGAGGAGGTCGTTGATCACGCCGTGGTTGCCGTCGTACATCCAGCGCCACATGAGGGCGGTGATGACGCTCGGCGTCACCCAGGGAATGAGCACGAGGGATCTGGCGATGCCGCGCCAAAAGAACGGCCTGTTCAGGAAAAGCGCCGTGACGAAACCCAGAAGGAGCTGGAGGGAAATGACGCCGACGATCCAGATGACGGTGTTCTTGAGGGAGATCCAGAACACCGGATCCTTGAGTGCCGTGACATAGTTCCGAAGGCCGACGAATCCCCTCTCCTGCGGCTTCCAAATGATGTAATTCATGAAGCTGTAGACCATCGTCTGAATGATCGGAATGAAGATGATGAGGACAGTCACGATCATGGCAGGTGAAAGAAGCGCATAGGGAAAAAAGTCGAATTTACTCTTCCGCATCGTTCCCCCAGGATTCGGGAAAGTGAAAGACCCCGGGCGACGGGCGCCCGGGATGCTTGGCTCATTTCTTTCCGAAGAAATGTTCTTCGAAAGCCTTCATCATCTGTTCGCTCGTGATCTCCCCGAGGAAGGCGCGCTGCATGGCCGCGGGCCAGAGGGTTTCCACGAATTCGGAGGTTTTCGGATGCGCGGGGAGCACACCCGCGAAGGGCGTCGAATCGACCGAGGCCTTCATGAAACGGTCGGACTGGGCTTCCTGGCTCTGGCCGTTGGACTTGTTGATGGATATCTGTCCGGAGGATTTCTGCCAGAGCGCGTTGTTCGGACCCGTGGCGAGGAAGGCGCACCAGGCGAAGGCCGCGTCCTTGGCCTTCGACGCGGACATGACTCCGTTCTCCTCGTCGCCGAAGGATGTCCAGGACCCCATGGTTCCCTTGGGAACCGGAGCGGCGGAAATCTTGTCGCCCAAGGCCTTGACCATGTCCTTGGCGCTCCCGAGATGATGGATGGTCATGGCGGTCTTCCCGGAGACCATGTTGGCGATGATTTCCTTGAAACCGTCGGTCGGGGTCGTCGGCGGGCTCACCTTGTGCACGCGGAAGAGGTCGATGAACCACTGGTTGGCCGCTATGGCCTCGGGGGTGGTCAGCCCGGACTTACCGTCCTTGGTGATGATCTGGGCCCCGCTCGAGAGGACGAAGGTCCCCCACCAGTCGTGGCCGCCGCGCGCCCCGCGGATGCCGAAGCCGTAGACGTCGATCTTGCCGTCGCCGTTCGTGTCCCTCGTGAGCTTCTTGGCCACGTCGAGGAATTCGTCCCTCGTCGTCGGAACCTTGAGCCCGAGTTCGTTGAACATGTCCACGCGATAATAGAGATACAGGATGACCATCTGCAGAGGCATGAGGTACTGCTTGCCGTCGGAATGCCTGGTGAGCTGCCAGATGCTGTCGAAGACGTCGGCTTTTCCGGACCATTTGGCGATTCGCTCGTCCAGGGGCTCCAGGGCCTTCATTTCCACGAGCTGGGGCTGCCACCAGAGCTTGACCTGGGAGACGTCCGGGGGATTCCCGCCCGCGACCGCCGTGAGAAGCTTCTGATTGTAGGCGTCCCAGGGCACCATTTCGGCGTTCACCTTCATCCCCGGGTTCTCTTTCTCGAATTTCTCGATGAGCGGTTTGACCGAAGTCTCCGGATTGTCGAAATGGTACCAGAACCTCACGGTCTTCGTTTCCGGCTTCTTCTCCTCCTTCGATCCTCCCGCGAAGAGGAGGCCGGGAAGCACGAAAAGCGCGATTACGAACACGATCGTTCTTTTCATACACGACTCCTTATTGTAGAAATCGGCCCTCCCAAGGAGGGCCTGCTGGAAACCGACTATCGACTCTTCCTTTTCAGCGCCCTGCGGGCCGCTTCCAGGGTTTTCGCCGTCGTGAGGCCGTACGCCTCCAGGATTTCGGCGGGTTCTCCGGATTCACCGAAGGTGTCGTCCACCCCCACCGTTTCCACGGGGACCGGGCATTTCCCGGAAAGCAGTTCCGCGACGGCGCCGCCCAAGCCGCCGATCACGGAATGCTCCTCGACGGTGACTATCGCGCCGCATTCCTTGGCGGCCTTGAGGACGGCGGCCTCGTCCAGGGGCTTCACGGTGTGCATGTTGATCACCCTGGCTTCGACGCCCTTCTTCGCGAGCCTGCCGGCCGCCTCCAGGGCGAGACCGTTCATCGCGCCGCAGGCGATGAAGGCGAGATCCTTTCCCTTCCTGAGGACGTTCGCCTTGCCGATCACGAAGGGGTCCTTCGCGCCGGTGAACAGGGGCGAGCCGATCCTGCCCAGGCGCAGGTATACCGGTCCGGCGTGCTCGGCCGCGGCGAAGGTGGCCTTCCACGCCTCGTTCGCGTCGCAGGGCACGACGATCGTCATGCCGGGCAGGACCCTCATGAGCGCGATGTCCTCGAAGGACTGGTGGGTGGCGCCGTCGGGCCCGACGCACAGACCTCCGTGGCTCGTTGCGATCTTCACGTTCGCTTCGTTGTAGGCCACGGAAACGCGCACCGGAGTGTTCGCGAGGCTGGTCGCGAAGGCGGCGAAGGTGGTGACGAAGGGGATCTTTCCGCCCAAGGCGAGGCCTGCGGCGGTTCCCATCATGTCGGACTCCGCGATGCCCATCTGGAAGAAACGCTCGGGGAATTTCTGCGCGAACCAGTGGACCCGGATGGCCTCCGAGAGGTCGGCCGTGAGCGCAACGACGTTCTTGTTCTTCGTCCCGAGTTCGACGAGGGCCCGGCCGAAACCGTCCCTGATGGGGGTGGGTTTTTCGAAGATCATTTCACGCCTCCTACGGGAAAGTCGGTGAAGCCCTTGGCGGCGCCGATCGCCTTGAGCGCCTCGGCGGTCTGCTCCTTGGTCGGGCAGTTGCCGTGCCACATCGCCTTGTTCTCCATGAACGGGGCGCCCTTGCCCATGACCGTCCTCGCGATCACGGCGCTCGGCTTCGAGGTCTCTTTTTCCGCGGCGACGAACGCGTCGACGAGGGCCGAGACGTCGTGACCGTCGACCTCCGCGACCTTCCAGCCGAAATCCTCGAGCCGGTTGCGCAGGGGCATGAGGTTCTTGACCTTCGGCACCTCGCCGTCGATCTGCAGATTGTTGTAGCTCACGATGAGCGTCACGTTGGAGAGCCGGTGCTGGGCGCCCGTCATGAGCGCTTCCCAGACCTGCCCTTCCTGCATCTCGCCGTCTCCGACGATGCAGTAGACGCGGCCGGCGCTCCTGTCGAGCCGATTCGCCATGGCGATGCCGTTCGCTACGGAAAAGCCCTGACCGAGGGGGCCGGTCGAGGTTTCCACGAGGTCGGGCATCTTGACCCTGGAGGGGTGTCCCTGCAGCCTGGAACCCATCATCCTGAAACCCGCAAGCTCCTTTCTGGGAAGAAATCCGGCGAGCGACAGCGCCGAATAGTACGCGGCGCAGATGTGTCCGTTCGAGAGAACGAATCTGTCGCGATCGGGATCCTTGAGCTTCTTCGGCGACACCCGCAGGATGTAGCCGTAGAGCACCGCCATGATGTCGGCGGCTCCGAGAGCTCCGCCGGGGTGTCCGGAACCGGCTCCCGAGATCATCCTGACGGTATCCCGCCTGATCTGTACCGCGAGATCTTTGAGCCGTCCCAGGTCGGGAGTGGGAGACCGTTGTATCATAATCTCTCCTTTTACCTTGAAATCTGCAGCCTAAAACGGTTATAGCCTTTTCGGCTCTGCATGCGTATCGAGCGGCCGGACGAGCCTTTGCTCGAAACCCGCCGTCCAACGAGGCTCCTTCCCCGAAAAGCGTCTCCGGTGAGCCATTTCCATGTGGTACCGCATCGCCTTCGCGGCCTCTTCGGGCTTCCTGCCCAGAATCGCTGAGATGACGGCCTCGTGCTCCTCCATGGTGCGCACGAAACGATCGGCAGCATCCTCCTGAAAATCCCGGTTCATCGCGATCACGTCGGGGATGATCAGGCCGATGAGGGAATTCGTTATGCTGTTCTTCGCCGCCCTTGCCACTGCGAGGTGGAAAACGTGGTCTTCCTCCAGCGTGGGGGAATCATTCAGCGCCTTGGTTTTGAAATCCTCGTGACTTCTCATGATCTCCTGAAAATCCTCGTCCCCTCCCCTTACCGCCGCCATTCTCGCGGTATGGATTTCGAGGATAGCCCTGGTCTCCATGAGGGATTCCATGTCACCGTGATCCAGGGTGAGAATGTTCGAGATGAGGCCCTCGAGCGCCTTCACCCCGAGACTCGCCACGATGGTCCCCTTCTTCGGTATGGTCTTGAGGATGCCGTAGAATTCGAGCTTCTGTATCGCTTCTCGGATGTAACCCCGGCCTACGCCGAATTTTTCAGCGAGGGCCCTTTCCGAAGGAAGTTTCGTCTCCGGTTTCAGCGTTCCGCTCGCGATGAGGGCCCTCAATTGGTCGATGATGAGATCGGCGGGATTCTTTATGTCGAGTTGCTCAAAATGTTCGAGACTCGATTCGATCATCAACCGGCTCCTGATATGCTCTCGTGGTTAACCAATCGTGGTTAACCAGAGCGGTTTCATTCTACTCCCTAGCCGGCCGAATGTCAATAAACTCGTAAAAAATCTATAACCGGAGGAACGTCCTCGCTCGCTCGGCTCAGGCCTTTCCCATCTTATCTACGGCCTGCTGCGCGTTGCTCAAGGCGGTTTTCGCTCCGTACAAGATGTAACCGGGTTCGGTCCCTATCGTGATGAGATCCATCCCCATGTCGGCCCACGCCTTGATGCTTTCGCGACTGAAGCCGCCCTGAGAGACCAGGATGGGTTTTCCCGCCTCATGGGTCTTCTCCACGACGTACCGATAGATTTTCCGAATCTCGGGATCTTCCGTTTTGCCGAGTTTACCATAGGCGCCGGACAGATCCATCGGGCCGAGCACGAGGATGTCCACCCCCGGAACGCGGGCTATGTGCTCGATGTTGTCGACCGCAGCCTTGGTCTCGATCTGGATGAGCTTCAGGAGTTTCCTGCTGTCGGTCGTTATGTAGTCGTCCACCGAGTCGAGGCCGTATCTGACGGCCCGCCTCGGACCGAAGCCCCGATTCCCCTCCGGAGGATACAGACAGGACTTCACGGCATATTCGGCGTCCGCCGCGGTTTCGATCATGGGGAAGATGATCCCGTCGATGCCCGTCTCGAGGATCGGTTTCGCGAGCACGAGGTCGTTCCAGGGTACCCGAACGAACGACGGGACGCCCGCTGCCCGGGCCGCGATGAGATGAAGGAGAAGCGTGTACTTCTCGATCACCGTATGTTCGGTGTCGATCCAGAAATAGTCGAATCCCGTATTCCCGATCATCTCGGTCTGTTGAGGATCGTTGCAGGTGATGTGAGTGCCGATCGCAACACGTTTCGCCTTCAATTTCGCAAGAAGCAAGTCCAGGTTCGCCATATCATCATCCATGTTTCGCGTGATTTCGCCCCCGGACGAAGCCGGAGGTCGCAGGAAGGATAATCCTCCGGATCGGCAATGTCAATTTGGAGGAAGAAAAAAGCGGCCCGTTCTCCGGGTTCCGACGCGAAGGCACTCACTCCGTCGCGAAACGGTGGATCGTGATCGTACGGAAGGTCTCGTCCGGCTTCAGGACCGTCGACGGGAAATGGCAACGGTTCACCGAATCCGGGAAAAACTGCGTCTCGAGGCACAGGGCGTCGCGTTTCGTGAAGAGCCTGCCGCCCGCTCCCCGGATGTCCTTGATGTTGTTGCCCGAATAGAACTGCACGCCCGGAAGATCGGTGACGATCTCCATCCGGCGGCCGCTCGCCGGATCGCTCACCGAGGCGATGAGGTATGGATCCCTTCCCTTTGCCCCCGATACGTAGCAGTGGTCGTAGCCGTTCGGCAGGACCTTGTCGATGTCCTGCCCCAGCCTCTTCGGCGCCGTAAAATCCATGGGAGTCCCCCTCACCGATAGTATCTCTCCGGTGGGGATCAGCGTGTCGTCGACGGGGAGAAAGAACGGGCAGGGAAGCTCGACCACGAGGTCGAGGATTCCCTGCCCGATTCCGGCCGGATTCCAGAACGTATGATTGGTGAGATTCACCGGCGTGGGCTCGTCGGTCTCGGCCTCGTACGCGATCGAAAGATCGCCGGAATCGGTGAAGGTGTAGGCGACCGCTACCCGCAGGTTCCCGGGATAGCCTTCCTCGCCGTCGGGGCTCAGGTATGAGAAGATCACGCTCGCCGAATCGTCCTGCCTGAAGGATTCCGCGGCCCAGACTACGCGGTCGAAGCCCGCGAGCCCGCCGTGGAGATGGTTCGGGCCGTTCACGAGCGCAAGGGCGTATTCCTTTCCCTCCAGCGAGAATTTCCCCTGCGCGATGCGGTTCCCAACCCTCCCTATGGTCGCGCCGAAAAACCTGCGGTTGGCTTCGTATTCCGCCAAAGTGTCGAAACCGAGCGTGATCTCATCGCACGCGCCCCTCCGGTCAGGCACGCGGAACGACCTTATCGCCGCGCCGAAGGATATGAGCTCGAGGATGGCGCCGTTCGCCGCCGCGAGCGTGAAGAGGTCGACGTTTTTTCCGTCGGCCGTGATTCCGAAGCTTTTTTTCGTGCATTCCATGGTCATCTCCTTGATCGGGGATCATGAACGAGAATAGCACGCGGAGGCTTTCATGACAAATTCGAAGGGCCTGAAGGAGGATCGTCCGAAACTTCCCGTCCGCCGGGCAGGCGGACGGGTATCGATGCGATTCGAGTTATTTATTCTTCAATACAGCCTGCGCGGCGGCCAGCCTTGCGATCGGCACCCGGTAGGGCGAGCAGGACACGTAATCCATTCCCGCCCTGTAGCAGAAATCGATGGAAGCCGGATCGCCGCCGTGTTCGCCGCAGATGCCCACCTTGAGCGCGGGTTTTTCGGATCTGCCCTTTTCCACGGCCATTCCGATCAGGATGCCGAGACCTTCCTCGTCTATCGATTTGAACGGATCCGTGTCGAGGAGGTTCTGCTCGAGGTAGGCGGGAAGGAAGCTGCCGACGTCGTCGCGGCTGAACGCGAAGGTCATCTGCGTGAGATCGTTCGTTCCGAAACTGAAGAAATCCGCGTACCAGGCGAGTTTGTTCGCGAGGAGGGCCGCCCGGGGCACCTCGATCATCGTGCCGAGCTTGACCTCGATCTTCATCCCGGCCTTCTCGAGTACACGGGCTATTACCCTTTCGGCGCTCGGCTTGAGAACACGAAGTTCCTGCTCGTCGCACACGATGGGGAACATGATTTCGGGGAGCACCTTGGTTCCCTTGGCCGCGACTTCGCAGGCCGCGGTCATCACCGCCTCCACCTGCATCTCGTAGATTTCGGGGTAGGTAATAGCCAGGCGGCATCCGCGGTGTCCGAGCATGGGATTGAACTCGTGCAAAGAGCTGCATTTCTCCTCGAGTTCCTTTCGGGAAACACCGAGCACGTCGGCGAGTTCCTTGATTTCGTTCGCGGTCTTGGGGACGAACTCATGAAGGGGCGGGTCGAGCAGTCGTATGGTGACCGGGAGACCGTCCATTTCCTTGAAAATCCCCACGAAATCCTTCTTTTGCAGCGGGAGGAGTTTCTTGAGGGCCTTTCTCCGTGCCTCCTGATCCTTCGCTACGATCATCTCCCTGAAAATGAGCAGCTTCTTTTCCTCGAAGAACATGTGCTCTGTCCGGCAGAGACCGATGCCGTCGGCCCCGAAGGTACGGGCTATCTTCGCGTCCGCGGGAGTGTCCGCGTTCGTCCGGATCTTGAAGCCGACCGCCTTGGTATTCGCCCTTACCGCGTTCGATCTCGTTTCGTCGACCCAGGCCATGAAGGCGAGGTACTCGTCGGACAGTTTCGGTTTCATGAGGGGAAGAAGCCCCTTGTAGACCTCGCCCGTCGTCCCGTCGATGGTGATCTCGTTCCCTTCCTTGAGCACGATCCCCTGGGCCTTCAGGGTCTTTCCCGTCACGGTTATTCCCTTGCAGCCCGCTACGCACGGCCTACCCATTCCTCTCGCCACGACCGCCGCATGGCTCGTCATTCCTCCCGTCGCGGTGAGAATGCCTTCGGCGACGTGCATGCCCCCGATATCCTCGGGTGAGGTCTCTTTTCTCACGAGGATGACCTTGATCTTCCTCGCCGCCCATTCCTCAGCGTCCTCGGCGGTGAAAACGATCTTGCCGCACGCCGCTCCGGGGGAGGCGTTGAGACCCTTTGCGAGCAGAACCGCGCCCTTCTTGGCCTTGGGATCTATCATCGGGTGGAAGAGCTGATCGAGCTGTTCCGGCGAAACGCGCTTGATCGCGTCCGTCTTGGATATGAGCCCTTCCTTCGCCATTTCGACCGCGATTCTTACCGCCGCCGGTCCGGTCCGCTTCCCGTTTCGGGTCTGCAAAATGAAGAGTCTACCCTGCTGGATGGTGAACTCGATGTCCTGCATGTCGCGGTAATGGGCTTCCAGCCGGTTCTTGATTTCTACGAGGTCCTTGTAGATCCCGGGATTCTTCCTTTCGAGCGTCTTGATCTTCTGCGGAGTCCTGATGCCGGCCACGACGTCCTCGCCCTGGGCGTTGATGAGGTATTCCCCGTAGAACTCGTTTTCGCCCGTGGAGGGATCACGCGAGAAACAGACGCCGGTTCCGGAATCGTCGCCGAAATTCCCGAAAACCATTGACTGGACGTTCACCGCGGTACCCTTGAGGTTCTTGATGTTGTTGATCGCCCGGTACTTGATGGCCTTCGCGTTGTTCCACGATCCGAGCACTGCGTCTATCGCCGCCCAGAGCTGTTTCTTGGGGTCCTGCGGGAAATCCGTCTTGGTGGAGTGTTTGTAGATCCTCTTGAAGCGGATTACCAATTCCTTGAGATCCGCGGCGTCGAGCTCGGTATCCTCCACGATTTTTCTGCTCTTCTTCAATGCCGCGAGTTCTTTTTCGAAGTGTTCGAGCGACACGCCCATGACCACGTCCCCGAACATCTGGATGAATCTGCGGTATGCGTCCCACGCGAAACGTTCGTTTCCCGACCTCTTGGCGAGGCCCTTCACCGAGGAATCGGTGAGGCCCAGGTTGAGGACCGTTTCCATCATGCCGGGCATGGAAACCGCCGCACCGGACCGTACCGAAACCAGGAGAGGATCGTCGCCGTTCCCGAGTTTCTTGCCCATCAGGTTCTCCAACTTTCGGAGATTTTCCTCGACCTCGGCTTCAAGACCTTCGGGGTGCTTCGTTTCATTCCTATAATAAGCGTCGCAGACTTCGGTTGCTATCGTAAATCCGGGGGGAACGGGAATTCCTAGATTGGTCATTTCGGCCAAATTTGCTCCCTTTCCTCCCAAAATATCACGCATTTTTGCATCACCTTCGGCTTTTCCGTTTCCGAAAAAATAGACAAGTTTACCCATCAATTCATTCTCCTCTTTTAGTCTCACTGCGTGAGACCAGCCTAAAGGCAAAACATCGATTTGTCAATAAAAATTGGTTAGGCCACCGTGCCAACTATCCCTGTTTTAGAGAACGGAAATATAGAGCCTATTTGTTTCAACAGAATGAATTGATGGAATTTCGAGAAAAGCCGGGTTCGAAGATTAATAAAATAAAATGTTTTTTACACGCCCGGATCGGCGGGATAAAAAAAAGGACCGCCTCTATGGGCAGTCCCTATCGTAGCTCGAATCCGCGTTTCAATTCATGTAAGGCTCGAGCAGCCGGCTTCTGTTGGGATGTTGAAGCCGTTTCAGAGCCTTCTTCTCGATCTGTCGAATCCGCTCCTTCGTGAGATGATACTTGTCCCCGATCTCCTTGAGCGACAGGGGGCTTCTTCCGTTCAAGCCGAATCTATATTGCAGAATCTCGGATTCCTTCTCCGACAGGGTGTCGAGCAGGGTATTGATGTCGACCTTGAGCGATTCGGAAACGATCACATCCTCCGGAAGCTTGTGGCCCTGGTCTTCGATGAAGTCGCCGAGGAGCGAAGAATCTTTCTCAGCGTAGACCGGGGTGTCGAGGGACACGAGATCCCTTGATATATTGATGAGGTCGGAAACGTGAGAGGACTGCATATTGAGCGTCTTGGCGATTTCCCTGATTTCGGTATCCTCACCCTTTTCGGACTGGAGGTATTTCCTCGTCTTCTCGATCTGAACCAGTTCGTTGGCCCGGTTGAGCGGCAGACGGATCATCCTCGATTTTTCGCAGATCGCCTTGAGTATCGCCTGACGAATCCACCACACTGCGTATGAAATGAAATGGTAGCCTTTATCCACGTCGAACCGCTCGATCGCGTTGATGAGTCCGATATTCCCCTCGCTGATCAGGTCCGAAAGAGGGAGTCCTTGATTCTGATATTTCTTCGCCACGTTCACGACGAAACGAAGGTTGGCTCGGAGCAGCTTGTCCCGGGCTTCCTTCTCGCCTTTGGCTGCGAGCCGCGCGTAACGGTCTTCTTCCTCGCGAGTAAGAAGAGGGATCCTGTTGATTTCCCGCAGATACATCGAAATGACGTTTTCGTCATCCAAGGAACTTTTAACCACGGCAGGCTTCTTCGCTTTTTTCTTCGCTGTATCGATCATGATGCCCTCCTGCTTTTTATATAGCAAGCGGCATGCCAACGGCCGCATATTCGAGATTTTTCAATTCCTTGTGCGTCAAGAAGTTAAGAAGTGAGCCTTTTAAGACAAAAACGGTCAACAAAAAGAAGGGTCAAAATAGCCCACATAACGAAAACAGGGTGTGGATTGTATCAAAACATCCCAGAACGGGAGGTTCCCTGTCGAAATATCCGTCCGCAACACTCCCCCCAAGGCAAATCGGACCCGCAGAAACAGGTTTTCGTCTTCGGTTTCGACGCCGAACCGCCGGAATTCGCGATTTTTCTTTCCCCCGGAACGAAGAAAAGCGGAAAAACGATCGAAACTGAACGAAAAATTCCAAGCTTCTCGGAAGGGGTTCTGTCGGAAAGGTTCACGTTTTTCCGGAGTTCCATCCATGCGTCGCGGATGAGGTCGCGTATCATGTCCTGCTCCGCCAAAGTACCAACGCACTGCGATTTCTTCATGCTGCAGTAGCGTTTGAGCTGAAGAGCGTAAAACGCCTTCCAGTCGTCGAGTTCCTCCAATCCCTGTTTCATCATGCCGTATTCGTTGGAAAACCGGCGTATATGCCGATCTGTCAACGGGGTTTTTCGAATGCGCCAGGATGCTACCCAGCTTTTGATCGCGCCGTCATGAAGACCCATCTTCTTCAATGTCACACCGGTAAAATGCAGAATGGCGCTCAATTCGTCCGTTTCCCGGACGGGACAGCTCTTGATCGCTTTGTTGAAGTATTTGAGTGCTCGTTCAGGGTCATGCCGGGTCAGGCTCCGCAATCCGTTCTTCAGGCTCAGCATCCAGGGGTGCATGTGATCGTTTTCTCCTCTCACTAAAGTACTCAACCGCAATCGTTTCGGCAAGCGACGCTTCATGCGGCAATCACTACGCTTAATCCGGCGAAGGTCGAGAAATTCGCTTGACCGGATCGGTTTTCCTATTTATATTTTCACAAAATAATACCCAGCATAAATAATTTCTATATTATTCATCAGGAGGAAAGACATGAAATTAAAACCCCTCGGAGATCGAATCCTGCTTAAAGTAGAAGAAGGCGAAACCAAGACCGCCGGCGGTTTGTTCATACCTCAGACCGCTCAGGAGAAGACTCAGATCGGGAAGGTCGTCGCGATCGGCGACGACAAGGATGCGATCAAGGTCAAGAACGGAGACCGCGTCATGTACGATAAATACGCCGGCACGAGCGTGAAAATCGACGGCGTGGATCACCTCATCGTGAAGGCTTCCGACGTTCTCGCGGTCATAGATAAATAAGGACTTCTCGTCGGCTCAAGAGCGACCCCCGGATCGGGGGTCTTTTTTTTTCATTCAGAGGCGAGGAAATTCTCCAGATCCACGAGAAGGGACGAAGCCGACTTGATCGATCTCCTCGTCTCAGGGAGCGAAGAGAGAAAGATCCTGCCGTACGGCTTCGAGACGATTCTCCCGTCGGTGACGATCACGACGCCGCGGTCGCTCGTCCTCCTCATGAGCCTTCCGAAGCCCTGCTTGAATTTCATGACCGCTTCGGGAAGCGACAGATCGAAAAAGGGATTCCCTCCCCTCAGTTTGACGGCTTCCATCCTGGCGACGAGCACCGGTTCCGTGGGAACCCTGAAAGGAAGGCGGCAGAGGATGACGACCTGAAGCGTATCCCCCGGAGCGTCCACGCCTTCCCAGAAACTGTCGGTCGCGAACAGGACGCTGGAAACGTCGCCGGTGAATCGTCTCAACAGTCTCGATCGATCCTCGTCCCCCTGTCTGAGCAGGGAGATTCCGGCCGCGTCGAGAACGGGCCTCACGCCTTCGTAGGTCTTGAGCAGCATGTCGTAGGACGTGAAAAGCACGAGCGCCTTCCCTTCGGAAACGACGAGGGCTTCTGAGATGAAACGGATGAGGAATCCCTGATAGTCCTCGGATTCGGGAAGCGGGGCATCCGTCGGCACTCCGATCAGCACCCTTTCCTTGTAATCGAAGGGAGATTCGAAAACCCCCTCCCGGACCGCAGGCCCGCTACCGCCGTCGAGCCCCACCCTCGACTTCCAGAACTTGAACGAACGGCTCACCGAGAGGGTAGCGCTGGTGAAGACCACCGTCTCGAAAGGCTCGTACACCGCTTCCTGCATGACCTTCGTGATGTCGAGGGGCGTGGAAATGTACTGGAGGAACACGTCGCCCGTCCCGGTCTTCCGCCTTTCGATCCAGAGCACTCTGTCCGTCTTGTCCCCGGGGTTGCGGAACTGTTCGCACACCTTGCCGAGACTCTCGATCCTCCTCACTATCATCCGAGTCTCGTAGATCTCCGGCAGCTCTCTGTCCTCATCCGGCAGGTCATCGAGGGCGTCGGTCATGGTCTCCACGAGGTCGAAGAGCCTGCGTTGAAGCTCCCAGAGGGCGGGAATGAAGGTCCCCTCCGCCAGGGGGAAATTCTCCTCGGTCAGCCTGAACGAAGGAGCGTCGCCCAGAATGGGAAGGGCCGCCGCCTCGACGAGGTCGGCCTGCTCCCTGACGGCTGAAACGAGGCCGAAAATCCTTTCGACGACGTCGCCGGCGCCGAGATAGGACTGGATCTTGGGGATCAGGCCGGCCCGACGTCCGCCTCGGGAACGGAGAAGACGGTTTAGGTACCGATGGACCGCGAGCCTGCTCAACGTTTCCGAAAAGAAGCTGGTGGCGCTGTTCTCGATGTTGTGCGCCTCGTCGAAAACGATCCGCTGGAAAGGCGGGAGCACGGCGGTGGAGTCGAAGCCGGTCCGGCTCAGCCTCATGGCGAGGTCGGAGAAGAGCAGATGATGGTTCACCACGAGCACCTTTGCCGACGCAGCCTCGCGCCGTGCGCGGAGAAGGAAGCAGCGTTCCCTGTCGGGGCAGCGAAGGCCCGTGCACGAGTCCGCGTCCGAGCAGACCCTGGACCAGAGAATCTCGCTCGGAAAAAAGGCGAGATCGGAACGCGAGCCCGTGGGCGATTCCTCGGCCCATTCGGCGATTTTCTCGAGCCGCTCGTCCTCCTCCTCGAAAAGAGTCTTCTCGTCGAGGGCGTCCCTGAGCCGGGTCCGGCAGAGGTAGTTGTTCCTTCCCTTCACCAATACGGTCGGGACCTTCGATTTCAGGAGCTTCTTTACCAGCGGGATGTCCTTGTCCAGGAGCTGCTCCTGGAGGTTGATCGTGGCAGTGGAGACGACGACGCGTTCGTCGTTCGCCTCGGTCCAGGCCAAAGCGGGGATAAGGTAGGCGAGGGATTTCCCGACTCCCGTACCGGCCTCGGCGACGCAGATCCCCTCTCCGTTGAAGGTTTCGCCGATCATCCGGAGGAGTTCCACCTGGGAAGATCTCGGTTCGTAGGAATCCATGAGTTCCTGGAGCCGGCCGCCAGGTTCGAGAATCGCGGCGAGCCCATCGAGGTCGAGAAGCTTGCGCTCCTCGACGAGAACCGGTTCAGCGACCGCATACACCTTGTCCACCTTGCCGTCGACGATGAAAAAACCGATCCCCCGGGAACCGAGCTCGGACGCGATGGACAGGTCGGCCTTGCTCGGCCTGAGCGTGCCGCTCGGATGGTTGTGGATGACAACGTCGCCCCGTTCCATGTGGGAAGCGAGCGCGGGAACCGAGACCTCGTCGCCGCGTGCCGCGACTACGACTCCCCTCACCATCCCCTCGGAGTCGACCCTGCCTACGAAAAGGACCTCGTTTCCGCCGGCGTCGGCGATTTCCTCCCGCATGAGTTCTATCACGGCCGGATATATCCGCTCCTCGCTCCGCATAGCCGGGGATTGTAGGAGCTTTTCAGAAAAAGAGGAAGAACCCAAGGCGTCTAGCTCCCTGCTCAGCTCAACGCCTTGACCGCGTTCACCCCGAGAAATTTTGCCCCCTTAGCAGCCAAGGCGTCTAGCTCCCTGCCCCGCTCAACGCCACTCAGCGCCTTGACCGCGTTCGTCCCGAGGAATTTTGCCCCCTTAGCAGCCAAGGCGTCTAGCTCCCTGCCCCGCTCAACGCCACTCAGCGCCTTGACCGCGTTCGTCCCGAGGAATTTTGCCCCCTTAGCAGCCAAGGCGTCCAGCTCCCTGCTCCGCTCAACGCCTTGACAAATCTTGCATAAATATGTTTATTTTACGCATAAAATTACCATTGAGGTTTTTCGAAACCTCTGCGGAAAAAGGCTTCATCGGGAAAACCGGAAGAGCGAAACGCGACACGATACGGGCGGGAACATACATGATCGTACAGAAATTCGGAGGAACTTCGGTCCAGAACGCCGAGATGATGGACCGGGCATTGGACATCGTCGCCGCGAGCCTCGAAAGGGCTCCGGTGATGGTCGCTTCGGCCATGTCGAAAGTGACCGACGGCCTGGTGAAGATCACCGAGCTCGCGGTGAAGGGCCAGGCGGAGGACGCGGGCAAGCTCGTGGAAGACATCATGAAGCGTCACGTCCAGACTGCCGAGGCATTCCTCACGGGCGGCAACCTGTCGGAGGCGAAGAGCCGGCTGGAGTCGATGCACCGTGAGCTGGGTTCCTTGGTCAAAGGGCTGTCTCTGCTCAAGGAATGCTCGGGGCGAACAAGCGACGCGGTCCTTTCCTTCGGCGAGCTCATGTCGACCACGCTCCTCTACCTGCGCGCGAAGGAGCGGGGATTCAAGGCGGATTTCGCAGACTCCAGGAGCTTCATGAGGACCGACGACAGGTTCACCCAGGCGGCACCGGATATGAAGGCGATGAAGAAACTCGCGAAACTGAAAATACGGCCGAAGGCGGGAAAGATGGTCATCTGCCAGGGCTTCATCGGCTCGACGGAGAACGGCGTCACAACCACGCTCGGAAGGGGAGGGTCAGATTACTCGGCGACCCTCGTCGGTGCGGCTCTCGGCGCCGAGTCGGTCGAGATCTGGACCGACGTGGACGGCATCATGACGACGGACCCGAGGCTCATCCCAGGGGCCATGAGCATCGCGGAAATCAGCTACAACGAAGCCGCCGAACTCGCCTTCTTCGGCGCGAAAGTCGTCCACCCCTCGACGATCCAGCCCGCGGTGGACATGAGGATCCCCGTATGGGTGAAGAACACCAGGAATCCCGGGAACGCGGGAACGGTCATTCTCCCCGACGCCAACGGGAAGGGGCTTCGGGCCATCGCGGCAAAGAAAGGGATAACCCTCATCAACGTCGTTTCCTCCAGAATGCTGAACGCCCACGGATTCCTGAACCGGATCTTCTACCTCTTCGAGAAATACAAGACCTGCGTAGATCTCATCGCGACGTCGGAAGTATCGGTGACCATGAGCGTCGAGAACACCTCAAGACTGAAGGAAATCGTCAGAGACCTGGAGGAATTCTCGGAGGTGGACGTCAAAAAAGGAAGGGCGATCATCTGTCTCGTGGGAAAGGACGTGTGGGAGGACGGCAACTTCTTCGTCCGGGTCTTTACCGCCCTGAAGAAGATCCCGGTG
This sequence comes from uncultured Spirochaetaceae bacterium, assembly GCA_964397655.1. GTDB lineage: Bacteria > Spirochaetota > Spirochaetia > DTKZ01 > DTKZ01 > CAYNKA01. The sequence continues at coordinate 149,548 of CAYNKA010000007.1, read as the reverse complement.
AGAATGATTTCCCTCGGGGCCTCCCGCATCAATCTGTCGCTCGTCGTTCCGGAGGAGAATTCCGACGAGGCGGTCAAGCTGCTCCACAGGGAGTTCTTCGGTCTCTAGAAGGGTCTACGACCCGAGCGCCGCCTTGAGGACGGCGAGATTCACGGGATTGTCCGGCCGGCTCCCCTCTTCGGTATAGAGGTGCTCGATCTCGTCCCGGTATCGCTCGTGAATTCGGTAACGGACCATTTTCAAGGACGAATTGATCAGGAAATTCTGCTCGGAAAAGGGCTCCTCGAGCAGCCTGAAGGTTACCGGAAGCCATTGGGGAGGGAAACGCCGTCCGTAATACGCGTCCTTCCTGAACGAAAAGATCGAGTCGGTCACCGCGACGAGCAGGGCCTTCGGGTCCTCGATGCCGAGCTCGGCGGCGAGCTTCTTCACGCCTTCCTCGTCGAGCACGACGAGCGCGGAGGTGTATTTCCGGTGATCGTTGTAGAGCATGATCTGCCGGACGACGGGCGAAAGGTTCGCGATAGCCTCCTCTATTTCCTCGGGCGAGTACTTCTCGCCGCCGTCGGATATGAGCAGGGCCTTCTCCCTTCCCGCCACGACGAGGAAACCGTCCTCGTCCACGAAGCCGAGGTCGCCGGTGTGGAGCCATCCGTCCCGCAGCGCCTCCTCGGTGGCCGCCTCGTTCCGGTAGTAACCCTTCATGACGGTCCTGCCCCGAACGCAGATTTCGCCGATCTCGTCGATGCCCGCGGGCATGCCGTCGGATTTGAGGATGGTACAGGATACGTGGGGCAGCATCTTCCCCGAGGTTCCGAGTTTGTAGGACCTCGGAGTGTTCGCTGAAATGACGGGGGACGCCTCCGTGAGGCCGTAGCCCTGGTACAGCACGACGCCCAAGGCGCGGAAGAATTCCTGCTGCCTCATGTCGTGGAGGGCTCCGCCGCCCACGAAGAATCCCATACGGCCGCCGAAGTTCTTCCGGATGCGTGAAAACACGAGCTTGTCCGCGATCCGGTACGGAAAGAAATTCCTCAACCTGACCCGGAAGGGAGGAACGTTGCAGCCGTCGCCGTGGTACCGTATGCCGGCCCGAAGACCGAGATCGAAGAGCAACTTGACCACGCCTCCTCTTTCCTCCACCCCGGCGATTATCCGCTTCATGAAGCTCCCGGTCAGCGCCGGTACGGTGAGAAGGAAGGTAGGGTTCGTCTCCACGAGGTTCGACGGAATGTTACGCGCCATGCCCACCGGACCGCTTCGGGCGTCGACGAAGGAAACCGAGATCCCCCGATGAAGTGCACAGTAGAGCCCCACGGTATGGGCGTAGGAGTGGTCGCAGGGGAGAATGAGGAGGGTCTCGAATTCGCCGGGCACGATCTCGAAGGCATTCACCGAATCGAGGCTGTTGTAATAGTAGTTGCCGTGCGTCAGCATGACACCCTTGGGATTGCCCACGGTGCCCGAGGTGTAGGAGATCGTCGCGACGTCGTCCTCGGAAGTGTCTTGCTCGATCCGGTCGAGCCATTGACGGATCTCCTCCGTCTCCGAGGCGGCGGTGCATTCGGAATAGAGGAACGCCCGATCCCTCGGAAGGCCATTCCTTTCCACCTCGTCGAAGAAGCGGCCCTCGTCGTCGTCGAGGTAGACGAGACGGACCCGTTTTTCCAGTTTTCCGAGAATCGAACAGCACTTCTCCGAGGTGTGCCGGGAAACCGCGAGGAATTCGGCACCCGAATGGTCGAGCCTGAACGGAATTTCCTCCGGAAGCAGCTTGAAGGAAAGCGGAACGGAGACGCCGGCCGCCAACAAGACGCCGAGTTCCGCCACGACCCATTCCGGGCTGCCGTCTGCGAGCAGGGCGAAACGGTCTCCCTTCGCGAAGCCTTGGCGGAGCAGCCAGGCCGCGAAACGTCTGGCGCGGACTCGGACGTCGCCGAAGGTTAAGGATACCCAGCCGGCGTCGGTCTTCTTCGCGACGTAGGCGCGGTCCCGATATTCGACGGCCGCCCGCGCCAAAAGATCGGAGATGGTCGCTCTCGGCATCTTCATCCCTTCGAGGAGAGATGGGCCCGGATCGCCTCGACCACCCAGCGGTGGTCTTCCTCCTGAGGCATGCCGGAAACCGTCACCGTCCCCACGACTCCGACCCCCCGGACGATGATGGGGAAGGATCCGCCGTGGACCGCGTACTCGTTCTCGCTCACGAAATACTTTTCCTCGAGGGAGAGACCGAGGTGCTTGAGAAGTATGCCGAGGTGGTAGGAACTCTTGTTGAATCGGTTGACGGTCCTGGACTTGCGCCTGACCCATTCGTCGTTGTCCGGAGTGGTGCCTTCGCAGGCGAAATGGAACAGCTGGTGCCCGTGTCTCGTAATGTCGACGGTGAGGACCTTCCGTTCCCTTCTCGCCCTTTCGACGAGCCCCATGCCGATTTCAAGGGCCGTTTCGGACGAGAATTCGGAAAACTGCAGAGTCCGCAGTTCGTTTTCCAGCTCGGCGAGAAGCGCGGTGTAGTCGTTCATGGTGCATCCCCCGCCGAGAAGTATACACGAAAAGGGCGAAAATGGCTAGAGGCCCTCCGAAATCGCCGTCTCCGTCCGATGCGATTCGCACGTCCGTTCGGAAACCGGCCGCGGAAAGACGGAAAACGAGGTTGATGTTGATTTTTGAAATAGGCTCCATTATAATCCCTGCAATGAGTACGACGGTCCGGCCCGACATCCTCGAAAACCTGCAGAAGAAATCGATCGCCGTGGGTTCGGGCAAGGGCGGAGTCGGCAAATCGACTACGGCCCTCAATCTCGCGGTTTTTTACGCCAGGATGGGCATTAAGGTCGGGCTGTTCGACATCGATCCGCTCTCGAACATCGCCACCATTCTCGACATCGAGGAATCCAGGATCGTCAAGGTCCGTGACGAGATCGGAGACGACTCCGTGCCTCTCCGCGAATACGTCCTGCCGGTCTTCACGAACCTGGACCTTATCTTCCCCAGGCCCAAACTGAAACGCGGCGAGAGCGCGAAGATGCTGTCGAAGCTCTTCTCCTCCTTCGCTGAGGAGCTCCAGACGAGGTACGGGATCCTCATCTATGACCTCCCCGCGGGGATAGGCAGGGAGGAGAACCTCGACTTCCTTCCGTTCGCGAAGCACCTTCTCGTCGTCACGAACTCGGAGCCCACCTCGCACGTCTCGGCGGGCGGGTATCTCAAGGCCGCGGTGGAGACCGCGCCGGACATCCGGGTCTACTTCTGGCACAACAAGTACGCCCTCATCCAGGACAACGGCTTCAATCCCCGCCAGGTCATCGAGAACTACAACCGTCACGTTCCGGAGGAACTCAGGATAGACAGGAACGCCTTGAAGTCGGTCAAGGACATCGCATTCATCCCGCACGATCCCTCGCTCGACCTCCTCCAGAGCACCATTTCCCTGGAAGGCAGCGCCCAGCTCAAGCTGCTCGAAACCTGCGAAGTTTTTCAAAAGAAGCTCCTCTCCGAAATACCCGACGGTCTCGACCTCGACGAGAACAGCAGGAACCTCGTCAAGCATTACATCGCGAGGCGGAGGGACATTCCCGACGTGGAATCCTACGCCAGGGAGCTGGAGGACTATTACGTCGAGTTCTATCGCGGGACGAACACTCCGGGAATCGGCAAATTCCTCGCGAAAAAAAAGATGGGAGCCTTCTCGGAGGAGACCGGAAAACGCCTCAGGGCCTATGTGAGGAAGGTCAAGGACCACAGGCTCAGGACGATGGTGCTCAAGAGCATGGGCAACATCGAAAAATCGCTCGAGGGTTTCCGCGACTCGGCCAGGCTCTTCGCGGTCCCGAGGTCTCCCTCCCTGACGAAGAAGATCAACGAAGAAATCATCGCCATCCTCGAGGAAACCGCAAGAAGGAGAAAGGGCCTGGATTCGTTCGACGCCAACCTCGCGGGCGTCATGCTGTTCTATTTCGCCCTCTTCAAGCTCATGCCTTCGAAAACGGTCCAGAACCTCATCTACTCCTTCGTCCCGAAGCGGAAGAACTCGAAGGGGACGATGGTGAGGGACAAGAACAAGCAGATCCACTACCTCGTCGAGAAGGACGACGAATACCACGAGAAGTACTTCACGCTCATCCGAGCCCTGTTCCCGGTGCTGCTCCGACAGATTTCCGCGCTCGTGAAGAGCTTCGGCCTCGCCGGCCTCCTGCTCAGGTCGAAGAACGGGGAGGTGAACAAGAACGCCTATCTCAAGCTGCTCACGAACTTCGTCCACGACGCAGTCCATGCCGGACTCGGCGTGTTCATCGGCTTCAAATTCAACACGGCCTCGGAATCGATCAAGGAGGGGGCGAAGGACCTCCTCCGGGAGATAGGCGCGAACGGCGGTTGAAGCTCGACGCGCCGGCCGCAGCCTCGCCGGCCGTGCGGCGGCGAAGCCTTCCCCTGCATCGTGCCGCGAATACGGCATCCGGATGGAAATCCCGATCAAAGAAGCTCGGCGGCGAGTTCCGCGAGAGGACTCCGCTCCGACTTCAGCATGGTGACGTGCCCGAAGATGTCCTGACCCTTGAACACGTCCACAAGATAGGACAGTCCGTTGGAGTTCGCGTCCAGGTAGGGGCTGTCGATCTGGTACGGATCGCCGGTGAGCACGACCTTCGTTCCCTGTCCGGCCCGGCTCACGATCGTCTTGATCTCGTGAGGCGAGAGATTCTGGGCCTCGTCGATGATGATGTACTGGCCGGGAAGCGAACGGCCGCGGATGAAAGCGAGGGCCTCGAGTTCGATATGCTTGCTCGACATGAGCTGCTCCACGGTCTTGAGGTTGGGCCTGCGGTACACGCTCAGGATGTAGTCCAGGTTGTCGAAGAGCGGCTGCATCCAATGAGAGAGCTTCTCGTCCTTGCCGCCGGGAAGGTAACCGATGTCCTTGCCCAGGGGGATCACCGGCCTGCTGACGAGGACCCGCGTGTACCGCTGGGATTCGAGTGTGTTCATGAGACCGGCCGCGATGGCGAGAAGGGTCTTCCCGGTCCCCGCCTTGCCCACCAGGCTCACGAGATGGACCTCGGGGTCGAGGAGAAGCTCGAAGGCCATCCTCTGCTGGAGGTTGAGGGCCATGACCCCGCACACCAGGGGTGAATCGGGCCCCACCGCCCTGAGGCTCCTTGTCCGCCTCGAGTAGCGTGCGACGACGGGATCCTCCTCCTTCTGACGGAAGGCCAGGAACTGGTTCGGGTACGGTTCCTCGTTCCACGGGGCCGACCCCGTTTCCCTGAGAAGGCGTACGGTTTCCGAGAAACCGTCGAGTTCCTGGTAGCCCGCGTACAGACTGTCGATGTTGACCTTCTGCTTCTCGTAGTCGACGACTCGGAGCCCGAGCGCGGTAGCCTTGACCCGCGCGTTGATGTCCTTCGAGACGAAGAACACCGTCTTCCCCTTCCTGTGGAGCTCGTAGGCGGTCAGGATGATCTTGTTGTCCGCCTTGTCCATCGGGAAATCCACCGGGGCGTCCTTCGAGTAATTGAGTTCCACCCGGACGATCGAGCCGTTGTCGAGCCTGACTCCCTCGTTGAGCTTGCCCTTCTTGCTGACCTCGTCGAGGAATCGGATCGCGTGCCTCGCGTTCCTGCCTTTCTCGTCGCTGTAGGTCTTGAGGTTGTCGAGTTCCTCGAGCACCCAGAGCGGAACGACGACCTCGTTGTCGCGGAAGCTCAGGATGGCGTCAGGTCGATGGATGAAAACGTTCGTGTCGATGACGAAGGTCTTCATTGGCGTGCTCACGGTTCCCCTCCTCGAAATCGAACGGTCGATCCGCCGTCTCCATTATAACCGGTTTTTTCCCGAAAACAAATCCGGGAATCCGGCGAACGATCCCATGCCCGGGTCCTCGGATAGAATTTCCCTTTCCGCCGAAATCGGTGTACAATCGAGCAAAATAACGGCAACCATCGAAAAGCAGGAGTGGAGACATGCGGAAGATTCTCGTCATAAACTGCGGCAGTTCGTCCCTGAAATACGAAGTGTACGAAATGCCCGAGCGCCAGAGCCTCGGCAAGGGTCTCGTCGAACGGATCGGCGAAAAGACCGGCAAGATAAAGCAGGAAACACCCCGTGGCGTCTTCGAGGAGGAATGCTTCATTCCCGACCACAAGACCGCCATGGTCCTGGTCCAGAAGGCCCTCACCGATCCCAAGACCGGCATGATCGGGAGCATAGACGAGATTTCGGCGGCGGGCCATCGAGTCGTGCACGGAGGCGAATACTACGCCGAATCGGTCATCATCGACGACAAGGTCGTAGACACCATCGACAAGGTGTCGGAGCTCGCCCCCCTCCACAATCCCGCAAACCTCATGGGCATCAAGGCTACTATCGCCCTCCTCGGCGCGAAGCCCGAGGTCGCGGTCTTCGACACGGCCTTCCACCAGACCCTGCCGCCTTCGGCCTATCTTTACGGCATCCCGAGGGAATTCTACGAGAAATTCCGCATCAGGCGATACGGATTCCACGGCACGAGCCACCGCTACGTGGCGGCGGAGGTCGTGAAGTTGCTCAAGAGGTCCCCGGACAACACGAACGTCATCTCCTGCCACCTGGGCAACGGAGCCTCGATAACCGCGATCTATCACGGCAAGTCGATCGACACCTCCATGGGATTCACCCCGTTGGAAGGGCTCCTCATGGGCACGAGGTCGGGAGACATCGATCCTGCCGTGCTGCTCTACCTCATGCAGCGGGGCTATACGGCGGACCAGCTCAACACGATCCTCAACAAGAAGAGCGGCCTCCTCGGGCTCTCGGGCATATCCAACGATCTCCGGGATATAGAGAAGGCCGCCGAGAACGGGGACAAGAACGCCCAAGAGGCCCTGGACGTCTACGCCTACAGGATCAGGAAGTACATAGGCGCCTACTCGGCCAACATCATCAAGGTGGACGCGATCGTTTTCACAGGCGGCGTGGGCCAATACGGCGTCAGGATGCGGGAGAGGATCTGCAACAAGCTGGAGAACCTCAGGATCTTCATGGATTACGAGAAGAATCGGGAACTCGGCTCGAAAATGGGGATCATTTCCCACGAATACTCGCCGACGGCCATCGCGGTCATCCCGACGAACGAGGAGCTGCAGATCGCGATCGACACGTACGAACTCGCCTTCAACGGCAAGTCCTGACGAGTTCGTCTAGTCTCTCGTTCGTAGTAGGGTTGATCACCTTCTTTCCGGGGTGTTTCTCCAGCCATGCCACGGACTTCCTGATTCCCACGGCGAAGGGGGTTTCGCATACGAAGTCCGGCACGAAGCGTTTGATCTTCGTGTTGTCGAAGATCGCGCTGTTCGACTTGTCGCCCAGGAGATTTCCGGTCCAGTCCGGGTACTTCGCCGCGATGCGATCGGAAGGTATGTGGACGATCTTCGCCTTCACTCCCAGGGCGTCGGCTATGGCGTGGTGCACGTTGTCCCAGGTCTGAAGCTCGTCGCTCGTGATGTGGAAGGCCTCGCCCAACGCCCGGGAGTTGCCGAGCAGCCCGACGAAACCCTTGGCGAAGTCGCTGTTGTGCGTAAGGGTCCAGATCGACTGCCCGTCGCCGGGGACGACGACCTCCTTGCCGTCGAGCATTCTCTGAGCGACGGTGAACTCCGCGGAACCGAAGGGGGTCGGTATCCAGCCGTCGCCGTAGGTATGGCTCGGCCTGACCACCGTGAAGGGAAAGCCGGACTTGTCGGCGGCCTCGCGCAGGGCGATCTCACCCTCGATCTTGTCCCTGGAATACTGCCAGAAGGGATTCGCGAGCGGCGTGGATTCCGTGACCGGGAGGGAACGGGGGGGCTTGAGGTAGGCCGAGGCCGTGCTGATGAACACGTACTGACCGGTCCTGCCCGAAAAGACGTCGATGTCCCGCCTCACGTCCTTCGCCGAGTAGGCGACCCAGTCCACCACCGCATCGAAGGAACGGGAACCCAGGAGGGCCTTGACCGAGGCCGCGTCGTTGACGTCTCCCCTCAAGGTCGTCACTTCGGGCCTGACCTCCTCGGGACGGTTTCCGCGGTTGAGGTGGAACACGTCCCAGCCTTTCTCAATCGCCTTGTCCGTACAGGCTCTCGAGATGTTTCCCGTGCCGCCGATGAAAAGAAGCTTCATGCTGTCCTCCTCCACGCCGCAGATCGGCGTATGACGTCTGTCCATACAGTATACCATGAAAACGGGAACGCCGCCACACCATGCCGCGGATTTCCGCGGACCGGTCAAGCTGTTTCTTTTCAGCCATCCGTGCTATAAACTTCCCCGTATGACCGACCTCACGAAAGCCCTCATCGTCCAGAGCGACGGCACCCTGCTTCTCGACGTCCACGCGGACGGCTTCGATGCGGCGCGTTCGGCGATAGCACCCTTCGCGGAGCTGCAGAAGTCGCCGGAGCACATCCACACCTACAGGATGAGCCCCCTCTCCCTCTGGAACGCGGCGTCCGCCGGGCTTTCCGCCTCCGCCATCGAGGCTGCGCTCGCGGGCAATTCGCGCTACCCCGTGCCGGAGAACATCGTGACGAACGTGCGCGAGACCATCGCGAAATTCGGCAAGCTCCGCCTCACTGCGACGGACGACCCCTACAGGCTCGCCCTCGAGGTCTCCGATCCCCAGGCGCGGGCGGAGATCGAGTCCACGAGGAGGGTCGCGAAATACCTCGCACCCGCGGAAAACGGTTTTTTCGTCTCCCTAACGGACCGCGGGACGATCAAGCAGGAGCTCATCCGCATCGGATATCCGGTGAAGGACGAGGCGCCCCTCGAGGAGGGGGAGCGGATCGAAATCGCGTTCCGCGAGACCGCGGGCTCCGGGAAACCTTTCAAGGTGAGGGACTACCAGCGTGAAGCCGCGAAAGCCTTCCTCGCCGACGGCCAGCCCGGCACGGGGTTCGGCGCGCTCGTCCTTCCCTGCGGCGCGGGCAAGACCGTCGTCGGCATGACGGTCATGGAGAGGCTCAAGACCAGCACCCTCATCCTCACCACGAACGTGGCCGCGGTGCATCAATGGATCGACGAGCTCCTGGACAAGACCACGCTCACCGAGGAGGAGATCGGGGAATACACGGGCGAGGCGAAGCTCATCCGGCCGGTCACCGTCGGAACCTACCAGATCCTCGTGTGGAGGCCGGGCCCGGAGGCCGAGTTCCCCCACTTCCGGCTCTTCCGGGAGAGGAAATGGGGCCTCGTCATCTACGACGAGGTGCACCTCCTCCCGGCCCCGGTGTTCCGCGTCACCGCCGAGATCCAGTCCATGAGGAGGCTCGGCCTCACCGCCACCCTGGTCCGCGAGGACGGCAGGGAGGAGGACGTGTTCTCCCTGGTGGGGCCGAAGCGCTACGACGTGCCGTGGAAGGAGCTCGAGGCCAAGGGCTGGATCGCCGAGGCGACCTGCATAGAGATCCGGGTGAACCTTCCCGAGGCCCTCAAGATACCCTACGCCACCGCGGACAAGAGGCAGAAATTCCGCATCGCGAGCGAGAACCCGTATAAAATCAGGATCGCCAAGGAGCTCATCGAGAACCACCCGGAGGATCCCGTCCTCGTGATCGGCCAGTACCTGGACCAGCTCGAGGAGATCGCGAAGGACATCGGGGCTCCGCTCATAACGGGCAGGACGCCGAACGCTGAGCGCGAGAAGATCTACGACGACTTCAAGCGGGGCAGGGTCCGCGTCATCGTGGTTTCGAAGGTGGCCAACTTCGCGATCGACCTGCCGGACGCGTCGGTGGCGATCCAGGTCTCCGGGACCTTCGGATCCAGGCAGGAGGAGGCACAGAGGCTCGGCCGCATCCTCCGGCCGAAGAAGCGCAACTCCTTCTTCTATTCGATCGTCTCCCGCTACACGACCGAGGAGACCTTCGGAGCGAACAGGCAGAAATTCCTCACCGAACAGGGGTATAAATACCGCATCGAGATTTGGGAGGACCTCAAGTGAGCGCGAATTCGCCGGCGAGATGGAAATCAGCGTTTCTCACCCTGCCGGACGCGGCATTCTTCGACATCCTCCGCAACTACCTGGGGGACGTGAAGTCGCCCTTCAACAAGCACAACCTGCTCGAGGGCATGGAAGCCTTTCTCCGGCGGCCCGACACGAGAAGGAGCATCCTCGCCCTCGTCGACGAGCGGGACGCGAGGCTCCTCACCGCGGTCTACCTCCTCGACGCGCCGACCCACGAGGAGCTCCACCGGTTCTTCGACGGCGAGCTCGGCTACCTCGACCTCCATCACCACCTGCTCAACCTCCAGGACCGGCTCCTCGTATACGCGGACAGGAGCGGCGGAGACGAGGAGATCCTGCTCAATCCCCTGCTCGAGGAAGACCTTCTCGCCTCCGCGGTGGACGCAAGCCTCCTCGTGAGGAGCAGAAAGGCCGAGCCGACGGACCTCCCCCGGCCCTGGATCTCGGATTCCCTGCTCATCGCCCTGCTCTCCGTTCTGCTCGAGGAGGGCGACTTCCTCAAATCCGACGGCGGAATCAGGAAAAAGACCGAGACGGAGATCCGCAAGCGACTGCCGATCCTCTTCCCCGACGAGGAGGGGACGCGGTTCGGGCTGCTCTTCTCGGCACTTCGAACGGCCGGACTCCTCAGGCGGGGGGAAGGAGGGCACGGGATCGACCTCGACGCGTGGCGAGACTTCGCCGCGCTCGACGAACTCGCCCGGTCCTGCCTCCTCGTCCGCTGCTCCAGGGAATCCGACGTTCTCAAGGCCTGGCGCGAGGCCGAATTCCTCGCAGGCTTCCTCCCAACGCTCGCGAAGGACAGGGCGTACGGAAAGGACGCCCTCGTCAAGCTGGCCAGGCTGGTCGCGCATCGCGCCGCTCCCGACCTCGTCGTGCGGGAGGATTGGATCGACGCCCTCGAGGCCTGGGACGCGGTCGCGCGGACCGAGGACGGCTCCTGGCTTCCCAATCCCCGATTCCCCTCGAGGAATCGCGGCGCCTCGGACGAGGCCGGCATCATCCTCCAGCCGAATTTCGACATCGCCGCGAAGCCGGACCTGTCCCTCAGGGAGGGGCTCGTCCTCGCGGCCGCGGCGCACCTCAGGCGCTACGACACGCTCTCCCAGTACGAGCTCTCGAAGGAATCGTTCGCCCAGGCCCTCTCGCTCGGCTTCCACGGCAGGGAGGTCTCCCGCGAATTGGAGAGGCTCTCCGCGCACGCGACGCCTCAGAACGTCTCCTTTTCGCTCGATGTCTGGGAAAGGGAATACGGCAGCCTCGCCCTCTTCGAGGGAGTGGTGATCGCGGCGGACGAGGACAGGATGCACCTCATCGAACACCTGGAGGAACTCAGGAAATTCATCCGGCTCCGGCTCGCTCCGGGGATCTACCTCACGGACCGCTCCTCGCTGCCGGAATGCCGCCGCATCCTGAAGGCGGCGGGCATCGATCTCTTCCCGCCGGTGAGGAGGAGCGAGGAGTTCGCCCCCGGCGGCGGCTTCCCCGATTCGGTCGGGGGGACGGACGAGGGTGGCAGGGAACTCCAGCAGACCCTCTTCGATCCGCCGGAACCCGTTCATACCGAACCAGCCCGCCCGAGGGGCTCGATCCTCCATCCCCGCGGCTTTTCTCCCATGAAACCGGCCGGCGGCCCGGGCGTCCGCGAGCGAAACGACCCGGAGGGGCGGGACGATGCGGAACGGTTCATCGGCGCGGAGAAGCTCATGAAGGAGCTCGAAAGGCTCCTGGACGAGGCGGCCTTCCCCGAAGATCAGGACAGGGAGATCAGGGAAAGGATCAGGAAGAAACTCGTCCTCGTCCGTGAACAGCTTCGCCCGGATTCCGGACGCAAGGAAAAGAGCGAGGCGAAGGGCCTCGACTACGTGGGCAAGGTCCTCGTGATCGAGCAGACCCTGAAGAACCCGTCGAACTACCTCGAAATCATCCTCAGGGCTCAGGACGGGGCTCCGACCAGGGTCTTCGCCCGGCCCCGCGAACTGAAGAAAACCGGCACCGACCTCATCCTCGTCGCCGCGACGATCCCCGAGGACAGGCCGCTGGAAATACCCGTGAAGAAGATCAGCCTCGTCCGCCGCCTCCGCGGCTTTTTGATGGGGTAGTTCGAGTAAAGGAAAGACGATGAACGCGGGACCCCGGCCTGCGACGCCTTCGGCATCGCGGTGAGAGGCTCGTCCTCACCTGTAGGTACGCCTCTCCGGCTCACCCCGCCCCGATGAGAGCGACCCCTGCCAGGGCGAGGACGAACCCGGCGAGCCGCGCGGGGCCGAGCCTCTGGTGCATGAAGATCCGCGCGAGCAGGACGGTCGGTCCGGGGAAGAGCGAGGTGATGATCGTGACGAGGACGAGGAGCCCCTCGCGTGTGCCGAGGACGAAGGCGATGTTCGCTCCCATGTCGCAGAGCCCGGCCGCGATCACGATCCAGAGCCCTCCCGAGGCGGGCCTCATCGACCTGCGCAGGAGGAAAGCTGCGGCCGAAATCGAGAGGATCGAGGCGGCCCTGGAGGCGACGAGAGGCCAGATGCCCGCGCCAGCGCCTGGGCGCGAAACCGCGATGAAAAAGCCCCCGAAACCGAGGCCGGCGAGAACGCCGAAGAGGAGCGATTTCCTGACCGCCCGCCTCGCCTCATTCCCCGACCGTTCGTAGGAAAGCAGGAGCACGGCGGGTAGGCAGATCGCTGCCCCGATCCACGCGGGGACGGAGGGCGTCTCGCCGAGCATGAGGCCGAAGGCCATGGGGACGAGGGCGCCGACCAGGGCGGAGACCGAGGAGACGACCGCAACGATGCCCGCTGCTATGCCGTAATAAAGGAAGAAGAGCCCGACGGCCCCTGAGAGGCCGCCGAGTGCCCCCCACAGCAGGTCGGCCGGCAGGGGGTAATTCGGCCCGAGAAGAGGCGCGGCGACGAGGGCGAGCGCGGCCCCCGCGAGCTGCGACAGGACGAGGACGGAAAAAACCGAGGCGCGGCGGCTCGCGAAGCCGCCCGCGAAGTCGGCGCTCCCGTAGAGGAGGGCCGCGAGGATGGCATATACGACGGACATGGCGCCCATTCTGCCGGAAACGGGCTTCTTGCGCAAGAATCGGGTTGATTCGGGGGATGTTTCGCGGCATTCTTGAATCGAGAGGTGGGGAATATGAGCGATTTTTCCGGTCTCGCCGAGGATTACGCGCGCGTCGAACTCGCGATCGATTTCCTGGAAAAGAACGTGAGGAGGCAGCCGTCCCTCGAGGACGTCGCGGCGGCCGCGGGCCTCAGCGAATTCCATTTCCAGAGGCTCTTTTCCCGCTGGGTCGGGATAAGCCCCAAGAGGTTCCTGCAATACCTCACGAAGGAGCACGCGAAAAAGCTCCTCGAGGCCTCGGAGAACGTCCTCGATGCCGCCTACGAGTCGGGACTTTCCGGGCCGGGACGGCTCCACGATCTCTTCGTATCCTGCGAGGCCGTGACCCCGGGCGAGTACAAGTCGGGAGGCGCGGGCCTCGACATAGCCTACGGCTTCCATCCCTCCCCCTTCGGGACCTGCCTGCTCGCCGCCTCGCCGCGGGGGATCTGCGGCCTGTCCTTCCTCGGCAACGGCAAGGACGAGGCCGTCGCCGTGTCCGCCCTCGTCCGGCACTGGCCGGCCGCGAGACTTTCCGAACGGCCCGACACGACGGCCCCCCTCGTGGGACGCGTCTTTTCCCTTCCGGGTCCCCGGGAACCCGGCCCCCTCCACCTCCACGTCCGCGGCACCAATTTCCAGATCCAGGTCTGGCAGGCCCTCGTCAAGATCCCCCTGGGCAGGGCGGTTTCCTACGAGGACATAGCGCGGCACATCGGCCTGGAAAAGGGGGCTCGGGCCGTAGGCAACGCGGTGGGCGACAATCCCATCCCCTTCCTCATCCCCTGCCACCGGGTCCTCCGCAAGGCGGGCGAGTTCGGCAATTACGGCGAAGGCCCCTCGAGGAAGAAGGCCATCCTCGGCTGGGAATCGGCGATCGCCGAAATGGCCGCTGCCGGCGGCAAGACACCGTACGGCGCAGGCGCAGCCGGAGGAGGCGTAAATGTCCTTTGAATCCGACGCCGGGATCGTCGTCGACCGCTTGAGCCGTTACCTCGAAGATTCGGCCGGTAAAGCGAAACCCGTGCTGCGCCAGCCGCCTCCCACTATTCGGTCGCCCGCGCCGCCGGCATCCTCGGCATAGGGCGGCGGAACGTCTTCGAGCTCGAAACCGATCCTCGCGGGGTCGTGCTGCCGGATCGACTCCCCGCGGCGAACGCCTGCTCGACGGGGCTCGGCCTGTACGATCCGCTTTCGGAGATCGGGGACTTCTGCGGGCGCGAGGGGATCTGGTTCCACGTGGACGGGGCCCACGGCGCCGCGGCCCTTTTTTCCGCGAAGCACCGCGGCAGGCTGCGCGGCGTCGAGAAGGCGGATTCGTTGGTCTGGGACGCCCACAAGCTCATGAGGACGCCGACACTCTGCGCGGCCGTGCTCGTCAAGGACTCGAGGGACCTCGACGCCGCGTTCCGCGAGGAGGCGAGCTACCTCTTCCACGAGAAGGCGCAACCCGGCTTCGACTTCATCCATCGAACCGTGGAATGCACCAAGGCCGGACTCGGGCTCAAGTTCTACGCGGTACTCGCCGCACTCGGGGAGAAGGGCATCGAAGCCTACGTCGACGGCAGGTACGAGCTCGCGGTCAGGAGCTGGGAATACCTTTCCGCCCTGCCCGATTTCGAGTGCGCCGCTATGCCGGAAAGCAACATCCTCTGCTTCCGTCTCCGGGGCGGCGACGGACTCCAACTCGCAGCGAGGGAACGGCTTCTCGCGGAGGGGAATTTCTACGTCTCGTCGGTCGAGGCCATCGGAAAACGCTGGCTCAGGCTCGCCCTCATGAATCCCGCGACGGATCTCGGCGTCGTGAAGGATCTCGCGGAGACCCTCAGGCGGCTTGCAGGGCAGATCCTCCACAATCTCTAAAAATCACAATAACTCCTTACAAAGAATGAAAAAATTCAAGCCTGGAATATTGCAACCCGATATATAGTGTGATAGAATAGATGACGTTCGTAAAAAACCGCTATATATAGGGTTGAAAATGCGTTGTCCGCATTGCGAAAGCCTCGAAGATAAAGTATTGGAATCCCGGACTTTAGCCAACGGCGAAAGCATCCGGCGTCGGCGCGAGTGCCTTTCCTGCGGCTATCGATTCACCTCGTATGAGCGGATAGAAGAAAAGCACCTCATGGTCGTGAAGTCCGACGGGCGAAGGGAGCCCTTCGATCGCGAGAAGCTGGAGCGAGGCATCCAGCGGGCCTGCGAAAAGAGGAACATCTCCCAGGTCACCATCGAAGAGATGATCAACGACCTCGAGGACGAATCGGCGATGCTGGGAAAATCCACCCACGAGATCTCGTCGCGGGAGCTCGGGGAGATGGTGCTTCGCAGGCTCTACGATCTGGACGGCGTCGCCTACGTGAGATTCGCTTCGGTGTACCGGCAATTCAAGGATGCCGAGGAATTCATCCGCGAGATCGAATCCCTGGGGATCCGCAGCCCGGAAGCGGCGGAAGGCGAAGAAGGACCGGATGCGTCAAAACCCTGAGCAACTGGGAGGAAGGTTTTGAGTACGAATTGGCTGAAACAGGTTCTGAAGGACGAAAAGGGATTCCCCGGGGTACGGCTCGTCGTCAAGCGAAACGGCACCCTGGAAAAATACAACAGGGAGAAGATTTCCGGCGCCATCCTCAAGGCCGTGACCGCGGTGCGGGGCGGCGGGAGCTCCGAACCCGCGGAGAGCCTCACCAGGAAGGTCGAGGAGAAGCTGGCCGAGGTCATGAGGGACAGGCATCCGAATTCCGCTCCCGCGATCGAGGAAATCCAGGACATCGTGGAAACGGTGCTCATCGAGAGCAGGGAAACGGACATCGCGAAAGCCTACATCCTGTATCGGGCCAGGCACGAGGCGATGAGGGACACCCAGAAGCTCATGCTGGACATCAACAGCACCATGGACGGGTATCTGTCCCAGTCGGACTGGCGGGTGAATGAGAACGCGAACGTCAATTTTTCACTGGGAGGGCTCATTCTCCACAACTCCGGCTCCATCACGGCCAACTACTGGCTCAGGAACATCTACCCTGAAGCCGTCGCGGAGGCCCACAGGAACGCGGATTTCCATCTCCACGATCTGTCCATGTTTTCGGGATACTGCGCGGGCTGGTCGCTTCGTCAGCTGATCGAAGAAGGACTGGGAGGCGTGCCTGACAAGATAACGTCCAAGCCCGCGCGGCATCTCTCCACCCTCATCCAGCAGATCGTGAACTTCCTCGGCATCATGCAGAACGAGTGGGCAGGAGCCCAGGCCTTCTCCAGCTTCGACACCTATCTCGCGCCCTTCGTGAAGGCCGACGGGCTCTCGGAGGAAGAGGTGAAGCAGTCCATCCAGAGCTTCATCTTCGGCGTCAACACGCCGTCCCGGTGGGGAAGCCAGGCGCCCTTCACGAACATCACCCTGGACTGGATCGTGCCGGACGACCTCAGGGACAAGCCCGCACTCATGGGCGGCAGGGAGTTGGACTTCACCTACGGCGATTGCCAGGCCGAGATGGACGTGATCAACCGCGTCTTCATCAAGCTCATGCTCCAGGGCGACGCGAACGGCAGGGGCTTCCAGTACCCCATCCCCACCTACAACATCACGCGGACCTTCGACTGGGACAGCGAGAACGCGAAGCTCCTCTTCGAGATGACCGCGAAGTACGGCACTCCCTACTTCCAGAACTTCGTCAACTCGGACCTCAAGCCCGGAGACGTGCGCTCGATGTGCTGCAGGCTCCAGCTCGACAAGCGGGAGCTCAGGAAGCGGGGCGGCGGCCTCTTCGGATCGGACGAGTTCACGGGCTCCATCGGCGTCGTCACCATCAACCTTCCCAGGATCGGCTACCTCGCGGAGTCGAGGGTGGACTTCTTCCACCGCCTCGACCGGCTCATGGACCTCGCGGCCGAGTCCCTCTGCATCAAGCGGAAGGTCATCACCCGCCTGCTGGAATCCGGGCTCTTCCCCTACACCCGGCGCTACCTCAAGAACCTGAACAACCACTTCTCCACGATCGGGATCTGCGGCATGAACGAATGCCTCCTCAACTTCCTCGGCAAGGACATCGCCGACGCGGAAGGCAGGGCCTTCGCCCTCGAGGTCCTGGACCACATGAGGCGGCGCCTCGTCGCGTACCAGGAGGACACGGGCGACCTCTTCAACCTCGAGGCCACGCCCGCTGAAAGCACCTCCTACCGCCTCGCGAAGCACGACAAGAAGCGGTTCGCCGACATCGTCACCTCCGGGGACGCGGATCCGTACTACACGAACTCGACCCAGCTGCCGGTGGACCACACCGAGGACATCTTCGATGCCCTCGACCACCAGGACGAGCTCCAGACGAAGTACACCGGGGGCACGGTTTTCCACGCCTTCCTCGGGGAGGCTATCGAGGACTGGAGGGCCTGCCGCAACCTCGTCAAGGCCGTGGCGGAGAACTACCACATACCCTACTTCACCATCACGCCGACCTTCTCGGTCTGCCCGGTGCACGGCTACCTTTCGGGCGAACATTTCACCTGCCCGAAGTGCGAGACGGAGAAGAAGGACGCCCTGCAGAAGAAAATCAGGGAACTGGAACTGGAACGCGAACTGGCCATCAAGGGCGCGTGAATCGGAAAAACGACCGCGGTTGTGCTCCGCGAGGGGCCGGGCCGCGGGCTTTTACATCATGGGAGGGAGATCAAATGAGAACCGTTGAGACGATCGACGCGGAAATAGCGGAACTGAAGACTCGGCTCGCCGAAGTCCAGGGCACGGAGACCGAGGTCTACACAAGAATCGTGGGATATTACCGTTCGCTCCGCAATTGGAACAAGGGCAAGCGTGAGGAATACCGGCACCGGCTCGCATATTCGACCGCGGGCGGCGGAAGCGAGTCGAAGGCCGAAGGAAAACCGGCGGCCGAGCCGGCTCCCCAGGGCATGCTCTTCGACAACCGGGAGGACCTCCGCGCGGAACTCTCGCCGGGCGACATTTCCACCTACAATTATTTCTACCGGAAGACCTGCCCGAACTGCCCTCCGGTCAAGAATTTCATGAGCAGGCTGCCCATCGAAGGCACGAGCATCGACGTGGACACCGAGGAGGGAATGAGCAAGGCGGTCAGTTACCAGGTACTCTCCACCCCGACCGTGGTGTTCTTCGACCGTGAAGGCCGGCCGGTGCGGCAGAGCCATTCGATCGACCAGCTTTCGAGCATCTTCGCGGACTTTTCGGTAGGATGATCTCCTTCGGGCTCATCAAGACGAGCCTCATCGATTACCCCGGTGAAGTGGCGGCCGTGCTCTTCACCCGGGGCTGCAATCTCCGCTGTCCTTATTGCCACAATCCCGAGCTCGTCGAAGGCGACGAGCCCGCCGGGATGATTCCCTTCCGGAAAATCATGGATTTCCTCGCATCCAGGCGGAACGTCCTGGGAGGAGTCTGCGTGACCGGGGGGGAGCCGCTCCTGCATCCTGAAATTCCGGACGTGATCCGCGAACTGAGGCGGTCGGGTTTGAAGGTGAAGCTGGACACGAACGGCACCCTCCCGGACAGGCTCGCAGGGATCGAGGCGGATTACGTGGCCATGGACCTGAAGACCGCACCCGAGAAATACGGGCTCGTCGCAGGCCCGGGCATGCCCGGCTGCGCGGAAGCGGTGCGGGAATCCGTACGCATCCTCATGTCCTCGGGCAGGGACTACGAATTCCGCACGACCCTGGGGCCGGGAATCGTGGACATCGAGGACATCCGGGAACTCGCCCGGCTCACGGCAGGAGCCAGGGCCTATACGCTGGCCCAGTACCGGCCGGGGAAGACCCTGGACGAGGAATACGGCAATACCCGCCTGCCCTATCCGGAAGAACTCGTGGCCGAGATGAAAAAGGAGATCGAGCGGCACGGCATTCCTTGCCGCGTCCGCTTGAACACCGGGAAGCCTCGATAGCTTTTGTCTTTGAATTAGTGGCGAAGGGACTTGAACCCCTGACCAAGCGGATATGAGCCGCTTGCTCTACCGACTGAGCTACGCCACCGTGCCCGAAAGCACATGCACTATAACAAGGGCTTTTTGCTCTGTCAAGAGAGGCCCGTTTCCGGAACGAGGAGGGACCGATGATCCATACGACGAGCATAACCGTTCGAAGCTACGAAATCGACGTCAACAACCACGTGAACAACGCCGTCTACCTCAACTACCTCGAACACGCGAGGATGCAGTTCCTCGTGGACGAAGGATTCGATTACGCCGCCTTCAGGAAGGCTGGTTACGGGCTCATCGTGGCCAGGATAAGCATCGATTACAAGCGGCCGGCCCTGATGAACGACAGGCTCACGGTGAGGACGACTCCCTTCAAAAAGAAACGGGCCTTCGGCGTGTTCCGCCAGGAAATCCTCCGGGGCGAGGAACTCATCGCGGACGCGGAGGTGACCTGGGCCGTCGTCAATTCGGAGGGAAGGCTCTGCCCGATGCCCGCTGAATTCGACAAGCCCGCCTTGAGCCCGGACTGAGGTCAAACCAGATTCAGCTCCCGCGCCTCTTCGAGCAGCATCCTGTTCCAGCGGTTCTTCGACGCGAACGACGCCTTGTGTGCCGGTTCGTCGATCCTTCCCGCTCTCTGGTTCAGGTACTTGACGGCCAGCCCAAGAATCGTAAGCCTGTCCTCGTAGTTTCTGTCCTTCGTCCGCGGCAGGATCCTGCTGTACCAATAGAAATAGAGCCGGTTGTAAGGATCGTGCTCCGAATACGCATCCTCCTTGATGAACCTGTGCATCTCCTCGACCGCCTGCCGGAAGCCTCCGGATGCCGCGGTCTGGAGGGACTTCAAGGCCTTCGTCTGGCGAACGAGGACCGTGTCTCCTCCGCGGCGCCCCACGAGGAGGTTCTCCGCGAACGAGAATCCGTCCGTCCAGGCGAAGCCGTCGCCCCGGAAACAGTCCGTCTCCGGAGGCTCGGCGAGCAGATCCGCGAGGATTTTCACAGCAGCCTCCGGATTCCCCGCGAAGGCGTTACCCTCGGCCCGGAAATAGAGGGCCTCCCGGGATCTCTCTATCCCGTCGAGGACCGCCGTCCCCTCCTCCGTCCTGCCGCCGTACAAGAGGCTCCTGCCCGCCCACGCTCGGAGCACGGGTACGGGCGGCCGGTAGCGCAAGGCTTCGCATTCGGCGAGAAGGCCGAAGAAGACGGATTCCGATCCGTAGTATTCCCCGAGCTCGAACAAGGCCCTCCCTTTCAGGAAACCGAGCAGGATCTTCCATCTCCGAGAGTAGACGGCATCCGCGAGACGGACGAGGGCGTCGCAGCCCTCGATCACGCGGGAGTAATTCCCCTGGAGGAAATGGATGACGGCCTCGAAGAAACCGCTCCGAACCCGATCGAAGAGAAGGCCCTCGTTGGCCGCCGCGGAATGGGCGATCCTGAAGTAGTCCAGAGCGCTCTCGAGATTCTCCTGGGCGAGCATGACGAGACCGATCTCGACGTTAGCGCGGACCGCCCCCGCAGAACCTTCCCGATCCTGGAGGTGGATGGCCGCCTTCTTGCTGAAGTCGAGGGCGCGCTTGAAATCCAAGGTCGAGGCGAGGTAACGGGCCTGTTGAAGCAGGCATTCCCCCCACGACGGATTCTCGAGGGGCAGGGTGAACTCGTAGGATTCGAGCCTCGCGAACAAGGCCGCCGACGTCGGTCCGTCCCCCTCCGCCATGGCGAGGCGGAGCCTTCCGGACAGCACGAGGGCGTCGCGCCATTCCGTCACAGTCCGTTCTTCCCCCTCCGATTCTCGACCGGGAAGATCGCCGTACAGCAGTTTTCGGGCCTCGGTGTAGTCGCCCGAATCGATTCTCTCGGCGTACAGGAGGCGCAGTACGTCAAGGGCGTAGCGCGACTGGCCCCGCTCGAGGAAAAAACGATAGAGGGCTTCCTCCGCGTCGACCGCGCCTTTTTTCCAGAGCCTGAAGAGAAATGCGGGGAGTTTTTCGTCGATGAGGCCTCTTCGGGGCGTAGGATCGGGCAACAGGCGTCCCCATCCGCCGGGCAGAAGCGCGGCCGGCCGGCCTTCGTCCCGTATGAGACCGAACTCTTTGCAGCGATCGAGGATCTCGAGGGTCTTTTCCCTGGGAACGTCGATTTCCTCGAGGAAGTCGCCGAGGCGGACCGCGGACAGGATGGTTCCCGCCGACGACAGAACGTACAGCGCATCGCGGAATTCCGGCTCCTGCTTCCGGACGAGGGCGAGGGTCGGATCCCCCTCGAAGCTCGAAGCTTGGAGAGCGTGGTACAGGTTCAGGATGCATCCCTTCGAAACCGCCGCGTTCCGCTCCGCTTCGGCCTCCGTCCCTCCCGCCGCCTCGGTGATCTCCTCGATCTCCCCGCGCTCCATGCCGGGAAGGGGACGCCTGACCACCGGGAAATTCCGGAACTCATACCCGAGGAAGGGCAGGGCGGACGTGCACACGAGATTGGCCCCGAAACGCGGAAGGCATTCGGCGAAGACCGCCGCGAGTACGCCGCGTGCTTCCGGGGAATGGACGTGGAAATCCTCGCAGACCACGACGGCCGGAGAGAGGAGGTCCTCGCACTTCCGTCTGAAGGCGGCGACCATGAGGGAGAAGACGGTGAATATCTCCCTCTCCGGAAAGTCGGGCACGCGGCTTCGCCTCGGCCCTTCGGCGAAGAACCCGAGAACGTCCCGCTTTTCCGCGAGCAGGCGGCGCTCCACCGAAGTGAGATGCTCGGAGACGTCGCCGAGACGCGCGAGGCGGATGGAATTCACGAAGGGAACGTGGAACGAGTCGCCTCGGGAAAGGGGAAAGACCGGGAGGATCGCCTCTTCGTCGACGAGGGACCTGATCGCTGCATTGACCTGGAAGGAAACACCGGAGGCCCACGGACCATGAACGAGCAGGATGTCGGGCGAGCCCTCGCAGTCGAGACGGGAGGCGATGAGCGGTACGAGTTCCTTCACCGCCCGTTCCCTGACGCAAAAATCCTTCACGCCTCCTATGCCGAGGCCCGGACGTGCTGTCTTGTCCAGGACCCGGAAGAACCTGCCGCGGGGCTCGAGAGAGGCCATCCCGGAAAAGAGTTCGGCTGCTGCGGACCCGGCCGTGAGCTGGTCCTCGTCCTCGATGCGGAGAAGGCATTCCTTCAGGTCCCTGAGAACGCTATCCCGGGGATCCGTCTCCCGATAGCGCTCGACGAAGAGCGCGAAGCCCGCGAGGGCGTCCCCCCGCTTCCTCAGGAAATCGCGGAGGGACACGAGCGCGTCGATCACCCGGACCGACTCCCCGGCCGCCTCCCCGCCGAAGACGTGAAAGAAGGTCCCCGCGTCGCCGCCCGGCACGCGCTTCCCTCCCCGCGCCTCGAGCAGGGCGGAGAGGCCTCCGTTCACTTCGTCGAGAAGTGCGGGATTCAGCCTCGTGAGCTGTTTGAAATTGTAGAACTCCGACGCTACGTACAACATCCGTGTCCGGGAGCCTCTCTTGAAATTGTCGTTCGGAACGCGGCGTCTTTCAAAGGGCCGATCCTGGAAATCGCCTCATTTTCCGCTGAAAAGATTTGTGATTTTTCTTCGAATGGTGTATTCTGGCTTAGCATGATCATCCATATTGATTTTCGTAAAAAAAAGTTGAAACGTTTAAGGTTGTTGGTTGCACCGACGGCCAAATTCTCCGAGATCTTCACGATTTTCGAGCAAATCACCTTTTTCCCCGAAGAATTCCCTCGAGACAACGTAATTTACGCCCTGCTCGAGCTCGTGAACAACTCGCTCAGGGCCCAGCGGGAGAGCAAATCCCCGGACCCCATCATCGTCGGGTTCAGGATTCTCGGAACGGCCCTCCAGATCGACATCCACGACAAGGGAGGGGGCTTCGATCCCAAGCGCCTTCCCTTCGACGTCTACGAATCGGTGGATAAAGTGGACATCAACGGCAAACCCTTCCAGGAGTACCGTCAAATCCATCAGAACAAAAGATTCGGCATGGGTCTCTACATAGCCAAACGCACATTCACTGAATTCTCGCTGTCCTTCATCGACGTCAAGGGGGAGGAAAAATCCCAGTTCAGGGAAGCCGAGATCGTGGGAACTCACATACGGCTCGTCCATTCGTCGAAAGGAGTAAGGTCATGATGAACGGCGATCTCAGAAAAGCCGAACGCAAGCCATGTTACGGGAAAATATTCTTCACGTCGTCCGGTGACGTTCCCGGCTACATCAGGGACATCAGCCAGGAGGGGATGCGGGTGGAGTGCCCGCTGCCTCTCGTGCCCGAGACGAAGAAGACCTTCATCCAGAGCATCAGGATCCTGCCAGACGAGGACGCCGAATTCTCGCCCTTCACGGCGATGGTCGAAATCCGCTGGCTCCAGAGGACCGACCTCTACCTCATAGTGGGACTCCAGATCCGCGAGATCGACGAAAAGGCGGAAAAGGAATACGCGAAGATCCTCGCTGCCTACAACGCCCACTCTTCGGCCGAAGGATAGAAGTCCGGCGGCTCGGTGGAACCATAGAGGTATTCGACGAGGAAGGAACGGTCCGCCTCCTGGATGTCCAGGAACATGACTCCGATGTAGAGCCTGTCCTCGTCGTTGAATTTCCGCATGATCCTCCCGAGAATGGACATCTCGCGCTCGCCGACGTGAAGGGTGAAGGTCATGTCGTTGTAGAGCTGGAAGAACGCGTCGAACCTGGAAAGCGGAAGGCAGAAGAGAAGCCCCGACGCGCTGATGTCTATGAGCTCGGACTCGTCCACCCTCTCCTTTACGGGGACACCCTTGAAATAACCGTTCACCTTCAGGCTGTAGGAAAGGAGCCGGGAAAACTGGCTGGTGAATTCCACCACCTTCTGGGAAATCTTCTGACCGCCGTCCTTGAAGGTAACGAGGTAGAGATAACCTACCACGTACTGCTGGAAGAGGATGGGGCAGTAGAGTTCCTGGAGAATGCCTCTGTTCTCGTTCTCGCCGGTGACCGATGCGATGGTGTTGAGAACCTCGAAAAGCTCGGCCCCGCGGTTGGTTTCCGAGAGGACGAGTTCCTCCTGCGAAAGGATCTTCTGATTGAGGATGAGGTCCTTTTCCGCGCCCATCGCGGCGAAGCTCTGGGGATACATCACGATCTTTCCCGTGGCGGCCATGATCCTTTCCTGATAGTTCTCCGGTTTGCGCTCACGGAACATGACGATCTTGTTCTCGGAAGCGAGATCGCGGGCTTTGTCGCGGAAGGCCTTGAGCAGGTCGGTGATGCGCGTCGCGTCGAAATTCGCCATAGCGGCGGGTTCCTCGGGGATGTCGAAGGACTCGGATTTCGGAAAGTCGAATTCGATCTTCTCGCCGTGCATGAGGAAGGAGATCTTCACCTCCGAAGTCGGAGTGACCCGCTCGTACCCGCGGGAAAGGTCCCGGAAGAGCCCGGAAGGGAATTCCACCCTGACCTCCGTCTTCTCGACGCTTCGGATCTGGGTCCTGAACGTCATCCTGGCGCCGCGAAACTTGAAGAAAAGGTCCACCTTTTCGTTCTTCCTTGGGGGATCGAGGTCCTGGTCGGCATGGGAGAGATGAATCATCTTCTCCTTGACGTCCTGTATGAGGCAATGGATCCACCGGTTTCTGTACCGAAGTTCCATAGGAGCCTTTTTCTCCAACAGAGACGCGAGGATGAATTCCTTCTCTATCCGTGATACAGACGTGCTCATCCGAACATCCTTTCTCATTACTCAATATATAGTGTACGGGCGGGAAATCCCACCTTTTTTTTACTTGAAGGGAGAATCGTTTCCGACCGGAAGGAACGGCTCGCTGTCTTCCCGCTCGAACCGTACCCCGAGTCCAGCGAAATCGACGATGAGGCCCGAAACGAGGAGGCTCGAATCCCCCTTCTCCGCCAGGATCTTGCCCGTGGTCCTTCCCTCCTTCCCCAGGAGAAGAACGCCGGCCTCGAACACCCCCCCTCTCCCTTCCCGGACCGCTCCGATCCTGAAAGCCTCGAACGTCCTTCCGTCCTTCTTCGCCGCTTCCATCACGAGCATGAGGAATTCGCGATAGGCCGGATGCAGGAATTTCGACACGTCCCCGCCCGAACGAAAAGCGTCGAGAAAGCCCGAGAAAAGAACGAAGACCTCCCTTTCCCGGGGTCCGCCGCGGAAGGAAGACTGGAGGGCTCCGAGGGTGAAATCCGAAGCGGGGATCGCGATTCCCGGGGCCCCGAAGAGCGGATCGTCCTTTGCCATGACTGCCTGAGGCTTGGGAGCGGGCGCCTGTTCCTTCCCTGCAGCGCCCTTCGGGGGGACGGTAGGCTTCATGGGAACCGGCGGCACCGCTTTAGGCTGTGCCGCCGGCGACGAGGGAGGCGGAGAGTTTCCGGCCGCTTGAGCCGCGGGGCCGGAGCCTTCGGACGGCCGGGGGGCCTCCTTCTTCGAACAGGAGGCGAGAGAACAGAGCGCCAAGACCACGAGAAGCGGCTTCACGAAGGGAAGGAATGTTCTTTTCCCGGCTGCTGCTTTCATCAGTCTGTAGTGTAGCGAATGGGTCCCGGACCGTCAAATAGGAAGTCGCCGCAGGGTCGCCCTGGACAGAACCGAGCCGGCCGACTTACTATACGAACATGAACCGGAAAGCCGAGATCCTCCGCCACCTGGACGAAGACTACGAGGAGCCTATCCGCGATCCCCTCTGGAAGCACGTCCGCCTCTCGCGGGAGCTCATGGAACTGGTGGGCTCGGCTCCCTTCCGGAAGCTGTCGAGGATCAAGCAGCTCGGCGTGACCCATCTCGTGTATCCCGGGGCGACCCATACGAGATTTTCGCACAGCCTCGGCGTCTTCCATCTCGCGAAGCGCATGATCCGGTCCCTTCTCAGGGACGGCGAAACCGATTTTCTTTCAATTGAAGGCGTCAAGGCGTTTCTCTGCGCCGCCCTGGTCCACGATCTCGGGCACTTCCCGTTCACGCATTCCCTGAAGGAGCTTCCGCTCCGGGCCCATGAGAGCCTCACCGCCGAAATCGTCGTCTCGTCCCCGATCGCGGACGTCTTGGCAGGCAAGGTCGGCGCGGATCCCCGCACGGTCGCCGCGATCGTAGATCCCGAACTGGACGCGGGGGATGACCGCGAAATCGTGTTCTTCCGCGGACTCCTCTCGGGGGTACTCGATCCCGACAAGCTCGACTACCTGAACCGCGACGCCTATTTCTGCGGAGTCCCCTACGGCGTCCAGGACACGGATTTCGTGCTCGAACGGATCCACCCGCATCCCGCCCGCGGCATCTCGCTGGACGCCTCGGGCGTGCCCGCCGTGGAGAACGTCCTTTTCTCCAAATACCTCATGTACCGGGCCGTCTACTGGCACAAGACCGTGAGGATAGCGACCGCGATGATAAAGAAGGCCCTCGTCCTCGCCCTGAAGGACGGAGCCCTGGTCCCCGAGGACCTGTACGGGCTCGACGACGAGGATTTTTTCCGCACGATCGGCGGCAAGGACTTTCCGTCCTTCGCCCTGGTCCGGAAGGTGGCGGCGCGGGACCTCTACAAGACGGTCGCGGAGATACCCTTCGACGACCGGGATCCGCGCCTCGCCAGGCTCGAGGACCTCGACGAACGCTCGAAGGTCGAGGAGAGACTGGCGAGCGGATTCTCCGTCCCCCGCGAGGACGTCATCATCGACATCCCCGAAAGGATAGGCTTCGAGGTCGATCTTCCGATCCGCGTTCCGGGCGGAGCCCTGCGGGAATACGCCGAGGCCGGTTCGGTCTTCACCCCTCCGGTAGTCGAAGGCTTCGTCCGCGCGCTCAGAGTCGTCCGGCTCGCCCTGCCCCGCGAGGCGTCGCCCGAACCGGCCCGAGCCGGGGCGGCCCTGGAGGAGGCGCTTTGACGGAAACGGAGACCCTCGTCTCGGCGTTGAACGGCAAGGTCCCGCCCTGGCTCGCGAGGTTCGCGAAACAGGTCGGAAGGGGCATGCACCGGCATTCCATGGTCTCAGGAGGCGACGCCGTCCTCGTCGGAGTCTCGGGCGGTAAGGACTCGCTGGCCCTCGCCCTCGCCCTCAGGCTCAGGCTGAGGGCGGTCCCCCTCCGGCTCTCGGCCGCCCTCGTCGACTGGAAGGAATACCCGGTCGAGGAAGGGGACCGCGGCAGGCTTCGGGCCTACTTCAGCCTCCTCGGCATCCCGCTGGAATTCGTCCCGGCGTCCATGCACGAGGGCGGCGGGGAGTTCAACTGCTACGTCTGCTCGCGGCGCCGCAGGACCGCACTCTTCTCCCGCATGGAGGAGCTGGGAATCGGCACGCTCGCCCTCGGACATCACCTCGACGACTTCGCGGAAACCCTCCTCATGAACCTTGCAGTCAAGGGCGAATGTTCCGCCATGGAACCGGTCAGGGGCTTCTTCGACGGCAGATTCCGCATCATCAGGCCGCTCTGCGAGGTCCGCGAGGAGACGATCCGGCTCGCGGTCCGACGGCTCGCGCTGCCCGTCGTCGACATCCCGTGCCCTCATAAGGGGACCGGCGCCAGGACCGACCTCAAGCCGGTCGTGAGGGCCCTTTCCGGCCTGAGCCGCCGTGCGCGGGAGAATCTCTACCGTGCAGCGACCGCAACCCGCCGCTGAAAGCCTCCTCCGTCCCCCTCACCCCGGCATTTTGAGCTTGAATGAAGCGCGATTCTGTCTTATCCTTGAGAACATGAAGTATTCAAAGCTGATGCGGGAACGAATTCACCGGGCGAAAGTCCTCTTCACCGAACTCGGGTACGAGATCCTCGACGGGGAGGAGAGCGAAGGTTCCTTCACCGCCGGATTCCAGAACGAGCACGGATTTCTCGGGGGCTATTACATAGACGAAGACAGCAAATTCCTGGAAGTGGCCTTTTCCTTCACGTTTTCCAAGACGCTGGGGGACTTCCTCCGCTCCCGGACCGAGGAAATCTTCAAAATCTGCTATGAATACGGCTGTTACGTGAACTTCCAGACCTACAAGAACGAAATCACCTTCACGGTTTTCTCCAAGATCTATTACGCGGGACTCAACTACTACTCATTGAAGGAGACTCTCCGGGATTTCCAGGGCGCGGTGGAAGCCCTCCGGGAGCTCATAGAAATAAAGAGCGAACGGAAAAAAGGAGACGCTCATGGAGATTCATAACCTGATGGAGGAGCTCGTCCTCAAGACGGTCGAGGAGATCTGCGACGAAGAGGCGAAGAATCCGGCGAGCGCCTACTGCACCTCGGAAGAATGCAGGGTCGACGTGGCCTGCTTCGTCCTCAATCGGATCCCCCAGTACTACGTGAGCTCGGCCAGAGGGATAGCGCATTCCGAAAGGGCCTTCAAGGACAATCCCCAGCTCATGGTGGACCTGGTCACGCTCGTCCACGAAGGCATGAAGCGGGTTTCCCACGTCCAGCGGCCCTTCTACGGCGCGCACGAGGGCGGCGACGTTCCCACCGGCCCCGCGTTCATCTTCCCCACGATCAAGGGCAGGCTCCTGAGCTGCACCACCTTCGAACCGGCGAAGGAAGGCATGGTGAGCCTCCTCGTCGCCGGCGAACCGGCCGCCATGATCGACCAGCGCTGGCAGAATCCCTTCCCCCTCGATCCCAAGATCGAAGGTTCCTTTCTCTTCCTTCCGCGCCCCCTGGCGACCGCGCGCGCGGGGGAGACCCGCACCTTCGAGTTCGAGATAGCGGTGGCCGAAGGCCTCTACGAAGCCTTCCATCATTTCTTCAAGATGGAGCTCGTTTCCGAGGCCGAGGTGGACCTCGTGAACCGGAAGGGCTCGGATTTCAAGATCGCCGACCTCTACCTCGTCCCGAAATAGGACGGGGGCGCCTTTCAGTACGCTACGATCGTCGTCCCTTCCTTTCCGTCGAGTGCGGGAATCAGACTGTCAACGTCCGTGATGATGCAGCGGTTCCTCGGATCCGCCTGGATGAATTCGATCGCCGCGAGGATCTTCGGCCCCATGGAGCCTTTGGGGAACTGCCCCTCGTCGTAGTAGTACTTCGCCTCGGCGAGCGTCAGGCGCGAGAGGTCCTGCTGATCGGGTTTCCCGAAATTGACGGAGACCTTCTTCACGCCGGTAATGATGATGAGGGTCCTCGCCCCTACGGCGAGGGCTATCTTCATGCTCGCGAGGTCCTTGTCGATGACCGAGTCGAGCCCCTCGATCCAGCCGTTCTTGCCGTGATCGAAATACACGGGGATGCCTCCCCCTCCGCCGGTGATGATGACGTACTCCTTTTCGAGGAGCAGCTTGATCGCTTCCTTTTCGATGATGTCGATCGGATAGGGCGAGGCCACGTAACGCCTCCATCCCCTGCCCGCGTCCTCCTTCATGACCCAGCCCTTTTCCGCGGCGATCTTCTCCGCCTCCTCCTTGGCGTAGAACGGGCCGATCGGCTTCGTGGGATGCTGGATCGCCGGGTCCCTCGGGTCTACGAGGATCTGCGCGGGAAGCGTCACGACGTTCTTCCAGACCTTCTGCGAGATCATGATGTTCTGGAGGCACTGCTCGATCATGTAGCCCATGGACCCGCAGGTCATGGCGTCCGCGACTCCCAGGGGGGTTTCCGGGACCACGTCCTTGGCGGATTCCACCATGAGCATGAGGTTCCCGACCTGCGGGCCGTTGCCGTGGGTCAGGATGAAATCGTATCCCCGCTTCATGAGCTCCACGATCGGCCCCATGGACCTGCGGGTGTTGGCGAACTGCTGGTGGATGTCCCCCTTCTCCCCCTTGTTGATGATCGCGTTCCCTCCGAGGGCGACGACCGCCAATTTCTCGTTTCCGTCTTCGGTGTTCCGCATGAATCTCTCCTTACCCGAAGGATAGTCTAGAATCGGCCCGCCTTCCATACGCGCGCCGGGCAGGCGGAATTCCCGCTTGACAAGCACGTCCCCGCCGGGTGAAAATACCGCCCGATATGCAGGTCGTGAAACCTCACGAAAAGCGCAGGAAGAAGAGGAATGAAGGAACGCCGCCCGGCGCGGCCGTTCGTTCATCGGGCTCCCTGTTCCGTACGGAACAGGGAGCTTTTTTTTGCCCTGCAACCGAAAAAGAGCCCCGCACGCGGGAAGAAGGAGGGGAAATGAGTTTCGAGAACGAGCTCAGGAGGGCGGTACGGGAAACCGGAGGCTGGGTGAACGCCCATGCCCACGTCGACAGGGCCTTCGTGATGGAGGCGAAATTCGTCGAACACGCGGACATGGATCCCTGGGAGATAGCCACCTATCCGCTCGAGGTGAAGCAGCACGTGACCGGAGTGCTGCACGAGGGCATTGCCTATACGCGGGAATCTCTCCTGGAGAGAATGGGCCGTGCCCTCGAAGAATCGATCTCCCACGGAGTCACCCGGCTGGACAGCTTCATCGACACGACGGCCGACGGCGTCGGGCTCCTCGCCCTGGAATGCGCGGTCGAACTCAAGGAAAAATACCGGGAAAGGATCGATTTCCGGGTCGGAGCCTACCCCATCTTCGGTTTCAAGGACGACGACAGGAGACGTTGGGAAATCTTCGAGGAGGGGGCCAAGATCGCCGACTTCATCGGGACCCTGCCCGAGCGCGACGCCCGCAAGGGGCACATCGGCTTCAAGGAGCACTTCAGACGGGTGCTCGAACTCGCGAACCGCCTCGACAACAAGGAGGTCCAGTTCCACGTGGACCAGACGAACCTGCCCGACGAGCGCGGAACCCTCACCCTCATCGAGGCCGTGAGGTGGCTCAGGCCCGACAGTAGGGGCAGGGCCGAGAAGCGGCCCCCGACGGTCTGGGCCGTTCATGCGCTCTCGGTCGCGTCCTACGGCGACGCGAAGTTCCGGGAGGTGACGGAGGGGCTGAAGGAGACCAACATCGGCGTCATCGTCTGCCCGAGCGCCACGCTCTCCAACCGCCAGGACCGGAAGATCCTCGTGCCCATGCACAACAGCATAACGAGAGTCCTGGAGCTTCTCGCGGAGGACATCCCGGTGAGGATCGGCACGGACAACATCCAGGACTTCTTCCTTCCCGCCGGCAGCCTGGACATGTACGGGGAGATTTTCGTCGCGGCGAACGCGCTCAGGTTCTACAACTACTCCACCTGGGTGAAGATCGCGACCGGGCAGAGGCTCAACGAAGTCGACAAGATGAAGATAGGGAACGCGCTCAGCGCTTGAATCCGAGGGATTCGCCTTCCTCATTCCAGGGGGAACGTCACCGCGAACCTCACCCCGCCGTTCCCGGAGTAGCTCACTTTTCCTCCCAGCTGCCTCGCGAGCGACGTCACGAGGACGAGGGAGTCCTGATCGCCCGCGAGAAGATCCTTCGGGCATCCGACGCCGTCGTCCTCCACTTTCAGGATCGCGAAGAGCCCGACGCGGAGAACATCGGCAGCCGCGGCCGAGGAGCTGCGCCTCATGCGGTCCCTCCCGTCGCCGTCCTACTTGAGATAGAGCCCGGAAAGCCTCGAGGAGAAATCCCGGTGCAGGGCCACGAGGTCGTCCTCGAGCTTGTCCTTCTCCGGATCGACGGTCCGGGCCTCCTTCTCGAACCATTCGAGGATCCCGGCCAGGCCGTCGCGGAGCGAGACCGTAGCCTTGTACGAAGGGACCGCGGCCTTGATCTTGGCGTTGTCGAAGACGCCGGGGAAGGTCTTCTCGAAATAGAGATGGGAGCAGAGATTCGGGGCGGCCTTCATGAGGAGCTCGCTCGGCAGGTGCACGATCTCCGGTTCCCGGCCGACGAGACGCCCGATCTCCAGGTACAGGTCTTCCCAGCGGTGGAGTTCGTCGGAAGTCGCGTGAAAGGCCTGGCCGAAGGCCTTCGGATTTCCCAGGACGCCGTCATAAGCCTTGGCGAGGTCCTCGACGAAGGTGAACTGCCACGGAGTGCTCCCGTCGCCGAACATGACGAGGGGCTTTCCCCTTCTGATCCTGTCGACGAGACCGTAGTTCTGCCTGAGGACTCCGATGTTCGCCGCTCCGGCGCCGTAGGTCAGGGTCGGCCGGATGAGGGTGATGGGAAGCCTGTCCTTCGCGATCACGTCCCAGAGCCAGCGTTCCATGTCAGCCTTGTGAAACCCGTACGGGTACACGGGATCGTCATGGAGGCTTTCCGCGTCCTCCCGGACGGGGCAGGATTTGTACGGCCGTTTGTAGGCCGCGATGCTCGACGTTATGACGATCTGGGAAGCGCGGTTCCGGAAGAGCCTGACGGTTTCCTCCGCTTCCTTCCTGTTGAAGCAGATCATGTCGATGACCGCGTCGAAGCGTTCGGAACCCAGGGCCTTCTCGAATTCGTCGCTCCGGCTCCGGTCCCCCCTGACGACCCGGACGTCCTTCGAAAAAGCGACGCTCCTGTTGCCGCGGTTGAAAAGCACGACTTCCTTGCCTTCGGAAAGAAGCCTTTCGGTGATCGCCCTGCTGATGACGCCGGTTCCTCCGAGGATCAATACTTTCACGTGAAAACCTCCCGCATCGATATGCTCCTGTTGTAGCATGCTTCGCGCATCGTTGGAAACCGCCGAAAGGAGACCTCCGGTTTTTCCGCCGGGAAAGCGACGAGGTCTGCGAGAACCGAGCCTCCGCCTCCCGGGAAAAGATTTGACAACCCGGTGGGGGTGCTTTACGATGAAATCGGTGAAACGTTTTCTGTTTCGCAAAGGGTCGTATTTCGATTCCGTCTTCCTGATGTCCTTGAACCGGGAGCTGAAGGGCCTTCCCGGCGTCCGCGAGGCCGTCGTCACGCTGGGCACCGGGATGAACCTCGCCCTCCTCGAGGACATGGGCCTCTTCGATCGCGCTTTCGAAGACGCGACGGCCGGGGATCTCGTGGCCGCCGTGGACGCGGTCGACGGGCAGGCGGCCGATTCCGCGCTCGCGAAACTGGAGGAGCTTCTCGGCCGCCGGAAACCGGCAAACGGGGAGACTCCGGCCTTGAGGCCGTCCGGAATCGCCTCCGCCTTGAAACTCCTGCCCGAAGCCAATCTCGCGCTCGTTTCCCTCCCCGGAGCGTTCGCCGCCCGGGAGGCGAGGAAGGCCCTCGAGGCCGGCCTCCACGTGATGCTCTTCTCCGACAACGTGAGCATCGAGGACGAAATCTCCCTCAAGCGGCTCGCGGCGGAAAAGGGCCTTCTCGTGATGGGCCCGGACTGCGGCACGGCGATCATCGACGGGAAACCGCTCTGCTTCGCGAACTCGGTCCGAAGGGGGAGCATCGGCGTCGCGGCCGCCTCGGGAACGGGGCTTCAGGAAACGACCTCGCTCGTCCACGAATTCGGGGGAGGCGTTTCGCAGGCCGTGGGGACCGGCGGCCGAGACCTCGGGAACGACGCGGTCGGAGGTCTCACGATGCTCGCCGCGGTCGAGGCCCTGCGCAAGGACCCGGCCACGAAGGTCATCGTCGTCGTCTCCAAGCCTCCGTCCCCCCAGGTCGCGGGCCGGGTGATCGAGGCGCTCGAGGAAAGCGGCAAACCCTGCGTGGTGCATTTCATCGGACTCAGGGGCTCCGCTCCGCCCGGCGGCCGCGGGCTCGGTTTCGGCCGAGAGGCCGGGGCGAGGCCCGGCTTCGTGCCGGAGATCCTCTACGCCGTGAACCTCGAGGAAACCGCGGCAATGGCGGTGGCGCTCGACCGGGGAGAACTGTACCGCCCCCGGGGCTTCACCCTGCCCGAGTCCGAGATCGCGGCGATCGTCGCGCGGGAGGCGGCCGGCGTTTCGCGGGACCGCAGATACCTCCGAGGGCTCTTCACCGGCGGGACCCTCGCGGACGAGGCGATGATCCTCCTCCACGGGGAACTCGGGGGGGTATGGTCCAACAACCAGACCGATCCCGCCTTCCTCCTCGCGGATCCCCGCCGCTCGAGGGGACACACCGTCGTGGACCTCGGCGACGACGTGTTCACGGCAGGCCGGCCCCACCCCATGATCGATCCCGAGGCCAGGAACGAGCGCCTGGCGCAGGAGGCTGAGGACCCCGAAACGGCCCTCATCCTCCTCGACGTCGTCCTCGGCTGGGGCTCGCACGCGGATCCGGCCGGAGCCCTCGTTCCCGCGGTGAAGGCCGCCGGGACGAAGGCCGCGGCCGGGAAGGGGCGCATCTCCTTCGTGGCCTCGGTGACCGGGACCTCGGAGGACTTCCAGGACAAGGCCGGACAGCGGAGAAAACTCGAGGAGGCGGGCTGCGTCGTCATGCCGTCGAACTATCAGGCGGCGCTCATGGCGGCGGCGATTCTTCGGGCGGGGAAGAAGACATGAAGGAAAGCAGCGACGCCGACGCGGTTGCGCGGCTCTTCAGGGACGGCCCCGCGGTCGTCAACCTCGGGATCGAGTCCTTCGCCGACAACCTCGCGAAGCGGGGCGCGAAGGTCGTGCAGACGGACTGGAAGCCCCCAGCATGGGGGAACGAGGCCGCTGCGGCTGCCCTGGACCGGCTCGACCGGGCCCGCGGAACGGAAATAGACGCGGCGAACCGCGAGGCGGCGAAAAGGATCCTCGAGGGGAGGCCGTCGATCGTCGGGATCGGCGTCGCGGGCGAAGTCGTTCCCGGCATGAGGAAGGACCTCGTCCTCCATTCCGGCCCTCCCGTGACCTGGGAGAGGATGTGCGGTCCCATGCGGGGGGCGGTCGTCGGCGGCCTGATCCACGAGGGGCTCGCCCGGGATCGGAAGGAGGCGGAGGCGCTCGCGGCCTCCGGCGGGGTCCGCTTCGAGCCCTGCCACCACCACGACGCGGTCGGCCCCATGGCGGGGGTCATGACCGCCTCCATGCCGGTGTGGATCCTCGAGAACTCGGCCTTCGGAAACCGGGCCTACTGCACGCTCAACGAAGGCCTCGGCAAGGTCCTCCGCTACGGGGCATTCTCCGAGGAGGTCCTGGAAAGGCTCCGCTGGATGAGGGACGAGCTCGCCCCTGTCCTGGCGAAGGCCCTCGCCCTCCACGGACCGGTGGACATGAAGGGCATGATAGCCCAAGCCTTGCAGATGGGCGACGAGGGCCACAACCGGAACCGCGCGGGCACCTCGCTCCTCGTCCGCGAGCTCGCGCCCTTCCTCGTCCGCCTCGACGAACCGAAGGAAAAGCTCGCCGGGGTCCTCTCGTTCATCCATTCAAACGATCACTTCTTCCTCAACCTCACCATGCCGGCCTGTAAATGCACGGTCGACGCCGCGAAGAACATCGAAGGAAGCTCGGTGATCGTCGCCATGGCGCGGAACGGCACGGACTTCGGCATCCGCGTCTCGGGCCTCGGCGACGAGTGGTTCACCGGGCCCGCATCCATGGTCAGGGGACTCTACCTTCCGGGCTTCTCCGAAAAGGACGCCGCCCCGGACATCGGCGACTCGGTGATAACCGAGACCGCGGGAATCGGCGGCTTCGCCATGGCGGCGGCGCCGGCCATCGTGAAGTTCGTGGGAGGAAAGCCCGCGGACGCCCTGAACGTCACCCTGAGCATGTACGAGATCACGGTCGCGGAGAACGACTTCTACCGCATCCCCGCGCTCGACTTCCGGGGAACGCCGACCGCGATCGACCTCCGGAAGGTCGTCGAGACCGGCATCCTCCCGGCGGTGAACACCGGCATCGCCCACAAGGAGCCGGGCGTCGGCATGGTGGGCGCCGGGCTCGTCCGGCCGCCGGAGAAATGCTTCCTCGACGCGATGCTCGCCCTCGCGGAACGGTACGGCGGACCATGAAGGAAACGATGCCGCGCCGGACGGGCGACGGCTGATCCTTTCAGCGACGAAGAAAAGGAGGACATCCCCATGAAGGTCATCGACCTCACGATTCCCATCGGCATCGGCACACCGCCCTGGCCGACCTACGAACCGCTCCAGATGAAGTACTTCAAGCGGCTCGCGCCGAACGGGGCGAACGGCCAGCTCCTCACCCACTCCAACCACGTGGGTACCCACCTCGACGGCGAAATCCACTTCTACACGCCGGGCAAGGACATCGCGAGCCTGGACATGGATTTTCTCGTGCACGAGGGTGCGGTCGTCGATCTTTCGGACGTGTGCAGGGACTACGACGTCTACACCTCGAAGATGGTGGAGGATCGCGTACAGGTGAAGGAGGGCGACATCCTCATCATCCACACGGGCTTTCACCACTTCGGCTGGGACCAGCCCACTGCCGACGAGATCAGGTACATGATCAAGCATCCGGGGCCGGACCGGGAGTTCGCCGAATGGGCCAGGAAGAAGAAGCTCCGCTGGATCGGAGTCGACTGCGGAAGCGCGGACCATCCCATGAACACGAAGATCCGGGACTGGATGCCCGTCCAGGCCAAGGAATGCGACGCTCACTTCAGGAAAAAATACGGGAAAGGCCTCGAGGAGATGTTCACGCCGGACAAGTACCAGCTCATGCACATCGAGATGTTCGACAAGGGCATCATCCACGCCGAATGCGTGGGCGGCGACGTCGACCTCCTCCTCAACCAGCGCGCGACCATCGGCTGCTTCCCCTGGAAGCTCGTGGACGGCGAGTCCTGCATCTGCCGCATCGTGGCCATGGTCGAGGACCGGCGTCACGACGAGCTCACGGCGAAGAAGAAACGGGCGAAGCTCACGAAGTTCGGCGACGTCGCCGGAGCCCTCAATCCCGGCCTGCACAGGGAAGCGCGGAAGAAATAAAGGAGAACGAACATGGCGATCGACGAACTGGAAAAGAAACTCCGTCCCCCGGAAATCCCGCTCGCGCCCTACCCGGCCAAGGCCATCACCCTCGCGAACGGCGAGGTCATGGTCGTGCGCGAGGCGAAACGCGAGGAGGTCGGCGTCCTCCTCGGCACGGTCTATCCCCTTCTCGGCGTGCCCAAGGACTTCTACGACATCGTGGCGGCCCGCATGTACTCGGAGATCCTCGGCTGGTTCCGCTGCCGCGTGGCGAACGAGTTCGTCCTCGTGGGCGCGATCAACGGCGTCATCGCGGGCATCGTCACGAGCCGTCACGTGGACGCGAAGCTCGGCATGAGCCTCCACACGCTCACGATCAAGCGCGGCCTCAGGGTCGGCGCTCAGCTCTTCGCGGCGAAGATGGAGCATCACATCGACTACCTCAAGGAGGAGGAGGTCTGGATCGTCGCGGAGAGCCCCATCGGCTGGAAGCGGTGGATGATCGAGTACGAGCTCGAGGACAGGTCCGCTTCCTTCCCCGCGGTCAGGCACGAGCTCGGGGGCGTTCCGACCTTCGCCCTGACCCGGGCCCTCTGGGAGAAGCACCGGGCGAACAAGTGCACCGGAACGCGGCCCGTGCCGGCCGAGGTCCTCGCGAGCGCGGACAGGCTCAGGATGCCGTCCGAGTACCCGCAGATCCCGAATTTCAAACGGGAGTAGCGGAAACGGAAAAAGGAGGTAACGCATGGCGGCGAACGTGGGGATCGTCGGGATCGGTCACCTGAAATTCGGGAACCTCTCGGACTTCGACCTCACCGACCTCATGGCCTTCGCGGCGGCCGACGCCCTCGAGGACGCCGGCATCCTGGAACGGCGGAGCCTGGTGGACCAGGTCTTCGTCGCCAACATGGGCGGCGGCATCATCAACCACCAGACAGGCGTCGCGAGCGCCCTCGTGAGCAAGCTCGGCCTGGAGCCCGCGCCCGCGGAACTCGTGGAGAACGGCCCGGCCTCGGGCGCGAGCGCGGTGAAGCTCGGCTTCATGGCGATCGCGAGCGGCATGGCGGACGTGGTCCTCGTCGCGGGCGGCGAGACCATGCGCAAGGTGACGGGCTGGCTCGGAACCGACTTCGTTGCCACCCTCGGCCACCCCGAGGCGGAGTACGACATGGGCCTCACCCTCCCCGCCTTCGGAGGCATGTTCACAAGGCTCTACATGGAGCGCTACGGCCTCACCGAGCGGGACCTCGCCCTCGTCGCGGTGAAGGACCACGAGAACGGTGCGAAGAACAGGTACGCCCACGTCCGGGAAACCTGCACCGTCGAGGCCATCCACGACGGCCCGAACGCCCACGTGGTGAACAACTACGTGGCCGAACCTTTACGGATGTACTCGGTCTGTCCGGTGTCGGACGGCGCCGCGGCCCTCGTCCTCGTGAACCTGGACTCGCCGCGGGCCAAGGAGTTCGCGAAGAAGCCGGTCCGCATCGCCGGCGTCGGCTCCGCCACGGACACCCACTGCGTCCACAACCGGAAAGACCCCCTCGACCTCAAGGCCGTCCGGACGGCCGCGGAAAAGGCCTACGCCATGGCGGAGATCGGGCCCGGGGACGTTTCCTTCGCCGAGCTCCACGACGCCTTCACGATCCTCGAACTCGCCATAGCCGAGGAGGTCGGCCTCTTCGAGCGGGGCAAGGCCGCCGAGGCGCTGCGCCGGGGCGAGACCCGCATCGACGGGAGGATACCCGTCAACACTTCGGGAGGCCTCAAGGCAAAGGGGCACCCGGTCGGCGCGACGGGCGTGTCCCAGGTCGTGGAACTCGTGCGCCAGCTCCGGGGCGAGGCGGAACAAGGAAGGCAGGTGAAGGACCCGAAGTACGGGCTCTCCGTCAACTTCGGCGGCTTCGGCAACAACGTGGTCGCCGTAGTCTGCGCCAAGGACTAGGAGGAAAGCCGTGATCGATTTCAGCATGTACGACGCGAAGGCCCCGGAGATCCTCGCCTATAAGTGCCCGAAGTGCGGCAGCCTTTATTATCCGGCTCCCATGGTCTGCGGGAAATGCTCGAACCGGCGGGACCCCTCGGGGATCCTCTACCCTGACTGGGAGAAGTTCCCGCTGGAAGGGGCCTGCACGCTCCTCACCTGGACCCGGCTCTGGGCCCTGCCCGAGGGTTACGACAGGCCCTTCCTCCTCTTCGGCATCGTCGAGTTTCCGAACGGCCTCCGCGCCTCGGGCCGTCTCGAAACCGAGAAGCCCGCGATCGGCATGGCCCTGAACGCGAAGGTCGTCGAGTCGGACGAGCGGCCGGGCAAGCCGGTCAAGGTCTTCGTCTGCGAAGAGGCCTGAATTACGGGACCTGGATCGGAGCGTGCCGGTCCGTCGTGGTCCCGTCGCCGAGCTGGCCGTAGAGGTTCCATCCCCAGGCCCAGAGACTGCCGTCGTTTTTTATCGCGACGGTATGGCTTTGCCCGGCCGAGATCGCGACCTAGTCCGAGGCGGCGCCGATCCTTACAGGCGAATATTGTGCCGTAAAGGTACCGTCGCCGAGCTGGCCGCTCGAGTTGTCTCCCCAGGCCCAGAGGCTGCCGTCGGTTTTGAGCGCGACCGTGTGGTAGGCTCCGGCCTCGAATTCGGTCCAATCCGTCGCTGTCCCCACTTGAACGGGCGAGACCTGATCGAGAACATTCCCGATGCCGAGCTGGCCGGTCGTGTTCGATCCCCAGGCCCAGAGCGTGCCGTCCGTTTTCAAGGCCAGGCTGAAGTCCGTTCCGGCGAAAACCTTGGCCCAGTTCGTCGCCGCGCCGATCTGGACCGGCGACCATTGGTCCCCGGAGACCGCGCCGTTTCCGAGCTGCCCTGCGCCGTCCGACCCCCAGCTCCAGAGCGTTCCGTTCGACTTTACTGCAAGGGTATGGGAGGCGCCGATGGACACCTGCTTCCAGTCGGTGTCGGTCCCGATCTGTACCGGAGTCCATCTTTCCGTCGTGGTCCCGTCCCCGAGGTAGCCGTTGCCGTTTGCTCCCCAGGCCCAGAGCGTGCCGTCGGTCCTGATCGCGAGGGTGGAGGCGTCGCCCGAGGAGACCGACTTCCAGTTCGTCGCGGTTCCGACCTGGACCGGAGACCATTTGTCAACATCCGTCCAGTCGCCGACTTCGCCGGCGCCGTTCTCGCCCCAGCCCCAGAGCGTGCCGTCGAGCTTGATCCACATGGAGTGGGAACCCCCGGCGGCGATGGAGGGCAGGACCGGAATCGTCGCTGCGAAGGTCGCGGTCTTTGCGCCGTCCGCGGTCGTCGCGGCGATCGTCGCAGTACCGTATCCGACCCCCGTCACGAGCCCGGCTGCGGAAACCGTGGCGACCGACACGTTCGTGCTCGACCAAGCGTACGTCTTGTTCGTGGCGTTCGCCGGCGCGACCGTGGCCGTGAGCTGGATCGTGCGGCCAGGCAGGAGATAGCCCGAGGTCTTGTCGAGGGTGATGCCGGTCACGGCGACGGTGGTTGTGCCGCCGGTTTCGTCGGTTTCGGTCTCCTCGTCCTTGTCGAGCTGCTTGCAGGAAAGAAACGCCAGGACCAGGAAGAAACAGAATACCGGTATATTTTTCACCTGAAACCTCCGTAGAACGTGGATTGCCTTTCATTTTAAGGGAAAGTACGAAAATCCGCATCGTACGAAAGTACTAGAAAGGGCGAAATTCCTTCAAAATCCGCCTTCGTGACCGGAATCATTTCCGAAAGGAGATGAGCTCGGCGATGAAGTCCTCGACTCCCGCGACTCCGTCGTCGACGTCGAGCCGGAAACGGGCGCCGCGGTCGATCCATTCGTAGCACGCGAGACGCACGACATCCGGCTTTTCGTCGAGCCCCCCCCGAACGCGCTGAGCCCATACGACCCGCTTCCTCACCGGGAGGCCGAGATCGATTTCCGCCTCTTGAATGACGAGTTCCGGTCCCTCGGTCTCCTCGTCCGCGAAAGGACCGGCCGACATCTTCACGATGAGTTCACCGCCTGCCCCGAGGGCGACCGCCTCGTTCCTGTAGAACTCGCTCACCGTTCGTCGAAGCCCCGACGGCCCGGAGGTCTCCTCGATGAATTTCCCCCCGGCGACGTACTTCGTCCCGTCCTTTCCGACGGGAATTTCCTTCGGGGTCCCGACGTCGAAACCGACCTCCCGGGAAACCTTCTCGTCGCCCGAGCCGAAGCGGAATTTCATGACAGCGACCGGACAGGATTCCATGGCCTTCCGTTCCTCCGGAGTCGGCCGACGCTTCACGAGCCGCGGCGTCTCGCCCCGCGTCCGCGGTTCTTCGAAGAACCAGAATTCCTCCCTCGAAGCGTACCAGCGCTTCAGAGTCCGAGCGCGATGCTCGGCCTCGAGGTAGGCGAGCCGGTCGTCCTTCCAAGCGTCCAGGTTGCCGAAGGAGGAACTTCCGACCTTGGTATCGTAGCTGATGAAGAATTTTTCCTTTTCGGGATCGAGCCCGTCGCGGAAGACGAGCCTGCACGTCCGGGAGTCGAAGCGGTAATCGTAGTCCTGGATGGCGAGCCGATCCCCGAGTACGACGAAGAGGCTTTCCTCGTCGCCGTGAAAGTCTTTCACGACGAAAGTCGCGGGCTCGAGCGGGGCCCCTTCCACGTGGACGACGGGATCCTTGTACGGCAGTTCCCTCGCGAAACTCAGGAGGGTGGTCTTCTCGTCGTAGATCCATCCGCCCGCCGGGATCTCCGTCCGTTTCGCTCGGTCGCGGAAGTCGATCACGACGATCTTGTCGATCCGCGAAAAGACCTGGGTCGTGCGGATCCTCCCCTCGCCGTCCTTCCCGGTATTGACATGAAAAGGCGAAGGCGTGACGCAGGAAAAGACGACGCAGCCGAGGGAAAAAGCCAGCGTCGCGAGGAAAGGGAGTGCAGCGGTCCATCGGATCTTCATGAAAACCTCCAGCGGAGTTCGATGACATGTCCCGATTGTAGACCCCGTGAAGCGTCGGGGCCATCGGCCGAAAGGATGATTTTACGGGAACCGCGGGAATTCATGCTTCCGGCGGAGGGGAACGCCGAAAGGCGAGGACGACTTCCGTCCGGTTCCTGCACCCGGTCTTCTCGAAGACGTTCGCGAGATGCGTCTTCACCGTGGCGAGGGAAATGAACAAGGCTTCCGCGATCTCCCGGTTCGTTTTCCCTTCGGCGACGAGGCCGATCACCTCCCTTTCCCGCTCGGAGATGCCGAAATCCGAAAAGGCTTCCTCGGGGATCGGTCCACCCGCCGCCGGACGGCGGACAGCGCCGAACGCGGCCAGGAGCAGGATGCCAGTAATGAGAAGAAACCGAAGGGCCGCAGGCAGGAAACCTGGATCGAGACCCGCCGCACGAAGGCCGAAGGCGAGCGAAGTCATTCCCCACGAGCCCAAGGCAGCGAAGGCGCACGCGCCGAGGATGCCTCCGCGCGCGCCCCGCCGAAGACGATACCATGCGGCGGCTCTCGCGGCCGAGGAAAGGACGCCCTCGAACACCCAGAGCGCATTTTCCGCGGTTTCGAGGTTCGTCTTCAGGAGAACGAGGACCGCGAACGCGAATACCGGAGAGAAGGAAACGGCGAATCCGAGGCCGCGCCTCCAAGGCT
The DNA here is from genome assembly GCA_964397655.1 of uncultured Spirochaetaceae bacterium. Taxonomy (GTDB): domain Bacteria; phylum Spirochaetota; class Spirochaetia; order DTKZ01; family DTKZ01; genus CAYNKA01. The sequence continues at coordinate 107,299 of CAYNKA010000007.1, read as the reverse complement.
TCGGGGATCCGCGACCGACGAATAGACCGAGCGCGAAGTGGAGAAAACAGGAAAGAGAATAAAGGCGCAGCGAATCGAAAAAAAGGAACGCCGACGAGAGAGGAAACGAGGAAAACCAGGCCGGCGTCCCCCAATCGTTCAGCAGGGAGAGAAGCGAGAAGAAGAAGGCGGAGATGAAAAAGCCCGGGGCCGCGCTCGCATCGGCGCCGTTCCGGTCCGCGTTGCAGGCACTCATGCCCGTGAATTATAACGCGGGGCTCGTGTTTCGCTTGACCGATGCCGAACGCGGGCTTAACTTCTATGGCGAGAGAAAACTATGGAAAAATCCGGAGAAACGAAAAAAATGGCAGACTATCTTTGGCTCGTATTCGCCCTGCTTTCCGCGCTGACCGCGGGGCTCGTGGCGCTGTTCGGGAAGCTCGGGCTTCAGGGGATAGACACCAATACCGCGACCGCTGTACGCGCCGTCATCATGGCGATCTTCCTCGTCGGGGTCGTCGCCGTGCAAGGCAAGCTGGGAAACGTCCAGGCAATCTTGGGCAACAGCAAGGCGCTTCTCTTCATCGTCCTCTCCGGAATCGCCGGGGCCGTGTCCTGGGTCTTCTACTTCCTCGCCCTCAAGCTCGGCAAGGTCTCCCAGGTGGCTCCCATCGACCGGCTCAGCATGGTCTTCGCCATGGTCCTGGCCGTGATCTTCCTCGGCGAGAGGATCAGCCTCCGCGTCGGCCTCGGAGCGGCCCTCATGGTGGCCGGAGCGATCATCGTCACGCTGGGGTGAGGGGCCGGGCAGTATCGGGCACCGATCATGCCTCCAGGGTCCAACGCCTTGCTCCCGTAAAGGAAAGACACTACACTTTTCCCATGGCGCCGGAAGAAGTACTCGAGCTGAACGGTGATTTCAAGACTTCTCCCCTTCTCGACACGGTTCGACGGATTCATGCGGCCTTTTCTTCCCTCAAGGAGTCCTACGTCGTCGTAGGAGGACTCGCGGTCCTCAGGAACGGCGCGCCGCGGACGACCATAGATGTCGATATTCTCGTTACGAAAGAGGGCTGGGACCGCTTCAGGCGAGCGTCGCCGGAGGGGTTTTCCTCGATCGAGTCCGATTCCGCCGTCGACGAAAGGAACAACGTGGCGATAGACGTCCTCTTTTCCGGGGATGACTGGGACATGGTGATCCCGCTGCCCGATCCCGAAGCCGCGGCGGAATACGACGCTGGACTCGGGGGGAATTTCCTCTCGCTGCTCGCCTGTCTCGAACTGAAGACCGCGGTATTTCTTCAGAAGGAAAAGGAGTACGGCAGAGAATTGGCGGCAAAAGACGTCGCCGACGTGACCGCCCTGCTGCAGGCGAATGAAGGAAGAATCGAAGAAAACGAATTGAAGAAATTACATCCGGCAGTGTACCGCGAACTTCACGCGATCAGGGAAAAGCTGAAAAAAATCGTGAAGCTGCCCCGAGGCGGCAGATCGAATCGAGCCTTGTAGGACGGCTTTTTCCGGCGTCAATCGTTCCATCTGTGAGCCCAGTCCACGAATTTCCCCAGGACCGGCACGAGGTCCCTCCCCTTCTCCGTGAGGGCATAGGTGACGCGGACAGGACTGCCGGTATGAACCGTGCGCTCGACGAGGCCGGCTTCCTCGAGTTCCTTGACCCTGACCGCGAGCATCCTCTGACTCAAGGGAGGAATGGCCTTCTCGAGTTCTGAGAAGTGAAGCTCCTTGTCCGCGAGGACGTGGATGATGAGGCCGACCCACTTCCTGCCGAGCAGCTCGAACGCTCCCTCCACGATGGGGCAAAGTTTCGTTTCTTCCTTCTCGACCGTCGCCATGATGAAAGTATACGCTATTTCTTGACTCTCGGCAATTTCATTAGTAGCTTACTTATTGTTAGCGACTAATAAATAGTCTGCAGGAGGAACCATGAAAAGCTACCAGGAAAAAGCGTCCCGCGCGACGATCGAGAAAACCATCCAGGCCCTCGCGGCCAACGGAATAGAAGCGGTATACGCGGCGGACGGCGCCGAGGCCAAGGCGAAGGCCCTGTCCTTCATTCCGAAGGGAGCGGAGGTCTTCACGATGACGTCGGTGACCCTCGACTCGATCGGCCTCTCGAAGGAGATCAACGAGAGCGGAAACTACGATGCGGTAAAGACCCGGCTCTTCAAGATGGACCAGAAGACCCAGGGCCGCGAGATGCGGAAACTCGGGGCCGCGCCCGACTTCGTCGTGGGGAGCGCGCATGCGGTGACCGAGACCGGCAGCGTGGTCGTGGCCTCGCTCACCGGAAGCCAGCTTCCGGCCTACGTCTACGGCGGCGGGACCCTCGTCTGGGTCGTGGGCGCCCAGAAGATCGTTAAGGACCTCGAGGAGGCCTTCAAGCGGATCAACGAGCACGTGGTTCCCCTGGAGAGCGTCCGAGCCCGCAAGGCCTACGGCCTCCCCGAGAGCTTCAACTCCTACCCCGCGAAGGTCCTCGTGTTCAACAAGGAAATCCAGCCCGGAAGGGTGAAGATGGTCATCGCGGACGAGGCTCTGGGTTTCTAGGCATCCTCCTCCGTTTCCAGCCCCAAGCAAACCACGGAAAAGCGCCGGGGACGGATTCCCGGCGCTTTTTTCACGGCTCTCTCAGGTCCTCACCTCGTAGGGCGCCTTGCCGTTCACGAGCTTCTCGTACACGTTGAGGGCGACCTTCCACTGGAGGTCGCGGATCGACTGCTCCGAGTACCAGCCGAGGTGGGGGGTGAGGATCACGCGGTCGGGATACTTCATGAGTACGGATTTCCCGTAATCCTCGTCCAGGTACTCGAGCACGTCCAGCCCCGCCATGGCGATGGTTCCGTCCTTCAGCGCCGCTTCGAGGGCGACCTCGTCCACGAGGCCTCCGCGCGAGGTGTTCACGAGGATGGAGCCCTTCTTCATGAGCGAGAGGAGGCCCGAACTCACGAGGTGATGGGTCTCCTTCGTGAACGGCGTATGGACCGACACGATGTCGGAGTTCCTGAAGAGGTCCTCGAGGGATACGAGCGAGACCCAGTCGTAGGCTCCCGGCTTCGGGAGGTAGTACGGATCGTGGGCGAAGACCTTGGTCCCGAAGGGCCTGATCTTTTCCGCCACGCGCCGCGCGATGTTGCCGAAGGAGAGGAGCCCGAGCGTGAGGTCCGAGAGCCGCCTGAGCGGCTTGATCTTTTCATAGGACCAGGTACCCTCGTGCAGGTAAAGGTGAGCGGGAGTCACCTTCCTCACGCAGCCGAGGATGTGGGCCATCGCGGTGTCCGAGACCTCCTCGATGCAGTAGTCCGGCACGTTCGCCACCGCGATCCCCTTCTCCTTGGCGGCCGCAAGGTCGATCCTGTCCAGCCCGATCGCGTACCGCGCCACGATCCTGCATTTCTCCATGCTCTCGACGACCTTCCGCGAGATATGGGCGAACTGGGTGACGACCGCGTCCGCGTCGCGCACGTAGGGGACGACCTCGTCCTCGCCCTTCACTCCCCCCGCGACGATCTTCGTGCAGTCCACCACCCGGGCCCCGGGTATCCTCGAGAAAATTTCCAGCTCCTGGTCGATGTTCGGGTAATAATAGTCAGTGACGACGATCTTGATTTCTTTCATGATTCAATTGTAGCACGCTTAATCGGAAATCCGGCGGTGGACTTTCACCGCAAGGCAAAGCCGTTCTCCTTGACATCCCGTACGCCGATGCGTACGCTTTCTTCAGGAGACGATCATGACCATACTGAACGCGAGCGAGGCGCGGGCCAAGCTCTACCGATTGATCGACCAGACGAACGAGTCCCACGAACCGGTGATCATCTCGGGAAAAAGGAACAACGCCGTGCTGCTTTCGGAAGAAGACTGGAAGTCGATCCAGGAAACGCTGTACCTGATATCGATTCCCGGCATGAAGGAATCGATCCGCGACGGCATGAAGGAACCCCTCGCCGAAAGCGCCGAGAAAATCGATTGGTAAATGTGGAAAGTCGTCTATTCGAAAAACGCGGTAAAGGACGCTCAGAAAATTCTGGAAGCGGGGCTCAAGGAAAAGGTACTAGCTCTCATCGCGATTCTCGAACGTAATCCGTTTCAGAATCCTCCGCCCTTCGAGAAGCTCATCGGAGACCTCTCGGGGGCCTATTCCCGGCGGATAAACATCCGCCACCGCCTCGTCTACGAAGTCTTCCCGAAAGAAAAGACCGTCCGCATCCTGCGAATGTGGACGCATTACGAATAGAGCGTTGCATAAAACTCGCGAATGCGGGAAAATACCCGACAAGTAATGAAAAGGAGCCCCATCATGGAAACCGTATTTTTCGCCGAACTTCCCGAGGAAAGCACGCTCGAGGAGCGGATCAAGGCCGCGAAAAAGGTCCTCGAACACTCCGAGTTCGACTCGATCCTCGCGAAGAAGGACATGACCGCCATCAAGACCCACGTCGGCGAAAAGAAGAACACGACCCACGTTCCGCCCCTCGTGATCAAGTCGATCGTGGAGCGGGTCAAGCGCGCCGGGGCCCTTCCCTTCCTCACGGAGACCTCGACCCTGTACCGCGGCGAGAGGTCGAACGCCGTGGACCACCTCAATCACGCCTACGCGCACGGTTTCGGGCCGGACAAGGTCGGGGCCCCCTTCATCATGGCCGACGGTCTCGCGGGGAACTCCGAGATCGAGGTCGCCATCCCCGGCGAAATCTTCAAGTCCGTGAGCATCGCACGCGAAGCGGTCTTCGCCGACGTCCTCGTCGCGGCCTCCCATCCGACGGGCCACGTGGCAGAGGGGATCGGGGCCTGCATCAAGAACATCGGGATGGGCCTCGCGAGCCGCAAGGGCAAGCTCAGGATGCACTCCTCGGTCAAGCCTTCGATCAAGGAGAAGTACTGCACGTTCTGCGGCCAGTGCATCCGCTGGTGCCCCGAGGACGCGATCGTCGAAAAGGGCGGCAAGGCCTTCATACTCGCCGAGAAATGCATCGGCTGCGGCGAATGTCTCGCGGTCTGCCGCTTCGACGCGGTCGCGTACAACTGGGGCACCGAGTCCGCGGACCTCCAGAGACGCACCGCGGAGCACGCCTTCGGCGCCGTGATCGGCAAGAAGGGCAAGCTCTACTGCATCAACTATCTCTTCGACATGACCCAGGACTGCGACTGCATGGCGGTGACCCAGAAGAAGCTCCAGGGCGACGTGGGCATCCTCGCGTCGAGGGACCCGGTCGCCATCGACCAGGCCACGCTCGACCTGACCCGCGAGCGTTTCGGCAGGCACTTGGGCGAGGCGAGCTACCCGAACATAGACTCGAACATCCAGATCGTCCACGCCGAGAAGATCGGCATGGGAAGCAGGCAGTACAAGCTCGTCGCGGTCTAGTCCACGAACAGGTCCTTGGACGCGAAATTCGGATAACTCGTCAGGTTGACGCCGAGCTTCCTGAGGCCGGCCTCGTCGCCCGGCGTGGGGATGTGCGTCAGGTGGACCTCGCAGCCCCGGAGCAGCTTGAGCCGGTCCACCGCGGCCTGGGCCGTGGGATTCACCGCGGCGCTCATGGCGAGGGCGATGAGGGTCTCCTCGAGGTCGAGGCTCACCTTGCGGCTACCGAGGACGTCCTTCTTGAAATGGCTCAGGGCCTTCGTGACGTGCGGGGCGAGCAGATGGATCTCGTCGGGGATGCCCGCGAGGAGTTTCACGGCGTTCAGCACCAGGCTCGAAGCCGCGTGCATGAGGGGCGAGTTCTTGCCGGTGACGATGGCCCCGTCCGCGAGCTCCAGGGCGGCGCCGCAGTACACGCCGTCGTTTCCCTTGCCGTGCCCTTCGGCCTCGGCGGCCGCCCCGTCCGCAGCCACCGTGACGGCCCTTTCCTTCGGATCGATGCCGAACTCCTTCATGAGCAGCTCAACCCTCTGCACGGTCTGCCTGCCCTCTATCCCCATCGCGTACTCGCAGGAATACCGGTAGTACCGACGGATGATCTCCTGTCGGGCGGCACCGCGCACGGCCTCGTCGTCCACTATGCCGAAACCGACGCGGTTCACCCCCATCTCCGTGGGAGACCGGTAGGCCGAGGCCGCGCCCGAGATGCGCTCCATGATCCTCTTCAGGACGGGAAAGACCTCGAGGTCCCGGTTGTAGTTGACCGCCTTCACGTCGGAGAATTCCAGATGATAGGAATCGATGGCGTTGAAGTCGCCGATATCCGCGGTGGCGGCCTCGTACGCGACGTTCACGGGATGCTTGAGGGGCAGGTTCCAGATGGGGAAGGTCTCGAATTTCGCGTAGCCCGCCTCGATCCCCCGCCTGTGCTCGTGGTAGAGCTGGGAAAGGCAGGTGGCGAGCTTGCCCGAGTTCGGCCCCGGGCCGGTCACGACGACGATGGGCTTCGCGGTCTCGATGTAATCGTTCGCGCCGTAGCCCTCGTCGCTCACGATGGTGTCCACATCGGTCGGGTAGCCCTTCGTGAAGCGGTGGGTGTAGACGCGGATTCCCCTCCGCTCGAGGCGGTGCCTGAACCTGACCGCGGACTCCTGCCCGTCGAAGCGGGTGATGACGACCGCGCTCACCGCGAGGCCGCGCGTCCCGAGGTCGTCGATCATCCTGAGGGCGTCCGCGTCGTACGTGATGCCGAAGTCCCCGCGCATGCGCCGCCGTTCGATGTCGCCGGCGTAGATGCAGAGGAGGATCTCGGCCCGGTCCGCGAGCTGGGAGAGGAGGCGCATCTTCACGTTCGGATCGTAGCCGGGAAGGACCCGGGCCGCGTGGAAATCACAGATGAGCTTTCCCCCGAATTCGAGGTAGAGCTTGTCGCCGAACCGCGAGACCCTTTCGAGGATCTCGCGCGTCTGTTCTGCCAGATAGCGTTCGTTGTCGAAACCTGTTCGTCGAATCATATGATTCAACAGTATATACGGAGACCCGAGGAAGCACAAATGCCTCCAAACGACATCCTCCCCGGTCAAGAGCGCCTCCGAACCCGCCGAGACCTTGCCGCTCCGAGGCCTTGCCTTTTCCCCAGGTCGTGTATATCTTGTATTCGTACTTTGCACCTTGGGGGGCCGAGATAGGTCGGCTGAGATAGGGAACCGCAAGCCCTGACCCATGAACCTGATCCGGGTAATACCGGCGTAGGAAAGCGTGGCGTCTTCATCCAACCACCGTGAAACTTTCCTCCCCTTTCCCGGATCTCCTGTAAGGAGTATCCAGTGAAACATTTACTGACCATCGCAGGAAGCGATTCCTCCGGCGGCGCGGGCATCCAGGCGGACCTCAAGACCTTCTCCGCCCTGGGGACCTACGGCATGAGCGTCGTCTGCGCGGTCACCGCCCAGAACACCCGCGGCGTGAAGTCCTTCCTGCCCGTGGACCCCGGACTCATCGGCGAGCAGATCGACGCGGTCTTCGAGGACATCCGCGTGGACGCCGTGAAGATCGGCATGCTCGGCGGCGCAGAGACCGTCCGCCTCGTCGCGCGCAGGCTCGAGCGGTACCGGCCGTCCGTCGTCGTCCTGGACCCGGTCATGATCGCGAAGAGCGGCCACCGGCTCCTCGCCCCCGAAGCGGAGGAGGTCCTCGCCGCGGAGCTCCTCCCGCTCGCGGACCTCGTAACCCCCAACCTGCCGGAGGCCGAGGCCCTCGCCGGCTTTCCGGTCGCGAACATCGCCGGCATGGAACGTGCCGCCGAGGCGATCCGCGCGAAGGGAGCGAAGGCCGTGCTCGTGAAGGGCGGCCATTTGGCGCCGGACGCGGGGCCCGACGGCGCAAGCGGGGGCGTACCCGACCTCTTGTCCGACCCGGCGGGCACGGAGATCTTCCTCGGCGAGCGGCTCGACGCGAGGCACACGCACGGGACCGGCTGCTCCCTGTCCTCGGCCCTCGCGGCCATGCTCGCCCGCGGGCTTCCCCTCCGCGAGACCGTGAGGCAGGCTAAGGCCTGGGTAGCCCGCGGCATCCGCGAGGGGCTCGCGGTAGGAGGCGGCGTCGGCCCCATCCACCACTTCCACGAGTTCTACGACCCGGAAGGGGGCAGGCGATGAGCGACACGACGGCTTCCCGCTTTTCCGCCGCCACGGGCTCCGGGACCTCGGGTATCGGCCCCCTCACCCTGGCCGCACTCTGGTTCGGCGCCTCGGTCTCCCTCGCGGAAATCGCGACGGGAGGGCTTCTCGCGGACGGGGGTCCGTCCCTCGGGCTCGCCGCGAACCTCTCCGGGCACCTCGTCGGAGCGCTCTTCTTCTTCGGGGCGGGCTGGATTTCCTGGAAACGAGGCCGGGCCGCGATAGCGGTCTCCCGCGACGCCTTCGGCAAGGCGGGGCCCTCCCTCTTCGGCCTGCTCAACCTCGTCCAGCTCGTCGGCTGGACCGCGGTCATGATCGCGGCCGGGGCGAGGAGCCTGGAGCAGGTCGCCGCCGGGTTCTTCGGCTTCCACGGGGAATTCCTCTGGAGGCTCGTGCTCGGCGCCCTCGTCTTCCTCTGGGCGGTCCTCGGCCCCCGCGCGATCGGAAAAGCGAACACCGTAGCGGCGGCCGCGCTCGGCGTCCTCTGCCTGCTCCTGAGCGGCCTCACGATCCTGCCGCTTCTGTCTCGGGCCGCCCCCGCCTCCGCGTCCCTGACGGCCCCGACCGCCGCCGGCGGCCCCGCGACTGCGTCACGGATGAGCTTCGGCGCGGGCTTCGAACTCGCGGTCATCATGCCCCTCTCCTGGCTTCCCCTCGTGGGGGACTACATCGTCGGCGCGAGGAGGGGCCGGCTCACGGCCTGGTCGTCCGCCGCCGCCTACTCGATCGGGAGCTTCTGGATGTACGCGATCGGCTTCTCGGCCGTCCTCGTATCCGGCACGAGCGATCCGGCGGCCCTCATGAAGGGAGCCTGGGCCTTCCCCGCCCTCGCGGTCGTCCTCCTCTCCACGGTGACGACCGCCTTCCTCGACGCTCGATCGGGAGGCATCTCGCTCGCCGCCGCGGTCCCGAGGATCGCGGAACGCCCGGCCGTCGCGGTCTCCGCTGGAGCCGGATTCCTCCTCGCGCTCGCGGCGCCGGTGGAGCAGTACGAGAACTTCCTCCTCCTCATCGGGAGCGTCTTCGCGCCCCTCTATGCGGTCGTGTTCGCCGACTTCCTCCTCCGTCCCCGCCTCGCGGCCGATTTTCCGGGAAGGACGGCCGCGGCCTTCGTCCTCTGGGCCGGCGGCGTCGCCGCGTATCAGGCATTGAGCTCGAATCCGACCTTTCTCGGGACCACGGTCCCGGTCATGGGCCTCGTCGCGGGCCTCTATACCCTTTACGCCTTAGGAGCGAAACGATGGAAATCATGAAAAACCTGCGGGCCGCCTGCCCGCTCGTCCACCATATCACCAACACCGTCACGATCAACGACTGCGCCAACGCGACCCTCGCCGTGGGGGCCTCGCCCGCCATGGTCCCGAGCGTCGAGGAGGCCCCCGAGCTCGCGGCCCTCGCCTCGGCCCTCGTCCTCAACATCGGGACCGTGACCGGGCCCGAGATCCAGGGGATGCTCGCCGCCGGCAGGGTCGCGAAGAAGCGCGGCATCCCGATCGTGTTCGACCCGGTCGGCGTCGGGGCCATGCCCCATCGCCAGAAGACGGTCCGCCGCATTCTGGAGGAGGTCGGCCCGTCGATCGTCAAGGGCAACGCCGCGGAGATGAGCTTCCTCGCTGGCTTCAAGAGCGAGCAGCGCGGCGTCGACTCCCTCGAAAAGGCGCGTGCCGAGGCCGTGATCGAGGTAGCGCGGCGATGGTCCTGCGTCGCGGTCGCGACCGACGAGATCGACCTCGTCTCGGACGGAAAGAGGGTCTGGTCGGTGCGCGGCGGGAACGAACTCCAGGGCAGGGTCTGCGGCACCGGCTGCATGAGCGCCTCGGTTCACGCCGGCATCGCGGCAGTCATGCCGGACGACCTCGCGAAGGCGTCGGTCGCCGCCTGCCTCGTCATGAAGCTCGCGGGCGAGGAGGCGGCGAGGCTCTCGCGCACGATCCAGGAAGGCCGCGGCGTCAAGTCCGGCCTTCCCGTCGGCCTCAGCACCTTCCGCTGGACCTTCATGGACGCCCTCTCCTGGATCGACGACGAGGCCCTCGAGAAGGCCTTCGCCGAGAAATGCGAGGTCCGCGATGCATGAGATCGACCTTCGCGGAACGCTCTGCCTCGTGACCGACCGGACCTCCGGGAGGCCCGAGGACTACATCGCCACGATCGAGGCCGCGATCGAAGGAGGCGCGACCATGGTCCAGCTCAGGGAGAAGCTCCCGGGCGGCGCGGCAGCGGTCCCGGACCGGAGGTTCTTCGAGGAGGGGCTCGTCCTCCGCGAGCTCTGCAGGAGGCGGGGCGTCCTCTTCGTCGTGGACGACAGGCTCGACCTCGCCATGGCGCTGGACGCGGACGGACTCCACGTCGGCCAGGACGACCTCCCCGTGGCGGTCGCCCGAAGGCTCTGGCCCGAAGGAAGGCTCTTCGGCGTTTCGGCCCCGACGCTCGAACACGCGCTCAGGGCGCGCGAAGAGGGGGCCGACTACGTGGGGACGGGTGCCGTCTACGCAACCGCCACGAAGCCCGAGGCGACACTGAGCGGCATGGCCGAACTCGCGCGCATGGCCCGGGACTGCGGCCTGCCCGTGATCGCGATCGGAGGCATCGGACCCGACGAAACCGGACCGGTCATGGCCGCGGGCTGCGCGGGAATCGCGGTCGTCTCCGCGGTCTGGAAGAGCCCGGACCCGAGGAAGGCCGCGGCCGAACTCAGGCGCCTCGTCGACGAAAACCTCCGCCCCGCACCCGATCGGCCGGATCCTCGAGGGGGCCCGCGGTGAAGCGGCCCTTTCTTCCGGTACGAACGGCAAACGGCGTCGTCCGCGTCGAGGCCGTCCTCTTCGACAAGGACGGCACGATCCTCGACTCCCTCGGTCCCTGGGCCGAAGTCGAGCGGAAGCTCGCCGAAAGGCTCGCCGAGCGCCGACTCGGCCCCTCCGCGCCCCGGGCCGAGAAGGACCGTCTCGCCGCCCGCGCCCTGCTCGCGATCGGCGTGAGCGCCGAAGGGGTCGACCGGACGGGCCTCCTCGCCGGAGGCACCGCGGCGCAAATCTTCGAGGCGATGAGGCTCAGCTTGAAAAAGGATCTCGGTTCGGAAAAGGACGCCGCGGCCTTCGTCGCCGAGGCCGAAGGCATCCTCGAGGACATCGTCCCCGCGGGCGCTCCGGAAAGCCTCCCCATGCCCGGGGCCGACGAACTCCTCAGGCGGATCGCGAGCCTCGGCATCCCCCTCGGCCTCGCGACCTCCGACGACGAGCGGCGCACCCTCGCCGACCTTCGCCGCGTGGGCTGGGACGGCCTCTTCTCCTTCATCTCGGCCGGAGACACGGCGGCGAGGCCCAAGCCGGATCCCTGGTCCGTGGAGGAGTTCTCCCGGAGGACCGGCGTGCCGGCCGACCGGATCCTGTACGCGGGGGATACGGACACGGACCGGGAGACCGCCCGGCGCGCGAGGGTAGCGGTCTTCGTCCTGGCCGGGACCTCGTTCGAGGGATTTCTCGACGGCCTCATGAACGGAAGCCTGCCGGAAGAGAGGCCCGGGGACGCGACGCAGAGGGGGAACCCGGCCGGGACGTCCGAGTAGGATCCGGCCCTCAATCCGCCGGTTCGAGCCGGTAGAGGGCGCCGTTCCTCTCGTCCGTGAGGAGGTAGAGGAGGCCGTCCGGCCCCTGCCGGACGTCGCGGACTCGGCCTATCCTCCCTTTCAGCAGCACCTCCTCAGAAACGACACGATCGCCGCGAAGCACGACCCGCCTGAGATGCTCGCCCGCGAGGGCCCCGACGAAGAGGTTACCCTTCCAGCCGGGGAAGCGGTCGCCGTCGTAAAAGGCCATACCCGAGGGAGCGATGGAGGGCGTCCACTGAAGGAGGGGCTCCTCGACGCCGGGTTTGCTCACCCCCTCGCCTATGGAGCCTCCGACGTACTCCTTCCCGTAGGTGACGAGAGGCCAGCCGTAGTCGGCCCCCGCCTTCAGTACGTTGATCTCGTCACCGCCCCGGGGGCCGTGCTCGTGGGCCCATATCGCACCGGTCTCGGGATGGACCGCCATCCCTTGAACGTTCCTGTGGCCGTAGGTGAAGATTTCGCGTAAGGCGCCCTGCCTTGCCGCGAAGGGATTGTCGGGAGGCACCGAACCGTCGGCCTTCAGCCTGAGCACCTTGCCCCGGTGGTCGCCCAAATCCCGGGCGCGGTCCCGGTCTCCCCGCTCGCCGAGGGAGACGTAGAGCGAACCGTCCCGGCCGAAGACGATGCGCGAGCCGTAGTGGATCGACGAGGAGGTCTTCCGCGGCGTCTCGAAGAGGACTTCGAACCCGGCGAGCCTGTTTTCCTCGAGCCGGGCCCGGGCCAGGGCGGTACCCGAGGTCCCGTTCGGACCGGGCGCCGCGTAGGTGAGGTAGACGTAACGGTTTTCCCCGAAGGCGGGGTCCACGGCGACATCGAGAAGGCCGCCCTGGCCACGTGCATCGACGCGGGGAAGACCGGCGACCACGGTCCTGGCGTCCGAGGCGCCGAGAAGGAGAAGCCTTCCCGGCCTTTCGGTCACGAGCATGCGTCCGTCGGGAAGAAAAGCCAGGCCCCAGGGATTCTCGAGACCTCCGGCCGCCTTGACGAGGCGGAAGTCGGCCGCACCGGAACGTACGCGAGGGACGACGACCTCCGACGCGGCCGCGTAGGAAAGGGTGAAGGCCAGGGCCGCAACGAGAGGAAAAATCCTCGGTGCGAGGGTCGACAGCCTGAATACCCAATAAAAAATATAGGATCTCCGCCGCGACCGGCGGAAACCGGGGTTATGCCTTTCCATGGAAGCCTCCCTCCGGAAAAGCTACTAATCATTATCGTTTCAGTCAAATATGATGAAATTCAACGGAGGCAAGGAATTTCGCGGCCCGTTCCCGGCCGTGGGAGAAGGCGGCCTCGAAGCCTTCCGCCGAGGCGGAGAGGAAGTCGACGCCGAAGTCCTCGAGGCTCCGGTCCGGACGCACGACGACGATCCGCGCATCGGATTCCGGCGCCGTCCCGCCGAAGAGGCTCCGCGCGAGCGGTCCGGGTTCCGGGCTCACCGCGACGACGAGGCCGTACCCGGCTTCCGTGAGCTCGACGGCCGGGCAGGAACAGGTGTAGGAGGCGTCGACGAAGGGCTTGCCGGCGACCCAGGCGGGAATCTCCCAGGCGTGCAGCATCCTCGTGGTCGCGTAGAGGACCTCCCGGAGGTTCGCCCGGTCCAGGCGGAGCGCGGGGTCCTCCGCCTCCGTGTCGAAGAGCCGCTTCACGAGGTTCGCTTCGGTCCAGCCCCGGTTCTTCCGAGCCGCCTCGATGAGAAGCCTCTTGCCGAGCCGCCGGGCCCCCTCGCCCTGGGTCTCCGCGGCCGCTTCCGGGGTCGCGACCTCGCTCGCGGCCACGAGGAAACGCGCGGCCCGTCCTTCCGGGAAGGCGGCCCCGCCGCCGAAGAGCGTCTCCTCGATCCTTGCCCCGTAGGCCTCTATCGATTCGAGGATCATCCGGCTCACGCCGATCTTCCGGACGGCAAGGGCGTCCGTCGCGTGCCTCCAGTAGGCGGCGCCGCCCAGGAGGCCGACCCTTCCCGCGGCGGCAAGGGCGGCTGGGATCGAGGAAGAGGATGCGCAGGCGTAGGCGTCGGCCCTGAAGCCCCGCTCCTCGAACTCCGCGAGGACCCCGTGGACGAAGACCCCGCGCAGGGAACCCGAAGCGCAGGCGATCGCGGTTTTCATGGATGACCTCCCCATATCCCGCCACCCGTGCCGGCGGTACGGACATGATAGCCGAAGAGACGGAAGACTGCCAGCGGGAAAGAAAAACGAACCTTGCCTCGGAGTCGGCAGAGAATGCATTCTAGAAGAAAAAGGAGAGCCGAACATGAAACTCCGGATCGTCCTATCCGTCTGCGCGCCGCTGCTGTTCGCATTGGTCCTATCCCCCGTCTACGGTCAGGACCGCCAAGTAAACGTCAAAGGCAAGGTGAAGGTGGAGGTCGGAAAGGACCTCACGAAGCAGATATTCAACATGAACCTCGACGGAAACAAACAGGAATTGAGCATCCTGCTGTCGTTCTTCGACGACAAGGGGAAGAAGATCGGGGAGAAGGAGATAAAACCCAAGACGGACCTCGTGAAGGTGTTCCGGGCTTCGGGCTTCACAGGCGATTTCAACGTCAGCCTCAAGGTCGCCAAGACGACGAAGGAGATCACGGTCGACGCGGATGTCTGCGGCAATATAGCCTTCGACAGTCCCAAGTGCATCAAAAAGCAGAAATCCGTCAAGGCGAAGAATTTCCTCGGCCTCAACAAGAACACATTGGACTACGGGACGATCAAAGTCAGTCTCTGAAGCCCGGAATTTGCCTCAGCGCCCTCCATCCGTTATGATGGAGGGACGGAGGTTGCGCCATGGACGATTTGACAAGGGAAAAGCTCAATCTCGCCATCCTCACCCTGCTCCGCGAGGCCTACGTCGGGCCGCCCGAGGAGGGCAAGGGGACCTGGTTCACGGACGGCACCCCCGACTCGGGCATGCTGGGGGCTCTCGAGAAGGTTTCGGCGGCCCAGGCTTCGAGAAAACCCGCGGGAATGGACGCCGACACCATCGCGGCCCATGTCAACCACGTCCGTTATGCCCTGGAACTCGCGGTCCGGGCCTACCGCGGGGAGAACGCCCACGCGAACGCCGACTGGAAGGGAAGCTGGGCGGTGCAGAAGGTGACGGCCGACGAGTGGACGGCCCTCAAAGCCGCCCTGAAGGCGGAATACGAGAGCCTCGAAGGGTTCATCAAAAAAGGCGTTCCCCTCGACGTGCCCGCGGTCCTCACCGGGACCCTCTCCCTCGTCGCCCACGGGGCCTGGCACCTCGGTGTCCTGTGGCAGCTCCTCCGGCTCGAATCCGCAGGCAAGAAGTCCAAGCCCAAAACGGCGCCGAAGAAGAAGACTTCACCGAAGCCGAAGAAGGCCGTCAAGGCCAAAAGGAAATGACGCCATGGAAGAAATACGCTACGCCTACCTCCGACCCCGCGAGATAGTGGAGAGGCGTGAGGCCTTCCCCGTGGCCTATGTCCCTATCGGCACGATCGAATGGCACGGACTCCACCTCCCGACGGGGACGGACACCATCCAGGCCGAGGGGCTCGCCGAGCTCTGCGCGCGCAAGGCGGGCGGCCTCGTGTTCCCCTCGCTCTGGTACGGCGAGAGCAGGAACGAGTCTCTCATGGAATCGGGAGACGCGGACAAGGCGGAGATCGCCCGGCTCATGGACCTCCCCCCCGAGAACTTCCTCCCGGAGAGGATGCCCTTCTCCTCCACCGACCAGGTGCTCAACTACCAGAAGCTCCTCCTCCACGTGCTCGCGGAGGTGGAGAGCCTCGGCTTCAAGCTCTGCGTCCTCGTTGCGGGGCATTACCCGCTCATCGACCACGCCCGTGCGGCCGCGACTCTCTTCAACAAGCGGCGCTACAGCCGCTACCACGGCATGCTCGCCTGGGCCTGCGTGGACTTTCTCTTCCTCCGCAAGAAATACTCTGTCGCCGGCGACCACGCTGCGGGCTGGGAGACCTCCCACATGCTCGCCCTCGCCCCGGAGACCGTGGACCTCTCCGCGCTCCCGCCCGAGGGCGAGAAGCTCGTCGGCGTCCACGTGAAGATGCATCCCCGGGACGCCACTGCGGAATTCGGCCGCAGCACCCTGGAAGAGGCCGCCGACGCCGTCGTCGAGGAGGTGAGAAAGCGCGTCGATAACCTCGACCTCTACAAGAATCACGGGATGAGCATGCTCGAGGGGGAGTGAGGACCCCCGCCGAGCCGCCCATCGAACCGCGGTAGTTACCGGACCTGCTTTTCGAGCATATCCGCCGCGGGGTAAAACGCCATGCTTCATCGGAAATCGGTACTCTCGTCAGCAGTCAGCATCTTGACAGCAGCCCAATCACGCATCATGATGCTTCCATGAGGACTACGCTGACTCTCGATTCCGATATCGCAAGGAAACTCAAGGAACTCGCCTCCCGCGAAAAGAAAAGTTTTAAGGAAATCGTGAACGAGACCCTTAAAGCCGGCCTATCCGCCGTCGTCACCGAAGCCACGCCGTTTCGCGTAAAGACGCATCGATGCGGCTTCAGGCGCGGCGTCGATCCCGTCAAGCTCAACCAGCTCTATGACGATCTCGAAACGAAGGACGCGGTCGCTGAAAAAAGGAGATCCTATTCTTGATCGTTCCCGATATCAACCTGCTCGTCTATGCCTACAGCGCGGACGCGCCGTTTCACGCAGCCGCCAAGGGATGGTGGGAAAACCTGCTTTCCGGCACTGAGGAGGTCGGGCTCTCCTGGAACGTCGTATACGGATACCTTCGAATCATGACGAGCGAGCGTATAATGGCGAATCCTCTCACTCCGCAGGAAGCGCTCGAGGACGTCGGCTCATGGATGAAAAGGCGCTGTGTCGAGATGATACTTCCCGGTAAGCGTCATATAGGAATACTGTCTTCCCTCCTGGATTCTGTCGGCGTCGCGGGAAATCTGACCACCGATGCCGTCCTCGCGGCTCTCGCGATCGAGTACCAGGCGGAACTTCACTCGAACGATTCCGACTTTTCCCGCTTTCCCGGTTTGCGCTGGACGAACCCGCTGAAAAAGCATCGATGAAGCCGATCGCATCTTCGTCTTTACCAAAAACATCGATCGCGCTTTCTATTCGATCTTCTCCGCGAGCAGCTCGCTTCCGTCTTCCCCGAGGGGAGAGAAGATCGCGAATTTCTTCTTCGTTCCTTTGAGCGAGGCATTACCGAGATAAACATAGTCTCGGCCGTCCTTCCTGACGGGCAGGGCCGATCCGCCCGCTGACGTTCCTCCGGTCAGTTTCTCGATGGCTCCGTTGAGCCTCTGAATCCGCTCTTCCAGCCTCCGCGCGGCCGCCTCCAGGGTGAAGCCCTGGTCCAGGAAGTCCTTGATGAGGACGATCTTCTCGATCGTCGGGTAGTCGTACTTCCTGTTCGCGCCGCCGCCCGGCCCTGAGGAGGAAATGATGCCCTTCGACTCCCAGTAGCGGATCTGTCGCGCGGAAACGCCGGTGATTTCCGAGGCCTCCCCTATTCCCACGACGATGCGGGAGAGGATGGGGGAGTCGAGAATCGTCGATAATTTCAGCTTCTCTTTCGCCATGACCGATCCACTATAGTCAAGGCAGGGGAAATTATCAAGAATTAGATTTATCTTGACACTTATGTCATATATTATAACATATTAGTTATATTTCATACACTGATGAGGTGCGAACAATGGAAGATAGGTTCGAACGAGGATTGAAGAAACTCGAGGAGGTGGACGGCGCTGCCGGGCAGGCGGTCCTGCGGTCTCTGCGGGACATCGCGCCCGATCTCGGGAGGTACGTCGTGGAATTCGCCTTCGGCGACGTGTATTCACGGCCGGGTCTGGACCTCAGGCAGCGCCAGCTCGTCACGGTGGCGAGCCTCGCCACGCAGGGAGGATGCGAGCCCCAGCTCGCGGTCCACATCGGAGCCGCGCTCAACGTCGGGCTCACGCAGAACGAGATCGTCGAAGCTCTCGTGCATCTTTCACCCTACACGGGCTTTCCCCGGGTACTCAACGCGGTGCAGGTCGCGAAGAAAGTCTTCGCAGACCGAGACGGTACGCCGGTCCGCAAGGAGGGCCCCCGATGAAAACGACGCTCAGGACCGCGGTCCTCGTGTTTTCTCGGCCGCGCTCTGGGCCCAGGATTCCGGCGGCGGTACGATGAAACGGAAGGACTACGCCTCGGATTTCTCGACGCCGACGGGACTCTGCTTCGACCCGGCGGGAAACCTCCTCGTCACGAATAGGAGCGGCGGCGAAATCGCGAAGGTCTCGAAGTCCGGTGCGGTTTCGATCATCACCCGAGGGCTCCGAACTCCAGTCGGCGTCGCGGGCGAAGGCCCCGGACGGGAGAAAGCCCCGTTGCCTTACTCAGCGGGCTTCGTGTATCATGGCGGGTGATACCGCTTCAAAAGGAGCCGCGCGCAGCGATGAAGATGTGACATAGAAAGGTTATCCGGTTTTTCGGGAGCCGTAACCGTGACGCTTCCCGGCGTCCCGGCGGTCGCGCTCGTGTTCCCTGCCTTGTCGGAGACTTTCTATGGTGCTCGTCGAAGCGTTTTCGCTCGCCTACACCCATCCGGAATCCCCGGAAGAACTTCTCAGCGATCTCTCGTTCTCGATCCATTCCCGGTCCCGCGTCGGCCTCGTCGGCGAGAACGGCGCGGGGAAGACCACCCTCATCGAGCTCGTCCGCGGCGGCCTCCGGCCCCAGGGCGGCAGGATCGTTCGGGCGCGCGGGCTCACGACAGGTTACCTTCCCCAGCGGCCCGCGGCCGCCGGCTGGACTTCGCCCGGAGGCGGCTTCGAGGGCCGGCTGCGAAGGAACGCGGCCGCTCTCGGCCTCGATCCCGAAACCTTGAACCGGCCGCCGGAAACCGCGAGCGGAGGCGAGAGGACCAAACTCGCCCTCGCGCGGCTCTTCGCGGACGAGCCCGATCTTCTTCTCCTCGACGAGCCCACGAACCACCTGGACGAAGCAGGCCGCGAGGCCGTCGGCCGCTTCCTCGCGGGCGGTCGCCTTCCCTACCTCGTCGCGAGCCACGACCGCCGCTTCCTCGACGAAACGGTGAACGAGATCTGGGAGCTGAAAAGGGGAAATCTCACGGTTTTTTCGGGCGGCTACTCTGCCTATCGAGCGGCCAAGGAATCGGAACACCGCAGCCGGATGGCCTCCTACGAGAGGACGAGGGCCGACATCGGACGGCTCGCCGAAGCGGCTCGGGAGAAGAAAAGCGCGGCCCTCAGGATGGAAAAATTCAAGCCGCGGCGATCCGTGAAAAAGAACGGAGGGCTTTGTCAGCGGGACGCGGGCGCGGGAAAGGGCCGGCTCCGGCTCGGAAACGCCATGAGGGGCGCCATGGCCCTCGAGGCGAGGGCGGCGAGGCTCGCGGCTTCGGAGGAAGCTAAGCGTCCCGAGGACCTTCTCAGGCGGCGCATCCGAGTCGACACGGACGGCGACGGGAACCGACGGGTGCTTTCCGTCCAGGACCTCGCCGCCGGCTACGACGACGGCCCGGTATTCTCGGGCCTGTCCTTCGACCTGTTCCGCGGGGAGAGGCTCGCCCTCCGGGGACGAAACGGTTCGGGGAAAACGACTCTCCTCCGGGTCCTTGGAGAGGAACTCGTTCCGGCGAAGGGGCGCGTCCTCGTCCCGCCCTCGGTCCGGGCCGCCTTCCTCGACCAGGAACTCGAAAGTCTCGACTCCGAGGCGAGCCTCCTCGACACGGTCATGGGCCGCGACCTCGGCAGGCAGACCAAGGCCCGCCTGGTGCTCGCGGATTTCGGCCTCACCGGGGACTCGGTGTTCCGCCTGGTCCGCGAAACGAGCGTCGGCGAGCGGACCAAGACCGCCCTGGCCCGGGTGATCTTCGCCGCACCCGATCTCTTCCTCCTCGACGAGCCGACGAACCACCTCGAACCGGAATCGCTTGAAGCCCTCGAACGGACCTTCCTCGACTTTCCGGGCGGCGTCGTTTTCGCCTCCCACGACAGGATGTTCGTCGAGCGCACGGCGACGAGGACGATCGATCTGGAGGAGTATTCTGCCTGTCGGCGAACTTGACGGGAAACGATGCCGCTTCGAGGACTTCCCTGCGCGCGCCGTTCGCCACGCATCTCCCGCCGGCACTCATCGGCCGGGAGCAGCCCTCAGGTTCCGCGCGATTTTCTCGAGCAAGGCAGCCGCTTCCTCCCGGATATCGGGGCGGTTCTGCTCCCCGGAGAGTTCCGCGTCCATCGCAACGGCGAACGGTCCGAGGGTTCCCCTGGCCCGATACTTCGCGGCCGAAGTTCCCTCAGCGGGACGCGGGAGTTCGTAGAAAAGACAGGTCACCTCGCCGGCGGAAAACTGCCTGGCACGTCCATCGAGTTCCTTCTTCAATCCCTCGAAGGCCTTCTCCGGAGAGTGCTCGGACCCGCTTCGTCCCAGGATGCAGAGCCTTACGTCCCAGCCCCGCTCCGTCCTCAGGCGATGGAGCCCCGGATTCTCCCGGTCGGGCCTCCACGCGGGAAGCCCGGCCTCGGGCACGGATAGGACCGCGTCCTCGCCGCTCCTGGCTGCAAGCAGGTTCGGGAACCGCGAAACGAAACGTTCGATCTTGTCCGAGCCCAGGCCCAAGAGGAGGATCCGGCCTGCGACCGGTTCCCGGATCGTCCGCTCCAAGACCCTTTCTCCCTCGATGACGACCGCGAGACTTCCGCCGATACGTCTCCGCGTGTACTCCAGCATCCGCTCGGAAGCGGGGACCGCGAGAACGACCGTGACCTCCTCCCCGCCGCCGATCGGGTCCCTGCCGATCTTGATAAAGGCTATGTCGGCTTCGTACGCGAGCGGCTCTCCGCCGTCGGCCGGAACGAGGAAGGCGGTCGACTCGGCCGTTCCCGGCATGCCGGGCAGCAGGAGCAACGAGAGCAGAAACGAAAAGAAGATTCCGGGAAGAGGGGGTCGCTTCATGTTTCCATCATGCCACAGGCCGGGCGGAAAGTCTTGTCCGCCCGGTGGAATTCTCCCTATAATTCCCAAGGCCGCCGCCAGGAGGAACCCCGTGAAGTCGCGTCTCGCGTTTCCCGCCATCATTCTCGCTCTCGTCTTTTCGACCGGATTACTGCCGGCCGACGAGACCGTGCGTCTGCCGGAGGACGAACCGGTCGTCGAGTTCGCCCTCCCGGACGGGTGGGAGGCTCTGCGCGGGGGAACGGTCGATGTCACGGCCCGGCCCAAGCGGCTGCCGCCGGGTTCGGCCCTGCTCTCCTTCCGCGTCATGCGGTCGAGCGAGGTCGCCGCCGCATTCCAGGCGGCCCTGCTCGAGCACGTCCGCGATCCCGACGTCGTCCAGGAGAGCGTCGAGCGGATCGGGGGACTTCCCTATGCCTGCCTATTGGGCGAGGCGAGGTCCAGGGTGACGGGCGAGAAACTCGGTTTCAGCATCATCCTGTTCAAGCCTCGGGCGAAGGGCCCGCTCGTCCTCCCGGCCCAGTTCGTGCAGGACGACGGGACGCCCCTCGTGTTCTGGCTCGTCGCGGCGACGGAGGAGGCGGAACAGGTGATAGGCCCGGACGTCGCCGGGGTCCTCGCGTCGGTGCGCCCGGTTCCGCGGCCCGCGAAGGACCGCTAACCGTGCCGCTTCGCCACCGCGAAAAGCCGCTTGTACGGCATGAGCATGAAGTTCCGGAAATTTCCGATCATCTTCCGGTAGACGAAGGGGACCGAGGTGACCACGTAGCCTAAGCGGATGAACAGCATCTTGAGAGGGTTGCGCTGCGGAAAGTCGTAGAGCCCCTGCTTCTTGTACGCCCGGTGATCGGCCTTGAACACGATCCTGAGGTCGGAATAGATCTCGTCGCGGAAGATCTTCATGCCGCCGACGCCGAGGAAGGTGACGGGCGAAAGATATCCTGCCTCGGCAGCCCGAACGAGCCTGTCCGCGAGTCCGTCGATCACGGAGTCGAGCCTTCCTCCGTCCCCCTCCTCGTCAGTGACGATGTCGACGAGGTTCGAGCCCTGCCAGTCGATGTAGCCGTGGATAATCTCGCGCAGGTTGCCGATCTGGGCCAGCGGGCCGGACACGAGGAAGGCGACCTGCTTTCCCTCGAGGCTCCGCTGGTGCGTGTTGAAGAAACCGCGGTCGAGGAAGAGCTTCCAGAGCGAGGAGAGCTGGCGGTCGCGGATCGCCCCGGCGAAGACGAGGACGTCGGCGGTCTTGAGCTTTTCGTCGTACATGGAGATGAAGTCGTCCTTCCCCTCGTAGGCGCAGTGGTTCGACTGGCCGCAGCGCAGGCAGCCGAGGCAGCCGCCCGCGATCTCGAGCTTTGAGAGGTCCACGACCTCGGGGGGCGAGGCGAACCTGCCCGAAAAGCGGCGGATCATGGCCCCGACGTTCCCCTCCTCCGAATCGGTGACGACGACGACGCGCTTCCCCGTTCCCGGCCGCCCGGACCGGGCCTCCGTCCCCGGCCTGTACTCCCACCGCCTTTCGACGAGGGGCGGATTCGCCCGCGGGAACTCGAGCCCCGCCCCGACGGCCTCGACGAGGTTGCCGCCGAAGCCGACGAGCATCCTCCGTCCCTCGGGCTTGAGCAGGTCGTCCATAGCCGGCGAGAAGGAGCCGACGAAGCGCAGGCCGAGGTCTTCGCTCACCGCCCGGATGTAGGCGTGCGCCGTGTGGTCGAAGAAGTGGATGGACGTCGAGAGGGAGGCCGCATACTTGCCGCGCAGCGTTTCCGCCGCCCCGCGTTCGTACAGCAGTTCGATGAACCGTTTGTACTGCGAGCAGACGGTCAGGACGTAGAGCGGAAAGGCCCAGAGCACAGCGTCCGCCCCCGCCGTTTCGTCCATCAAGGCCTTCCATTTGGCCGAGTCGTTCTCCAGCCTCTTCGCCTCGAAGGCGGGCTGCCTGACGACGAACTCCGTCCCCGGAAGTTCTTTCGCGAGATACCGCACGTACTGCATGGTGACGCTCGTCTCGCCCTTGGGGCTCCCGCCCCAAACCATGATTTTCATACTGTTTCTCCTTATTCTTCTATTTCGCTCAGGGCCTTGTCGCACCAGCGCACGACTCCCTCGAAGCATTCCCTGCCGTAGGCGAGGCTGAGGCGCCCGAATTTCGCGGCCTGCAGGTTTCCTCCCCCGGCCACCGGGCAGGCTTCCGCGCCCGTACCTTCCTCCGTCCCCGACGCGGGGCTTGCCTCCGCCTTCCGGATCTGCTCCTCGATCTTCTCGAAGGTCGCGAGCGTCTCGAGACTGAAACGTTTTTCCTCCTCGAGCTTTTCCCTGAGGTTTTCTTTCGGGATCAGGGCGCCGAAAAACACCTTGAGGAGAATTTCCACCCGGTAATTCGGCCGGGCCGCGGGCAGGAGGAGCCAGGCCTCGAGGTTCCTCCGTCCCTCGGCGGTGATCGAGTAGACGTGGCGGGCGGGTTTTCCCTCGGCGGGCTCGACGGTCTTGGTGACGAAGCCTTCCTCCTCGAGCCGCTTGAGTTCGGGGTAGATATGACCGAAGTCCTCCTGCCAGAAGAAGGAAATGCTCTGGTCGAAGGCTTTTTTCAAGTCGTAGCCCGACTTGGGGCCGTAGGAGAGCATTCCGAGTATGGCGTAGCGCGTGCGATTGATTTTAGGCATATCCTCATTCCTTATAAAATGATTTTATATATACTTTTTATATATGTCAAGTGAAATTTCTCTTTTTATCTGCCGCACACCTCGATCCTGTCCGTAATGATTTGTACCGTTTGCTATCTTTTTTCGATACAATTCAAAACTTTCTGGACGGGACACGATTGTTTCGCCTATACTTGACGGGGACGGAGGATTGGACTGATGCCCCGATTCGGGGACGGAGGACACCATGAAGATCACTAAGGCGAAAGTCGTGGTCACGTCGCCGGGACGGAACTACGTGTTGTTGAAGATCGAGACGGACGAGGGGATCTACGGCTGGGGAGACGGAACCTTGAACGGCAGGGAACTCGCGGTGGCGGCCCTGCTCGAGCATCACATCGCTCCGCTGCTCCTCGGCAGGGACCCGGACCGGGTGGAGGACGCCTGGCAGTACCTCACGCGCGGCTCCTATTGGCGGGGAGGCCCGGTGCAGATGACCGCCGTAGCGGCCGTGGACGCGGCTCTCTGGGACATCAAGGGCAAGGCCGCGGGGAAGCCGGTCTATTCCCTCCTCGGGGGCAGGACGAGGGACGGAGCCCTCTGCTACACCCATTGCGGCGGTTCCCGTCCCGAGGAGACCGCGGAGGAGGCGGAAAAAGCCGTGGCCAGGGGCTTCAAGGTCGTGCGCGTCCAGTCCGCCGTGCCCGGCCTCTCCGGGACCTACGGCAAGGGCGGGGCCAAGGAAGCGGCCTTCGCCAAGTGGGGCGAGGAAGGCGGCGGCCCGCCCGTCGAGCTCTTCGAGCCCGGTCCCTATCTCAGGACCGTGCCCCTGCTCTTCGAGGCGGTGCGAAAGAGGATCGGCGAGGAGATCGAGCTCTGCCACGACGTCCACCAGAAGCTCACGCCCATCGAGGCGGCGAGGCTCGCGAAGGCGATCGAGCCCTACCACCCCTTCTTCCTCGAGGACCCGGTGAGGCCCGAGTTCCGCAACCTCCTCGGCACGATCCGTCAGCATTCCACGGTCCCCATCGCGATCGGCGAGCTCTTCAACTACGCGGCGGACTTCGTGCAGCTCTTCGCGGACTACACGGTGGACTACATCCGCTGCGACCTCGGCCACTGCGGAGGCATCACGGCCGGGAAGAAGATCGCGGCGCTCGCCGAGCCCTACGCGGTGAAGACCGCCTGGCACGGACCCGGCGACATCGCTCCCATCATGCACGCGGCGAACGTCCACCTCGACGTGTCGATCCCGAACTTCGGCGTCCAGGAGATGGTCTTCTTTCCCGAAGAGATCGAG
The DNA here is from genome assembly GCA_964397655.1 of uncultured Spirochaetaceae bacterium. Taxonomy (GTDB): domain Bacteria; phylum Spirochaetota; class Spirochaetia; order DTKZ01; family DTKZ01; genus CAYNKA01. The sequence continues at coordinate 82,783 of CAYNKA010000007.1, read as the reverse complement.
GAGGTGATCACGGGAGGGCCGAAATTCAAGGACGGGTATCTCGTCGTGGAGGACAGGCCGGGCCTCGGTACCGACGTGAACGAGAAGCTCGCGGCGAAGTACCCCTACAAGCCCGCCTACCTACCCGTGGCCCGGAGGACCGACGGCGCGGTCCACGACTGGTGAGGGCGGTCTAGAGCACCCTGACAGCCGCCCCGCTTCGCGGAACGAGCGATCCGATCTCCGCCGCCTCCGTCCCGCGCGAGGCGAGGTGCTCGACGAACCGCCGGGTTGCAGCCTCGGGCACCGCGACGAGGAGTCCGCCCGAGGTCTGGGCGTCGGCCAAGGCCCACCGCAGGGTTTCCGGCACGCCCCCGTCGAACGCGACCCGAGGGGCGGCGAAGTCGAGGTTCGCCTTCGATCCGCCCGGTACGCAGCCCGCGGCGGCGAGTTCGCGCACCCTCGGCAGGAGAGGCACCCGTTCGGCATACACCTCGGCCGAAACCCCATCCCCGTCGTCCCCCGTCATTCCGAGAAGATGTCCGAGAAGACCGAAGCCGGTCACGTCCGTGGCCGCGCTCGCTCCGGCCGCGAGCATCGCCTCCGAGGCGGCGGCGTTGAGACGGCACATGTGCTCGACGAGGAGCCGTGCCTCCCCGTCGTCCAGGAGGCCGCGCTTCAGCGCGGTCGAGAGGATGCCGGTCCCGAGCGGTTTGGTGAGGAAGAGCCGGTCGCCGGCGCGCCCGCCGCGGTTGCGCACGATGAGGCCGGCCCGCGCGAAACCGGTCACCGCGAGGCCGAGGAGGGGTTCGGGCACGTCGACCGTATGGCCTCCCAGGATGGAGACACCGGCCTCCGAGGCGACGTCGGCGGCGCCCCGGAGCATAGCCTCGAGCGCTTCCATGGGAAGGCGGGCCGCGGGGAACCCCGCCACGACGAGGGCGAATTTCGGAGAGGCCCCCATGGCGTACACGTCGCTCAGGGAGTTGGCTGCCGCGACCCTCCCGAAGTCGTAGGGGTCGTCGACGATGGGCGTGAAGAAATCGACGGTCTGGACCACTGCTCCGTCCGCGACTCCGGGATCGAGGAGATACACGGCCGCGTCGTCCGCGGTCTCGGTGCCGACGAGGACCCCGGGGTCCTTCGGACGCGGCAGCGCAGCGAGCGCCCGCGAGAGGAGCGAGGCGGGCAGTTTGCACGCGCAGCCCAGCCCGCGGGTGAAATCGGTGAGGCGGATCTTCCCCGCGGGACCAGCGTCATGCACGGCCCCGGCACCGGAGACGAGTTTTTCGACCGCGTCCCGCACCTGGGCAGCCGCGGAGTCGACCTCCTCCTCCGTGGTCTCCCGCCCCAGACTGAACCTCACCGTCCCGCGCGCCCGGTCCTCCGGCACTCCGATGGCGGCGATCACGTGGGAGAGGTCCACCTTGTCCGCGTGGCAGGCCGCGCCCGCCGAGGCCGCGACCCCGGGCACCGCGGAGAGGACGGCCGCCGCGTCGACTCCGCGGAAGCTCACGCTCGTGGTGTTCGGAAGACGTCGGTCCCCCGAAGGCCCGTTCACCTTCGCGCCGGGCATACCCGAAAGGAGCCTCTCCTCGAAGCGGTCCCGGAGCGAGCGCATGCGCGCGGCGTAGACATCGAGGTTCTCTTCGGCGAGCTCGCAGGCCTTCCCGAGTCCGACGATCTCGAGGACGTTCTCGGTTCCCGCCCTCCTCCCGGCCTCGTGTCCGGCCCCGTGGATGAATTTCTCGAGCTTGATGCCCGAAGCGACGTAGAGGACGCCGACGCCCTTGGGAGCGTAGAGCTTGTGGCCCGCCACGGAAAGGAGGTCCACGCCCAATTCCCCTACCTTCACGCGGATCTTCCCGACCGCCTGGGCCGCGTCGGTGTGGATTCTCACCCCGCGCCTCCTGCAGATCGCCGCGATGTCGGCGACCGGTTCGATCGCTCCGATCTCGTTGTTCGCGAGCATCACCGTGACGAGGATCGTGGAACTCGAAATCGCCCGCTCCGCGGCGGCCGGGTCGACGAGCCCTTCGGCGTCTACCGGAAGCCTCGTCACGCGGAAGCCTCGAGTCTCGAGCCAATCGCAGACCTCGAGCACGGCCGGGTGCTCGATCGCGGTCGTCACGATGTGGTTTCCCCTGTCCCTGAGCGCGAAGGCCGTGCCCTTGATCGCGAGATTGTTCGCCTCGGAGCCTCCGCCCGTGAATACGATCTCCTCGGGCCGGGCGCCGAGAAGCCGGGCGACCCGAGACCGAGCCTCCTCCACCGCCCTCCTCGCCTCCGCCCCGAAGACGTGGGAGCTCGACGGATTGCCGAATCCGCCGTACAGGAAGGGAAGCATGGCTGCCGCCGCGGCCGGATCGATCGGCGTGGTGGCGTTGTAGTCGAGATAGATCGGTTTCATGATCCTTCATTCTACGGCAGCCGAACGCCGCGCGCAACGGGATGTCGGCGTTCCGAAGGAATTCCGCTTTTCTCCCGTCCGGTTTTTCGTTACCCTTCTTCTCAGGAGTTTCAGAACATGCGCAGTTCGTATCTGATTCCCGCCGCAGCGTCGGTCCTTGCGGTCGTCTTCTCCTGCGCCTCGCCCGGGAAGCCCCTGCGGCTTTCCGATCACTTCGACGGGGAGCGTTTCTTCAATCCCGGAGCCCCCGCTCGGGAAATCGGCTTTTCCGACATGGCCAAGTTCAGGGAAGCTCGGGAAAAATCCGTCTGGCCGGAGCGGGTCGAGACGAAAACAGAATTCCGCCCGGCCGAGGATCTCCGGCCCGGTGAAGCCGCGGTCACCTTCGTCAACCACTCCGCGGTCCTCATCCAGCTGCCGGGACTCGCGGTCCTCACCGATCCGATCTGGTCCGACCGGGCGAGTCCCGTTTCCTGGACCGGGCCGAAACGGGTCCGCGAACCGGGAATCCCCTTCGAACGCCTTCCTTGGATCGACCTCGTGCTCGTGAGCCACAACCACTACGACCACCTGGACGCCGGCACGCTGGAGAGGCTCGCCGGAAAATTTTCGCCTGATGCGCTCGTACCCCTCGGGGACGGAAGCCTCGTCCGCGGATTCGGCATCGAGAACGTCCGCGAGCTCGACTGGTGGGAGGAGGTCGAGGTGGCCCCCGGGACGACCGTCGTCTTCGCTCCGGCCCTTCACTGGTCTCGTCGCGGCCTCTTCGACCGGAACAAGAGCCTCTGGGGAAGCTTCCTCGTCCGGTCGGGCGGCCGCCTCGTCTACTTCGGCGGCGATTCGGGCTACGCGGGTCACTTCAAGGAGATTAGGAAACGCTACGGCCCGGTGGACCTCGCCTTCCTTCCCGTCGGCGCCTACGAGCCGCGCTGGTTCATGAAGGACATGCACATGAATCCGGCCGACGCCGTGCAGGCACACCTGGACCTGGGGGCCCGGAAGAGCGTCGGAATCCACTTCGGCACCTTCCAGATGGCGGCGGAGGACTTCGACCGGCCGGGAAAGGATCTCGCGGAGGCAGGACGGGCCGCCGGCCTCACCGGCGACGCCTTCGTCCTGCTCGAGGAGGGAAGGACCGCGAGATTCGAACTCAGTCCTCCATCCCCCGTCCGGCGGCATCCCTTCACCGCGGGCGCTCAGGCCGGCGCCGCAGGGCGTCAAGGCCTGTAGGCCCCGCCGACGACGGATGCGGGAAGCGGAGATCCCGCGGGATCAGCGCCGCGGGCCGCCGGCCGGTCTGATGTAGGTCTTCAGCTTCGGATTGTTTTTCCCGCTCGCGAGAGCGTCGAGGACGCGGGCGACGGCGAGGCGGTAATCCTCGTAACGGACGACGAGCCTTCCGAGCAGGACGAGTTCGGAGGCGACCCTGCCTGCCTTCTCCCTTCCCAGCCTGTCGAGGAGCTGCCTGCGTTCCGGATCGGAAAGATACTGCAGGGAGATCGCGATTTCCCGGTCCGAGATTCGGAGCAGGCGGCGCTGCGCCTCGATCGCGGGGGTTTGGGACAGCAGCCGGACGAGTTCTCGGTCGGGCCTGGTCATGACTCCGTATTATAACGACCGTCGTCCTCATTGACAAACCGCCGGCAGGACCCGATAATTTTCCATCGAGGCGTTTTCAAAAACAACCGTTTCGAATCAGGCGAAACTCATAATCCTTTAGCAAATAGGGATTTTTGAAAATCGCCTCGGAGAAAGCAACAATTTTGAAAGAGGCTCCATCGTCATGCAGCGCACACGAGAGTCGCGGGCCGTTTTCATGCTGGCAGTTCTCCTCCTCGTCCTCCGTCCCCCGGCGGCGGGCGCCGAGGAGTTCTTCCGTTTCAAGCACGTTTCCATGGAACACGGGCTGTCCAACAACTCCGTGTTCTGCATCCTCCAGGACTCTCTGGGCTTCATGTGGTTCGGCACGTTCAGCGGGCTCAACCGCTTCGACGGCAGATCCTTCACGACCTACAAGCCCAAGGCGAACGATCCGGGCAGCATCACCGGATCGGTCATCTTCGCCCTCCTGGAGGACTCGAGACACAACCTCTGGATCGGGACCGACGGCGGAGGACTCAACCACCTCGACCGGGAACACGACGTCTTCTCCTGCTACCGACACGACCCGGTCTCTCCCGAAAGCCTGAGCAGCGACCAGGTCTTCGCGCTCGCGGAGGACCGGGAGGGCTGGATCTGGGTCGGCACGGGAGGAGCCGGACTCAACCGGTACGATCCGGCGCGGAAGACGTTCAAGCGCTACCGCTCGAACGGGAAGAACCCGCGCGCCCTCAAAAGCGACGTGGTCCGCTGCATCCTCGAGACGACGGACCGCAGACTCTGGATCGGCACGGCAGGCGGAGGGCTCGCGCGCTACGAACGAGCCACCGACGACTTCACGACCTACCGGACGGGATCCGCAGATCCTCGGTTTCCCGGCTCGGAAACGGTCCGCGCGCTCCTGGAGGACTCGAAGAAGCGTCTCTGGATCGGCACCGACGAGGGGCTTCTCCTCTTCGACCCGGTCCGCGACGCGGTCGTTCGGAAATTGGATACGGATTCTACGGTACGGTGCATATCCGAGGACAAGTTCGGCAGGATATGGCTCGGGACCGAGAGTTCGGGCCTCTACGTGTTCGATGCCGGATCCGGCGTAACGGCGAGGATCGGGGCGGCGGAGAACCTTCGCGAGGGAATGAGCGGCGACAAGATCAGGTCGTTCTTCATCGACCGTTCGGGCCTTCTCTGGATCGGGACCAGGGACAACGGCATCAACCTCTACAATCCCCGCTCTCGCGACTTCGACCTCGTCAAGACGAAGCACGCGGTCAGGCAGATCTACGAGGACCGGAAGGGCCGCATCTGGTACGGGACGGACGGCGGCGGGCTCGAGCGGCTCGATCCCGTCACGGGGAAATCCGAGCCTGTCCCGTTCTCGAAGCACGGGGACGGACAGGGAGAATCGGTCTATACGATCCGCGAGGACGGGCCGGACGAGTTCTGGATCGGGACGGACGGCGACGGCCTGTACCGTTTTTCCGAGAGGACCGGGAAAAGCAGGCGTTACGTGCAAGATCCGGCCAAGGGCGACTCGCTGGGCAGCAACGTGGTCTGGGCCCTGCTCAAGGACTCGGGCGGAACCCTCTGGGTGGGCACCGAGGGGGGCGGACTCTGCCGCTACGACCCCGTGTCGGACGGATTCCGAAGATACCGGTCCGAACCGAAGGACCCGCACAGCCTCAACGGCAATTCGGTGAGGACCATCCTCGAGGATTCCGCGGGGACTCTCTGGATCGGGACCTGGGACGGAGGACTGAGCAGGTACAGGAAAGCGACCGACGACTTCGAGCAGTTCCGGCGCGACCCGAAGGACCCCTCGAGCCTCGGCGACAACAGCGTCAACTGCCTCTTCCAGGACCGGGAAGGGACCCTCTGGATCGGCACCGCGGGCCAGGGCTTGAACCGCCGCGATCCGACGACGGGGAAATTCCTCCACATCACCAAGCAGAACGGCCTCACGGGCGACAACGTGTTCGGAATCCTCCAGGACGACGAGGGCTTCCTCTGGATCAGCACCGACAACGGACTTTCGAGGTTTTCCCCGAACAACGGATCCCCCACTTTGAGCTTCGGCGAGGCGGACGGTCTCCAGAGGAACGAGTTCGACCAGAACGCCTATTGCCGGAGCAGGTCGGGGCGGCTGTACTTCGGAGGCCAGAACGGCATCAGCGTCTTCGACCCCGCGAGCGTCCGGGGCAACCCGAATCTTCCCCCGGTGCGGATAACCGGCGCCACCATCTACGACCAGCCGGTTCCCGTCGGAAGGAAGCTGCACGGCTACACCGCGCTCGCCGACCATATCAGCGTCGCGGAATCCATCGAGCTCAGCTACAAGGACGCGGTGGTGTCCTTCGAGTTCGCGGTCCTCGACTACACGGCGCCGGAGCGGAACCAGTACGCCATGAAGATAGAGGGCATCCACACGGATTGGATACAGCTCGGCAACAAGAATTCGGCGGTCATCACGAGCATGCGACCGGGAAAATACCTCCTTCGGGTCAAGGGCTCCAACAACAACGGGCTCTGGAACGAAGAGGGAGCTTCGCTCGCCGTCGTGGTCCATCCCCCGTTCTGGGAAACGTCCTGGTTCCGCTCCCTGGCCGTCCTCGGCGTTCTCGGATTCGGTCTCGTCGTGTACAAGCGCCGGACCCTCCAGCTCAAGAGGAGGGCCGCCCAGCTCCGGAATTTCTCCCGGCACATCCAGGAGGCCCGCGAGGAGGAACGGAAGGCGGCCGCCCGGGAGGTCCACGACGAGTTGGGCCAGTACCTCGCGGTGCTCAAGATGGAGCTCTACTGGCTGCGAAACCACCTCGGGGACGGCGGCGAAGTGCTGGAGAGGAAAACCGAGGAGATGTCCGAGGTGCTGGACAAGACCCTGGATTCGATCAAGTCGATTTCGTCGGAACTCAGGCCGAAAGTGCTCGACAACCTCTCCTTCCCGCAGGCCGTGAGGTGGCTCTGCGGCGACTTCGGAAGAAAGACGGGGATCGCCGTCGACATCCGCCTGGACAGCATCGAGTCCGACGTGGAGCCGGAGATCGCCACGAACCTCTTCCGGGTCCTGCAGGAGATCCTCACCAACGTATTGAAGCACGCCCGAGCGTCGCGCGTCATGGTGAGCCTCAGGGCCTCGGCCGGCCTTCTCGTGCTGGAGGTGCAGGACGACGGGCTCGGCATCCCGGCGGACAGGCTCGAGGCCGAGGACTCGTTCGGCATCCTGGGCATGAGGGAACGCTGCGCCTACATGGGAGGCAGCATCGGCTTCGAGAACGAAGGGGGAACGAGGGTCGTCGTCACCGTTCCGAACAAGGAGGGAAACGCGTGCTCCGCATCCTGATCGCGGACGATCATCCCCTCATCCGCAAGGGGCTCACCCAGATCCTGGCGGACTCGGTGTACGTGGGCCGCGTCGACGAGGCTTCCTCCGGAGCCGAGGCGATGGAGCATCTCAGGAACGCGGTCTTCGATATCGTCATCCTCGACATCTCGATGCCCGGCAAGGACGGTCTCGACGTTCTCAAGGACATCAAGACCCTGTATCCGAAACTTCCGGTGATCATGCTGAGCATCCAGCAGGAAAGGCAGTACGCCGTTCGGGCATTCAAGGCCGGCGCATCGGCCTGCCTCAGCAAGGCCGGGTCCCCGGAAGAGCTCCTCGAGGCGATCAGACAGGTGGCCGCCGGACACGCCTACATCAGCAAGGCGGTAGGCGAGGCCCTCCTCGAGGACGTGACCGGAGCGCAGGAGGGGCTGCCTCACCGCCACCTCTCGGATCGAGAGTACCAGGTCTTCCTCCTCCTCGCCTCGGGGAAGACCCTCACCGAGGTCTCGGAGCAGCTCTCCCTGAGCGTGAAGACCGTGAGCACCTACCGGGCCCGGCTCCTCGAGAAGATGGGCATGCAGAACAACTCGCAGCTCACGCACTACGCCTTCCAGTACCGCCTCATCCAGTGAGCCCGCGCGCGTTATTCCGCGGCGTTCGTTCCCGAGAGGGGAAATGCGGACGTTCCTTGTAGGAAAAACACCGGCAAAAGGAATCGAAACCTTCCTACATATCGCACGGGAAATACCCTGTAGCATGGATTCGTGATCATTCGAGAAGCCTACCTCGCGATACGCTACGAGCGGCGCGAAGTCGAGGAATTCCTCGCGCAGAGGAGTCTCACGCTCGAGACGGATGTCGAGTTCACGGTCGTCGCCGTCGAAGGGGAGCGCATCCTCGGAACCGGCTCCCTTTCGGGAAACGTCCTCAAGTGCATCGCCGTGGAGGAGGACCGGGAAGGCAGGGGACTCGCCCAGGCGATCGTCGCGAGACTCGTCGCGGCGGCGGAAGAGCGCGGAAGACGCCATCTATTCGTGTTCACGAAGCCGGAAAACGAGGCGATCTTCGCGGCCCAGGGCTTCACGGCGGTGGAGAGAATGCCCCCCGACCTCGTCCTTCTGGAAAACGAACGGGACGGCTTCGGCCGCTATCTGTCCGCGCTCCGGGAAACCTCCGTCAAAGGCCGCATCATCGGCTCCGCCGTGGTCAACTGCAATCCCTTCACCCTTGGACACCTCCACCTCGTCGAGACCTCCGCCGCGGCCTGCGACGTTCTCCATCTCTTCGTCGTGGAGGAGGACAAATCCTCCTTCCCGACCGACGTCCGCTTCCGCCTGGTTCGCGAGGGCACGGCCCACGTCCGCAACGTCGTGCTCCATTCGGGAGGTCCCTACATCATATCCGCGGCGACCTTCCCTTCCTACTTCCTGAAGCAGCCGGGAGACGCCGTGGACGTACACGCGAAATTCGACCTTCTCCTGTTCGGGAAGAGGATCGCTCCGGCGCTCGGCATCGGGGTGCGTTTCGTGGGAGAGGAGCCCTACTGCGCAGTGACGCGCAGGTACAACGAGATCATGAAGTCGACGCTTCCCGCCTTCGGCGTCCGGGTCGAGGAGATTCCCAGGCTCGGCAAGGCAGGCAGGGCGATCAGCGCATCCGAAGTGAGGAGGCTGATAGGAGAAGGAAACCTGGCGGGAACGGAGGAACTCGTTCCCGAAACCACCTACCGCTTCCTGCGATCCGCGGAAGCGGAACCCGTCATCGGCCGAATCAAGGCCGCGAGGGAGGCCCGTCATTAAGCGAGCGGGAAAGGGAGGAAAAGGCATGCAGATCCTGCAGAACGGCACGGCCGGCACCCTGGAGTCGAGCGACGCCATGATTTCGATAGAGCGCAATCCGTCGAAGGGCGTCGTGATCGAGCTCGAAAGCATCACGGAGAGCCGCTTCGGGAACCAGATCCGGAAGGTCATCGAGGAGACGCTCAAGGAACTCAGGATCGACGACGCGCTGGTCACCGTGAAGGACCGGAGCGCCCTCGACTGCACCATCCGGGCGAGGCTCATCACCGCGGCCTACCGCGCGGCCGGCATCAAGACCGTCAAATGGGAGGACATCCCGTGAAACTCCGAAGAACCATGCTCTACGTCCCCGGCAACAGCGCCGCCATGGTGAAGGACGCCCACATCTACCGGCCGGACACGGTGATGTTCGACCTCGAGGATTCGGTCGCCTACGCGGAAAAGGACGCGGCGCGCTTTCTCGTCTACCATGCGCTCACGAACCTCGACTACGAGGGAGTGGAAACCGCGGTCAGGATCAACGGCCTCGACACTCCCTTCGCCAAGGACGACATCGCCGCCATGGTGAAGGGCAGGCCGAACATCATCCGCATCCCCAAGACGGAAACGGCCCAGGACGTCCTGGACGTCGAGGAGCTCATAGAGGCGGCGGAAAAGAAGAACGGAATCGAAACCGGAACGATCAAGATCTTCGCGGCGATCGAGACTCCCCTCGGCGTTCTCAACGCCTACTCCGTCGCCTCTTCCACGAAACGCCTCGTCGGCATCGCGATCGGGGCCGAGGATCTCGTGACCAACCTGAAAACGAGCCGCTCCCCGGAGGGCATGGAAATCTATTACGCGAGAAGCCAGGTCCTGTTCGCCGCCCGGGCCGCGGGGATCAACGCGATCGACACCGTGTTCTCCGACGTGTCCGACGAGGAAGGTTTCCTCAGGGAAGTGAAATTCATCAAGCAGCTCGGCTTCGACGGAAAATCGGTGATCCAGCCGAACCAGATCGGGCTCGTGCACAAGGTCTACACGCCCACCGCCCTGGAGATCGCCAGGGCGAAGCGCGTCCTCCTCGCCATAGAGGAGGCCAGGCGGAAGGGCTCCGGCGTCATAGCCATGGACGGAAAGATGATCGACAAGCCGATCGTCGAGCGGGCCGAGAGGACCCTCGAACTCGCCCGTGCTTCCGGCATAGATCTTGAGAAGGAATGAGGCCATGCCCATCAATGCGATAAAAAGAGACGTGCCGACCTCCCTGGAAGGGATCGGCGAACTCCGCCGCTTCGAGGGAGCCTTCGAGAACACCCCTCTCGTCCGGCGGGACAAGGGCTCGAGGACGCTCCCCAGACTCAGCAAGATCGTCGACACCCTGGAGCAGGCCATATTGAAGAGCGGACTCGAGGACGGGATGACGATCTCCTTCCACCACCACTTCCGCGAGGGCGACTACATCGTCAACATGGTGATGGACATCATCTCCAACCTCGGCATCAAGAACCTGACCCTCGCCCCGAGCTCGCTCACCACGGTGCACACTCCGCTCATCGAACACATCAAAAAGGGCGTCATCCGAAGGATCTACACGAGCGGCCTCCGCGGCGAACTCGCTGACGCGATCTCCCACGGTCTCATGGAAATTCCGGTCGTGATCCACTCGCACGGCGGAAGGGCCCGGGCCATCGAGTCAGGCCAGATCGACATCGACGTGGCCTTCCTCGGCGTCCCCTCCTGCGACGTGTACGGCAACGCCAACGGCTTCACCGGGAAGTCGGCCTGCGGATCGCTGGGCTACGCCATGGTGGACGCGTACAACGCGAAGAAGGTCATCCTCATCACCGACTTCCTCACCGAGTACCCGAACACGCCCTTCAGCATCGATCAGGACCACGTCGATTCCATCGTCGTCGTGGACTCCGTCGGCGACCCGAAGGGGATCTCGACCGGAGCCACCCGTCTCACGAAGGATCCGAGGGAGCTCCTCATCGCGAAGACCGCGTCCGACGCCATCGTCGCCTCCGGCTATTTCGAGGACGGGTTCTCGCTCCAGACCGGGTCGGGCGGCGCGGCCCTCGCGGTCGCGCGCTTTCTCAGGGAGAAGATGCTCGAGCAGGGGGTCAAGGCGAGCTTCGCCCTCGGGGGCATCACGAGCCAGATCGTCAAGATGCACGAGGAGGGGCTCATCAAGCGCATCCTCGACGTCCAGAGCTTCGACCTCGAGGCTGTGCGGTCCATCGGGGAGAACCGGTACCACACCGAGATCGACGCGTCCTTCTACGCGAACCCGCTCAACAAGGGCTGCGTGGTGAACAAGCTCAACGTCGTCATCCTGAGCGCCATGGAGATCGACACGGACTTCAACGTGAACGTGATCACCGGCTCGGACGGCCTCATCCGAGGAGCGTCGGGCGGGCATTCGGACACCGCCATCGGATCCGGCCTCTCGGTGATCGTGGCGCCCCTCGTACGGGGCAGAACCCCGACCGTGATCGACCAGGTGACGACGGTCATCACTCCGGGCGAGAGCGTGGACATGCTCGTGACCGACCACGGGATCGCGGTGAACCCGAGGCGGCCCCAGGTGGCGGAGCGGCTCAGGGCGGCGCGTTTCCCGGTCTATACGATCGAGGAACTCAAGAAGAAGGCGGAAAAGGTGACGGGCAAGCCCGAGCCCATACCCTTCGGCGAGAGGATCGTCGGCCTCGTGGAATACCGGGACGGAACCATCATCGACGTCATCCGCGAGGTGAAATGACGCAGGCGGACGCTGAACGCACGAAACGGTGACTCGGCCGCGGGTCGAGTTCATATAGCCGTGGAAATTCATTTCCAGCAAGGAGGAATCTTCATGAAAGGAATCGTTCGAGCAGCGGCGGTGGTCCTCGCGGTCCTCGCCGTTCCCGCACTCGCCTTCGCGGGCGGCGGAAAGGAAAAAGCCCCGAATTACCCGACGAAGCCGATGGAGTTCATCGCGCCGGCGGGCGCAGGCGGCGGTTGGGACCTCACCATCAGGACCGTCGCCAAGGTCCTGGGCGACAACAAGATCGTGACCGTGCCCATGCCCGTGACCAACAAGCCGGGCGGCGGCGGCGGCGTCAACCTCGCCTACATGCAGACGAAGAAGGGCGACGACAAGATCATTTCCGTCTACAGCCCGCCCCTCATCCTCATCAACCTGAGCGGGACCACCCCCCACAGCTACAAGAACACGACTCCCATCGCGGGCCTCATCTCCGATTACGCAGTGTTCCTCGTGGCCAAGGACTCCAAGTTCGCCACCATCAAGGACGTAATGGATGCGCTCAAGAAGGATCCGAAATCGGTCATAGTCGGCGGAACTTCGGCCGCGGGAAGCATGGACCACATCCAGTTCCTCATCATGGCGCGGGCCGCCGGCGTCAAGGACCTGAAGCAGATCCAGTACGTGGCCTTCCAGGACAACTCCGGAGCGGCCCAGCTCATGGGCAAGCACATCGACCTGCTCTCGACGGGCCTCGGCGACGCCCGCGGCCTCATCCAGAGCGGCGACCTCAAGGGACTCGCGCAGACCGGAAGCGCGCGCTCGCAGGTCGAAGGGCTGAAGGACATACCGACCTGCAAGGAAGCCGGAATCGACGCCGAGTTCACGAACTGGCGCGGCCTCTTCGGCGTGCCGGAGATGCCGGATTACGCCCTCGCCTACTGGCGCAAGGCCATCGCCGAGATGGTGAAGACCTCCGACTGGGCAGCGATGTGCAAGCAGAACGGGTGGACCCAGACCTATATGGACGCACCGGAATTCCAGAAGTTCCTCGACAAGACGAATCAGGAATACATCGATGTCATGAAGGAAATCGGGCTTCTCAAACAGTGAGAACCGCCGAAACACGGGGACCGGAGGAATTCTCCGGCCCCCGCTTTCAAGCAGGAGACAAGGCATGACAATCACATTCGTAACCGGTATCGCCGCCGTCGTCCTCGGAACCGCATACACCTATCAGGCTTTCATCATGCCGAGGGCTCCCATGGGAGAACCGACGGCGCCGATGATTTTTCCGGCGATCCTCGGAGTATTCATGACTATCCTCGGCGCCGTACTCATCGTCCAGGAAGAGATGAAGCGGAAAGAAACGCCGAAAGACGAGGTGAGGAAAGTTTCCCTCTCCCTGACGGTCTACGGCAGATCGATAGCGATCGTGGCCTTCATGTGCCTGATATACGTCCTTCTTTTCGAACGCATAGGCTACGTCTTCTCGACCTTTCTTTTCCTCGCGACGGTCCTTCATTTCTTCAACGGCCTCGTGAAATGGAAAACGACGCTCGTCGTGAGCGTGAGTTTCTCCGTCGGCGTCTACTTCATTTTCAGCGTCCTCATGGGGATCTCCCTTCCGACGACCCCATTGATCGGGCTCTAGGGCAAGGAGGCACGATACCATATGGAAACGATTCTCACCAATCTCGGCATAGGCTTCCACGTCGCCCTCCAGCCCATCAACATCCTCTGGGTGACCATCGGCGGCATCCTCGGGACGGTCATCGGCATGCTTCCGGGAATCGGGCCGGCGACCGGCGTGGCGATCCTGCTTCCCCTGACCTTCACCATGGGGCCGGTAGGGGCCCTCATCACCATGGCCGGGGTCTACTACGGCGCCATGTTCGGAGGCTCCAGGTCGTCCATCCTGATCAACACCCCCGGCGACGGAGCGGCGATCGCTTCCTGCTTCGACGGCTACCCCATGGCGATGAACGGCAGGGCGGAGGCGGCACTCGCCATCTCGGCCATAGCCTCCTTCATCGGCGGCATGATAGCGACCGTGGTCATGATCTTCACCGCGGTGCCCATGTCGAAGCTCGCCATCCTCTTCGGGCCGGCGGAATACTTCATCCTCATGGTGTTCGCCCTTTCGGCTACCGCGGCCATGTCGAAAGGAGCCATGATCAAGGGCTTCATCTCCATGATCTTCGGCCTCATGATCTCGACCATCGGCTTGGACGCACTCTCGGGAATTCCCCGGTTCACCTTCGGAATCATGGAGCTTCAGAGCGGAGTCGACTTCCTCATCATCATCATCGGAATCTACGCCCTCGGCGAGGTCTTCAAGAGCTTCAAGATGATCCACGAGGGGACGCGGAAGATGCAGACCAAATTCGGAAAGATCTGGATAAGCCGCGAGGATTGGAAACGCTCCTGGAAACCGATCTTGCGAAGCATGCCCATAGGCTTCCTCGTGGGAGCTCTGCCGGGAACCGGGGCCACGGTCGCTTCCATCATGTCCTACAACAACGAGAAAAGCCTCTCCAAGCATCCCGAGGAGTTCGGCAAGGGGGCCATCGAAGGTCTCGCGGCGCCTGAATCGGCCAACAACGCGGCCTCGGTCGGGGCCCTCATCCCGATGCTCACGCTCGGCATCCCGGGTTCCGGCACCACCGCGGTCATGATGGGGGCCCTCATCATGCTCGGGCTTCAGCCCGGCCCCCTCCTCTTCGACAAGCATCCCGACATCGTCTGGGGCCTCATAGCGAGCATGGTCGTCGGCAACATCGTCTGCGTCATCATCAACCTGCCGCTCGCGAGCCTCCTGGTCCAGATCCTCGCCATCCCGGCCCGTGTCCTCTTTCCGCTCGTCCTCGGACTGGCCTTCATGGGGACCTACGTGATCAGCAACCTCACCTCGGACCTCTACATCCTCATCGTCTTCGGTCTCATCGGGCTTTTCATGGAAAGGGCGGGCATACCGACCGCGCCCATGATCCTGGGGGGGATAGTCGGAGGCACCATGGAGCAGTCTTTCCGTCAGGCGAGGATCATCTCGAACGGCGATTGGGGCATCTTCTGGGGATCTCCCATCTGCATCATCCTCATCATCCTCACCGTCGCCTTCGTCTTCCGGCCGTTCATCGCGGATTTCTACAAGGCCCGCTTCAAAAAGAACCTTACCTAGGCGGGAGCGATGACCATCGCATTATAAAACGGACCGCCCCATGCGGGCGGTCCGTTTTCGTCTCCCTCCGTGATTCGAGAACTCAGCGTGCCATGGTGAGCAGAAAACCCATCACAGCCCCGTAGATTGTGCTGACCCAGGGATTCGAAGTGATCGGACACGTGCCGGTCCTGCAGCCGATGAATTTATAAAGACCGAATCCCGCGGCCCCGCCTATCAACACTCCCACGATCGTCATCATACCGATTTTACCTCTCATGGATATATATTTTAATTCATATATATAAAGTTGTCAATGCGCTTCTTCGGCTGGCCAGAGAGAGAGCTTTCAGGTAAAATGATGCTTCGGATACCTAAGCGAAACTACCGGAGGAGCCTTCATGCTTACGAAAGAACAATTGGACGAGCTGGCGAAATTCGACACGCCGACCATTTCAAACGCGATCGAATTCTTCGGACTCCACGCCTGGACCGAAGGATTCATGCACCACAGCATCCGGAGAATCATCCCCTACGGCGGCAGACGCCTCACGGGATACGCGATCACCGCGAAGATGTCGGCTACCCAGCCCCCGACGGCCGAGCAGAAGAAGCTCCAGGCCCTCTACTACGAGAAGGTGAAGGCGGCGCCCGGGCCGTACAAGGTCACGGTCATCCAGGACATCGACTCCGATCCGGTCGGGTCGCTCTGGGGCGAGGTCCAGGCCTCCATGCACATGGCCCTCGGCTGCACCGGGCTCGTCACCAACGGCGGAGTCCGGGATCTGGACGAGGTCGAGGCCGTCGGCTTCGATTACTTCGCGAGCTGCGTCCTCGTCTCCCACGCCTACGCGCACATCGAGGCGATAGACTGCCCGGTCTGCGTCGGGGGGCTCGTGGTGAAGCCGGGCGACCTCATCCACGCGGACAAGCACGGGGTCCTGGTGATCCCCCCCGAGGTCGCGCCGAGACTCGCGGAGGCCTGCAGGGCGGCCGCCTGGTCCGAGGAGCCGGTGATAAAGAACTGCCAAAAGCACTTCACCGACGGAGTCGATATGAAAGACTTCGACGCCTGGAGGAGCGAAATGGCGGCGAGAAGGCAGGAGAGCACGAAGAAATTCTCGCTCAAGTAGACGCTTCCCGAAGAAAAGGACCGAAGAGCGAAACCGGCCTACGGGCCGGTTTTTTTCCTGCTTCGGATCTGCGCACATGAGTCGGGCCTGGGGGCATCGGCCTCCGCGACGATCTGCTCCGCCGCGGAGCCGGCGCAGTCTCCCGTCCCCGCGGCGAGAACCGCACAAAGCATCTTTTTTCACACGAAAAGCAGCCCTCCTCCGTCGTATCCGATAACAAGGAAAAAACGGCATGGGTCATGGCCGCCTCTTCGGGCACTCGGCGACGGAATCGTCCATCCTCGAAGCCATGGAGACCTCCGGCTACCGTCTCGTGGAGAAACCGGAGGCCGAGCCGGAAAGTTCCTTCCTGATCTTCGCACAGGCCTGAGGGAGGGATAAAGATCCTTCGATACCGGGCCGCCGTTGCTTGACTTCTCGTCTCCTTCTTCATATATTGCAAATGATTTGCAAATTATTCGGTTTTTCCCGAATTCGGGAGGCGTGATGAAAACTGCAAAAATCCTCGCGGCGATCGCGGTCGTCGCCGCGGTCGCCTTAGCGTTGGGTCTGTACGAGGGCGGATCGAAGGAGAAGGACGCCGGGAAATCCGAACGGCCCGCGGTCAAGACCGTCGCGGTGAGCATCCTGCCCCAAGCCTACTTCGTCGAAAGGATATCCGGCGGGAAGGTCAGGGCCTTGGTCCTCGTGGGACCCGGTCAGAGCCCGCATTCCTACGAGCCCACCCCCCGCCAGATGAGGGAACTCGCCGAGGCTTCGGCCTGGTTCGTCATCGGCGTGGACTTCGAAAAAAGCCTCGTGCCGAAGGTCTCGTCGCTTTATCCGAATCTTCCCATCGTCGATACGGTGAAGAACGTGAAGTACCGCGAGCTCGCCGCCCACGATCACGAAGGCGAAGAGAATCGCAAGGGGGAAAAGGAAGGCGGCAAGGACCTGCACGTCTGGCTCGGAAGGCAGGCGGCCCTGGCCATGGCCGACGAAATCCGGAACGAGCTCATCGCGCTCGATCCCGACGGGGCCGCCGCCTACCGGGCGAACCGCGACGCCTTCGCGAAGGACGCGGACGCCGTGTTCGATAACCTCGCCAAGGAACTCGCCCCGCTCAGGGGAAAGACCGTCTTCGTATATCACCCCTCGTTCGGTTACTTCCTCGACGAGTTCGGCATCGGGCAGGAAGCGGTCGAGACCGGAGGCAAGGAGCCCACTCAGAAACATCTCGCCAGGCTGATCGAGGAGGCGAGAAAGGACGGAACGAAGGTCATCTTCGTGCAGGAGCAGTTCCCAACCGCGGCCGCGGAGACCGTAGCGAAGGCGATCGGCGGAACCGTGGCGAAGATCGATCCTCTCGCTCCTGATTGGCTCGACAACCTCGGGAGGATCGGCGAGGCGCTCAAGAGGTCGGCACGCTGAAAGACCGCCGCGGAACGGTCCCGCCCCTTGCGGATGCGGCCGGTTTGCGCTAGGATCGATGGTCATGGAAACCGAAAGAACGCCGGAACACGGCTCCGCGATCCGCTTCGAGGACGTGTCGTTCTCCTACGGCGACTTCCTCGTTCTGGACAAGGCGCGCTTTCACGTGCATCCGGGCGAATTCGCCGCCCTGGTCGGCCCGAACGGCGCGGGCAAGACGACCGTGCTCAAGCTCCTCCTCGGTCTGGTGAAACCTCTCTCGGGACGCATCACCGTATTCGGGAAAGCCCCCGAGGAATCGAGATCCGCGGTCGGTTACGTTCCGCAGCACGCCTCCTACGACCCGGTGTTTCCAATCTCGGTGGCAGAGGTCGTGCGCATGGGAAGGCTCGAGGGAACCGTCCGCCCGAACGACGGCGAAGTCTCCGCGGCTGCGGATCGGGCACTCGGCCTCGCGGACGTCGCGGAACTCGCGAAAAGGCCGTATGCCGCGCTCTCGGGGGGCCAGCGGCGCCGGGTCCTCGTGGCGCGGGCCCTCGCCGCGGAACCGAAGCTGCTCGTCCTCGACGAACCGACCGCGAACATGGACGCCGAGAGCGAGAGACGGCTCTACGGGGTCCTGAGCTCGCTCAAGGGCAAGGCGACCATCCTGATCGTGACCCACGACACGGGATTCGTGACGTCCCTCACGGACGCGGTGTTCTGCGTCGGCGAGCGGGGCAGCGGACGGAGCGTCATCAAGCACCGCATGTCTCCGGCGGCCCACGTGACCGGCGAGCATTACGGCGGCTCCGCCGTCCAGGTGCTCCACGACACCGAACTTTCCGACGATTCCTGCTGCTCGGAAAGGGGCGCGCCGTGAGCGACTACGTCTCCGCGCTTCTCGACCCGGCCGTCCCCTTCGTCAGGAACGCGCTCGCCGCCGGGCTCCTCTCGGCAATCCTCTTCGGCACGCTCGGCGCCGTCGTCACGGTGAGACGCATCGCCGGCCTCGCGGGAGCGGTTTCGCACGCCGTCCTCGGAGGCATCGGCCTCGCTCTCTTCCTGTCGGCGAGGAAGATCGTCCCGGGGCTGCCGCCGATCGCCGGGGCGCTCGTCTTCGCCGTCGGATCGGCCGCGATCATCGGCTTCGTGTCGCTCAAGGCGAAGCAGCGCGAGGACACCGTCATCAACGCCCTCTGGGCCATCGGCATGAGCCTCGGAGTCCTCTTCATCGCGAAGACTCCCGGATACGTCGATCCCATGAGCTATCTTTTCGGGAACATCCTCCTCGTCTCGACGCGGGACCTCGTTCTCCTGGCGGCGCTGGATGCCGTCGTCGTCCTCCTCGCCTGGCGGTACTACCCGCAGATCGAGGCGAGCTCATTCGACGAGGAGTTCGCCCGCGTCCGCGGCGTTCCCGTCGACGCGGTGTTTCTCGCCATCCTCGCGGTCACCGCGGTCGCCGTCGTGCTTCTCCAGACCTTCGTCGGCATCGTCATGGTGATCGCCATGCTCACCCTCCCGGCGGGAACGGCGGGGTACGCCGCCAGGAACCTCGCGGGGATGATGCTCGGCGGCACGATCCTCGCGGCATGCTTCACCGTCCTCGGCCTCGCCGCGAGCTGGACGCTCGACCTCCCCTCGGGCGCGGTCGTGGTCGTCATCGCCGGCGCGTCGTTCCTCGCGGCCTCGGGCATACGGTCGTTGCGGGCCGGAAGAAGATGAGGGCGACGACATCGTCTTCCAGCCTCCTGGCAGGAACAGCATCGGTCGACATCACCCCGGCGGTCGGCTCCCGATTCGTCGGCCACCTCAACCGCAACCGTCCGGCGGAGGGAGTGCTCGATCCCCTGGGGGCGAGATTCCTTCATCTCGAGGACCGGAACGGGCGACTCCTCCTCGTGAACTGCGACCTCCTCGAATTCGGGCCCGCGGAGGCCGGCTTCATCGCGGCCGCCGCGGCCGAAGGCGCGGGAGTCGGCCCCGGCGAGGTCGTTCTCACCGCGACGCACACCCACACGGGACCCGCAACGATCGAACTCGCGGCCGAAGGCGCTGACGAGGCCTACCTCTCGTTTCTCGCCGGACGCATCCGCGGCGCCGCGGCGGAAGCCTCCCGTTCCGCGGTTCCGTGCACGGCGAGGACCGGGAAAGGCGCTTGCGGGATAGGCGTGAACCGCCGCAGGAACGAAGGCGGAAGGATAGTGATGGCCCCGAATTTCGAGGGCCCTGCCGATCCCGAAGTGCTCGTCCTCGTCCTGGAGGACGAATCGGGACGGGCGCGGGCCGCACTCATCAACCATTCCGTTCATCCGACGACCTTGAGCGTGGACTCCTTCCTCGTGTCCGCCGACTATCCCGGCAGGACCGCGAAGCATCTCGGCCGCCTCCTCGGAGGAGACTGTCCGGTGTTCTTCCTCCAAGGCGCGTGCGGCGACGTGAAGCCCGCTGTCCTCACGCCGGACGGGACCGCATTCAGGGAAGGGACGGAGGAGGACATCGAACGGATGGGATACGAACTCGCCGAAGCCGCCGCGGCAGCAGCGCTCGCCGCCCGGCCCGTGGCGGCACTCCGCCTTCGCAGATCGAGGAGGCAGCTCTCCCTGCGCTTTGCCGGCCTGCCCTCGAAGGCCGAGCTCATCGCGGAAAAGTCGCGCCTCGAGGACGAAATCCGGCTCATGGAAGCCGCACCCGTCGCTCCTCGCAGCCACATCGACCCCCTGGCCGCGGCCCGCGTCTTCGTCCGCTGGGCGGATCTTACGATTGAGAGGCTCGAGGAAGGCAGGCTCCGGGATCGCGTCGACTCCGAGATCTCGGGCTTCGCCCTCGGCACCGATTTCGCCTTCGCCGGGATTCCGGGCGAGCTCTTCTCGGAGATCGGTACGGCGATCAAGCGGACGAGCCCCTTCCCCGCGACCTGCGTTGCGGGTTACTGCGGCGGGAGTCTCGGCTATCTGCCTACGCGGAGGGCCCTTCTCGAAGGAGGTTACGAGGCGGCCGACGCCTTCAAATTCTACGGGCATCCGGCCGCCTTCCGTCCGGATACCGAAGACGCCATAATCGAGGCGTGCAAGGATCTCCTCGAGACGATGAGGTGCGGATAGGCACTCCCGCGTCGAGGGAGATTTCTCGGCGGAACGATCGGATTCCGGGATGGTTGTTTTCTCCACGCAGAGGGACCATACTTCCTACGTAAGGAGATTTTATGGCGAACGAAAATTTCGATCTCTTGAACGCCTATTGGCGGGCGGCGAACTACCTGTCGGTGGGCCAGATCTATCTCTACGACAATCCGCTGCTCAAGAAACCGCTCACCCTGGAACACGTGAAACCGAGGCTGCTCGGACACTGGGGAACGACGCCCGGATTGAATTTCATCTACGTCCATCTGAACCGGCTGATCCGGAAGTACGACCTGGACGTCATCTACATCGCGGGGCCAGGCCACGGAGGCCCGGGGCTCGTCGCGAACACCTACCTGGAAGGGACGTACAGCGAATTCTACCCGAACGTCACCCGGGACGAGGAGGGCATGAAGAAGCTTTTCACCCAGTTCTCCTTCCCCGGCGGGATCCCCAGCCACGTGGCGCCCGAAACGCCGGGCTCGATCCACGAGGGCGGCGAACTCGGATACTCCGTCTCCCACGCCTTCGGCGCGGTCCTCGACAACCCCGGCCTCATCGCCGCCTGCGTCGTGGGCGACGGCGAGGCGGAGACAGGACCGCTCGCCGCGGCATGGCATTCCAACAAATTCCTCAACCCCGCGACCGACGGCGCGGTCCTTCCCATCCTGCATCTGAACGGTTACAAGATCAACAACCCTACGGTCCTCGCCCGTATTCCGAAGGCCGAACTGGAAAGCCTCATGAGGGGCTACGGCTACAAGCCCCTCTTCGTCGAAGGCGAGGACCCTGCGGTCATGCATCCCCTCATGGCGAGGACGTTGGAAAAGGCCGTGAGGGAGATCCGCTCCATCCAGAAGGAAGCGAGGACGAAGGGAAGCGCGGACAGGCCCGTATGGCCCATGATCGTGCTCAGAACGCCCAAGGGCTGGACCGGGCCGAAGTCGGTCGACGGCCTCAAGACCGAGGGGTTCTGGCGTTCCCATCAGGTGCCCTTCTCCGAGATGGCAGAAAAGCCCGAGCACGTCAGGCTCCTCGAGGAATGGATGAAAAGCTACAAGCCCGAGGAATTGTTCGACGGGCACGGAGCCCTGAAGCCGGAAATTGCTGCCCTCGCGCCCGAGGGGAACCGCCGCATGGGAGCGAATCCCCACGCGAACGGAGGGCTCCTGCTCAAGGATCTCCTCATGC
This sequence comes from uncultured Spirochaetaceae bacterium, assembly GCA_964397655.1. GTDB lineage: Bacteria > Spirochaetota > Spirochaetia > DTKZ01 > DTKZ01 > CAYNKA01. The sequence continues at coordinate 60,948 of CAYNKA010000007.1, read as the reverse complement.
CGGACTTCAGAGCTTACGCTGTCGAAGTCCCGGGTCCCGGCAAGACCGTAGCCGAGGCGACGCGGGAAATGGGCAAATTCCTCCGCGACATCATGAAGAAGAACGGGGCCAACAGAAACTTCCGCGTATTCGGCCCGGACGAAACCGCATCGAACAGGCTCGGGAACCTCTTCGAGACGACGAACCGGACCTGGATGGAAGGCACGATCCCCGAGGACGACCATCTCGCCCGGGACGGCCGGGTCATGGAAATCCTGAGCGAGCACACCTGCCAGGGATGGCTCGAAGGGTATCTTCTCACCGGAAGGCACGGTCTCTTCTCCTGCTACGAGGCCTTCATCCACATCGTCGACTCGATGGTGAACCAGCACGCGAAATGGCTCAAGGTCTGCCGGAGCGAGATCCCCTGGCGCCGCCCGATCGCGTCGCTCAACTACCTCCTCACCTCCCACGTCTGGAGGCAGGACCACAACGGTTTCAGCCACCAGGACCCCGGCTTCATCGACCATGTGGTGAACAAGAAGGCGAACATCGTCCGCGTGTACCTCCCGCCGGACGCGAACACCCTCCTCTCGGTGACGGACCATTGCCTGCGGAGTAGGGACTACATCAACGTCATCGTCGCGGGAAAGCAGCCAGCCCTCCAGTACCTCGACATGGACGCCGCGATCAAGCACTGCACCGCCGGACTCGGCATCTGGGAATGGGCCGGCAACGACAAGGGGGCCGAACCCGACGTCGTCATGGCCTGCTGCGGCGACATCCCGACCCTGGAGACGCTTGCCGCGGTCTCCATGCTGAGGAAGAGCCTTCCCCGGCTCAGGATCCGGGTCGTCAACGTCGTGGACCTCATGACGCTCCAGCCCAAGGAGGAGCATCCACACGGACTTTCGGACAAGGATTTCGACGGCCTGTTCACGAAGGACAAGCCGGTCATCTTCGCCTACCACGGCTATCCATGGCTCATCCACAGGCTTACGTACCGTAGAACCAACCACGGGAACATGCACGTCCGGGGCTACAAGGAGGAAGGCACCACGACGACCCCCTTCGACATGGTGGTGTTGAACGACCTCGACCGCTTCAGCCTGGTTCAGGACGTGATCGACCGCGTGCCGTCGCTCGGCTCGGTCGCGGCTCACGTGAAGCAGGCGGCCCGGGACAAGCTCATCGAGCACAAGGAATACATCGCCCGCTACGGCCAGGACATGCCGGAGATCCGCGATTGGAAGTGGGACCTGTAGGACTCCCGTTTCGCCCCGGCGGGATCCGTCCGCCGGGGCTTCCTCTTTCCGCCGAACCGGAAAATTCTCTTTCGCAAGCGCCGTTTCCGTCTTGACTTTTCGTCCGAATTTTCCGCATTATTAGGTATGACTAACTCTCGTATGACAGACTTTCCAACTCGTCGGGAGGCGGATATGGAGCTCACCCTTTCCCAGCTCGGCAAGGAGGAAACCGCCGTGGTGGCCGGCTACAGGCCGGGGAATCCCGCGTACCGCAGCAAGCTGCTCTCGTTGGGACTCACGACGGGGGTGGAGCTGAAGATGAAGAAGTCCGCCCCCCTGGGCGACCCCGTGGAGATCGAGGTCAGGGGCTACAGGCTTTCGCTCAGGAAGAGCGAGGCGGACGTACTCATTCTCCGGAGGGGTGCATGATCGCGCAGGCGTTGAAGACTGTCGCGATCGTCGGTAATCCCAACAGCGGCAAGACTACGATCTTCAACCTGCTCACCGGGGGCAACCAGCAGGTGGGGAACTGGCCCGGCGTCACCGTCGAGAAGAAGGAAGGTCCGGTCAGGCTCGAAGACGGGACCATCACGCTCGTGGACCTGCCCGGCATCTATTCCGTGGCCGCTTCCTCGGAAGACGAGCGCGCGGCCAGGGACTACCTGCTCTCGGGCGAGGCCGACCTCGTGGTGGACGTCGTGGACGCGTCCAACCTCGAACGCAACCTCTACCTCACCACCCAGCTCATCGAGATGGGAGTTCCGGTGCTCGTCGTCCTCACCATGATGGACATCGCGGCCGAGAACAGGATTTCGATCGACGTGGACCATCTCGCCGGGCACCTCGGGCTTCCCGTAACGGCCGTCGACTCGACGAGGGCCGGCGCGGACTCGACGATCCGGTCGGCGATGGCCGAAGCGTTGCGGGATGCCGGGGTCTCGCCCTTCTCGGTGACGTATCCGAACGAGATAGAGGAGGCCCTGGCCGTCCTGACTCCCGGAATCGGGGGCCTCGCGAAAGACATGAACGTCACGGTTCGCTACGCCGCCCTGAAGCTGCTCGAAGGGGATCCCGCCTTCGTTCTGCACGCGAAATCGAGGGGAGCCGTGACCGGGGAGCGGCTCGAGGCCTTGACGGGACGGATCAAAGGCATCCTGAAGGAGGAGGCCGACGTTTCGATCGCCGACGCCCGTTACGGCTTCATCCACGGTATCGTAAAGGACGTCGTGCGGAAGACCGGTTCGCGGGTTTCCCTCACCGAAAAGATCGATCGGATCGCCCTCCACCGGGTCGTCGGCATCCCGATTTTCCTCTTCGCCATGTACCTCGTATTCTGGTCGACCATGAACGTGGGCGGCGCCTTCATCGATTTCTTCGACATTCTCTTCGGGACGATCTTCGTCGACGGACTTTCCGCCCTCCTCGGGGCGGCGGGCGCCCCTTCATGGCTCGTAGCGGCCGCGGCGGGCGGTCTCGGGGCCGGAGTGCAGACCGTCGCGACCTTCATACCGGTCATCTTCACCCTATTCCTCGCCCTTTCGATCCTCGAGGATTCGGGTTACATGGCGAGGGCAGCCTTCGTCATGGACCGTTTCCTCCGCTTTCTCGGACTCCCCGGCAAGGCCTTCGTTCCCCTCATCGTGGGCTTCGGCTGCACCGTCCCCGCGATCCTCGGCACGAGGACGTTGGAAAACCGCAGGGACCGCGTGATGACCATCTTCATGAGCCCCTTCATGTCATGCGGGGCCCGGCTTCCGGTCTACGCTCTGTTCGCGGCGGCGTTCTTCCCGAAATCGGCCGGCTTCGCGGTCTTCTCCCTCTATCTCGTCGGCATCCTGTTCTCGATCCTGACGGGCCTGCTCTTCCGCCTCACGGTGTTCAAGGGGGAGCCTTCCCATTTCATCATGGAACTTCCTCCCTATCACCGGCCGAGGCTCCGCCACATCATGATCCACACATGGCTCCGGCTCAAGATCTTCGTGCTCAGGGCCAGCAGGGTCATCATCGGCATGGTTCTCGTTCTCGGCCTCCTCAATTCCATGGGCATCGGGAGGGACGGCGTCAGTTTCGGCAACGAGAACACCGGGAGATCCCTGCTTGCCCGGATCGGGAAGGCGATAACCCCGGTTTTCGGACCCCTCGGCGTCCGCGAGGAGAACTGGCCCGCGACGGTCGGGATCTTCACCGGCCTGTTCGCGAAGGAGGCGGTGGTCGGCACCTTGAACAGCCTCTACGGGCAGGACGCGGCCGTCCGGGAATCTGCTGACGGCGCGGAGATAAAACCGGGGACCAAGGGGTTCGATCTCGCGGGCGGCATCGGAGATGCGCTGGCGACGATCCCGAAAAACCTTTCCGGCCTTGGAGCGGCCTTCATCGATCCTCTCGGGTTCGATGTCGTGTCCGGCGACGAGGGGGCCACGGCGGAAAAGGTGTCCGCCGACGTGAGCGTCTTCCGGCGGCTCCGGGACTCGTTCACTCCCCGGGGAGCCTACGCATACCTCCTCTTCATCCTCATGTACTTTCCCTGCGTCGCGGCCCAGGGCGCGGCCATGCGCGAAATGGGCAGGAGTCTCGGAATTCTCCTGGCCGCCTACCTCACCGTCTTCGCCTGGGTCGCTTCGGTCCTGTTCTATCAGATATCGGAAGGGGGAAACGCAGTCTGGATCGCCGTCTCGCTCGCGGCGGCCGCTCTCATGACCCTGGGCTTCGTCCGCTTCGCGCGGAAGTTGCTCTCCGAACGCGAGGCGACTTCGACGGTACGGGCATAGAATGGCCGCTCCGCGTCGGCCTGCACCGACCGTCCTTCGGGCATGAGGCACAGGACATCATTCTTGGAATTCGGCCGGCCGACACGCGGCCTTTTTTTCACGCGCCAATCGACGCCATGATGACGTGATGCTATGATGCAAGCATGAGAACGACCTTGACTCTCGGAGACGACGTGTATCGCGCCGCGAAAAACCTGGCCGACCTCGAGGCAGCCTAAAGCAGGATCCACGTCCTCCGCGTTCCCGCATACTCGCCCTACGCGGTCGCCGAACACGCTCTCGCCCTCGTCATGACCCTCAACCGGAAGACCCACAAGGCCTACAACCGGACCAGGGAGAACAACTTTTCCATCGACGGACTCGCGGGCATGGACCTGCACGGCAAGACCGCCGGCATCATAGGCACCGGAAAGATCTGCCTCATCCTCATCGGCAGGGAGGCGATGGAGAAGATGAAGGACGGCGTCATGATCGTCAACACCGGGAGAGGCGGGCTCATCGACTCGGCGGCCCTCATCGAAGGTTTGAAAAGGCGTAAAATCGGGAGCGTGGGCCTCGACGTCTAGGAGGAGGAAGGGGACTATTTCTTCGAGAACTTCTCTGACGGCGGCGTCCGGGAAGACGACCGGGCGCTGCTTCTAGAGGACGACGTCGATGTCGTAGTTCTTCTTGAGGTTCGAGATGATGTCCCCGAGGTGATCCTTCAACATGCTCTCCGCGAGTTCGGGATCACGCTCGCGAAGGGCAGCGAAGATAGCCTTGTGATAGTCGACCGCGCGGGGCGCGACCCCCGGCGTCTTGCTGAAGCCGTCGAAGAAATTCTTCATCATCCCGCGGATCACGACGAGGGTCCGCTGAAGGACCTTGTTGCCCGAGATCTCGGCGAGCTTCTCGTGGAATTCGAGGTCGATGGCGGCGAAGGACTGGATGTCGCCGGCCTTCACGGTCCTTTCCATGAGGTCGACGTTCTCCCCGAGGAGCTCGAGATCCTCGCCCGAGATCCTCGCCGCCGCGAGGCGGATGATGCACCGCTCGAGGTAGTACCGTGCCTCCATGAGGTCGCGGATCGAAGCCGCGTCCATGTTGAAGGCGGTCAGCATCGAGGACATGATGGACATGGGGTTCGTCGAGCGGACCGAGCTTCCCCTTCCCTGCCTGATCTCGATGAGGCCGAGAGAGGAAAGCTTGTGGAAGGCGTCACGCATGACCGTGCGGGACACGCCGAATTTCCGGGCGAACTCCTCCTGGGTGGGAAGGAGCTCGTTCTGCGCGTACTCGCCCGAGAGGATGCCGGCCTTCAACTTCTCGAAGACCATGTCCGCTAGGTTCGTCCTTCGTTCGGTCGTGACCTCAGCCCCAGACATGCTTCATCCATTGAATGCCGTACCGGGAAGCCTGTACCCCGTCGGGATACGGCAGTATCTCCAGGGAAACCGCGCCGGAATAGCCGATCTCCCCGAGGACCTTCCCCACGGCATCGTAGTCGATCTTGCCGCTCCCCGGATACCGGCGGTCGCTGTCGGATATGTGGATGTGGGCGATCCTGCCAGCGGAGAGCCGGAAACCCTCTTCTACCGGGATCTTGTCCTCGAAATACATGTGGTAAGTGTCCAGAAGAAGCTCCACTCCCTGAAGCCCCTTGAGGCTGATGAAATCGAGAGTCTCCGTGGTCCCGGTCAGGAGGTTCGTCATGTAGGAGACGATGGGCTCGAGGGCAAGGACCACGCCCTTCTTCCTCGCGTAGTCGACGATGGGCATGACCTCTTCCGCAAAGAGGTCCAGATACCGTTCCCGTTCCTTGAAGGTCGGGGCCTTGCCGCGGCAGAGCCCCAAAAAGACCACGGAGCCGAAGTCGGCGGCGAGGTCGACGAAGGAACGGAATTTGACTCCGGTCCGCTTCCGCACCTCGGGATCGGGCGAGGTGAAGCAATTGCCGTTCTTGCTGTATTCGAGGCCGGTCCCGATCGCGGCCAAGGAAAGGCCGTGTCGCTTGAGGAGGCTCTTCAGCTTCCTCCGGTCCTCGGCCTCCGGGTTCCGGAGATGATACTCGACCGCGTCGAAGCCGAGCTCCGCCGCGGTCTTGAAAACTCCGTCCAAATCCCCCTGGAGGGGAACCGGGGCCCAATCCCCGAGATCCTCGCTCGAGAAAGCGACGCAATACTTCACCGGTCCGCCCATGTTCCGCCTCCCCGGTTCCCGGATCACAGGGCGAGCAGCTTTTGCCAGCCGGTCTTGTCGAAGCCGTCGAGGGTCATGACGACTCCGCCGTAGGCGTCGAAATCCTTTTCGACCATGCCGTCCGGTTCATACGCCTTCCGGAATTCGGGAAGGGCCTTGAGCACACGGTCTACCGCGGCCTTGTCCACGTCGGCGTCTATCTTCTTCTCGCGCTTGATCTCGCCCTTCTTGTCCGCTTCGATCACGAGGTCCTGGACCTTGGGGTGGATGGTCATCTCGAAGAGCCCCCCGGCGAGCTCGGAAACCTGCTTCGCGCAGCGGAAGGCCGCAGGCATGATGACCTGCTTGTAGCCTTCCTTCTTGAAGACCTGGTAGGCCCGTTTGACCGCCGCCAGCACGGCCCATTCCAAGTCGGATGTGGAGACGGGGTTGCCCCGCTCGGCGTTGACCGACGCGAGGTAATCCTGAAGCCGGCCCATGACGAAGGCCGTCGTGGAGGCGGGTGCCGGAATGCCGGCCTTCGCGGCACGCGCGCAGCCCCGCTCGTATGCCTTGGCCGTGGCTATGACCTGGGGGACGGACACGCAGACCGTCGGCGTCGTTGGGATTCCCAGGGCGGCGAGCTCTTCCAGGACCCAGACGCCGGAACAGGTGCCGGGAATCTTCACCATGACGTTCTTGCCGAAGGACGCGAGGGTCTTGCCCATTTTGAGCATGGCGTCCTTGTCGCCCGAAAGCTTGGGCTCGACCTGGGATCGGACATAGCCGTATTTTCCCTTGGATTTTTCGTAGAGGGGGAGGAATTCCTTCGCGATGTCCTGGACGACGATCCGGAAATACTCCACGACCTTGTCGCGCCCCTGATATTTGGCCCGCACCTCGTCGGTCTTCGCCTTGAATCGGTCCTGGTTCTCGGTGAGAGCCTGGAAGGAAAGCGGCGGGTTCGTCGTGCAGCCGACCGCGCCGAACTGCATGGCTTCCATATAGTCGTTCCGCAGGGCGGAGTCGTTGCACCAACGGGTATCCGTGTTCTCGGCCATCCATTTCAGATAGGAATTATCTCGCATTTACTACGCTCCTTTTCACGCCACCCGCGCCGTCGGGGTGGTCGGGGGATTTTTAAAGATGATATGTATTATCTTTCGAATTTGTCAAGTGAGCGGCAGGGCGATCGAGTCAACCGAGCCTTCCCTCAAGGCTGAAGCAGAGTGAAAAGATCATAAATTGCAAATATTTTATTGACACGATAATTATTTTTATCATATGCTTCCTCATGAATCCGTACCTGAAAAGCTATCTGCCGCTCGTGGACTTCCTGGCCGATGTCCTCGGGAAGGACGCCGAGATCGTCCTCCACGACGTCCTGGACATCAAGAAATCCGTCGTGGCCATCCGAAACAGCCACATCAGCGGCCGCGGGATAGGTTCTCCCGCGACGAACCTCGTCCTCAAGATCCTGAAGGACGGAAGCACGGAGGGCAACGACTTTCTCGCGAATTACCGGGGGCTCTCGGCGGAGGGCAAGACGCTGAAATCCTCGACGTACTTCATCCGGGACGAAAAGCGAAGAGTCGTGGGGCTCCTCTGCATCAACATCGACACCGAGAAGCTATCGCAGCTGCGCGCCTACCTGGACGGCCTGGTCCAGATCCCCGAAGCGGACCGCGGAGGGAAGACGGTCGAACGGTTCAGCCAGACCGTCGAAAGCCTGTCGGCCGACAGCATCGAGTCCGTGATCGAGGAGATCGGCATAGCCCCGGAGCGCATGTCCCCGAACGAAAAGATGGAGATCGTGAAGAAACTGAACGACGAGGGGGTTTTCCTCCTCAAGGGCTCGATAGGAAAGGTGGCGTCCCGGCTCAAAGTTTCCGAAGCGACGATTTACCGCTATCTTAATACTGTGAAGAAAGAAGGATGACGAACATGAAAAAAGCCGTTTCGACGCAAAATGCGCCCAAGGCGATCGGACCCTATTCCCAGGCGGTCCGTGCGGGCGATTTCCTCTTCGTTTCCGGCCAGCTCCCCATCGATCCGGCGACGGGACAGATGGCGGCAGGCGACGCAGCGGCCCAGGCCGGACAGTCGCTCTCCAACATCCGGGCCATCCTCGAGGCCTCGGGCATGGGCATGGGCGACGTGGTGAAGACGAACGTCTTCCTCAAGGACATGGGCGACTTCGCCAAGGTCAACGAGGTGTACGCCGGGTTCTTCGAAGGGGAATTCCCGGCCCGGGCCGCCGTGGAGGTCGCGAGGCTTCCGAAGGACGCGCTGGTGGAAATCGAGGCGATAGCCTACAAAGGATAGTACCGGTATGGACAAGAAGAAATTCATCGGCCTGCTCGACTCCGAGATGGCCCTTTCGACGGGCTGCACGGAACCCGCAGCGATAGCGTTCGTTTCCGCGGTGGCGGCGGAGCAGCTCCCGAGCCGTTCCCCCGACAGGGTCCTGGTGCGCGCGAGCGGCAACATGCTGAAGAACGCCATGTACGCGGGCATTCCCGGGTCTTCCCGGACGGGCGTTTCCTACGCCGCGGCGATCGGGGCCGTGGGAGGAAATTCCGAGGAACAGCTCAAGATATTCGATTCCGTCCCTCCCGAGGCGGTCGCCGCGGCTGAACGGCTCGTTGAGGAGAGGAAGGTCGACGTCGAACTCGCGGAGGTGACGGAACTCCTCTACGTTGACGTCACGGTATCGGCGGGCGGCTCCACGGCGCGCGCGGTCATTTCGGGATCCCACACGAACCTCATCCTCGTAGAGAAGGACGGAAAGACGGTCTTCACCGGCACCGCCGCCGCGCCGTCGACGGAGGACGACCGCGGGGAGGAGGACCGGAACTGGCTCTCCGTCCGCTCCATCTTCGACTTCGTCTCCGCCCTCGACACCCGGAACGATCCGATCGGGATCATCCGGCAGAGCATAGCGGTCAACAGCGCGATCTCGGAAGAGGGGCTGAAGGCCGACTACGGGCTCAAGATCGGCAAGAACATCCTGGAGCGGCAGAAACAGGGCGTGATCGGCGAGGACATGGCGACCTACGCCGCCAGCGTCACCTCGGCCGCCTCCGACGTCAGGATGGCCGGAGGCCCCTTCCCCGCGGTTTCCAACTCGGGAAGCGGCAACCAGGGCATCACCACCACCATGCCGGTCGTGGCGACGGCGCGCTGGATAAAAGCCGACGAGGACAAGCTCATCCGCGCAGCCGCCTTGAGCAACCTCGTCGCCATCCACATGAAGACGAAGTTCGGCAGGCTCTCCGCGCTCTGCGGGGCGACGGTCGCGGCGACCGGAGCGGCCTGCGGGGTCACCTATCTCCTCGGCGGCGGGCTCGCGGAGATCGAATGCGCCATCCAGAACATGATCGGCAACCTCGCGGGCATGATCTGCGACGGGGCCAAGACGGACTGCGCCCTGAAGATCTCCACCTGCACCCAAGCTGCCATGCACGCGGCCTTCATGGCGGTTCAGGGGCAGCGGGTGAAGGGCTCGGACGGAATCAACGCCGACGACGTCGAGAAGGCCATCGACAATTTCGCGGAACTCAGCGCGAAGGGCTCGGCGGTGCTGGATTCGCTCATCCTGAACATGATGATCGAGAAGAGCAAGATGTAGGGGAAAGGCCCGCGGTCGAATCGGGCCTCGGCCGGCCGGGACTCGGTCGGCCGAGGGACTTCCTGCAACGCGATCGCGAGCATCTATCGGTGAGGGCGCCGTCGAAGATTACGACGTGACCGTTTGACTCCTTTCGCGAACATCAGTAATTTGGTAGTATTTACGCGAAGGGAGGAGAACATGGGACGGACGCTGTTCGAAAAAATCTGGGCTGCCCACGTCGTGGAGGAGCATCCTGACGGTACCGCCCTCCTCTACATCGACCGCCATCTCGTGCACGAGGTGACGAGCCCGCAGGCCTTCGCCGGTCTCAGGATGGCGGGCCGCACGGTTCGACAGCCGGGGCTCGCCGTGGCGACCATGGACCACAACGTCCCCACCGACGACGTCGCCGAGATCAAGGACCCGGTTTCCAAGAAACAGATCGAGGCTCTTGCCGCGAACTGCAGGGAATTCGGCCTGAAGCTCTACGGCCTGGGCGATCCGAACCAGGGCATCGTCCACATGATCGGGCCGGAGCTCGGCCTCACGCTCCCGGGGACGACGCTGGTCTGCGGCGACTCCCACACCTCCACTCACGGAGCCTTCGGGGCCCTCGCCTTCGGCATCGGCACATCCGAGGTGGAGCACGTCCTCGCGACGCAGACCCTCCTCCAGAAGAAACCCCTCGTCTGCAGGATCGACTTCAAGGGCAGGCTCCGGCCCGGCGTGACCTCCAAGGACATGATCCTCGCCCTCATCGCCAGGATCGGCACGGCGGGCGGCTCAGGCTGCGCCTTCGAATACGCGGGCGAGGCGATCCGGGCCCTTTCCATGGAAGAGCGCATGACGATCTGCAATATGAGCATAGAGGCGGGCGCGAGGGCGGGACTCGTCGCCCCGGACGAGGAAACCTTCAGGTACATCGCGGCGGAGGAAAGGCCCTACGCCCCGCGCGGCGCGGAGCTGGAACAGGCGATCGCATCCTGGCGGGCCCTGCCGAGCGACGCGGACGCCGTATTCGACAGGACGATCGAGCTCGACGTCTCAGCCCTGGAGCCTCAGGTGTCATGGGGGACGAATCCCGCCATGACCGCCGGCGTGACCGGCAGGGTTCCTGCGCCCGGCGAATTTCCCCATGCGTCCGCGGCCGACGTCGAGCGGGCCCTCGCCTACATGGGTCTCGCCGCCGGAACGCCGATCCGTGACATCAAAATCGACGCGGTCTTCCTCGGAAGCTGCACGAACGCCAGGATCGGCGATCTCCGCCGGGCGGCGGCCGTCCTGCGGGGCAGGAAAGTGGCGAAGGGCGTGCGCATGCTCGTGGTGCCGGGCTCGACCCGGGTGAAGAAGCAGGCCGAAGCCGAGGGTCTCGCGGACGTCTTCAGGGAGGCCGGCGCGGAATGGCGCTCCGCGGGGTGCAGCATGTGTCTCGGAATGAACCCGGACCAGCTCCGGCCCGGCGAACGGTGCGCTTCCACATCGAACCGCAACTTCGAAGGGCGGCAGGGCAAGGGCGGGAGGACCCATCTCGTGAGCCCCGAAACCGCGGCGGCCGCAGCGGTAGAAGGCCGCTTCGTCGACGTCAGGACATGGATGCAGGGAGGTTGAACCATGGAAGCTTTCACCGTATGGAAGGGCACGCTCGCCTTCATCGACCGCGCGAACGTCGACACCGATCAGATCATTCCGAAGCAGTTCCTGAAATCCATCGAAAGGACGGGCTTCGGCGAAGCCCTCTTCTTCGACTGGCGCCGGCTCCCGGACGGCAGGCCCGATCCGGCCTTCGTCCTCAACAAGGCGCCCTACGACAGGGCCACGATCCTGGTGGCGCGCAACAACTTCGGCTGCGGCTCGAGTCGCGAACACGCGGTCTGGGCCGTGCTCCAGGCGGGCTTCCGCGCGGTGATCGCGCCGCGGAAGGAACAGGCCGGGAACCGGATTCCGGCCTTCGCGGACATCTTCGCCGGCAACGCGGTCAAGAACGGCCTCCTCACCGTGGAGCTTTCCGAGGACGATGTCGAGGAGCTCTTCCGCGCGGACCGCGCGAGGGCATCCGCGGGCAAGGGTGTCGAAGCCGAGATCGACCTCGCCTCCCAGACCGTGAAGGCCGAGGGCGTCGGCGTCTTCCGCTTCGAAATCGATCCCGCGGTCAAGGAACACCTCCTCGCGGGCCTGGACGACATCGGACTCACGCTGAAGCGCGAGGCGTCGATCGCCGCGTACGAGAAGCGGCGCGAGTTCTGGCAGGTGCCCGCCCGGAAATGAAAAACGGCCCCCTTTCGGGAGCCGCGATCGCTCAGTAGCTGAAACCGTACTTCTGCTTGATGTAGGCGTGCATCTTCGCCATGTCGGGATCCGAGAGCGGTTTGTTGAACAGGAAGACCTCCGCGATGTTCCCGTAGAAGCCGCCGGTGAGGACGGGGGTCCCGGTCGTCACGGAGAAATAGCTTCCGCCGACCGTGAAGTACTGACCCTTCTGGTTGTACGCACTCGCTGGGGCGATAACAGCCGGAGTTATTCCGACGTTCGCCGCGCTGTAATAACCGCTTACGATCTGCTGGGTCCCGTTGATCCATTGGAAAATGTTCGCCACGTCCACGAGGCTGAAGTCCTGCCTGACCGACCAGGCGTAGGATTTCGTTCCCGAGAGATCCCATTGGAGCTGGTCCGCGGCAGACGTGGAGCTCCAGGCCGCCCCGAATTGCCGCGCGACGTTGTAGTAATAATTCGTCCGTGCGGGGGTAGTCGTCGGCGTCGTGGAAGGATAGGCATAATAGGTGAACGCGTAGGGAATGGGATAAGGAGCGGTTGTGGAATGGAGAAAATAGAATCGGTTGTAAAAATAGTTCGTGTCGTTGTAGTTGAATCCCGCGGGAGACCTGCCTGAAATCAAGGTCGCGTTCGTTTCCGTGAGCTGGAAAACGATGAATATAGTCGTGCCGACGTTGGTGTTGTAGACCGGGGCGGTGAGGTTCCCCGAGGTGAGAAACTGACTCCCGCCGAAATAGAGGGCAGGCCTGTTTCCCAGGCGTTCGACCGACGAAATGTAGCGCGGCCGCGCGCTCGTGTCAGGATAGATTCTCTCTGCGTCCATCCCCTTGCCCGACCTGTCCCGCCAGGTCTCCACCCGCGACTCGCCGTCCGCAGTCGCCACGTCCGAGGCGCGGATCTTCGAGGCGTCGAGCCAGAGCACGAGACCGTCGAGATTCTTCGGCTCCTGGAGCCCAGAGCCCTGGAGGTGGGTGGAGAAGGTCCTGCCGTCGGCGTCCGTGAGCTTGAGTACAGCGGATGAAAGATGACCGGCCGAGGGCGTGAAGGTCACGTTCAATGTGCCGGTTTCGCCGGGAGCGATCGTGAGGGGCAGCGCGGTCGAGACCGCGAAGTCCGCGACGCCGTCGGCGTCGAAGGAATCCGGCGTGAAGGTCGCGGTCGATATGACGCGCGGGAAGGTCATGGCGTTCTTCAGGGTGAAGGCCGCGCTCACCGCGGACGCGGCGTAGCCGAAGTCGTAGCCGGAGCCGGAAAGTCCGTAGCCCGCGTCCTCCGCATAGGTGATGCCGATGGCGGTCGCGAGGTCCTCGACGACCGGAGGCTCCGGCACGGGGTCCGTTATTCCCCGCACGTTCTTGTCGAGCACCTCGTCGAAGCCGACCGAGCAGGTCCCGAGCACAAGAAGCGCCCCGAGGAGCGCGGATATCGACAATTTCCTTTTTTCCATGAAAACCACCCTCATAAGATTCCGTCGAGCGTCTTGACGATGTCCATGTCGTACAGGCCCTTTCCGGCGTAGAGTTCCTGCATGGCGGAATTCTTGTCCAGTATCTGCTTGTAATCCCGCTTCGAGATGAGGGCCACGTAGCTCTCCGCCACCCTGATGACCCTGGCGATGTAGGGGATGTCGGGGTCCTTCAGGCCGGCGGGATAGCCGGAGCCGTCGAGGTTCTCGTGGTGCTTCTTGACCGCATCGACGAAAACGGGACGGAATTCCTCCTCCACGAAGAAGACCATGTTCGCGCCCGTCCTCGTGTGGTTCTTGAGCTGTTCGAACTGGTCGTCCGAGATGTGGTCGGCCCTGAGGAGGGCCTCGTCCTGGCTGAGGAAGCCGATGTCGTAGACCAGGGCGGCGCCGAAATAGAGGAGGGAGTCGAACTCCGAGAATCCCTTGGCGCGGGAAACCTTGTACACGAGCTCCGCGACGTTGCGCGAGGCGTTCTTCCTCCCGGTCACGCGGTCGATCTCCACGGCGTAGGCCGCGCATTTTTCGAGAAGGCCCCCGAGCCTGGTCTGCGGCGTCTGGCGCGCCGCCTCAGCGGTCTTGTCCTCGAGCTGGAGGGGAGAGCCGGCGGACATTCCGTCCGGCGCCATCATGGGAAGGGGAAGCGCCGCGTGCTGGGGCGGAGCGAGCCCCGCGGACGCGCTCATCGTATGGAGCGTGTTCACGGTCGCCTGGAACTGCTCCTGCTGGGACTTGTTGTGCCGAAGCATCAGGACGACGAAGACGACGAGGGCCGCGATGAAGAGTATTCCGAAGATACCCAGGCCCGCGATGAGGAAGATCCCGAGCTGCAGGCCGGACGAGGAGTCCTGGGGTTTTCCCTTGGAGGCCGTCTCCGCGATCCTGCCGAGCTCGGCCTGAAGCCTGGCCTCCTGGGCCTCGCGGTCCTTCCGGATCTGCTCCTCGCGCCTCTGGGCCTCCTGCCGCTCGCGTTCGCGCTGGGCCGCCTGTTCGGCGCGGATGGACTCCTCGCGCTTCAGCGAGGCCTGACGTTCCCGCTCGAGCTGGGCTTCCCGCTCCGCCCGTATGGCTTCCTCCCTCCGGAGGGCGTCCTGCCGTTCGCGCTCTCGCTGGGCCTCGCGTTCTGCCTCGCGTTTCCTGAGGTCCTCGATGACCTTGTCGAGTTCGGCCTTCTGTTTCGCCTCGAGCTTCGCCTTTTCCTCGAGCAGGGCCTTCTCCTTGGCGAGGTATTCCTCCCTCTCCTTCTGCCTGGCGGCTTCGCGTTCCGCCTCCCGCCGCTTTTCCTCCTGGATGGCCTTCTCCGCCTCTGCCCTGCGCTTCGCCTCTTCCTGGGCGAGGCGCGCCTCCTCCTGCTTCTTCTTTTCGGCTTCCTCGATCTCGCGGACCCTGGCCTCGCCCTGCTTGAGGAGCGACTGGACCCGGTTCGAGCCCGCCGAAGGATACTTGAGGAGCGAGTCCCTGACCTTGGGGAGTTTCGCCCATGCTTCCTTCTGGTTGATTTCTCCGAGATAGGCGAAATAGATCTTTTCACCGAGATTCTTCACGTCCTCCGGTGCCTCCTTGTTCACGTAGGCGCGGAGAACGAAGTTGACGTGATCGAAGGCCTTCTCGTAGTCCTTGAGGACGTAATTCCTCTCGGCGCTGGCCCGGTACTGAGCGACGAGGTCCTGACCGAAGAGGAGGCCGGGTCGAACGCAGAAAAAGGCCGCGAGAAGGCAGGCAGCGACCCTCATCGTTCCGTTTTTAGTTTCCATTGAAAACCGTCCCGAAATAGAGCCCGAACCTGAAGGACTGCTCCGTCGTGTCCCTTCCGTCGATCAGGAAGCCGGTGAAACGCGGACTCATGATGAGCGGACGCCCGAGCAGGGTGAAGACCTTCTTGGAGAGCCCGACTCCGTATTCGAAACCGTACTTCATGTCACGGTCCGAAAACGGCGCGAGGAAGAAGTCGAAGAAAGTCGAGAGCTTGAAATACCGCAGGTCCCAGTCCTTGACTCCGAAACCTATCGTCGAGGTGTTCACCCCCGTGAAGAGGAGATACCGTTCCGCTTCGGACGTCGTCTTCTCGTACATGGAGAGGAATCCGGCGCGCAGAGAGACCGGGAGCGGAAGCAGCGGAGTCCCGAAGCAGAACACTGGCTTGACGTAGATCGGGGACAGGGTTCCTCCGGAGACCGTTACGGGGAACCATTCGACCGTCGTTTCGAGCGAGGCGAAGACGTAGGGATGATCGAAACGCACGTCCACTGCGACCGCCGGACCCGCGATCGTCCGCGCCGAGCCGTCCTCGGCGTAGTCCTTGCCCGCGGAAGACACGATGTAGCCGATCGCGGGGGCCGCGAACAGATCGAGGGAGAAATTCCTCCAGCCGATCACCTTGATCCGTTCCTGCTTTTCGGCCTCCTCACGGAGCTTTCGGGACTCTTCCTCGGCCGCCTTTCTCTTTTCCTCGGCCACCCGGAGTTTCTCCTGCTCCGCCGCCCTTCTGGCCGTCTCTTCCTGTTCCTTCTTCTTCGCTGCCTCGGCCCGTTCCTTGCGCGTCGCGTCGAGGGCGAGATAAAGGTCCTGGGCCTCGCCGTTGTCCATGTTCACCCGGAGCAGGATCTCGAGCAGCTTGATCGCCCCCTCCTCGTTGTTGCGGAAAACGAACTGTCTGACCTGGTCCATGACGGACTTTTCGAGGGCGGGAAAGTCGGGATCTTTCGCCTTTGCCGCAAGGAAGGATTCCAGGCCCTGATAATCGTTCGAACGAAGAAGATCGGGAAGCGCGGGCCCGTCTTGCGCATAGAGCGGCGCCGCGAGGGCCAACGCCAGAAACAACCACCATTTTTTCATCATTGTTGAGGAACCTACTTTTATACTTCAATATCGTTGAATTGATGCAAATACTTTATCACGGATTATCGAAGTTACCATGAGTGATTTTCCCAATGAAAAGGGCCCCCGAAAGGGGGCCCGCGAGTCGACGATGAAGTCGATGCGTCCGTCACGGCACTATGCGCACCGCGCCTTTGTCCGCCGACGCGGCGAAGAGAGCGTAGGCTCTGAGCGCCGCGGCGACGGTCCTGTCCCTGCGAGGCTTGTAGGCGTCCTTGCCTCTCGCCTCCTCCTCCTTGCGCCTTTTCGCGAGTTCGGCCTCGGGAACGTCG
This sequence comes from uncultured Spirochaetaceae bacterium, assembly GCA_964397655.1. GTDB lineage: Bacteria > Spirochaetota > Spirochaetia > DTKZ01 > DTKZ01 > CAYNKA01. The sequence continues at coordinate 44,299 of CAYNKA010000007.1, read as the reverse complement.
AGGACGAGGCTCCTCGCGGGAATGTCGATCTTGATGCGGTCCCCGTCCCGGACGAGGGCGATGTCGCCCTTCGATGCGGCCTCGGGGGAAACGTGGCCGATGGAAAGCCCCGCGGTCCCGCCGGAGAACCTGCCGTCGGTGACGAGGGCGCAGGCCTTGCCGAGGTGCATGGATTTTATGTAGGAGGTCGGATAGAGCATCTCCTGCATGCCGGGGCCTCCCTTCGGCCCTTCGTAGATGATGAAGACCACGTCGCCGGCCTTGACCTTGCCGCCGAGGATTCCGTCGCAGGCTTCCTCCTGAGACTGGAAGACTTTGGCGGGGCCCTCGAAATGGTAGAGAGACTCGTCGATGCCGGCGGTCTTTATGATGGCGCCGTCCCTCGCCAGGTTCCCGTAGAGGACGGCGAGTCCGCCTTCCTTGCTGTAAGCGTGCTCCGCGTCGCGGATGCAGCCTTTCTCGCGGTCGAGGTCGAGATCCTTGAAAGTCGCGTTCTGCGAGCCGAGGACGAGATTCCTTCCCGTTCCTCCGGGCGCAGCGTGGGCTATTTCGAGGGCCTCGGGAATCGCAGTCTTCCTCCGCACGTCGTACTTCTCGATCGCTTCGCCGAGCGTGAGGCCGTCGGCGCGCTTCACCGTGAGGTCCAGGAGTCCCTTGCGCTCGAGCTCTCCGTAGATCCCGTGGATGCCGCCCGCCCGGTTCACGTCCTCGAGATGGTACTTGGAACTCGGAGAGACCTTGCAGAGGTTCGGGACCTTCCGCGAAAGCGCGTCGATGTCCTTGAGGGTGAAATCGACGCCAGCCTCGCGCGCTATCGCGAGGATGTGGAGCACCGTGTTCGTGGAGCCTCCCATGGCGATGTCGAGGGCCATCGCATTGTTGAAGGCGGCCTTGGACGCGATCGATCTCGGCAGAACCGAGGAGTCGCCTTTCTCATAGTAGAGATTCGCCATTTCGACGATCCTGCGTGCGCCTTTTTCCAGGAGTTTCTTTCGATAGGCATGAGTCGCGACGACGGTGCCGTTGCCCGGGAAGGCGATGCCGAGGGCCTCGTTCAGGCAGTTCATGGAGTTCGCCGTGAACATGCCGGAACAGCTTCCGCAGGTGGGACAGGCTGCCGCTTCGACCTGGGCGATCTTCTCGTCGGAGACCGAAGAGTCTCCCGCCATGACCATGGCGTCGATGAGGTCGTATCGCTCTTCGCCCAGCCTGCCGGCTTCCATGGGTCCCCCCGAGACGACGATCGTCGGGATGTTGAGCCTCATTGCGGCCATGACCATGCCCGGTATGATTTTATCGCAGTTGCAGATGCAGATCAGGGCGTCAGCCATGTGGGCGTTCACCATGTATTCAACGCTGTCGGCGATGAGGTCCCGCGACGGCAACGAATAAAGCATGCCGTTGTGGCCCATGGCGATTCCGTCGTCGATGGCGATCGTGTTGAATTCGGCGGCGAAACAGCCGAGTCCCTCGATGATCTTCTTCACGTAGGCTCCGGCATCCCTCAGATGAACATGCCCCGGAACGAAATCCGTGAAGGAATTCGCTATGGCGATGATCGGTTTCCCGAACTGTTCTTTCTTCATGCCGTTCGCCAGCCAGAGGCTTCGGGCTCCCGCCATCCTTCTGCCTTCAGTGGACACGGCGCTTCTCAACTTATACCCCATGGTCAACTCCTCCTTCAGCCTGGGTTCGTTTCAGCATAGCCGATGAACCTGAATTTGTACAGTAAAGCCGCGTTCGCCGAGAAGCTCCCCTTTCCCGCGGATCCCGCAACGAAAACGAATCAGGAAGCGTCGGTATTCTGACGGAGAGTCGGCGACCTCGGAAAGGCGGCCATTGCAGGAGGCCTCGAAAAGGCTTGCCGGTTCGGTCAAGTCATGGTATTTTATTGAACATTATACGTTAGTTTTTCGTCAAATTGGAGATTAAATGTATAAAATCGACAAACTGACTCTCAGGGATCTCCTTCTCGGAGGTTACCGGCACTATACGAATCTTCCCGCGCTCGCATGGGTCGAGGGTGAATCCCTCACCTACGGCGACCTCGCCAGGCATGCCGCCGTTCTCTCGCGGGAGTTGAAGCGCAGGGGCTTCCGAAGGGGCGACAAGATAGCCATTCTTTCGGAGAACCGGCCGGAATGGGGCGTGGCCTACCTCGCGATCACCGCATCGGGCCTCGTCGCGGTCCCGATCCTCACCGACTTCACGACGGAACAGATCGACAACATCGTCGAGCATTCCGAGACCAGGGCGGTCGTCGCCTCGCGGAAGATGTCATCCAAGCTCACGACCGAGGGAAAGGCGTTCGATCTTCTCTACGTGGAGGACGCTCTCGCCGGACACGACGCCGTCGCTTCCGCGGATCCGGAGATGGACTTTCGCCCCGTGGAGGAGGACGAGCTCGCCTGCATCATCTACACGTCGGGAACTACGGGCAATTCAAAGGGCGTCATGCTGACCCACAAGAACATCGTCTGGGACGCCCTCGCGACCCGATCGATCATCGAGCTCGGCGAGAAGGACATCTTCCTTTCGGTCCTGCCCCTCGCCCATTCCTACGAAAGCACCATAGGCTTCGTCGTGCCCCTTCTCCAGGGTTGCTCGATCCGTTATCTCGACCGACCGCCTTCCGCCTCGGTCCTCATGCCCGCGCTGGAGAAGGTTCGGCCAACGGTCATGCTCGCGGTGCCGCTCCTCATGGAGAAGATCTTCCGCGGAAAGATAAAGCCCGAGCTCGAAAAACACGGAATCTACAAAAGTACGTTCGGCCGCAGGCTCCTGCATTTCGTCGCGGGAAGGAAGCTCATGAAGAGCTTCGGCGGCAGGATCCGGTTCTTCGGAGTCGGCGGGGCCGCCCTCGCCCCCGACACCGAGCTCTTCCTCCGCGAGGCGCGCTTCCCCTACGCGATCGGCTACGGCCTCACCGAGACCGCACCGCTCATCGCGGGCTGCGGCCCCTTCAAGACCAGGCTCCGCTCGACCGGCCCCGCCCTGCGGGGAGTCGAACTCAGGATCGCGGTCTCCGTGCCGGAAACCGGCGAAGGCGAGATCCAGGCGAGGGGCGAGAACGTCATGAGGGGATACTACAAGGACCCCGAACGCACCGCGGAGGCCTTCACCGAGGACGGATGGTTCCGCACGGGAGACCTCGGCATCTTCGACAACAGGATGCGCCTCTACATCCGGGGGAGGCTCAAGACCATGATCCTCGGGCCTTCGGGCGAGAACATCTACCCCGAGGAAATCGAGGCGATCATCAACCAGTCGGAACCCGTGCTCGAATCCCTCGTCTACGGAGACGGATCCGGGCTCACCGCCCTCGTCCACCTGAAGCCCGAGGTCATCGAGGAGCACATGGCCAGGATGAAGGGCAGGATGGAGGACATCGAGCAGGCGTATCGGGACACCCTGGAGAGCATCCGGCGGGAGGTGAACGCCCGGCTCGCCTCCTTCAGCAGGATCAGCAAGGTCGTGCTGCAGCGCGAACCCTTCGAGAAAACGCCCACCCAGAAAATCAAGCGTTTCTTCTATCCGATGAAGGGCGCCCAGCCGACGACCTAGGGGCCCGGCTTTCTCGAACCCTCGCCGCCCTGCGGTCGACAGCGGCGGCGCCTGCTCCGTTTCGTGACAATACATGTTCCTCTTCTGCGCCGTTCCATGGCAACCGCCCCCCAGAAGCGATCCTCCGTCCCCGAACCGGTAAACCATGATTCCGGGCCGACCTCGGAACGGCAATCGTAAGTCCAGATCTCGCCGTCAGTTCCCGAGCGCAGGAGAAAGCGGTCCATCTCTTCGCCGAGCCCCGGAAAACCGCGTTCGATTGGCATGTCTTTTGCAAAATATTGTTGCGAGTACTTCCATTGAGAGTTATAACTGAACGAGACCGCGAAAAGAGAAAGGACGGCAGTATGAAACAGACTATCGAGATCCGGTGGCACGGACGCGGAGGACAGGGGGCGAAAACGGCCGCCCTCCTTCTGGCGGACGTCGCTTTCCATACCGGCAAGCACGTGCAGGGCTTTCCCGAGTACGGTCCGGAACGTATGGGGGCTCCCATCACCGCCTACAACCGAATCAGTTCCGAGACCATCAAGCTCCATTCGAACATCTACGATCCCGACGTCGTGGTCGTGATCGACGAGTCCATCGCCGAGACCGGGAACGTCCTCAAGGGACTGAAGGCCGACGGTACCGTGGTGTTCAACTCCGCGCGCTCCGTGGAGGAAGTCAGGTCCGCCCTCGGAGGGTACAGAGGGACTCTCTTCGTCCTGGACGCCAGAGCGATCAGCGAGGCGGCCCTCGGGAAGAACATTCCGAACACGCCCATGCTCGCCGCCGTGGTGAAGGCGACGGGCCTCATGAAGGAGGACGAATTCCTCGCCTTCATGAAGGAATCCCTCGGGCACAAGTTCGCGACGAAGCCCCAGGTGATCGCGGGAAACATGAAGGCCCTCGAACGGGCCGTGAAGGAGGTACGGAAAGCATGAAGACCAACATAACCCCCTCCGTGACGTGGCGGGAAATAACGCCGGGCGGAGACATCTACGAAGGCGGCACCTCCGAGGCCTTCAAGACCGGAGACTGGAGGTCGGAACGCCCGATATGGAAGGTGGACGCCTGCCGGCAGTGCCTCCTCTGCGTGCCGGTATGCCCCGACTCCTCCATTCCCGTCCTGAACGGGAAACGCGTCGAGTTCGACTACGACCACTGCAAGGGCTGCGGCATCTGCGCGGAGGCATGCTCCTTCGGCGCCATCCTCATGGACAAGACGGGAGGAACGAAATGAACAGCATAAGGGAACGTCTTTCGGGCAACGAGGCCGTCGCTCACGCGATGAAACAGATCGATCCCGACGTCGTCGCCGCCTTCCCCATCACGCCGTCCACGGAAATCTGCATGTACTTCTCGCAGTTCGTCTCGGACGGCCTCGTGGGTACGCGCTTCATCCCCGTCGAGTCCGAGCACAGCGCCATGTCCGCCTGCATCGGGGCCGAGGCGGCCGGTGCCCGCACCATGACCGCGACCTCGTCGAACGGACTCGCCCTCATGTGGGAAATGCTCTACATCGCTGCCTCCTGCCGCCTGCCCATAACCCTCGCCGTCGTGAACCGGGCGATTTCTGGCCCCATCAACATTCACAACGACTACAGCGACTCCATGGGCGCCCGCGACGCGGGCTGGATCCAGATCTACAGCGAGAACAACCAGGAGGCATACGACAACTTCATCCAGGCCGTCAGGATCGGCGAGCATCGCGACGTCCGGCTTCCGGTGATGGTCTGCCAGGACGGCTTCATAACGAGCCACGCCGTTGAGAACATCGAGCTCCTGGACGACGCGTCGGTGAAGGACTTCGTCGGAGCCTACCGGCCGGATCATTTCCTGCTCAACCAGGCGGAGAAGCTCGCGATCGGACCCTACGACTCGCAGGACTACTACCTCGAGCACAAGAGGCTCCAGGCGGAGGGGACCATCCGGGCGCGCCGGGTTATTATCGAGGTCGCCGATTCGTACGAAAAGATCACCGGAAGGAAGTACGGCCTCATCGAGACCTACCGGATGGAGGACGCGGATCTCGCGGTCCTCATCATGGGTTCGAGCGCGGGGACCGCGAAGGTCGTGGTCGACGACCTGCGTTCCCGCGGGGTCAAGGCCGGCGTGGTGAAGGTCAGGGTGTTCCGGCCCTTCCCCCGGGCGGAAATAGCCCGCGCGGTCGCGGGGGTCAAGGCTCTCGCGATCATGGACAAGTCCGAGGGCTTCTCGGCGGCGGGCGGCCCCCTGTACGCGGACACGATTCCGGGCCTCTACGAAGCCGGACTCCGCGTGAAGGCCGTCGATTACATCTACGGGCTCGGCGGCAGGGACGTGAAGCCGACCGACATCGAAAGCGTCTTCGCGGACCTCGCGAAACTCGCCGAGGGGAAAAGCCTCACCTCGAACACGGGATCGGAAACGTACCGCTATCTCGCGGTGCGGGAATAGGAGAGGATCATGGCCTACAACTTCAAGGAAATCATGAACCGGCCCGAGCGTCTCGCGCCCGGGCACAGGTTCTGCGCGGGCTGCGGCGCGGGCATAGCGGCCCGGGCGGTCCTGCGCGCGGTGAAGCCGGAGGACAAAGCCGTGGTCTGCAGCGCCACCGGCTGCCTCGAGGTCTCCACCTTCACCTACCCCTACACCGCGTGGAGGGACTCCTTCATCCACAGCGCCTTCGAGAACGCCGGAGCCACGCTGAGCGGAGTGGAGACGGCCTATACGGCGCTGAGGAAGAAGGGGGTCGTGAAGGAAGACTACCGTTTCATAGCCTTCGGCGGCGACGGCGGCACGTACGACATCGGGCTCCAGTCCCTCTCCGGAGCCATGGAGCGCGGTCACGACCTGACCTACTTCTGTTACGACAACAACGCCTACATGAACACGGGTACGCAGCGCTCCTCGGGGACTCCGCGGTTCGCCGACACCACGACGAGTCCCGCGGGGAGCGTCTCGGACGGCAAGCCCCAGTACCGGAAGGACCTCACCGCGGTCATGGCGGCCCACGGCATACCCTACATAGCGCAGACGACCTTCACGCCGAACTTCAAGGACATCCACGAAAAGGCGGAGAAGGCGATCTATAAGGCGGGACCGGCCTTCGTGAACATCCTCGCACCCTGCCCGAGGGGCTGGCGGTACGAGACGAAGGACCTCATGAAGATCGCGAAGCTCGCGGCCGACACCTGCTTCTGGCCGCTCTACGAGATCGAAGACGGGAAATGGAGGCTCACCTACGAGCCGAAGACCAAGCTTCCGGTCGAGGAGTTCCTGAAAACCCAGGGCAGGTTCGCCCATCTATTCAGGAAGGAGAACGGCGGCCTCGTCGCGGAGATCCAGGCGGACGTCGACAGGAGGTGGGAGGAACTGAAGGCGAAGTGTTCGGCCTCCTAGGACGGGCTCCGTTCGCGGAAACGGGCCCGGCGGACTAAAAATCGAAGCCCCCTCGGCTCACGCGAGGGGGCTTATCGTTTTCGGGCTCATCGCCGCACCGTGCGGGATCCGTTCATTTCGATTGCTCGAAGAGCTCCGTGAGCTCGCCCTTGACCTGGGCGAGAACCTCGCCGTAGCGGCCGTCGAGGTTCCCCATGTTCTGGTTGTAGGCCTTGGCGTAATCCGGATCGGACATGGGATCTATGCGGACGGGCCTTCCGTACTGGCGGGCGAGCTGAGCCTCCTTCTGTTTGAGGACGGGCCCGAGCTGCTTCATGATGGCGTCGGAGAGCTGCTTCTTGTCGTCCAGGCACTGCTTCAGAAACTGCGCGAGCTGCTGCTTCAGGTACTTGATCTTGCCCTTGTCCTTGATGACGTATTCGAGGGCCCTGGCCATGGGTTCGAGCCTCGCGAGATCCTCCTCGGTTCGCGGAAGCGTGAGCTGCGAGAGCACGACCTGGAAGAAGCCTTCCTTCACGAACCCCAGTCTCTCCCGGGGGATCTCCTTCCATGCCTGCGACAAATCCCCGGAGGGGTCCGCGAAAAAGCGGGATGCGAGCTTTTTCCCCTCCTCTTTTCCCGAAGCCGCCGCCAGCGACGCCTTGTCGCCTTTGATACCCTCGGTTTTTTCCAGGGCGATTTCCCAAGCCGATTTGATGAGAGCCATATGATTACCTCCGGATCCTTCCGAACGATGAAGTCGATGCCGTCATCTCGCTTGATTAAGATAAGGTTTTTTCATCCGATGAGCAAGAAGGGGCGCCGCCCGCCAGGGGCCGCCATACAAAACTCGGATCTCGATTTCCTTTTACTTTTAATTGGCGACAATTGAATCGAAAATTGAAGGTTCCTGGCTAAAACCTTCTTTAAAAATGCGACAGCAGCCATGGGAATTTCATCGATATAATTATTTATCTCATTTATTTACATATAATTATAACATTACAGAAAAAACTTGACGGCACGATTTAATTTGTCTACAATACAAGCTAATAAGTTGAACAATTCCAAAAGGAATCTTTCGTTCAACGCAGAAACCAAAGGAGGTTAGATATGAAAGCTGTAAAAACCGGACGAATTTTCATGATATTCGTCGCGCTCTTAACCGCCGCTTCGCTTTTCGCCGGGGGACAAGGCGAGAATAAATCGTCGAACGCGGCTTCGCCCCGAAAGCTCGGCATCTCTCACGTTTTCGCCACCGATCATCCCGTACATGTCGCGCTCTTGGAAACCAACAAGATGCTGAAGGAAAAAAGCGCCGGCCGGCTTGAACTTACCATTTATCCGAACGGTACGTTCGCCAACTACAACGACGCGGTCCAGGCCGTCATCATGGGGCAGCTCGACATGGCCCCCCTGGACAGCGCCTCCCAGTACCTGCCGAAGGCCGGCGTTCTTCTCGGACCCTACGTGTTCAGAAGCTACGGTCATTGGACCAATTTCAAGAACAGCGAATTGTACAAGGGCCTGAAGGAAGAAATCAGCAAGGCGGTCGGCGTGAAACAGCTCGACCATTACAATTTCGGGTTCCGCAACGTCACGGGCAACAAGATCTTCCGGAAGCTCGATGACTTCCAGAAAATCAAGCTCCGCGTCGTGAATTTCGCGCCCTACAACGAAATCGCGACCATCTTCAACGCGGTAGGGACCTCCCTTCCGATCGGCGACGTCTATATGGGACTTCAGTCCGGAGTCGTCGACGCCCAGGAAAATCCGCTCACCCAGATTGTGACGATGAAATTCTACGAAGTCCAGAAGTACCTCATGCTCACTCGGCACATGCTCGCCGTCGCCGGTACGATCATGTCCGACAAGGCGTGGAAATCGCTTTCCGCGGAAGACCAGAAAATCATCGAGGAAGCGTTCAAATTCGAGGCAAACCGCATCGACCAGATCGTCCGCGACAACGAGAATGCATTGGTGGCGAAGGTTAAATCCTTTGGAATGACGGTCGTAGACGACATCGACACGAAACCGTTCATGGACCGCGTCCCCCTCGTCCTTCAGAAAAACCCGGCCTGGGTGGATCTTTACAATCAGATCCAGGCAATCAAAGACTGACGAATACGGTTTCGCCGGCCCCGCCGCCGGCGAAACCTCTCCTACGCTTCGGGAATGGAGCCCCTATGGAAGAGCTATTGAGAAAATCGCAAAAGGTGACGCAGGCGCTTCAGTCCTTTGAAATCCTGCTTGGAGTGTTCAGCCTGTTCGTCCTCTTCACCATCATCATGGTCAACGTCGTCACCAGGTATATTTTCTTCAAGCCCATCGCCTGGTCCGATGAACTCTGCAATTACCTTTTCATCTGGATGAGCTTTCTCGCTTCGGCCTACGTTATGGCCGAGGACGGACACGTCCGAGTCACCGCGGTCGAGTCGAGGCTCCCTGAAAAGGTCAGAAATTTCGTGCGTCTCTCCATGAACGTCATCATGCTGTTCATGTTCGCCCTTTACGTCTGGCCGTCGTTCCGCATGCTGGGAAAGCTGAAAAAGTCGAACATGCTCGAGGTGCCCCTCAAATTCGTCTATGTAATCATGCCGATCTGCTTTCTCCTTATGTGCGTACACATCGTCAACAACATCCTCCGCGACGTCATCCGTATCAAAACCTTCCCGGCGGGTTCCGTAACGGGCGGCGGGAACTCACAAACAAAGGACTCCGTATGATGCTGACAGTCTTTCTCGCGTCGTTCGTCGTTCTCTTTCTCCTAGGCATGCCGATAAGCGTCGCGATGATATCTTCTTCGATCATCTACATCACGATGAAGGGAATGGACCTCGGCTTCATGGCGATGCAGATGTTCTCGGGTCTCGACAATTTCGTCCTCATCGCCATTCCGATGTTCATCCTCACCGCCGAGGTGATGAACAGGACATCGGTCGCGGACAGGATCTTCAACTTTTGCAACGCGCTCGTCGGATACATCCCCGGCGGGCTCGGCCACGTGAACATCGCGACGAGCGTCATCTTCGCCGGTATGTCAGGTTCAGCGGTCGCGGACGTCGGGGGCATAGGGCACCTCAGTTATCAAGCCATGGCCGACGAAGGCTTCGACAGGGAGTTCAGCGCCTCGGTGACCATAGCCTCCTCCACCGTGGGCCCCATAATCCCCCCGAGCATACCCATGGTGGTCTACGCGATGGTCGCGAACGTTTCCGTCGGCAAGATGTTCTTCGGAGGAATCCTGCCCGGCTTCATCATAGCGGGAGTCCTCATGATCTACGTTTATGTTATTTCCCTGAAAAGGAATTATCCCCGCCGGAGAATGCAATCCGCGAGGATTTTTCTCAGAGACCTGCTCGTGACCCTGTTCCACGGTTTTCTTCCGCTGCTCACTCCGGTCATCCTTCTCGGGAGCATCTATTTCGGCATCGTGACGACGACGGAAGCCTCGGCCCTTGCCGTGTTCTACGCGCTCATTCTCGGCTTTTTCCTCTATAAAACGATGACCGTCAAGGGTTTCATAGCGAGTTTGAGAAGGGTCTTCATTACCTGCGGGTCCATCCTGCTCGTGCTTCCTGCGGCGAAGGTCTTCAGTTTCGTCATGACCGCGGAAAACCTTCAGGGCATCATCTTCCAGACCATGACGTCATTTGCCGGCGACAACAAGGTACTCATCATCCTTTCCGTCAACATCCTCTTTCTCATCCTCGGAATGCTCTCGGACCCGACAGTGAACATCATGTTGTTCGTCCCCATGGTTCTTCCGCTCGTAGCGGCCTCTGGAATGGACCCGATTCATTTCGGCGTCGTTGTCGTCGTGAACGCCATGATCGGCAATACGACGCCGCCCGTAGGCGTCGTGCTCATGACGGTCTGCGGCATCGAAAAACTGAATTTCGAAAAGACGCTCCGGGAGCTCTGGCCGCAGATCTGCATGCTGGTCGTCGCTCTGGTGCTCATCATCATTTTCCCGAAAAGCGTAACGGCCATACCGAACGCGCTTTTTAGCCGTTGAAGAAGGGAGCTGGGAATTATCATGAAAAGAAACATCAATGGAATCGCGCTGCGGGGGAAAAAACCGATCGTGGGATTCGGGATTTGCTTGGGAAGCGTGAGAATAGCGGAGATGGTCTCCCATACGGATTTCGATTACATCATGGTGGATCTTCTCCACAGTCATTATGGGAAGGAGAGCGCCACGAACGCCATAAGGAGCCTCGTTCGTCCCGGGGGTCCGGCGCCCTTCGGAAGGGTCGCGAACAACGAAGCGGGAGACATCAACGCCCTGTTGGACGCCGGTGCTTCCGGCATCATCGTGCCCATGGTCGGCTCGAGGCAGGAAGCTTCCGCCGCGGTCGATGCCGCTTATTATCCGCCGATTGGGAAGCGCTCGAAAGGGAGCCCGGCCGCGGTGTTTTATGGAAACGACTACTATACCGAGATAAACAAAAGCATTAATCTCATCGTCATGATCGAGACTCCGGAAGCCGCCTTGAAGGCCGACGAGATTCTTTCCGTCCCCGGAGTTTCAGGATGCCTCATAGGAGCGGGCGATCTATCGTTCATCATGCAGGAAACGGGAAAGGCCTCCGAATTCCGGGCCGTCATCGAAGGTCTCGTCGAGGCGGGGGCGAGAAACGGGAAGGCCATGGGAATAAGCGTCAATACGCCCGAGGATCTTGAAACCTGGTGGAATAAGGGCATCGATTTCTTCCTCGTTTCCCACGACATGAGCGTGCTCAGCGCGGGGATCAAGAACCATGAAAAGAAATTCCTGAAGTTGGAAGTGAGCGAGAGATCATGATTCGGCATCCGGAAGAGGCATATTCACTGGGCATCGACTTGGGGACGAGTTCCTGCAAGGTCTGCGCCGTCGACCGTCAGGGAAGGACGGCTGGGACCGCTTCCTCGGGGTACGAGACCCATTCCCCGCATTCCGGCTGGGCCGAACAGGACCCCGCTGATTGGATCGAAGCCATTTCCGCCGCGGCCGCGAAGCTGTGGAAGGACGGGGGAATCGATCCGGGTTCCGTCGTCCGGGTAACGCTCACCAGCGCCGCCCACATCGGGGTCCTCGTCGACGGGAAAAGCCTGCCTGTACGCAGGGCCCTGCTCTGGAGCGACCAGCGGTCGCGGGAGGAGGCGGATCGTCTTCGCGCGGACCACGGGGAGTACATTCTCGCTCACGGGTTCAACAACGTCTCGACTTCTTGGACCCTGCCCCACCTCGTATGGATACGGGAAAGGGAGCCCGAGGTCTGGGGAAACGTCAAGGGAATGTTCCTTTCGAAGGACTACCTGCTTTATAAACTCACGGGAGAAAAAAAGACCGATCCCGCCACCGCGGTATCGGCCCTGCTTTACGACGCTGTCTCAAATCAATGGTCGGAGAAACTCTGTTCCTTGGCCGGCATCGATCCTCGAGTCCTTCCCGCGGTCACGCCCGCGGGGGAGGTCGCCGGTTACTTGTCGAAGGAAGGGGGGAAGGTCCTGGGGCTGCAAGCGGGCTTACCGGTCTTCAACGGCACGCTGGACAGCGCCATGGAAACTTACGGAGCGGGAGCGGCGGAGTCCGGCGATTTCGTGATACGAGTCGGAACCGCGGGAGGCATACACGTGATAAAGGCTGAACCCTCCCCCAACGCGAAGCTCCTCACCTACCCCTTTCCCGTGAAGGGTCTTTGGTATTCGCAAGCCGGAACGAGTTCCGCGGGCTCGGCCGTCGCCTGGGCGGTCACCTCCGCCGGCGGCGCGAAGTCGCCCGAGGAATTCCGCGCATTCGGCCGCGAGGCGGAGAAGGCTCCGGCGGGCGCCGACGGGCTGCTCTTCCATCCCTACCTGTCCGGCGAACGCACGCCGTATTGGGAACCGACCCTCAGGGGGACTTTCTCCGGGGCATCCTTCAGGCATCGGAAAGCGCACTTCGCGAGGGCGGTACTGGAGGGGATCGCCTACTCCCTCTGCGACGCCTTCATCGCGATCACGGAAAGGAGTTCGATCCCCGACCGCGTCAGGGTGGTCGGAGGCGGGACCCTCGAACCCCTGCTCATGGAGATCCTGAGTTCCGTCCTGGGGAGAACGCTGATCGCCATGAAAAACGTCGACTCCGCCTACGGAGCCGCACTGTTCGGTCTGCACGCCGGCGGAACGAGGTCCCCGTCCGAAAGCGAATCGCGGGAAGATTCCGTTTCCTTCGTAAGCCCGAACGCGAAGGACTCCGCCGCATACGAAAAGGCGTTCGAGAACTACCGCTCGGCCTGCCCCCATCTGCTCGCGATGTACCGTGAACGAGCGGCCTCGGAGAACCGGTCCGCGCGTTCCCCGCTTCCTGAAGGAAACCCTAGTAAGGTAAACTGAACACACTATGACGAGCAACGACCGGCAAAACCTCGAATATCGGATACGTACTTTCATCCTGGATCAGGCCAAAGGCCCCGGCAGCAAAATAGCGACCGAGGAACAGATCGCGAAAACTTTCAACGTGACGCGCTATCGGGTCAGAAACGTCCTCAACGGCCTCGTCCAGCAGGGGGTCATCACCAAGACGCCCCGGCGCGGGACGGTCATAAACCAGCTCGACACGAACGCGATATCCGACAACCTGCGCTTCAATTATCAGGTCACCAACGCGAACCTCTACGAATCCATCGAAGCGCGCATCGTCATAGAGCTCGCCACGATCCCCCTCGTCGTCAAGCGCATCACGCCCGCGGAGATCTTCGAGATGGAAGGCCGCGTCGATAAGATGCTGAAGAACAAGCTCGAACCGAGAATCGCGGACGAGGCTGATCTGGAATTTCACGCGGCGATGCTCAAGGCGAGCGGGAACGGACTCCTCAATTCCTTCAGCCAAGTCATAACGCAGCTCTTCCATCAAGCGGATTACCGCAGAAAGTACTGGAACACCGAAACGATCGAGAGGCTTGCCCTCGAGCACCGTTCCATTCTCGAGGCGATTCAGGAGGGCGATACGGATCTTGCGATTCGTCGCCTGAAGGACCATCTGCATTACACGCAAAAAATCGAAATGAACGGCGCGCGCGACCTCAGGACGAGATAAGGGCTTAGACGCGCCACCCCCTTGATAAGGTAAAAAGTTCTCCATTCGGCCGTTGCCCGCCTGATTATTGTCTGGTATGATCGACGGAAAGCCGACCTGCCGTCGAAATAACGGTCCCGAATTGAACCGACTCCGGCGGAAGATCGAAATTCTTGCGGAAGGAGAGTAGTATGAATCGTTTCATCCGTTCTGCGATCGTCTTGACGGTCGCCGTCTTCGTTTTAGCGGCCCCCTGCATTTTCGCGGAGGAAGTCGTCAAGTTCTCGAACCAATTCCCGGCGTCTCATTTCATTTCCAAAGGAATGAAGTTCTATGCCGATAAGGTTTCCGAGCTTTCCAACAAGAACCTTCGGGTCAGGATATTCGATTCCGCCCAGCTCTTCAAGGACACGGAGATCGTCGAGGCGCTCCAGAACGGGCTCGTCCAGATGGGTCTCGTTCCCGTCAACCAATGGTCCGGGATGATCCCCGCGGCGGACGTGTTCGAGATCCCGTTCGTCTTCAACGACCTCAGCTCCCCGAAGAAATTCCTCGACGCCGGGGCCTCCAAGCTGCTCGACGATGCGTTCCAGGCCAAGGGCGCCAAGGTCGTGTTCTGGGTCGATTACGGTCTCGTTCAGTACTTCAACAACAAGCGCCAGCTCCAGAAGCCCGAGGATTTCAAGGGGCTCAAGATCCGGACCTTCAGCAAGCTCACCGCGGACACCGTCACCGCCCTCGGCGGCACCCCCGCCGTACTGAGTTCCTCCGAAATGTACATGGCCCTGCAGAGGGGGACCGTCGACGGAGCGACCACCGGAGTGCCGGCCGCGATTTCCCGGAAGCTTCAGGAAGTCCAGAAACACCTGACCATGGCGAATTACGCAACCGCCCAATTCGTCGTCCAGGCCAACCTGAAATGGTGGAACGCTCTTTCCGACGCCGACAAGAGCACCCTCCTGAAGGCGGGGAACGAGGCCGAGGCGGTCGTTCGCAAATCCATCGAACGCTCGGAGAACGAGGCCCTCGACAAGGTGAAGAAGGCCGGCGTGAAGATCTACTACCTCACTCCCGCCGAGAAGGCCGCGTTCATGAAGGCCACCGAACAGGTCCGGGAAAATTTCGCGAAGGACACCGGAAAACTCGGCCGGCAGCTCGTCGACATAGCGACCGGCATCAAGTAAGGAGTACGCCCATGTTCGACACGGCAAGAGGAGCCTTCGACAGGACCAACCTGTGGATGGGGTACGTGGCCGGCCTCGGCAACCTCGTCATGGGATTGATGCTGTTCTTCGAAGTCATCATGCGTTACTTTCTCGGATCCCCCACGATCTGGACGGGTGAAGTCTCGGGTTACATCTTCATCTGGACGATGTTCGTGGGGGCGGCCTACACGCTCAGGCAGGGGAAGCACATAAGGATCGATCTCCTCATCACGTACCTTCCCGAAAGAACGCGGGCGATCTTCGACGTTTTCACCGGCGTCATCGGATTCGTCTTCTGCCTCCTGGTGACGTACCAATCCTGGGAGATGGTTTCCTCGGCCGTGCTGTTGGGCAAGCTTTCGACTACGCCTCTGCGGGTTCCTCAGTGGATCCCGCAGAGTTCCATGGTCATCGGCTTCGCGCTCCTGTCGATTCAGTATTTCTTCATCGTCGTCGACCTGATCGTGAAATTGAAGAGGGGAGGGAAATCGGCATGACAACCTTTCTTTTCGTCGTAATGCTGCTGCTGGTCGTACTCTTCATCGGGCTTCCCGTGGCCTTCGCGCTCGGCGCCACGTCCTTTCTCCTGATCCTGCTCTTCGACCTCCCGATGCAGCTCGTCGGCCAGACCCTCTACACGTCGCTGGACAGCTTCGTGCTTCTCGCCATACCGCTCTTCGTGCTCATGAGCCAAATCCTCCTGGACGGCCGGATCGGCGACGAGCTCTTCGAGGTCATGAACGCCTGGGTGAGGCACCTGCCCGGCGGCCTCGCCGTGGCGACGATTCTCGCCTGCGCCTTCTTCGCGGCGATCTCCGGCTCGGGGGCGGCCACGGCCGTCACGATAGGCATGGTGGCCTATCCCGCCATGACGAACCGGGGCTACGACAAGAAGTTCACCCTCGGTCTGCTCGCCGCGGGAGGGACCCTCGGAATCCTCATCCCGCCGAGCATCCCCCTCATCCTGTACGGCGCCATAACCGAGGAATCGGTCGGCAAACTCTTCATCGCCGGCGTCGTCCCGGGGCTCATCCTCACCCTGATCTTCATAGTCTACGCCGTCATCCGGAGCAAGCGCGGCGGGTACACGCCCCTCCCCCCCGTGCCGTGGAAGGAACGACTCGCCATCACGAAGAAGAACGTCTGGGGCCTCGTGCTTCCGCCCCTCATCATCGGCGGAATCTATACCGGGGCCTTCACCCCGACGGAGGCGGCTGCGGTCGGCCTCGCCTACAGCCTGTTCATCACCTTCTTCATCCACAAGACCCTGAAGCTCCGGGACCTGCCGAGGATAAGCCTCAAGGCTTTCGGCACCTCCTGCATGATCGCCCTGATCATCGCGGCGGCCGTCCTCTTCGGCAAGGTCATGACGATCCTCGAAATACCCCAGAAGCTCACCGAGCTCATCATCGACAACGGGTTCTCCCCCCTCCTGTTCATCCTCTTCATGAACATCCTGATGCTCGTCCTGGGTATGATCCTGGAGACCGTCTCCATCATCCTGCTGACCATGCCGCTCGTGACCCCGGTCCTCGCGGCCCTGGAGATCGATCCCATCTGGTACGCCATCATCCTGACCGTCAACATGACGATTGCGCTCATCTCGCCGCCGGTCGGCATGAACCTTTACGTAATCAAGGGTCTCAGGGAGGACATAAGCATGTCCGAGATCATCAAAGGGGTAACGCCGTTCATTGTTCTCATCCTGATCATGCTGGTAGCCTCCATCGCCTTTCCGGATCTGAGCACCTGGCTGCCGTCGATCATGCATTAGGGAAACGGAAACGCGGAGGATCCCCCAATGAACGAGAAAATGAAAACGTCCACCCGATTCCGCCGGCGCCTCGGAGAGCCCGGGGCAATAGTGTCGCCCGGCGTATACGACGCCCTCAGCGCCAGGATCTGCGAAATGGCCGGCTTCGAGGCCGTCCATCACTCCGGCTTTGGGACCGCGGCCGTCCAGTTAGGCAAGCCCGACGTCGGCCTCCTCACGCTCACGGAGATGGCCCGTCAAGTGGCTGGAATCGCCGGGGCCGTGGGGATTCCCGTGCTCGGCGATTCGGACAATGGTTTCGGAAACGCGGTGAACGCCTACCGCGCGGTCCAGGAGTACGTCCGGGCCGGCGCGGCGGGACTCTTCCTCGAAGACCAGGTCATCCCGAAACGCTGCGGCCATATGGAAGGAAAGCTCGTCATCTCGACCGAGGAGATGATGGGAAAGCTCCGCGCCGCGATGGACGCGCGTGACGCGTCGGACCCCGATTTCGTCCTCATCTACCGGACCGACGCGATCGCGGTGAACGGCTTGGACGACGCCCTCGACCGGGCTAAGCGGGCCGTGGATCTCGGAATCGACATGGTTTTTGTCGAAGCCCTCGAAACCTTGGATCAGATCGAACGGGTCGGCAGGGAGATAAAGGTGCCGCTCATGCTCAATCTCATCGAGGGAGGCAAAACTCCGCTGCTCGGCTACGAGGAAGCGGAGGCTCTCGGGTTCAAGTACCTTGTTCCCGGCCTGACTTCGCTCTTCGCCGCGGCCCGCGGCCTGTACAAGGTGATGCGCCATATAAAGGAACACGGCGTTTCGAACGACTATGCCGAGGATCTCATCTCCTTCAAGGAATTCGCCGAAATCGTAAGGCTGAAGGATATCCACGAGATGGAGAAAAAGTACCTTCCCGCGGATCAGGTGGAGAACCGATACCGCGGAAAGACCAAGATCATCGAATAGCCGGCTTCCGGGCCGGCTTTCAATCCTTCAGCATTCCCTTTTTCAGGTCCCTGTCCGCGGGCTTTTCTCCGAGCCAGATCCCGAACACCGCCTTCTTGAAGTCCGCCCCCGGAATGCGCGCCTTCTCCGAGCCGTTCACCGAGACCGCGACCCCGTCGCCGGGCACGTACACGATGTCGTAGCGGGTTCCCTTCTTGGAATCCTCCCGGAAGCAGCCGTTGAAGCGGGAGATCTTGTCCTTGAGCGCGTCGTAGGAGGAGCCGGCGCTGTTCTCGAAGCCCTCGGTCCAGGCGTCGATGATCTTCGCGGCCTCCACGTCCATGAGGAAGTCGAGGCGGATGGCCATGGGCTCGTCGGCTGCGATGACGGCGGAGGCGTCCGAGGTCCTCTTCTTCAGGTAGAGAGAGCCGACGTACACCTTGAAGAAAAACTTCGTCCTGAGGCCCGCTCCGTTCAGGACGAGATCGCTCCCGCCCGCCTGGATCGAGTCCGGCACCGTCACGCCCGCCACGTCGCGGGCGGAGAGCAGGCCAGCGCAGAAAAAAACGATCGCCAACGACAGAGCAATTTTCTTCATGGTTCGCTTCCTTTCGGCGTTTTTATCGGCCGCCGACCGACTGGATACATTGTACCGCGCCGCGGGAATCCGGCGCAAGGCCCCTTGAACTCTGCGAACGCCGCGGATTTTCGGGGGATCGCGGGAATAAAGGCGAGGAGACCGTTGTATTTTTCATGCGGCTAGGGTGGCGAGCTTCTTTTCACGGTCGGCGGCGAACAGGAGAACGGCGCGAATATCGTCCGGTTCAAGCTCGGGAAAATCGGTCAGGATCGCTTCTTCCTTCATTCCCGAAGCGAGATATTCGAGAACGTCGTACACCGTTATCCGCGTCGCCCTGATGCAGGGCTTGCCGGAACGCCGCGAGGGGTCGATGGTGATTCGATCCGGATAGTCCATGTGATGAGCAAACTCGGATTAATCCGATTTGTAACCTTCCGCCGGAACTCGTCATTCGTCTTCTTCCCGTATCGCCTTCACGTACCGGTATCGGCAATAACCGGCGAACAGGGCGAGAGCCGCCTCCGCGGCCACGAGGACGGTCGCGACCACATCCGGATCCAGGGCAAAATAACCGCCCAAGCGGACGATCAGGAAGGCCGAGAGGATGCCTCCCGCGACGATGGCGGCGAAGATTTTTAGGGAACTCAGGAACGCGGCCTTACGGGCTTTGGACACGATTCCGCGGACGAAGGTCTCCGAGTCAGACGGCATCGCAGGGAGAAGACCCTCCTCGGTCGCGACGCCGTCGAGACGCCGGTCCTCCGCCCCCGTCGGCACCTTGTCCACGATCTGGCTGGCGAAGCCGACGCCGAGGACAAGCATGCCGCGGCCGAGGGGACCGGCGCCGGGCGTGCGAAGATCCGATCCCGAGGTCCCGCCGTCTGCGGCACCCCCACCCGCTTCGAGACCCTCCTCCCGGAGCGCGGCGAGGCCTCCGAGAAAGCGGTCGTAGAAGCCCTTGCCGCGGCCGAGGCGTCCCCCTTCGCGGTCGAAGGCGAGGCCGGGCACGAGGACGAGGACAGCCCTGCCCGCAAGGTCCTCCGGCCTCAACGCCGGGGCGCCGGGCGGGGGCTCGAGCATACCGTAGGCATGGCGGGCCAACCCGGTCTCGGGATCGGTCCCGGTCACGGCATGAAAGAAGAGGTCCTCGCCGTCGATCCTCGGCAGCCCTGCGGCCTTCCCCGCCGCGAGGGCGTCGCCGATCAGGGGACGGAGGTCGGCCTCGCCCGGAAGCGGCAGAAAGGCGAGCACGACTTCCGCCCGCGACCAGGCGGATGAGCTCTCGATCGCACGGACTATCATTGCGCTCTTTTCCGCGATTTCCCCTGCGGTCAAGGAGGCGAGGAGCTTCTTCATCTCCGCGCGCAGCCTCCGCTTTGCTTCCTGCAGCCGGTCGTCCATGACCGCCATGATAGCACGAAAGAGATCCCCGGGGGTATCGGAGTCGCCGACGCACGCTTTTTCGCCGGCATTGGTCCCGCCTCCGCCCGGCTTTCCCGCCGGCTTGCGCAAGGCGGCGGGTTCGTATACGGTATGCGATCATGACGATTCAGAACACATCGAAGATCCTCGCCTCCCTGATTCCTCTCATGGAATCGACGGGAAGCTATCAATTGGAGCGATTCAGGACCAGGGAACCCGGCTGGGGCGACGAAAAGGCAGAACGGGAATTCGTATCGGAGGTCGACATCGAATCCGAGCATCGGCTCAAGGAGGGCCTCCTCCGCATCCTGCCCGCTGCCTTCTTCGGGGAGGAAACCGAACGCAGCCGGGCGGAGTTCACCTGGGTCGTGGATCCGCTCGACGGAACCTCGAATTATCTGAGCGGCTTGGACATCTGGGCCGTATCGGTGGCCCTGCTCCGGGGCGACGAGGTCGTGCTCGGCGCGGTCCACAAGCCGCCGACGAAGGAGACCTTCACCGCCGAGCGGGGAGGCGGAGCCTTCCACGACGGAAAACGGATCGGACGCAAAAAAGAGTTTCGGCTCGAGGACGCCCTCGTCAGCACCGGTTTCCCCTACCGATCGCCCGACACGACGGCGAGTTTCTTCCGCTCCGTCGAAGAACTCCTCCTCCGCTGCCGCGACATCAGGCGTCCAGGCTCGGCGGCCCTCGACCTCGCCTACGTCGCCGCCGGATACATGCAGGGATTCTGGGAAATCGACCTCCAGCCCTACGACGTCGCCGCCGGACTGCTCCTCCTCGAAGAAACCGGATGCAGATACTCGACCATCAAGGGCGAGCCTTACGATCCCTTCTCCTGCCGAAGCCTCGTCATCGGCCTGCCGGGCCTCATGGAGGAACTACGGGCCATCCTCGCCCGCCACTACGACGTAGATTAGCCAAGTCGCTTTACTCCCTTGCTCTACTTCATTGACTGCGTTCATCCCGAGGAATTCCGCTCCTTAGCAGCCAAGTCGCTTTACTCCCTTGCTCTACTTCATTGACTGCGTTTATCCCGAGGAATTCCTCTCCTTAGCAGCCAATATGCTCAACTCCTTCGTGCTTGCTGCGTTGACTGCGTTCATCCCGAGGAATTCCGCTCCTTAGCAGCCAAGTCGCTTTACTC
>CAYNKA010000007.1:0-23184 GCA_964397655.1 uncultured Spirochaetaceae bacterium | reverse complement strand
CCTTGCTCTACTTCATTGACTGCGTTACGCCCAAAAAATTCCACCCCTTAGCAGCCAACGCGCTTTACTTCCTCGTGCTCGCTGCGCGCGTTGACAAATGACCGAGAAAATCGGACACTATCCTACCATCCGACGATGGAGGAGGGACGAGATGGATCCGGTCATGAAGGACGTCTGCTCTCGGCGTTCCTGGGTATTCGGCAACGAGGATACGGAAGTATCCGTGACCGAACAGGGCGGCCACATGGCTCCGGTGACGTTCCGCAGGAACGGAAAGCCGATCGCCCCCTACTACGTCAATCCCTGGCATGCGGAGGGTCTCGAAATCGACGACCCCGTCCTGTCGGTCCTCAGGGGCGACTTCTTCTGCTTCCCCTTCGGCGCGGACAACGCCTACAAGAAGGAGAACCACCCCCTCCACGGAGAGACCGCGACGTCGAAATGGTCCTTCAAGGCCTTCGGCGACAATCACGGCCTGACCGAGCTCGTCCTCGAGATGAGGACCAAGATCCGTCCGGGCCGAGTCACGAAGTTGATCCGGCTCGTGTCCGGTCACGACGCGGTCTACGTGAGCCACGTCCTGGAAGGATATGCCGGCAGGATGACGATGGGCCACCACGCGACGCTCGCACCCAGGAGCGAAGGCGGCGACATGCTCGTTTCCCTGAGTCCCGTCCGTTTCGGCATAACGAGTCCCCATCCCACGGGGAAGGCGCGGGACGGCGAATACTACTCCCTCCTCCCGGGACGGACGTTCACGAGCATCGAAAAAGTCCCGACGATATGGAAGGACGAACCATGGGCCGACCTCTCGGTATTTCCCCGGAGGAAGGGCTTCGTCGACGTGGTCCAGGTCTACGCGAAGAGTCGCGGCGAACCCGGCTGGTCCTGCGCCGTGTTCCCCGATGAAGGCTTCCTCTGGTTCGCACTCAAGGACGTTTCCGTGCTGCCGTCCACCGTCCTCTGGATGGAGAACCGCGGCAGGCACCAGAGTCCGTGGAACGGCAGGAACTGCTGCATAGGCATCGAAGAAGTCTGCGGTTATTCGGCGCTCGGACTCAGGGAATCGGCCAGACCGAATCCCGTGAACGAGAAGGGCATACCGACGACGACGGTCCTTTCACCAACGAGGCCGACGGTCGTCAATTACGTGCAGGGCGTAGCGAGAATACCCAGGGGGTTCGACGCGGTCAAGAACGTGACGTTCGGCAAGGACGAAGTCGGTTTCGTCTCGAAGTCCGGAAAGACCGCCCGGGCCGCCGTGCGGCATTCGTTCGTCTTCACGGGAATCCTCGATCGATGAAATTTATTTTTTAAGGAGAATATCGTGGTTGTACAGAAAAAGTCCTTGAAAGGCGAAGTGAAGACCGCGTTGCGCGGAGGCCCGGGATCCCTCACCATGACCGATCTCACCGGGGGAAAGGGTCCCTGCAGGAACTGCCGCCTCATCGCGGACGTCGTGATTCCGCCAGGCAGCGGGATCGGCGAACACGAGCACGACACTGAAACCGAATACTATATCCTGCTCGAAGGCGAGGCGACGGTGAACGACAACGGCAAGGACGTGATCGTGAAGGCGGGCGACGTCGTCATAACCGGCGACGGAGCGAAGCATTCCATAACGAACACGGGAACCGCGCCCTTGAGGATGATCGCGGTCATCATCACCTACAACGATTGAATCGAACGGAGAAAACGTCATGAGCGAAAAATTCAGAGACAGCGTATGGGACCGGCACGGAGTCATCGAGAAGATAGTCGGTTCGGCCAAGATTCCGAAATTCGTGAAGGTCCGGCAGATCTTCGAGGACAACACCCTGAAGGACGTCCCCGGAACGAT
The DNA here is from genome assembly GCA_964397655.1 of uncultured Spirochaetaceae bacterium. Classification (GTDB taxonomy): domain Bacteria; phylum Spirochaetota; class Spirochaetia; order DTKZ01; family DTKZ01; genus CAYNKA01. The sequence goes on along the minus strand of CAYNKA010000007.1, from coordinate 21,344 downwards.
CGCGAAGGAATTCGCGAAACCGGAGATCGCTTCGAGGATAAAGCCCGGCATGACCGTCGCCATCACCGTGGGAAGCCGGGGCCTGGCGAACCTCAAGGAGATGGTCAAGGAGACCGTCGCCCAGGTAAAGAAGCTCGGCGGTAAGCCCTTCGTGTTCCCGGCGATGGGAAGCCACGGCGGCGCCACCGCCGAAGGCCAGAGGGAGGTTCTCACGAGCTACGGCGTCACCGAGGACTACATCGGGGCCCCCGTCAAGTCCAGCATGGAAACGGTCGTCATCGGACACGTCCCCGACGGAAGGCCCGTCCACATGGACAAGTACGCGAGCGAAGCCGACGGGGTCATCCTGCTCTGCCGCGTAAAGCCGCACACCGCCTTCCGCGGCGTGTACGAGAGCGGAATGATGAAGATGATGGCGATCGGCATCGCGAAGCAGCAGGGCGCCGAGAGCTGCCACGTCCACGGATTCGGGGAGATGGCGCAGAACGTCATCGCCTACGGAACCGTCTACCTTCAGAAGGCGAAGATCCTCTTCGGACTCGCGTCCATAGAGAACGCCTTCGACAACACCTGCATGATCGAGGCGGTCCCGAAGGAGAACATCCTGAAGCGCGAACCCGAACTGCTCAAGTTGGCCAAGGACCTCATGCCGAAGATCATGTTCCCGAAGCTGGACGTCCTCGTCATCGACCAGATCGGGAAGAATTTCTCCGGCGACGGAGCGGACCCGAACGTGTCCGGGACCTTCTGCACACCCTACGCCTCGGGCGGGCCCACCTTCGAGCGGTACGCGGTGCTCGACCTCTCCGACGAGACGCACGGGAACGCAATCGGCGTCGGCATGGCGGACGTGACGACCAAGAGGCTCTTCGACAAGATCGACTTCGACGCCTGCTATCCGAACGCCCTCACCGCCACGGTCCTGAGCACGGTGCGAGTCCCACTCGTCCTGAACAGCGACGAACTCGCCATCAAGACCGCGATCTTCTCGAGCGTCCACGCCGACAAGGCGAACCCGAAAATAGTAAGGATCAAGAACACCTCCCATATCGACGAGATCTGGATCTCCGAGGCCCTTCTCCCCGAGGCGAAGGCCAATCCCAAGATCCAGGTCCTTGAAGAGGCGAAGCCCCTTCCCTTCGACAAGAACGGCAACCTGCCCTTGGGCGGACATTGAAATCCTCCGCGATCGAAAAACAAAAAACCTCCCGACCGCCGGGAGGTTTTTTTTCTCCAAATACCGCCGCCGCGGGCTTTTCGGCGACGCGCCTCAATCCATCAGATAACCGCCGTTGATGTCCATGATCTCGCCCGTAATGAACGCCGCCTTTTCGGAGGCGAGAAAGAGCACGGCTTCCGCCACTTCCTCAGGCCTTCCGAGTCTTTTAAGGGGTATGGAATCGACGATTTGTCTCCTCTTCTCCTCGGACCATTCGGCGCTCATGTCGGTTTCTATGGCGTGCGGGGCGACGGCGTTCACGTTGATGTGATGATCGGCGAGCTGCCGCGCCAAGGATTTCGTGAGCGTGTTGACCGCTCCCTTGGACGTCCCGTACACCGGAGAGGCGGTCAGGTCACCCATTTTTCCGGCTATGGACGTGACGTTGACGATCTTTCCCGCCGACTGCTTCACCATGTAGGGGACGGCGGCTTTGCAGCAGATGAACGTCCCGTTTACGTTCACGTTGATGACCTTCAGCCATCTCTCGAAGGTGACGTCGAGGATGGTCCCGCGGTCGATGATTCCCGCGTTGTTCACGAGGATGTCTATCCTTCCGAATTTTCCCGCGACGTCGGCCATCATCGAAAGGACCGCCTGGTAATCGGTGATGTCCAGGTCGTAGCCTGCGGCCTTGCGGCCTCGCCCGGCGATTTCCCGAGCAGCCTCTCCGGCGTTCTTCACGTCGACGACGACCGCGGTCGCGCCTTCCTCCGCGAACCTCTCGGCAATGGCCCTGCCGATTCCCCGCGCCGCGCCGGTCACTACGGCGACCTTGTTTTCGAACATCGCTCCTTCCATTTCGCTCCCTCCCTTGCCCGAATCTCCCGACGATGGGAGAATTGATTCCCCGCCGTGGGGATCTGACGGTTTTTCCGCGTCGCTTGGAATGCAGGTAGAAGTACCCGATGGAGACGGCCACCCGAGGCACAGAACAGCAGTCCGAACTCGGTCTGGTGTACGGGATTCCGCGCGACTTTCCGGTTTCGCCGGACAATATCGACGGTTTTCATTATATGATGTTTGACGTCTTAGATCAATTATTTCCATCCCCCCCGATCATAGCCGGCTTTCCGAAAAGCGATCCATTCAATCCCGGTCCAGGCCATTTCTCTATCAGTTTCAGAACCTTTTCTGCGCCGGAGGCTCGATCGACCACCTTTCGACGGCAGGAAAGGAGACTCCGTGGCAAAGAACCGACAGACACTCTCCGGATTCTGTAAAACGTCTTACCTTTTCTGGTGCATTGGCGCTTTTCCTGGTATACTGACGATATGTTCAAAAAGATAGCCTCCCAGACGAGGCTGCCTCAGGAAATAGTCGCAAGGATAAAGAACCTGATCGTCGAGAATAAGCTGAAACCCGGCGATAAAATTCCGAGCGAACTCGAGTTGTCGCGCCTGTTCGGAGTCAGCCGCCCCACCGTCAGGGAGGCCGTGAAATCGCTGCTTTCCCAGAACATCATCGAAATAGCCAGAGGAAAAGGCACCTTCGTATCGAGAATTCCGGGCATCTCGGACGATCCCCTCGGTCTCGACTTCGTTTCGGACTGCAACGGCATCCTTTTTTCCCTGATCGAAGCACGCAACCTCATCGAGCCCGGCGCCGCCGGCCTGGCGGCGAAAAACGCCGATCAGGCGGATATCGCCCGAATCGAAACCCATATCGCCGCGATGGAAGAGGTCGTTCGCCGCAAGGAGATAAACATGGAAATCGAGCTTGATTTCCATCGCAGCATCGCGGAGGCGACGAAGAATCCGGTCATCCTCCGCATAGTCCCCGTCATCATCGACGGCATCGTCAGAACGTACCAGGACTCGCCGAGAACGAGCGAAGATCACAGAATCGCGGTGGAAGAACACATAGCCGTACTGAAGGCCATCAAGTCCCGGGATCCGGCGCTCGCCTTCAAGACCATGCAGCATCATCTGGAGATGGGACACAAACGGACGCTGCGCCGGCTCAAAGTCCGGGCGAACTGAACGAGGCCGAAGGCATTCGCAGTCGCCCTCGATTCAGAGCTTGAAGGCCTTCTCCGCCGTCTTGTGGAAGCACCATTCGAGGTCCGAGTCCTTCAGCTTAAGGCTCCTGTACTTCGCGAGTTCCACCGGCGTGTTTTCCGGCAGGTCTGAACCCAGCATGAGCCGCTTCACCCCGACGCGCTCGGTCATGGCCTTGAGATCGTATACCGCGGTCCACGAGGTCTCGAGGTAGACGTTGGGGCACTGCTCCGCGACGATGAGGGCCTCCATGCCGTACATTACCCCGCCCGCGTGGGCCATAACGATCCTCACCTTCGAATGCTTCTTCGCGACCGGGATGATCTGCGACGGCAGGGCGTTCGGGACGCCGTTGCCGGTGTGGATCATGACCGCTACGTCGAGTTCCTCCGCGGCCCTGAAGATCTTGTCCGCCTGCGGATGCTGGGGCGACATGCAGAATGCGTAAGGATGGAGCTTGAGCCCCTTGAAACCGAGATCCTTGACCGCCCACCTCGCCAGGTCGAAGTACTTCTCCTCGTCGAGATAGGGATTGAAGACCGCGATCCCCCAGCCCTTTCCGGGATTCGCGTCGAGGAAACGCCGGATCCGCTCGTGCGCCTTCCTCTGGTCCCTGGCGACGATGCCCGGCTGCAGCATGAAGGCGGAGACGCCGTTCGCCTCCATCGTGTCCAGGAGGACTTTTTCGGAGTCGTCGGTGAGGAACATGAGGTCCTCGCCGAGGTGCATGTGGGTGTCGATGATCTTCATCTCTTTCTCCTCCGCAAGAGACGGTCCAGGAGGACCGAAACGATAATGACCGCGCCTATGGCCGATCCCTGCCAGAACGGCGAAACGCCGATGAGATTGAGGCCGTTGTGGAGCACCGTGATGATGAACACGCCGATGAAGGTCCCGAGGAGGCTTCCCTTGCCCCCGGAGAGGCTGCAGCCGCCGATGACGGCGGCGGCTATCGTGTCCATTTCCATGCCGGTGCCGGTGTCCGGGTCGACCGCCCCGAGCCTCGAAGTCAGTATGATCACGGAGACGGCGCAAAGGAAGCCGGTGAACACGTACGCGAGGCTTTTGTAATAACGGATGTTGACGCCCGCGAGGCGTGCCGCCTCCTCGTTGCTTCCGATCGCGTACCAGAACCTTCCCATCTTGGTCTTGGTCAGGATGACGTGACCGACGATGAACAGGCCGATGAACACGATCGTGTAGAACTGGAACCCGGCGACGGTTCCGTAGCCGAAGAATTTGTAGGCCGCCGGGAGCCCCACGAGGGAGTGTCCGTCCGTGGAGACGTAGGTCAGGGACCTCGTTATCGACATGACGCCCAGGGTGACGATGAAGGGCGCGAGCTGGGTGTAGGCGACGAGGAAGCCGTTGATGATCCCCACGACGGCGCCGGTGATCAGGATGGAGAAGGTGCCGACCACGACCCCGTAATCGAGAAGGAAGAGGCCGCCGAACATCGCGGAAAAGGCAGCGATCCCCCCGACCGACAGGTCGATTCCTCCGGTGAGGATGATGAGGGTCTGGCCGATGGCGATGATCCCGACGGTCGTGGCCTGCCAGAAGAGGTTCTGGATGTTACCGAGAGAAAGGAACCTGGGGGCGAGGATGCTCAGGATGGCGCAGAGCAGGAAAAAGGCCCCCAGCATGGCCAGCTCCACGCGGTAGTCCATGACGAGGTTCTTGAAGAAGACGGACGTCATTGAAGGTTTCTTGTCTTCGGCTGCGTGCATACGGATCAGGTCCTCCTTGCGGATGCGATGGCTTCAGTCCCCGCCTGGGCACTGTAGGTGAGAATGATCTCTTCGGTGGCCTCCCGGTAATCGAGCTCCTTCACGATCGAGCCGCGGCTCATGACGAGGATGCGGTCCGAGAGCGCGAGGATTTCCGGCAGCTCCGACGAGACGAGCAGGATGGCCATGCCGGCGGCCGCGAGTTCGTCGATGAGGGAGTAGATCTCGAATTTCGCTCCGATGTCTATGCCGCGCGTGGGCTCGTCCATGAGGAGGAGGTCCGGCTCGGTGAGGAGCCATTTCGCGAGAACGACCTTCTGCTGATTTCCGCCGCTTAAGGACCCGGCCGGATTCTTGATTTCCGGGGCCTTGATCCTGAGTTCGCGGATCTTCTCCTCGACGCGTGCCATCTCCTTCTTTCGGGAGATCCAGGCGTTGCCGCCGGAGGCGAGGGCGGCGAGCGTGCAGTTCTGATAGATGGGGAGCTGGACGAGGATGCCGTGGGCCTTCCTGTCCTCGGGGATCATCCCGCTCCGGTTCTTGATCGCCTCGCGGGGCGAGCCGAGGAATCCGACCCTCCCGTTGATCCTGAGCACGCCCGAGTCCGCACGGTCCGCCCCGAAGACGAGCCTGAGCAGCTCGGTGCGGCCCGCACCCACGAGCCCGGATATCCCGACCACCTCGCCCCGCCGGAGCCGGAAGCTGCAGTCCCGGACGCGCGGAAGGCGGGTGAGTCCTTCCGCCTCGAGGATCACCTCGCCCGGAGACTTGCGTTTCCTGATCGCGTACAGGTCGCCGATGCTTCTTCCCACCATGGAGGTGATGAGCTCCTCCGGAGAAGTGCCCTTTGTGGCGAACTCCCTCACCTTCTCGCCGTCCCGGAACACGACGATCCTGTCGGAAATCTCGAAGACCTCCTCGATCCTGTGGCTCACGAAGACGAGAGTGACGCCTCCGTCGCGGAGGACTCTCATGAGGGCGAAGAGTTTTCCGACCTCTTCCCTGCTCAGCGTGGCCGAGGGCTCGTCGAGGATGAGGAGCTTCGCATCCACGCCGACCGCCTTCACGATCTCGACGAGCTGCTGCTCCGCGACCGAGAGGTCCATGACCTTGCGGTTCGGATCCGGAAAGAAATCCAGGCTGATCCTCTGGAAGAGTCTTTCGGTTTTCGCGTTGATGGCGTTCCTGTCGAGCCAGAAACCTCCGCGGTAGGCCTCGGGGGTCGTGAGAAAGATGTTCTCGGCGACCGAAAGGTGGGGGATGAGATTGAACTCCTGGAGCACGATGGCGACGCCGGCCTGCCGTGCCTCGGTCGTGCTTCCGAAGGAAACCTGCCTGCCGAAGCATTCGATCTCGCCCGAGTCCTTCTTGAGGACCCCGGAGAGGATCTTCGCGAGCGTCGATTTGCCCGCGCCGTTCTCTCCCACGAGCGCGAGGATTTCGCCCCGCCTGACCTCGAGGGAGACACCCATCAGCGCCTGGATGCCTCCGAAGGATTTCCGCACGTCTTTCACGTTCAAGATGATTTCGTTCATACCGTCCCGGCCCCTTCTCGGGAAAACGTCCCGACGAAGCGATCCGATTCATCCGGTCTCCGCCTCGCCGCGACGTTCTCCTCGTTCCATTGTAAGACGAAAAGGCCCGGCCCGGGGAAGGGCCGGGGTGAAATTCTTCGAAAAACCTACTTTTTGGCCGCTTTGAGCTCGTTCGGATACACGTTGTCCACGAGCTGCTTCTCGACCTGGTTCACGTTCTCGCCGGTGACGAGAATCGTGGGCACAACGACCTTCTTCTCGACCGGCTTCCCGGCGAGAATGGCCGCGGCCGCCTTCAGTGCCTCGCGGCCCATGAGGACCGGCTGCTGCATGGAGGCGGCGGCGAGCTTGCCTTCCTTGATCGCCTGTACCGCTTCCGGACTGCCGTCGAAGCCGACGTGGATGAGCTGGTCGCGCTTTCCCGCGGTGTCGATCGCCGGCATGGCGCCGAGGTTCGCCTCGTCGTGTTCGGTGAAGAGTCCCCGGAGGTTCGGATTCGCGGTGAGGAGGTCCTGGGCATAGCGCATGGATTCGGAACGGGTGTACTCCTTGCACTCCAGGAGTCCGACGACCTTGCTTCCGACCTCGGTGAGCGCGGCCTTGAAGCCTTCGGTCCTGTCGCGTCCGTTCTGCCGGGCGAGGGAGATCGTGATGATGGCGACGTCTCCGCCCTGCCAGCCCTTCTTCTTCATCCGCTCGACGAGGTACTTGCCGGCGTCGTTGGCTCCGCCGTAGTTGTTGGAAATGATGAAGGCCGCGTAGTTTCCGCTGTCGGTTCCGATGTCGCAGATGATGACGGGGATCTTCGCCTTTTCGGCGAGTTCGAGGACGGCGGGGCACGAGGCGCTGTCGGTAGGGGATATGATGATTGCGTTCACGCCCGAGGTGATGAGGTCCTGGACGTTCTTGAGCTGGGTGGCGGCGCTGAGCCGGGAATCGGAATCGACGATCTTGATGCCGCCGATCTTCTCCGCCTCCTGATGGATTCCGTCGGAAACGTCCTTCCAGAACGGGATGTGGAGAGCCGGAGTCATGTAAGCGATGGTGAGCTGTCCGCTTTTCGCGGAAGAAGAATCAGCCTCCTTTTTCCCGCCCGCGAACGCCAAGCCGGCGACCAGTACGCAAATCGCGACCGCCGCCAATACCTTCTTCATGGATTTCCTCCTCTTGATGATTTCGGGACGCGAGAAGCGCCCTACGTAATAATTGCAAAGATCATGCCAATAAGGATCGCCGTGCATAACCTCATTCGAGTCCTGCACTTAGGAGAGTACAACAAGCATGATCGTTTTATAACCCCGTCCTCGTGGGGAAATTTTTCCCCACGGATTGCCCGCGGGAGGAGCATATTTCCCCGCAGCTTCGCGTTGACAGCGACCGGGGTGCGTTCCATAATGACGCCATGAATTTCGGAATCCTCGTCGTCGACGACGAAATCGAGGTCTGCCGGTCCCTCAAGGAAATCCTGAATTCGAAGGGCTACCAGGCGCGATTCGAGACGGACCCGAGGAAGGTCATGGAAAACATCCGCGAAACCAGGACCGACCTCGTACTCATGGATCTCCGGATGCCGGAGATCGGGGGAATCGACCTCCTCAAGAGCCTGCGCTCCGCCTATCCGGATCTCGCCGTCATCATAATCTCCGGGTACGCCACGGTGGACACCGCGGTCAGGGCGATGAAATACGGGGCCCTCAACCTGTTCACCAAACCCATCAAGATATCGCTCCTCCGGGGAGAAATCGAAAAGATCCGGGAGTCGCTCGACAGGAAGCACGCGGTGAAGTCCGACGAGATCCTCGTGTCGCAGGACCCGAAGATGAGGCAGGTCCTCTCCCTGGTGGAGATGGCGGCCCCGACCGACGCTTCGGTTCTCATCACGGGCGAAAGCGGCACCGGCAAGGAACTCATCGCGAACACCCTCCACGCCCGGTCCGGAAGGCGGGAGAAGCCCTTCATCAAGGTGAACTGCGCCTCCATTCCGGAAACCCTGCTGGAAAGCGAGATGTTCGGCCACGAACGCGGAGCCTTCACCGACGCGAAGGATCAGAAGAAGGGGCTCTTCGAGCTCGCCTGCGGCGGCAGCATCTTCCTGGACGAGATCGGCGACATGAATCTCGGCATCCAGGCGAAGATGCTCCGCGTCCTTCAGGACAAGAAATTCGTCCGCCTCGGCGGCTCCAAGTTCATCGAGGCGGACTGCAGGATCATCGCGGCCACCAATCACGACCTCCGGTCCGCCATCAAGGAGGGAAGATTCCGGGAGGACCTGTACTATCGTCTCGCCGTCATCAACCTCCACGTCCCGCCGCTTCGGGAGAGGAAGATGGACATCCTGCCGCTCGCTGAATACTTCCTCGACAGCTTCTCCAGGACCTACGCGAAGAGCATCTCGGGGATGTCCGAGGAAGTCCTCAGGATCGTCATCCGCCACACCTGGCCCGGCAACATCCGGGAGCTCAGGAACTTCATGGAACGGGCCGTCATCTTCACCCAGGGCGGGACGGTCGAGCTTTCCTCGGTCCCCGAGCAGTATCTGGAGATCACCGAGCAGGCCACGCAGCCGGACCTGGAGGACCGGTTCGACGGCGCCGCCCGCGAGGTCATCACCGAGGCGCTTTCCCTCTCCCACGGAATCAAGCGGGAGGCGGCGAAGCTCCTCAGGATCGACAGGAAAACCCTGTACAACCGCATGAAAAAGCTGAACATGTCATGAACGGCGGAGAGAGCGCGGTCCTCCTCAGCATGAGGAACATCCACGTTTCCTACGGAAACGTGCAGGCCCTCGACGGCGTCGACTTCGACCTGTACCGCGGAGAGATCCACGCACTCGTCGGGGAACACAGGGCGGGAAAGTCCTCGCTCGTGAAGCTCCTCTGCGGGGCCGAGCGGAGAAGGGAGGGAGAGATCATCCTCGAGGGAAGGAGACTCGGCCACCTTTCGCCGAAGGACGCCCGCGACCTCGGAATCGGCATGGTGTACCAGGACCTCACCGTCATTCCCGACCTGAACGCCGTCGAGAACATCTTCACCGGCCGCATGCTCCAGAAGCCCTTCCTGACCCTGGACTACCTGGGAATGACGAGAAAGACGAAGGAGCTCTTCGGCCGCATCGGGGTCGACATCGACTTCCACGCCCCCCTTTACCGGCTTCCCGCGGTCCAGCAGCTCATGGTCGAATTCGCCCGGGCCCTTCTCATCGAGCCGAAGATCCTCATCCTCGACGAGATCTCGAACAAGCTCACCCCCGAGGAGATGAAGAAGATCTACCACGTCGTCTTCGAGCTCAGGAACCTCGGCCAGAGCGTCATCTACATCTCCCACGACATGGACGAGGTGCTGAAGCTCGCCGACCGCGTCACCATCCTCAAGGGCGGCTACCGCCGCGAGACCGCTTCCGTGAAGAACCTCGACGAATTCCGCCTGTTCCAGCTCACCTACTCCTTCACGCTGAACCAGCAGAAGCTGGAATACGCCGGCACGAAATTCGAAATACTCAAGCGCTACCTGGAGAACATCATTCAGAATTTCCCCATCGGCGTGGCGCTCCTCGACTCCTCCTGCAGGGTCGAGCTCATCAACTACGCGGCGGTGGACATGCTCGGGCTCGGCAGGACGCCCGCCAAGAACCGCCCCTTCTTCGAGCTGCTCGAGGACGCCGATCCTGCCCTTCTCGAGGAAATCCGCCGAGCCGCGGAGGGCAGGGAGCCCGGGGCGTGGGACGAGATACGCTGCTGCAGCGAGAAACTCTTCAAGCTCGAGCTCTTCCCGCTCCGCGACGAGGAGGGGAGCTACATCGGCACGACGGCGGTACTCCAGGACGTTTCAATGGACAAGTTCCTCGACGAGTACCTCATCCGGAGCGAGAAGATGGCGTCCGTCGCGGAGGTCGCGGTGGGAGTTGCCCACGAGATCAACAATCCCCTCTTCATCATCCAGAACTACGTGGAGCTCATCAAGGCCAAGTCCGACGACAGCGACGTCCAGGAGAAGATCGGCAAGATCGAGGCCGAACTCGGGAGGATCGTCGAGATCGTCACGAGCCTCCTCTCCTTCTCGAGGATGAAGAATCCTCCGGATCGGAGGGTGAACCTCGGGAAGATCCTCGACGAAGTGCTCATCCTGCTCCAGCACTCGCTCTCGGAAAAATCGATCCAGGTGAACAAGCGGTATCCGCCGTCTGACATCCATCTCGTCGGGGAGGAGAACAAGCTCAAGCAGCTCTTCATCAACCTCGTCGGGAACAGCATCGAGGCGGTCCTCGACCGCGGCTCGATCGAAATTGACCTCGGGACCGGAGAGGACGGGGACTACGCCGAGGTCTCGATCACGGACGACGGGTCCGGCATTCCCGAAGAGGTCGCGGACAAGATCTTCAATCCGTTCTTCAGCACCAAGATCAGCAGGAAGAACACCGGGCTCGGCCTATCCATCTGCCGCCACATCGTGGAGGAACATCGCGGAAGCATCGACTTCGCGTCGACTCCGGGCAAACGCACCGTCTTCCGCGTGCGCCTGCCCATCGAGGAATCGCCGCGCCGCCAGCCGTGACCCGAGCCCGTCCTTGACCTTCCTTCCGCGGCGGCGGTATAACCTTTATTCAGTATGAATTACATCATAGCCGGAAAAGTCTACGTCGCCGACGCACCGGGCAAGGGCCGCGGGGTGTTCGCCGCCCGCGCCATCGCGAAGGGCGAAATCATCGAGAAATGCCCCTGCCTCACGTTCCGGGAAGGGGAAGAAGCGGAGCACATCGACCGGACGCCGCTCGGCTCCTACTACTTCCGCTGGAAGGACGCGGTGAACGCGATCCTTTTCGGATTCGGCTCTCTCTACAACCACTCCTACTGCCCGAACGCGGTCTACCTCCGCAACTACGAGGACACCACCATGGATTTCGTCGCGCATCGGGACATCAACCCCCACGAGGAAATCACGATCAACTACAACGGAGTGCCCGAAAGCAGGGAACCTCTCTGGTTCTGCTGCGCCGGGGCGGAGTCCGCATGACGAACCTCGACCTCGGGTACATCGCGGGCAGGCTCGAGGGCCTCGAGGAAACGATCATCCAGAAACTCATCGACCGCGTGCAGTTCCTCCGCAACTCCGTCGTCTACGAGCCCGGGAAGAGCGGATTCCGGGACGAGCCCGATTCGAGCCTGTTCGAGCTTCGGCTCAGACACCAGGAGGAGATGGACTCGCTGTTCGGCCGTTTCCTCATGCCGGAGGAGCGGCCCTTCAACCGCGGGCTTCCCGAGGCGAGGCGGAGATTCGTCCCGTCCGACGACGCGCTCAGGATAGACGATTGCGACCTCGTCAACCTGTCCCCCGTAGTCAAGGAGCGGTATCTCGCCCTGCTTCCCCTCGTGTGCGGTCCGGGCGACGACGGCCATTACGGTTCGAGCTCGGAACACGACGTGTACGCCCTCCAGGCGATAGCGAGGAGGATCCACTTCGGCGCCTTCTACGTCGCGGAGAGCAAATACCGCTCGGCGCCCGACCTCTACCGCGGCCTCGTCGAGAAGGGCGACCGCGCGGCGATCGTCGAGGCTCTCACGAGGCCGGAGGTCGAGAAGGCGGTCATCGAACGGGTGCTGGTCAAGGTCGAGATGCTTCAGATCACGGTCGGTTCCGCGAAGGGCGGGGACGCGATCCGCCGGCTCCTGCGGCCCGAGCCGGTAAGGGACTTCTACCGGGACGTCGTCATCCCCCTCACGAAGGAAGGCGAAGTGCGGTATCTCCTGAACCGGAAGCTGGACTGAGGCGGGACTCCCCGGACCGCTGCGCCCGGGACGCCGGCTTCAGCGGACCGTAAGATCCGCGAGTACGGCCCCCGTCAGGGCGACGAGATCCGCGGGCGCGAGCCTGATCTGCATTCCTATGGCCCCTCCCGAGACGACGACCGCGTCGAAAAGTTCGGCTGTCTCGTCGATGAAGAGCGGATACGCCTTCTTCATTCCCACGGGCGAGCAGCCGCCCCTGACGTAGCCGGTGAGCGGGAGGAGTTCCTTCACCGCCGCGAGTTCCACCTTCTTCTCGCCTGCGGCCTTCGCCGCCTTTTTCAAGTCCAGCTCCGCGTCCCCCGGAATGCAGAAGACGTACACGTTCCGCTCCGCCCGCGCAACGAGGGTCTTGAAGAGCGACGAGGGATCGAGTCCGAGCTTGCCGGCGACCCCCGCCGCGTCGATGACGCCGTCCTCCGCCTCGTAGGTGAAGATCTCGTGGGCGATCCCCTTCGCCTCCACGAGCCTGACCGCGTTCGTCTTCTGGTGCTTCGTCACGCTTCTATTCCTCCACGATGTCGAGGAGCTGCCCGGCCCTGACCCGCGAGATCCTCCGGTAGTCCGCGGAGAGCGCGGCCGCGAGCTTCCTCGGCGCGTCCGACGGCTTTTCCGGGGGATTCGTGTCCACGAAGACCGTGTGGATGCGCTCCTTCCGGATGAGGCCGGCGATCGCCTCGATCTCGGCCGCGCGGTCCGCCCCCGGCGTGAGCGGCACGTTGCTCTCGCCGTCGGAGAGCAGGACGAGGACCGTCTTCCTTCCCGGCTCCTTGAGCTTCTCGCTCCGGACGAGCTTCCAGGCCTCGAGGAGGCCGGCGGCGAGGGGCGTCGCGCCTCCGGCCGAGAGAGACTTAAGCCTTTCCCTGGCCAGGTGCACGCTCGAGGTCGGCGGCAGGAGCACCGTGGCCTTTTCGTCCCTGAACGCGACGAGACCCACCCGGTCGCGCCTGACGTAGGCCGCGGCGAGCAGCGAAAGGACCGCGCCCTTCGCGGCCCCGAGCTGGGAGGAGCTGTCCATGGAATCCGAGGCGTCCACGAGAAACACGACGAGACGGTTCCCCCTCGCGGTCCTCACCTTCCTGCGAAGGTCGCCGGGCTCCACGAGGAACCCCGGCCCCGGCAGAGCGGCGTCCTCCGACCGCGGCCCACGGGAGGCGGCGGCACGCAGGGTTGCGTCCACCGCGACCTCGAAGGCCCGTTCGCCCGGCCCCGGAAGGGAGGAACGGACGTACCTGCCTCGGCCGGTCGAGGTCTCCCCGCTCCGGAGTCTGCCCCGGCCGGCCGCCTTTCGCCGCAGAGTCGCGAGTTCGAGCTCTTCGTCGAAGACCACCTCCTCGGGTACTAGACCGTCACGTGAAGTTTTTTTTTAAGGAAGGCGAAGACGACGCTCCCGGCGGCCATGGCCCCGGGGACCTGCATCTCCTCCACGGCCTGGGGATCGAGGCCGTATTCCTCGGAGTACTCGATCGTGCCTTCGAGGAGTTCCGATGAAGGACCCGCGTCGCCGACCGAGGTCCGCGGATCGCCGCCGTCGCGCCCCGGCTTCGAAGCGGAGAAAAGCTCCTCGATCCTTTCGAGCGAGCCCCCGTTTCCGGCGAAGGGGCCGAGCTCCATCCTGTGCGGGAGCACGAGCATGGCCGCCTCCCGGACATGGAAGGGCAGGACCTTGCCGGACTCCGTGAAGGCCGCGATGGCCGCCGAGGTTTTCATCATGGCGATCTCGGCGCGGTGGCCCGCGGTCCCCGCGTCCGCGGAGGTCTTGACGATGAGTTCGAGGATGGGTTCCGGGATCTCCACGCCGGGCAGAAGCCTCCTCGCCTCGACGATCTGCCGGGAAAGGGCCGCCTCCTCCCGCTCCCAGGAGACGGAGAAGGCCTCGGGATCGCGCTCGAAGGCGATGCGCCGCTTGAGGATTTCGAGCCGGTCCGCTTCCCCGTCCAAGCCCGAGACGACCACGCAGAGGCCGAAACGGTCGAGGAACTGGGGACGAAGCTCGCCCTCCTCGGGATTCATCGTGCCGACGAGCATGAAACGCGACGGATGCGTATGCGAGATCCCCTCCCGTTCCACCTTATTGACGCCCGTGGCCGCCGCGTCGAGCAGCATGTCCACGAGGTGGTCCTCCAGGAGGTTCACCTCGTCGATGTAGAGGATACCCCGGTTCGCCGCGGCGAGCAGGCCGGGCTCGAAGCGCCGCGTTCCGGTCCTGAGCGCCTCCTCGATGTGGAGGGTACCCACGAGCCGGTCCTCCGTCGCGTTGAGGGGCAGGTCCACGAGGGGGGTGAGGATTTCCTCGGCCTGGAGCCTTTCGCCCCGCTCGTACGCCTCGCGGCACTCGTCGTGAAACGAGGCGGGATCGTCGGGCGGGCAGTGATAGGCGCAACCCTTCACCGCGCGGATCACCGGCAGCACGTTCCGGAGGGAACGCACGGCGGTAGTCTTCCCCGTGCCCTTCTCCCCCCGGATGAGGACTCCGCCGATCGAAGGATCCACCGCATTGAGGATGAGGGAGGTCTTCATGAGGTTCTGGCCGACGATGGCGGAAAAGGGGTACTGCTTCATGGCAGGGGTAAAGGTACCAAGCGGGCGGGAAGGTGTCAACGGAGAGGATATCCGGCCTGAAATGCTGTATAATTAATGCGCAGTCGGAGGAATCTCGTGAGATACCTGACCGCCTCATCATTGTTCGTCGCGCCGATTTCCCCAGTCAGAGAGCTCTTCAGCTCCTTCTCCGGCCTTCAAGCGGGAAAGACACGCAGCTGCAAGGAAAAGAGCAAAGCCGGCACCACCATCTTTTCGATCCTAAGCACGATTTTCCTCCCTAACATCGGGGACAATCGATCGGAAACGAAAGGAGGCTGTGCATGAAGAACACAAGAAAAGGGAAATGCATCCGGATCGTTCTTCTCGGAACGGTGGGATCGCTCGTGTTCGCGACTTGCGGCGGGCTCGGGGCCTCAGGAAGCGGCGACGTTGATGATGCGGCCTCGGTCACCGGCATTTCCCTGGACAAGACGTCCCTTACGGTCCCCCTCGGCGGGACGGAGCAGCTTGTCGCGACCGTAACACCTGCGAACGCCGCGAACAAGACCGTGAGCTGGACGAGCAGTACGCCGTCGGTCGCCTCGGTAGGATCCGAGGGTCTCGTCTCAGGGAAGGCGCTCGGAACCGCGACGATCACGGCGAGAACTAACGACGGAGGCTTCACCGCAACCTGCGCGGTGACGGTCGGCGTCGCCGGCACCGTGGCCGCTCCGACCTTCGTTCCGGACGGCGGCAGTTACGCTCAAAGTCAGACCGTCATCCTGCACTGCGCGACGCCGGGCGCTACGATCAAATACACGACCGACGGCAGCGATCCTGCGGGAAGCCCGACCGCGGTGACGGGATCGGACGTCTTCGTGTCAATGGGTATGACGATCAAGGCTCGCGCTTCGAAATCCGGGTACGCGGATTCCCCCGCTTCCGTAAGCGCGGCCTACAACATCTCGGAGGGCATCGTGTTCGTCTCGACTACCGGAAACGACGCGAACCAGGGAACTCTTCGTTTTCCGAAGCAGAGCATCCAGAACGCCATAGCCCTCGCCGACGAGCTCTTCGCTACCGGCGAGGTCCGAGTGGCAGCCGGGACGTATACGATCACGAGCGACATCACGATGGCTGAAGGCATCTCCCTCGTCGGCGCATACTCTGCTGACTTCTCGTCCCGCAGCCTCTCCGCGAACCATACCGTCCTCCAGGACGCCCGAACCTCGGGGGCGGCCACGACGATCAGCTGTTCCGCCATCTCCGTCTCCACGGTCATCGACGGTTTCGACATCGTATCTCCGTCGACGGATGGGCAGACGGTCGGCATCTACTGCTCCAACCTTTCCGGGGTCACAATCAGAAACAACACGATCGCAGTGGGGACATCGAGCGCGAGCAACGTGATGGGGATCGCCTGTTCCAACTCGTCGCCGACCTTCTACAACAACGTGATCTACGGCGGGTCCTCCGCGACCGCCAGGAACATCTGCTTCAACCTTTCCTACAGCTGCAATCCCTACGTGTACAACAACACGTTCATAGTCGGTACGGGTGCAGCGACACACTACGTATTTCAGGCACGCTTGGACGGGGGATCGTCGTGCAATCCGACCCTCGTGAACAACATCATGACGGACCTCAGCTCCGATTCGGGAGGCGTCGTCGGCATCTATCACATGGATTCGGGATCGGGCCACTACCCCTCGGCGTACACGACGAACCTCTTTTATGTGAGTCCCACGACAGGCGGAAACGGCGAGTACGTCTATTACAGTTCCACCAGCCCCTCGAACGTCAATATCACCAACTACACGACGATGGCGGTAATCAGTTCTTCGAACGGCTCCCAGGTGCTCGAGTACGACGATTCGGCGTGGAGAAACATCGTGAATCAGGACCCGCGCTTCGTGAACGCGGCCTCTCACAATTATCGGCTCCAGGTCTCGTCGCCCTCGGCGGGCACCGGTACCGACCTTTCAGGAATTTTCGCTGCCGACCGGGACGGGAATCCGCGGACCTTTCCGTGGAGCATGGGGGCCTACGAGCGGGATTAGGGCGACACAACCGTATCGAATCCCGGCCGGTCATCGCCGATTCAGGACCTTCCGCAGAAGGTCCGGTCGGTTCGTCGTGATGAAGTCCGCGCCCAATCCGGCGAAGCGCAGCATCTTCTCCTCGTCGTTCACGGTCCAGACACCCACCCCGAGCCCCGCTCTCCTCAAGGAGGCGAATAATTCGTCGGTGAGGATCCTTTCGTCGACGCCCGCGTATTCTACGCCGAGAGCGGCGACCGAACCCGCCGCGGCGACGGAATCCCCGGCGCCGAGTTCCCGAAGCTGCCTCGTCCCTACGAGGGCGCAGACCGGCACGGCGGGATCGAGATCCTTCACGGTCCGGAGCGTGGGATAATCGAAGGAGAGGACGACGGCCTTCCGTTTCATGCCGTACCGATCGAGAACCTCGAGCGCCTTCTTCTCTATGCCGGGATACCTCGAACCGTCCGGCTTCACCTTGATCTCCACCTGGATCGTCACGATCCTGCCCGCGACCGCATCGAGCACCTCTTCGAGCGACGGGACCTCCTGCCTGCCGTAGGCTCCCGGCCCCGTGTACCGAACCGACGCGTCGAGTTTCTTCAAATCGGCGAAGTCGAGATCCGAAACGCAGCCCGAGCCTTCCGTGGTTCGCGAGACGTGGGGATCGTGAATGACGACGAGCCTGCCGTCCCTGCTGAGGTGTACGTCGAGTTCCACGCCGTCCGCCCCGGCTTCGATGCCCGCGCGGAACGCCGCGAGCGTGTTCTCGGGAGCGAGTCCGGCGCCGCCCCGGTGGGCGATGTCGAGGGGAAGCCGCGGGACGTCCCCGGCCTGGGCGGGAATCGACGAAAGAAGGACCGTCGAAAGGATCGTCGCGATCGCCATGCGCCTCGTTTTTCCGTCGATTTTCATCATGAGAACTCCCCGAAAAGTCCGCAGGCGGCTTCCCGACTCCCGATCATAGCCTGTGCATTATTGAACTGTCAAGAATGAAAAAAACTCGATTCGTTCATTGACATTCAAATACGTTCATGTATAATCATTCTTGGAGAGACGAGCGGTGATTTCGACCTTGATACCGGCGGACCGCCAAAAACAGATTCACGAACTCCTCAGGGAACGCGGCGTCGTTTCCGTGGCGGAACTCGCCTCCCTGCTCAAGGTATCCGAACTCACCATCCGGCGCGACCTGGACGAGCTCTCGAGGAAGGGCTTCGCGGAGAGGACGCACGGCGGGGCCATCCTCAACCAGCGGGTGAGCGTTGAGCCCTTGTACCAGCAGAAGGACGCGTCGCACAAGTCGGAAAAGGAGTCGATCGGGACCGCCGCCGCAGCGCTCGTCGAGGAGGGCGACACCCTCATCGTCAACAGCGGATCCACGACCCTCGAGGTCATCCGTGCGCTCAAGACCCGGAAGGTGAGAATCGTCACGAGCAACCTGGGCGCCGCCGAGGTCGCGGCGGAGGCGGATTTCGAGTGCATCCTGCTCGGAGGGCTGTACCGGCCGCGGTCTAACTCCCTCGTCGGGGCCATGGCGGACCTCGCGCTCCAGCAGGTCTACGGGAGCAAGGCTTTCATCGGCGTCGACGGGATAAGCTTCAAGTACGGGCTCACCACGCCCATCCTCGAGGAGGCGGAAATCGCGAGGCGCATGATCGAGCGGACGCCGGGGCAGGTCGTGGTGGTAGCGGACCACAGCAAGATCGGCGTGGTTTCGAATTTCGTGACCGCTCCGATCGACAAGATCGACGTCCTCATCACCGACGCCTGCATCGAGGGCGACTTCCGGTCGGCTTTGGAGAAAATCGGCATCCGCATCATCATCGCGGGGCCGAATTGAAATAATTCATCGGGAAAAGGAGAACGGTATGTCTTATATGGAAGACTATCCCAAGCAGTACGACGATTGCTATTGGCTCGACATCGAGTATCTGGAACGCTTCATGCGGGACGCCCTGATCGCGGCAGGAGTCCCCAAGAACGACGCGGCGATCGTCGCGGACGTCCTCATCGAGTCGGATCGCCGCGGCATCGACTCGCACGGCATCGGGAGGCTCAAACCCATCTACATCGACAGGATCCGCGACAAGATCATGAATCCGGTCACCGAGATCGAGATCGTGCGCGAGCGCAAGACCACGGCGGTGATAGACGGCCACAACGGATTGGGACACGTCGTCTCGAAGAAGGCCATGGAGATGGCGATCCAGAAGGCCAAGGAGCACGGACTCGGCATGACGGTCGTGCGTAACTCCACCCATTACGGGATCGCGGGCTACTATGCGAGCATGGCGACGAAGGCCGACATGATCGGGATCACGGGCACCAACGCCCGGCCTTCCACCGCCCCGACCTTCGGCGTGGAGAACATGCTGGGCACGAACCCCATCACCTTCGGCATTCCTTCGGACGAGGAATTCCCCTTCATGCTGGACTGCGCCACGAGCGTTACGCAGCGCGGGAAGCTCGAAGTCTACGGACGGGCGGGTAAGGAGCTTCCCCCTGGCTGGGTCATCGACGAACAGGGCCGGGCCCGCACGGACACCCAGCAGGTCCTCGTCGACCTCACGAAAGGCCTTGCGGCGCTCGCGCCCCTGGGCGGACTCGGCGAGGACGGGGCCGGGTACAAGGGTTACGGCTACGCCACGGTCGTGGAGATACTGAGCGCGGCTCTCCAGGACGGAGCCTACCTCAAGATGCTCAACGGCTTCGACGAGCAGGGGAAGAAGATCCCCTACCCGCTCGGACACTTCTTCATCGCGATCAACGTCGAGGAGTTCATCGACGTCAAACGTTTCAAAGCCATAACGGGCGACATTCTCCGGCAGCTCCGGAATTCCAAGAAGGTGCCCGGCGCGGAAAGGATCTTCACCGCGGGCGAAAAGGAGTGGCTCCACTGGCAGTACCGGAAGGCGCACGGCTGCCCCGTTCCTCCCAGCCTCCAGAAGGACATGAAGACGCTCAGGGACTGGTACAAGATGGATTACAAATTCCCCTTCGAATGAGACGTTTTCGTCATCGGAGAAAACAAGCAGGATCAGCGGGGGACCGGGCCGGAGGCTCGGCCCCCGTTTTTTTCCCCCGGTGCCGATGCCGACGCGGAGTCCCGCCTCGCGTACCAGCGCCACGCAGAGAGGAGCATGACGGCGGCGACTATCCAATAGACGGCGAACGGGCCCCAGATCTCGTCGGCCGAATAGGCGACGAGCGGCCCGATGGCTGCCCCCAGGTCGACCGCGAAGGTATAGGCCGCCATCAGCATCTTCCGCCCCGATCCGTAGGCGGCGTCGCAGGCGAGGGCGTCCGAGACCGTTCCGGTGATCGTCGCAGTGAGCAGCACCGCGAGCACCAGGGCGAGCCAGAAAACCGTCGGGAGCCGCACCGGCACCAGGGCGAAGAGGACCGAGGAGGCGGCGAGGGCGGCGATCAGAACCGGCGGCCGGCCGAACCTTCCGTCGGAAAGCCTGCCGACCATGGGCGCGACGAACGGCTCCCAGCCCCAGCGAAGGGCCTGAAGAGCTCCCCCGATGGAAGCGGCGCCCAGCGCGATTCCGAAAAGATCCATCGATTTGCCGTAGTGCGCTTCGATGAGGCGGCTCAGCGTGGAGGTGAGAATCCCCCAGTAGACCAGCGCGAGCAGGAGTCCGGTGAGCAGGATCAGGAGGAAGGAACCGTCCGCCAGGCAGGACCTGAGCGCTGCGGAGGAGGTCTTTCGCGCCTCCCAGCCTTTGCCGCGAGGCAGGGAGCGCAGGGCGACCGGAATCGCGGCGAGCGTCAGAACGGCGAAAATCGCCGAAGTCGCCCGGAGCCCCAGCCAGTCGGAGAGAAATCCGCCCAAGAGCATGCCGGCGAGACTTCCAAGACGGTAGAGCCCGTTGAACGTGCCTATGAGCTTTCCTCGGTTCGATTCGGAGGAGATTTCGAGGACCGCGAAATATCCTCCGAGGCGCAGGAAGGTCCAGGACAGGCCCCAGAGGCAGCGCATGACGATCCACAGGCCGAAACCCTGGCACACCGCATACCCTCCGGTCGTGAGGACGGCGAGTATCGCGGCGAACACCATGCCCGTCTTCACGTCGATCCTCCCGAGAGTCCAGCCTACGAGCGGATTCAAGGGAAGCCGCGCCAGACGATTCACCGAGAGGAGAACTCCCACCTCCCAGAGCGACGAGAGCCCCGCCTCCCTCCAATGGATCGGAAGGACGACATAGAGCATCGAGTCGCCCAGGAGGCAGGCGGCGGTCAGCAGCGATAGGCCGACGACGGATGCATGCTCTTTTGCGATCGGTGCAGACAGGATTTTCCTCCGAGTAGAGAACACGTATTGTAGTGCCATTCTTAGATTTTGAACACACCCGTCCGGCGAAAACGTAACGGACGGCTCGAAATCGACGAAGTCCGACTGGACAAATCGGGCATTATTTATTACATTGAAGGCGCTTTCCGCCGCGGTACGGATCGACCGAAGACGGTCAGGCGGCGAGCGGAATGACATCGTAGGGTTTGCTTCGCAAA
>CAYNKA010000006.1:229468-237099 GCA_964397655.1 uncultured Spirochaetaceae bacterium | reverse complement strand
CCTTGAATATGTTATGAATGTAAGCGTCGCGCCCCGCGCGGGCGCGTGGATTGAAACAGCCGGTCCTCGTCCAGCGGTGCATCATCCCTGGCAAGTCGCGCCCCGCGCGGGCGCGTGGATTGAAACGCAACCGTCGTCAAGGATGAGCGAGGCCGTCAGGGTCGCGCCCCGCGCGGGCGCGTGGATTGAAACGCAAAGGAGGCGGGAAAGGCATGAGCACCCTCCGCGTCGCGCCCCGCGCGGGCGCGTGGATTGAAACCGCCTACGCCAAGGCTGCGGTTGAGGCGGCGGCGAGTCGCGCCCCGCGCGGGCGCGTGGATTGAAACTTTGAAGCGTATGCTTACATCGAACCGGGCGAACGTGTCGCGCCCCGCGCGGGCGCGTGGATTGAAACTTGCCAATCTACCCTCTCTCACTCTTTACCTCGTCGTCGCGCCCCGCGCGGGCGCGTGGATTGAAACCCGAAATACCATGCGTTCCTTTGGCGAAATAGCGAGTCGCGCCCCGCGCGGGCGCGTGGATTGAAACGATCATCTGCGATACTGATACGGCGGCGGCTTCTGTCGCGCCCCGCGCGGGCGCGTGGATTGAAACCCGATCCATCGAGCACCGGCCCAAAAGTTGCGGGTCGCGCCCCGCGCGGGCGCGTGGATTGAAACGTGCCTTGTACTCATAGACAAGCCATCGCATCGGATGTCGCGCCCCGCGCGGGCGCGTGGATTGAAACTTATCGATCATAGAGACCCGATAACGGACGAGCTGTCGCGCCCCGCGCGGGCGCGTGGATTGAAACTTTATCTCGGGACGCCCTAATGCGTCGGTGAAAACGTCGCGCCCCGCGCGGGCGCGTGGATTGAAACGCATACGGCATCGGCGAGAATAACGAGAGCTTCGGGTCGCGCCCCGCGCGGGCGCGTGGATTGAAACTAAAGACGAGACGAACTCGAAATATGTGGACAATCTGTCGCGCCCCGCGCGGGCGCGTGGATTGAAACTCGGTGCCCGATTGCAAGGTAAGATGTTCCCGATCGTCGCGCCCCGCGCGGGCGCGTGGATTGAAACGACCCGAGCTGGGAATCCGCGACCATCCTATCGGGTCGCGCCCCGCGCGGGCGCGTGGATTGAAACGACCGGAAGCGGAGCCGGGGGCATCTGCCCGCCGAGTCGCGCCCCGCGCGGGCGCGTGGATTGAAACCCTTTCGTGGTTGAAGGCAAATCCTTCATACGGGTCGCGCCCCGCGCGGGCGCGTGGATTGAAACTTTGAAGCGTATGCTTACATCGAACCGGGCGAACGTCGCGCCCCGCGCGGGCGCGTGGATTGAAACTTGGATCGGGAACGTCCTACCTTGCAATCGGGCACCGTCGCGCCCCGCGCGGGCGCGTGGATTGAAACTAAGATACGAGAAGGAGGCCCGCCCATGAACGCGTCGCGCCCCGCGCGGGCGCGTGGATTGAAACGTATTCATCGACGCTGATCACTCCTACGAAGGATGTCGCGCCCCGCGCGGGCGCGTGGATTGAAACTCTTTTCCGATGGCGAGGGCTTCGGGAGCCAGTGCGTCGCGCCCCGCGCGGGCGCGTGGATTGAAACTTTTTCATTCATCCTCCGTTCCGCTTCATACCATGGTCGCGCCCCGCGCGGGCGCGTGGATTGAAACGCGAGCTACGACCGAGATTCGCGGTCATGGAAAACGTCGCGCCCCGCGCGGGCGCGTGGATTGAAACGTAGAATTGAGACGCGACTACAGACGGATCAAGATTGTCGCGCCCCGCGCGGGCGCGTGGATTGAAACAAATCAATCACTCCCGTCTCGGCTACACGCTGTACGAGTCGCGCCCCGCGCGGGCGCGTGGATTGAAACGGTTGAAATACTGAAGCTCCTAAATGAGTAATAATGTCGCGCCCCGCGCGGGCGCGTGGATTGAAACCTTGATGGGGAATACTCGGACGACAACGAATCCATGTCGCGCCCCGCGCGGGCGCGTGGATTGAAACCAGTACTGCAGCCCGTTGTTGTAGACCACCTCGGGTCGCGCCCCGCGCGGGCGCGTGGATTGAAACCAGGACAAGCTCATCGAGAAGCCGGGAAAGGATTGTCGCGCCCCGCGCGGGCGCGTGGATTGAAACGATACGGGTGGAGCTCTTCTCACTTTCATGAAATCGTCGCGCCCCGCGCGGGCGCGTGGATTGAAACGCATCGATCAACGTCAACATGGAAAACGACGCCGAGTCGCGCCCCGCGCGGGCGCGTGGATTGAAACGTTGTCTCGGGCGATTATTTCCTCAACCTCGTGTTCGTGTCGCGCCCCGCGCGGGCGCGTGGATTGAAACCGACGTTGGAGCGCCGCACCGGAGGGAGCGAATCTGTCGCGCCCCGCGCGGGCGCGTGGATTGAAACTTGCAAGAGCACGGCAGCTTGCCGACCTTACTGGGGTCGCGCCCCGCGCGGGCGCGTGGATTGAAACTTAGGGCATCCTATTTGCGACTCTCCCGGGAGAAGGTCGCGCCCCGCGCGGGCGCGTGGATTGAAACTCGGATGAAAGAGTAAAGGACGAAATCTCCCCCGTGGTCGCGCCCCGCGCGGGCGCGTGGATTGAAACGCCGCCTGAGCTTCGGCGGCTGCGTTCTGAGCGGGTCGCGCCCCGCGCGGGCGCGTGGATTGAAACCTTTTCCGATGTCGACATGCTTTGCGTCGGGAATGTCGCGCCCCGCGCGGGCGCGTGGATTGAAACGAGCGCGACCGTCGGTGTGTCCTCTGCGGGTCAACGTCGCGCCCCGCGCGGGCGCGTGGATTGAAACGCGCCTTGCGGCGTGGCTATCAAAAAACAAGGAGGAGTCGCGCCCCGCGCGGGCGCGTGGATTGAAACGTGGGCAGGGATGATCGGCCTCTTTCCCGTCACTGTCGCGCCCCGCGCGGGCGCGTGGATTGAAACTCCCATATCAGCAACAACGGTACAGACGAAAAATGTCGCGCCCCGCGCGGGCGCGTGGATTGAAACGGGATCATGAAACGGCCGGATACAATGTCGTCCCGTAGTCGCGCCCCGCGCGGGCGCGTGGATTGAAACCACTCGGCGAGCGTCGGCGAGAGGATCGGGTCTGAGGTCGCGCCCCGCGCGGGCGCGTGGATTGAAACTTTTGTGGGAAAACCACGAGGGAGGAAAAACCCAGTCGCGCCCCGCGCGGGCGCGTGGATTGAAACTGGAATCATGAAGCGGCCGGACACAATATCGTCCCGTCGCGCCCCGCGCGGGCGCGTGGATTGAAACGATACGGGTGGAGCTCTTCTCACCTTCATGAAGGCGTCGCGCCCCGCGCGGGCGCGTGGATTGAAACTCTTGACGACAACCTCGTTGACCTCGCCGCCTACGGTCGCGCCCCGCGCGGGCGCGTGGATTGAAACTTGTGACGCGGGAAAAGATCATGAAGGCGCTCGCCGTCGCGCCCCGCGCGGGCGCGTGGATTGAAACAAGCTCGCCATTCAACGCAACCCGCCGAGTGTCTACGTCGCGCCCCGCGCGGGCGCGTGGATTGAAACATGATAGGTAATAGGGACTCCGAACGGCTTGAGAGTCGCGCCCCGCGCGGGCGCGTGGATTGAAACCTGCTCCCGCAGCTATAGCGCAACTCAAACGTGGGTCGCGCCCCGCGCGGGCGCGTGGATTGAAACTACCCTCGGGGAACGCTGTTCCGAATCGACGAGTGTCGCGCCCCGCGCGGGCGCGTGGATTGAAACCGCAATCACCGACCTGTCGACTGAGTATCCCGTTTGTCGCGCCCCGCGCGGGCGCGTGGATTGAAACGGGGGCCCTGCAGAGGCCGAGGTCAAGCTTAACACGTCGCGCCCCGCGCGGGCGCGTGGATTGAAACAATCGGTACGAAATCGCGTTCGACAAGGCGACGATTGTCGCGCCCCGCGCGGGCGCGTGGATTGAAACGGGATCGGGCAAGACGTTTTCCGCCCTCGCCATCGGTCGCGCCCCGCGCGGGCGCGTGGATTGAAACAATCGGTACGAAATCGCGTTCGACAAGGCGACGATTGTCGCGCCCCGCGCGGGCGCGTGGATTGAAACGGGATCGGGCAAGACGTTTTCCGCCCTCGCCATCGGTCGCGCCCCGCGCGGGCGCGTGGATTGAAACCTGAGCGTCGGCAACTTGGGAGAGTTCGGTTTTGGTCGCGCCCCGCGCGGGCGCGTGGATTGAAACTTTCACCGCGCCTGTTTCATTGTCAAATTCTACGTGTCGCGCCCCGCGCGGGCGCGTGGATTGAAACTACGACGCGAACGATGACCTCATCAAAGGGTATCAGTCGCGCCCCGCGCGGGCGCGTGGATTGAAACAGCCCGCGCTCAAAACGGCAAACCACACCCGCCGGTCGCGCCCCGCGCGGGCGCGTGGATTGAAACCCGCCCATCATGCGGACGGCATGAGCATCTTTTAGTCGCGCCCCGCGCGGGCGCGTGGATTGAAACGGGCCTGCGGCACGGAGGAATGTTCCCGCGTAGGGTCGCGCCCCGCGCGGGCGCGTGGATTGAAACGAGCATCCTCCTTGTTTTTTGATAGCCACGCCGCAGTCGCGCCCCGCGCGGGCGCGTGGATTGAAACCGCAGATCCAGGAGGAGTACGTCCAGGAGGCTTGGGTCGCGCCCCGCGCGGGCGCGTGGATTGAAACATCGCAAACGTTCCATGTCCTGCAGGGCACTTTGGTCGCGCCCCGCGCGGGCGCGTGGATTGAAACTCGGATGAAAGAGTAAAGGACGAAATCTCCCCCGTGTCGCGCCCCGCGCGGGCGCGTGGATTGAAACGCTGAAGGGATAGGATTACTCGATCAATTTCTTTGTCGCGCCCCGCGCGGGCGCGTGGATTGAAACCCTTTATCGACTGTTCCTCCATTGTGGTTCTCGGGTCGCGCCCCGCGCGGGCGCGTGGATTGAAACTAACGCATGGGATTTTGATTTCGGCGCGCATAATGTCGCGCCCCGCGCGGGCGCGTGGATTGAAACCCAGGCTGAAGAAGGAGCGAATCTTCCTGAACCCCGAGTCGCGCCCCGCGCGGGCGCGTGGATTGAAACAGTTTCGAGGAAATGAAAGAGTTAAAATCTTTTGGTCGCGCCCCGCGCGGGCGCGTGGATTGAAACATCTCTTTGGTTGAATGGGCGTAATAATCGGCTATGTCGCGCCCCGCGCGGGCGCGTGGATTGAAACCCGCGGGAGAAGTCCCGATAGACTCCCTGAAGGGAGTCGCGCCCCGCGCGGGCGCGTGGATTGAAACGTCGAACCTGAGCCCGGCCCAGTACGCGCCGAGGGTCGCGCCCCGCGCGGGCGCGTGGATTGAAACTCTTGACGACAACCTCGTTGACCTCGCCGCCTACGGTCGCGCCCCGCGCGGGCGCGTGGATTGAAACACCTGGACGCATCCGCGGACCGCAGCGTCGACGAGTCGCGCCCCGCGCGGGCGCGTGGATTGAAACCCCCTCAACTGCACGGCCTCGCAAATGGATTCGAAGGTCGCGCCCCGCGCGGGCGCGTGGATTGAAACGAGGAAATCGTCAAGGAACTCGCTGACGTCGATCGTCGCGCCCCGCGCGGGCGCGTGGATTGAAACATTTCCCTATAATCCGTATTAAATTATATTGCTCGTCGCGCCCCGCGCGGGCGCGTGGATTGAAACTCGTCAAAGACGATCTCTAAAACCATTATAGCAGGTCGCGCCCCGCGCGGGCGCGTGGATTGAAACATGCTGAACGGGTCGCTCAATTTATCGAATGTTGGCGGGTCGCGCCCCGCGCGGGCGCGTGGATTGAAACAGAGATTCCGGCGACTCAGATATGGCGAAAGCAATGAGTCGCGCCCCGCGCGGGCGCGTGGATTGAAACTTCGGTGCCCGATTGCAAGGTAAGATGTTCCCGATGTCGCGCCCCGCGCGGGCGCGTGGATTGAAACCCGTCGATCTTTCGCACGTCTCCAAGGGGAACAGCGTCGCGCCCCGCGCGGGCGCGTGGATTGAAACGTGGCCGGTCATGCCGAGAGTGCCGCAAATCAATAGGTCGCGCCCCGCGCGGGCGCGTGGATTGAAACCACGGAGGTAGGTATAGGCGAACTTCGTCCACTGGTCGCGCCCCGCGCGGGCGCGTGGATTGAAACCCGGGTCACGTCATCGCCACAATGCGGAGCAAGACGTCGCGCCCCGCGCGGGCGCGTGGATTGAAACAATACCTTGTATCCGATGGGAACAATGTATACATCGTCGCGCCCCGCGCGGGCGCGTGGATTGAAACCAACACACTCACCGGACTCATCCCGACCATCTATAGTCGCGCCCCGCGCGGGCGCGTGGATTGAAACCAGCTCGTTCTCGGGTCCTCGGCCGCGGCGCTCCTGTCGCGCCCCGCGCGGGCGCGTGGATTGAAACGCCATGAGCCACGCGGCGAACATCACCGAGTCCTCGTCGCGCCCCGCGCGGGCGCGTGGATTGAAACATCACATCCTCGCCCATGCCATGAGGCACATCACCGTCGCGCCCCGCGCGGGCGCGTGGATTGAAACCCGTGCATCGACAAGCACCCGCGAGCCTGTCGCGCGTCGCGCCCCGCGCGGGCGCGTGGATTGAAACTTGATGAAGGCATACAGGGCGTATAGGCCGTCATTCGTCGCGCCCCGCGCGGGCGCGTGGATTGAAACTCGATCCTCGACGACTTCCTCTTCAACTTCCATCAGTCGCGCCCCGCGCGGGCGCGTGGATTGAAACGAGTCGCGTATCGCCCGTCCAATTTAAGGCGCAGGTCGCGCCCCGCGCGGGCGCGTGGATTGAAACCTCGCCCTCGCTTTAACCGGCGAGAGGCCCGAGGGTCGCGCCCCGCGCGGGCGCGTGGATTGAAACCACCGCCGCGCAAATCGCGCTCATCGCCTCGCAGGGTCGCGCCCCGCGCGGGCGCGTGGATTGAAACGAGTCCTCGGTCACGGGCGGAGGGTATTCCTCCTCGGTCGCGCCCCGCGCGGGCGCGTGGATTGAAACTGCGACTTTGGGACCAAGGGCGTCTCTCGTGACGCGTCGCGCCCCGCGCGGGCGCGTGGATTGAAACCCCGGCCTTGTGCCTCGACAACATAGCTACCTATGTCGCGCCCCGCGCGGGCGCGTGGATTGAAACCGCCGTCCTGAGCGCCCGGCCGATGAATTGCAAAGTCGCGCCCCGCGCGGGCGCGTGGATTGAAACAAATTGTGATATTGCCGAGACGGTCGAAAAAGGAAGGTCGCGCCCCGCGCGGGCGCGTGGATTGAAACTCGTGGCGTACCCTACCTATTCCTATCGCGCCTCGTCGCGCCCCGCGCGGGCGCGTGGATTGAAACTCCCCACTCGCCGCCCCATGACGCGAGGGACACGTCGCGCCCCGCGCATGCGCGTGGACGAACCGCCATCGGTTCGACAGGTTGCATTCCTTAATGCAAGGGGTGCGAGAGTATCGAGCACCCCGAATCCAACTCTTCCTTTCAAAGACTTCAATCCGAAGGCAACCTGATTGAACCAGCTTCGATAGATCGCCATCGGCTTAAAAAACGGTCGCGCCCCGCGCGGGCGCGTGGACGAACCGCCATCGGTTCGACAGGTTGCATTCCTTAATGCAAGGGGT
>CAYNKA010000006.1:0-229368 GCA_964397655.1 uncultured Spirochaetaceae bacterium | reverse complement strand
CTCTTCCTTTCAAAGACTTCAATCCGAAGGCAACCTGATTGAACCAGCTTCGATAAATCGCCGCGTACCAGGGATTTGACCGTCGAGATCTGTGTAGGCCATGGACTGATACTCCTTCAGTTTCGAGGAAAATCCCCCACCTAGTCGCCTAAGCCTTCCGTATCTTTTCGGAGGTCGTTCATGAAGTGGATTACCGCGTCCGTCCAATCCTGGCCGGTGGAGCGGGAAAGGACGTCATCCGTGACCCACTTGCCGGAAGTGACGTGACGCTGTACAAGGTCTGAATCGTCATGTGGTATTTCAGGAGGATTTACTTCTCGTCCGGTTTCTTGGCCGGGCCTCTGTTCACCATGGCGTCGGAAATCGATCTGGCTATGAATTCGCCGATCGAGTTCGGCTTTCCGGGAGCCCTCGACTTCCAGGCGGAATTGATCTCCTCGGCGCTTGGCAGAGGTTTCCTTTCTTTCGAATCGTTTTGTTCCATCTTCTTCCTCTAGTTCATCATACTCTACATTTCTTCAGGATTCAAATCGCGCCTGTGCGCCCCAGCGGACAAGCCGCCTCTTGTTCGGCAGGTCGTCTTCCCATCGAATCCTCCGTATCCTTGCGGCTCAACCTGTAAGGGATAAAAAAGTCTTGATCGGACCGATCAAGACCTCTCGGAAAATCAGGGCGGCTTCGGCAAACCGGCCGGGTCCAATTCCCGGCGTCCGCTCGAAGCCGATCCTGATCGTGTAAAATAGGGTACTCCCCGACAAAGAGAAAGTCGAATCTCCTATCGGCCCGGGTGCGAAATCGTCCGGAATCCCCAAGCGCAACGCTCAGTCCGGTGTGTATCCTATCGCCTTGAGCTGGGCAATGATGTTGTCCCGGCCCGCGGTCCTGTCCGCGCCGGCCTCCATGAACGCCCAGGCGTCCTCGAGGGTTTGAATACCGCTGGAAGCCTTCAGCTTGGCCCTTCCCGCTATCGCCTTTTTCAGGAGCAGGATGAGGTGCATGTTGCAGGTCCCGGTCCCCGCGCTTCCGCTCGCGGTCTTGATGAATTTGGCGCCTCCGGCGATGGCGATCTCCACGGCCTGCTTCCTCTGGTCGTCGGTCAGGAGGCCGCTTTCGATTATCACCTTCAATTCCGCTCCGTGTTCTTCGCAGATCGCCGCGAGCGTGGAAATGTCGCTCTGAACCACGTCGAACCTACCGTCGAAGAAGCGGGGCATATTCATGATCATGTCCACTTCCTGGACCTCGAAGGAAAGCACCTTCTTCAGGGTCGCCACCTTTCCCTCGATGGACCCCCTGCCGGCATCGCCGAACCCGAACAGCGTATGCACCGTTGAGCCCTTCAGCAAGCTGGCGACCTGTTCCACCGTATTCGGCGTGGCGACCACGGAATTGAATCCGTAATATACGGATTCATCGCAGACTCTTTCGACCATTTTCGAGCAGACTTCGGGAACCAAGAGTTGCGCGTTGTCCATGTTTCTTATCAATCTTTTAATGATATCCTTGTCTTCCGGACAGCTCAGTAGCTTTACCTGCATGATTTATCTCCTGAAATAGCGAAATGCTTTTCTTATCCTCGGTAGCCTCCGCGGATTCTCATTTGGCGAGAATCCCGGGCAGCCAGGACGAAAGAGGCTCGTACACGTTCACCAAGATCAATACGATGCTCTCCACGAAAAGGAAGGGTATGCATTTGATGAAAGTCTGCTCAATGCGTCCCTTGGTGATCGCCGTCCCGACGTGGAGGCAACCTCCTACGGGCGGCGTAATGAGTCCCATGCACAGGTTCACGCACAGGATGATTCCGAACTGGAGTCCGGAAATGCCGCATTTGAGCGCGATCGGCACCAGGATCGGAGTGAGGATCACGATCGCGGCGTTCGCCTCCATGAACATGCCGACCACGATAAGAAATATGTTGATGAGAAGCATGATGACGAAGGCGTTGCTCGAAAGGCCCAGGATCTGGTTCGCGATCAGCGTGGGGACCTTGTCGACCGCGAGGACCCATCCCGATATTTTCGAGTTGCCCATGAGAAACATCATCAGGGCGGAAACGAGGGCGCTTTCCTGCAGGACGACGAAGGCGTTCTTCCAGCTCAGCGTCTTGTAGATGAAGATCGCCACGACGAAGGTGTAGACGCAGGCCACGGCCGCAGCCTCGGTCGGCGTACAGATGCCCCCGAAGATGATGCCGAGCAGCAATATCGGCATCAGAAGGGCCCAGAAACCGTCCTTTGCCGCGACGAAGGTCTTCTTGACGCTGAATTTCTCCCCGCTGGATTTCAGGTTCTTGCGATGCGCGTAGAAGATGCAGTACAGGATCATCAGGACCGACATCAATATGCCGGGAACGACCGCGGCCTTGAAGAGAGCGCTGATGTCGATCTCCGCGGCATTGCCGTAATTGATCAGGAAGATGCTCGGGGGGATGAGCGGGCCGAGGATCGCGGCGTTCGCGGCCACCGCGGTGGCGAACGAGGTATCGTACCCTTCGTCCCTCATCGCGGGAATGGTGATCCCGCCGATCGCGCTGACGGTTGCAACGCCGGACCCCGTGAGAGCCGCGAAGATCGAGGAGGCGAACACCGTGATGACCGCGAGGCTTCCCTTCATCCAGCCGAAGGCCGCGGCGGAGAAATTGATGACCTTCTTCGTGATACCGCCCGCGCCCATGATGTTGCCCGCCAGGACGAAATACGGTATGGCGAGCAGGATGAAGGAATCCACCCCGCTGAACATCTTCTGGGCGAGGACTCCTATTTCATACTTTCCGTAGAACACGCAGGCCATGGAACCGACTCCGATCGCCATGGCGACCGGCATGCCGAGAAGAATGAAGACGATCATTACGACCAGGAGAATTATTCCGGTACTCATGTCGATCAATCCTTTTTTTCAACCCGTCCGTTTTCGGCGGCCGGCGCGAACAGCTCTTTGAACATGTTTTCCAAAATATAAAGGATCATGAGAACGGTACCGATGAGGATCGATGCGTACATGACCGCCATGTTCAATTCCATTCCCGGAGAAAGCTGGACGCTGGCGTTGATCGTCATGGTGAGCCCGCCCTTGAACAGAACGGCGAGATAGAAAATCATGACGACGTAAAGCGTGAATTTTATGATTTTCCGGAATTTCGGCGGAACCTTCTCGATGAACAGGTCCACCTTGATGTGCTGATTCCTGCGAAACACCACGGGAGAACCGAGCATGACGATCCACATCATGCTGTATCGAGCAAGCTCGTCCGACCAGGTGTTGGCGTTGCGGAACACATACCGAAGCACGACCTGATAAAAGATGTCGACCACCATGATGCCCATCAGTATTCCGATCAGGATCATCAATATCCTTTCCAGAGCGTCCAATGCTTTCTTCATAACGGCTCCATCATGATTCGTCAGTATTTCACTCGCTTGACCATTTCGACGATTTCCTTCATCTGCGGGAAAACGTCGTTCGTGAAGTTGGCGAGTTTCTTCCTGAAGCTGTTCACGTCGGGCTCGATTATGGTACAGCCCTTGTCCTTGAATTTCTGGAAGAAGGCGTCCTCGTTCTTTGCATTGTATTCGCTGATTTCCTTCGCGACCTCGTCCGCGGTCTCCTTGATGACCTTCTGATACTTGGGATCGAGCGAATCGAAGAATTTCTTACTCATCATGAAGATGTCCGCTCCGCAGACGTGGTTCGTCTTGATCACGTATTTGCAGACGTCGTAGAACCCGAAGTTGTACGAAAGGATGACGGGATTTTCCTGCGCCTCGACGGTGCCCTGCTGAAGCCCGGTGAGCACCTCGGCGAGATTCATCGGAGTCGCCTGCGTGCCGAGGGCCTTCCACGTCCCGATGAAGGGCTGGACGTTCGGAGTCCTGATTTTGAGGCCTTTCACCTCGTCGGCGTTCTTGAACGGCTTCGTGCTGGTCACGATCCTGAACCCGCGGAAGGAGGGGCCGAAGACCTCGAAACCCACGTCGGAGGCGATGCTTTTCCACTTGGGCCCCACGTCGCTCTTGTACCAGGCGGCCATGAAATGCTCGTAATTGTCGTAAAGGTAGGGAAGCGTGTCATAGCCCAACTTGCTGAAGTAGGCCATGCAGTTGTAACCTTCGACGACGATCTCGCAGAGATTGACCTGCATCCCCTCGACCATTTCCCTCGCCGTCCCCAATACGCCGCCTGCGTACACTTTTACCTGAACCGCCCCGTCGGTCCTTTTCTCCACCAAGTCGGCGAATTTCAAGACCTCGGTCTGCCTGGAATCGGTTTCGGCGTTGGTGTGGCCGAGACGCAGGACGATCGGATTGACGGCAGGTTTCGCTCCCTTCGCCGCCGGATCCGAAGAAGCCGCGGCGGACTCCTTGGAAGGACCGCAGCCTGCAATAAGGCCCATCGCCAGGCAAACGAACATTCCCGTAATCTGCTTTTTCATCGTGTCGTGACCTCCCGCATGTTGAGAATTCCCGTCGGTGCGCAAGGGAGCAACCACATCCTTGCTCGGCACTCGTACGGTCTCTTTTTTTGTTTCATATCTTTTTGATTCTTTTGTGCTAATATATTAGTATGCTAAATCTAAATTGTCAAACAGAATTTTCCGGGATCTGCGGCCGGTACCCTTCTTTTGAAGACTACCGTCCCATTCAGCCCAATTTTGCAAAGAGAGGACATGCTTTTTCCCCGTCCCCTCCTGTAATCCGGTTTCCGGGGTTGGATTTGCCTGATGGACTCCGGTCGTATTACAATATATTAATATATTAATGAGTTCGGTTGAATAAACTCCGTGTTTATGCATAGAGTGGATGCGAGTCCCGCTGACGGAAAAAGAGGAGAGCCTGGTCGATGGACATGGAAAATTTGGGGCAATTCACGATCGACGAAAAAGCGGCATGGGAAAACAACAGCCAATACGCATACAGGCTCCTTCGCGAAAACATCATGCATTTGAATCTCGTACCGGGACAGCACATAAACGACGCTGACCTCACCTCGCTCCTGCGTATCAGCAGGACCCCCATACGTGAAGCTCTTTCCCGGCTCCGGGAGGAAAGACTCGTAGACATCTACTCCCAGAACAAGACCTGCGTTTCCTACATCGATTATCAGCTGATTCAGGAAGCCATGTACATCAGAAGCATCATCGAATCGAGCGTGCTCAAGGACCTCTGCGGCAACCTGAAAGAGGTGATGGCGGTGAAGATCAAGGAGAATCTGAATATTCAGAACTACTACGTCCAGGAGAGCACCCTGAGGAAACGTTTCTTCGAGCTCGACAACCAGTTTCACGGTTTTCTCTACGAGGCCGCGGGGAAAAGCTGGACATGGTACTCGCTGCAGAAGATATGCACCCATCTGGATCGCGTACGCTACCTGCATCTCCACGAGGAAGGCAGCGCCGAGGGAGTGAAGGAACTCTACGAATCCCATAAGTCGATCTTCGATAAAATCTACAAAGGGGAAAAGGACGGCATCGCCGAGGCGGTATCGACGCACATTCGCTCTCGTCCCTCGCAGATCTGGTACAAATCGCACGAGGAATTGTCGAAGTACTTCGTCAATTTTCCGGATCAGCCCTGACCGGCGGCACATGCGGGTTATAAACCGCGGGAATACCGCAGGAAAAACTGCTTCCATGTTCTCGATACCGCTGGATATGATTAGATCCCATTTCCCGCAGGTGCAGGCGGTCTACTTCTTCGGATCCTGCGCCGAGGGAACGGAAAACCCGGACAGCGATATCGACATCGTAATTTCCGTCATCAAAAGGACTCCGGCGACCTGATTCGCTTTACCGAGACGATGCCCGCCCTCTTCAAGGATTAATCCGTACTCCGAATGCGCCGCAGCCGGCGGAGATCGGCCGCGACCGCGTGCTTCGCGCTCACTTCCTCAACGCGGGGTGGTAGTATTCCGGCCTTCGCTCCTCGAAGACCTCGTTGAACGCGTTGATCTTCTTGGTGCGGGAATGCGCGGGATCGACGTCGCAGGCGAGTACGTCCTCCTCCTCTCTCGAGGCGCGGAGCAGGTATTCCCCCTTAGGCGAGACGAGCACGCTCTCGCCCGTGAATTTCAGGCTCTCCTCCTCCCTGCGCTCGACGCCCACCCTGTTCGCCGTGGCTATGTAGACGCGGTTCTCGATCGCCGCCGCGAAATCGGCCTGCTGGCAGTAGGGCATGACGAGATTCGAGGAGTGGGCGACGAGGTCGGCTCCGAGCAGGGCGAGGGTCCTGAAGCTCTCGGGGAAGAACCAGTCGAAGCATATCGCGGGCCCGATCTTGAGGCCGCGGAACTCGAAGACGAAGAAACCGGTGTCGCCGGGGAGGAACCAGAGCTTCTCCTTGTAGAAGAGATGCGTCTTCCGGTAGAGAAACTCCGCACCGTCGGGGAGGACGCACAGGGACGAGTTGAACAGTCCCCGAGGCGTCTTCTCCGGAAAGCCGAAGACGATCGCGGCGTTCTTTTCCCGGGCCTTGTCGCGGAAGGCGCGGACGCTCGAGGCGTCGAGGTCGTCGGCGAGTTCCGCCGCCTCCTCGGACGAAACGAACTGATAGCCCGTGTAGGCCATCTCCGGAAGGACGTAGAGGTCCGCCGGTTCCCTCTCGATGAGGGAGAACAGTCTTTCGACGTTCTCCTTCTTCTTCCCGAAGGTCGGGTGGTTCTGTACGAGTGCAACGCGCATACGACCACTATAGGGACCGGCCGGACGTCTGTCAAACGCCCTAGGGGAGAGCCACGGAGGACCCCACGTTGAACCTCACGCCGGGGCGCCACTCGTAGCGGCCGCCCCAGTCGAAATTGTAGAGCACGTCGTAGGTGCCCGGGGGGCAGGGTATCTTCTGCCGCGGCGCCTCGCTCGTGAAGACCTCCGACTTTTGATCGCGGACGGGTTTCGGGGATTTGGCCGCGGTCCCGGGCTGGTAGAAATGCACGGCGTGGGGAGCCTTCGGGGCCGTGACGGTGACGAGCGCCCCGTTCATGACGAGATGCAGCTTCAAGCGGGAGTTCGCATCGAGACGCATCCTGAGGATCCGGACGTCGTAGGCCCTGCCCGCGAACGAAATGTCGGTGTTGACGAGGAAGTCGTAGGTCCCGGCGGGCGCCTTCCCCCAGCGGTCCGAGCCCTCGTTCTTCCGGATCATCTTCTTCGCGTCCCGTTCCCCGGGCGGGAAGAGCTTGGCGTAGCCGATGTAGTTGCCGTCCTTCTTGTCCAGGGCCCAATACGTGACCGCCTCGTACGAGGCCTCGCCCTTCAGGTTTTCGGGCGTCCTTTCGATCCTCACGAGGGGGAGATTGAATTGGAGACTCACCCTCGTGTGGGAGGAGGTCCGGACCTGCTTCCCGTCCTTGCCCGGCCGGTTCGCGGGCGACGCGTCCTTCACCTCCACCCCAGCCACGGAGAATCGCACCTTTCCGTAGACTCCGAAGTCGACCGAGACGTCGGCGGTGTAAACGCCGGCGGGAAGGTCCCCCGAGGGGGCATCGGGCGCGAGCTTCGCGACAGCGGCGCCTTTCGGATCCTTGAGCAGGATTTCCCCGGACAACGCGTTGAGCCCGGCGGCCCAGGCCGGCTTGAACTCGACGCTCCTTTTCGACACCCCGGGAGTCTCCTTGGCCTCGGTTTCCTGGCTGACGAAGGCGGTGGCCCAGGTCTTTTCCAGGACGACCTGATTGCCTTCCGCGGTTACATAGGCGATTTCCGTGATTTTCTGGGCGGACAGGACGTCCGCCGACACAATCATCGCCGCGAACACAAGGAAACGACGGTATTTCATGGTTCCTCCTTTTTTGAAAACCAATCAAACCCTCGATGCTGTCAGGAAAGACGAAATAAAAAACCCGGCCTCTCTCACCGTCGGCCGGGTTTCACGGATGACGCGGGGTCAAACGAGGATGTTCACGCTGTTCCCCATTCCTTCGGGAAGCGGTGAGGCTTCGGGTCTGACGGACTTCGTTGCTGCCGATACCTTGTCGTCCTTGTCGCCGTCGGGTTCGCGCTCCACCCTCGATTCGCCGGAGGCGGTGTTACGAAGCGCGGACATCATGCTCTCCGCATTCTCTATTCTCATGCTCTTCTCCTTACCGGAATACTCATAAATATAACGCTTTTTCGAGGCCGGTTCAAGAATTCGTGCAGGCTTCCTTTCTGAGCTTCTCGGCCGTTTCGTATATCGCGGCGATCTGGGCCTCGCTCACGCTCCGGTCCAGGTTGACGCAGCAGAAGCCGGTGAGCCGAGGATCGCCGGACTCCGCGGCGAGCCGCCTCATCACGGCTTCGATGCCCGAGGGGGTCGCCTTGGCGATCTCGACGGGCGAGAGCCTGATGCTGAAGAAGGTCTCCGGCAGGTGCCGCCTGAGCTCCGCGACGTTCCCGCCCCAGCCGAGGTCGAGGAAATCCAGACGGGGGAGCTTCGCGAAGACCTTCGCGTACCGGTGAGGGTCGGCCCCGCAGTAATGGATGCCGAACGGCCTCCGGATTTCGCTCCAGTCCCGGTCGAAACGGAAAAGGAATTCCTCGTAGAGATCCTCGGAAATCATGGTGTGCGAGCATTCGGAATGTAGGAACACCGGCTCGTCGAAGAACCGTACGATCCGGTTCACGGAAACCGAGGTCGTTCCCGTTTCGCGGGCGACGCCTTCCGTGAACCGCCCGAGAACTTCGGCCAGGGTCCGGAAGAAGGACTTCGTCTCGCCGGGCCGGTCGTAGAGGTCCATGAAGAGGCTCTCCCCGCGCAGGTCGAGGGCGATGTTGAGGATCCCGCCCCAGTTCACGTCCCCGGAAAGTCCGCCGTATCGGGTCTTGAGCCCGTCGAGAAGATCCGCGAACTTCCCGTACGCGGGCGAGGCGAATGCCGCGTCCGCCGACACGGCCGAGAGGTCCTCGATCCCCGCGGGAAGGACCTGCGGCGCCGATCCTTCCAGGTACTCCACCCTGCAGCCCAGCATTTCCGAGATCAGGAAACCCGCGGCGAGATGCACGGCCCCGACCTCCGGCCTCGCCTCCGGGTCCTTCGAGCCGAGGCCGTAGCGCCCCCAGCGCTCGTACAGGGCCTTCTCCATGTGCCGCTCCTCCTCCACCCGCTTGGCGGGATGGAAGAAGAAGTCCCGGTCGAAGGCGATGCCCTCGTGCGCGTTCCACCAGTCCGGGTGGAGGACGATCTCCGCGGGATAGGCGATCTTCGGGACGATCATCGCGCCGCCTCCCGGATGCCCTCGTAGACCCTCGCCTGTTCTTCCTTCGTCGCACAGTAGGTCACCGCGACGAGCTTCATGCCGGGATCCCACAGCCGCCCGAAGACCGAGAGCACCTCATCGGCGTCACCGACCATGCGCGCGTTCACGCAGATGCCGGTGCCGGAGAACGCCTCGCGGAAAGCCTCCGGCGGATTCGGGTCCGGGTCAGTCCGCGAGGTGAAGGCCGCGTCGACGGTCCTGAGGCCACGCATGCCCTTCACCGCTCCGATCTTACCGCTCCAGTTCCCGCAGGAGTGGTACGCGATCCCGCCGGAGGCCCCGCCGAACCTTTCCATCCTCGGGGCGACGAGTTCCCGATACATGTCGGGCGAAAGCATGGTCGAGCTGTCGTCGCTCGCCCCGATCCCGACGAAGACCCGCGAGGAGGAGAAGCCGTGCCCCGGCGATGCGAGCGCGCCTCCGATGAGGCCGAGCTGCTTGCGGTAGAACTCCAGGGAGAGGTCGGTCACGAGGTCGAGAAGACGACCCACGAGTTCGGGCTCGTCCAGGACCGACATGAAGAACTCGCTCGTTTCCACGAGGGCGGAGGCGGCGTTGAGGGGGGACTGGACGTCCGAGAAAGACAGGGGGATCTTCCCTCCGCTCGCGTCCAGGAAGTATTCGATCATGCCGAGGATGTGCCGGCCGATTCCGGTTTCCGCGACGGGGACCGGCTCGCGTTCGAGGGCCTCGCGAACGCTCGCGAACGGCGGCTCCACGGCGGGGGCCTGCCCCTCGTTCCAGAGGTAGGTCCCTCCGAAGGCGGCGGCCACCGTCCCGATCCCGTACCACGGCTCGAGGAAATTCGGCACGTCCATGGGATAGTCCATGCTCGCCTTCAGGGCGCCGAGCTGGAGCCGGAGCGAAAGCTCCCGGTCCCCGCAGGCCGCGGAAAAGACTCCGGGCACGCGGAACCTTCGGCAGACGAGAACGCCGCTCTCGGCCTTCTCGAACTTCGCGCATCGCTCGTCGAGTACGGCGGCGTATTCCGCGTACGCGTCGAAGTCGAAGTCCCGGACCGAAAGAGGCTCGACCTCCGTCCCCTGGGCGTCCGCGAGGGTGAAATCGAAGCTTTTGGAATCCATCGAACGACCGCCTTTGTCTTTCTCAGGAAAGATAAACGTTTATCCTATACACTATTCTTTTGCATGATAGAGCATTAAAAATCATTTGACAAGTGAAAAAAAGCGTTTTACCATGCAATCAAGGTAAACGTTTATCATTTTTTGTACTTTCCGGAGCGGGAGCGATGTCGACGAGCAAACGCATGACGATAAAGGATATTGCCGAGCTCGCCGGAGTTTCCACGGTGACCGTACACAAGGTCATGTACGGAAAGGCGGGCATCGCCGACGCCACGAGAGAGAAGGTCCTGCGCCTGGCGAGGCAACACGACTTCAAGATCAACTCCGCCGCCTCGTCCCTGAAGCGCAGGACGGTCCGCCTCGGGGTGCTCATCAACGAAGGAACCGGGGAGGACCGCTTCTTCTACCCCTACGTCTGGAAAGGAATCTCGGAGGCCGAGGCCGCGTTCAAGGATTTCAACGTACAAATCCGTAAATTCATGTTTTCGGGCGACTACCGGGACCAGATCGGCAGACTCGAAGAGGTCCTCGAGGAAAACGGCGGGGAGCTCGACGGCATGCTGACCGTGGCCTGGCATGCGACCGAGCTCAATCCGGTCCTGGAGGACTACGCCGAGCGATCGATTCCCGTCGTGATCTTCAACGCCGACGTGGACGGCGGCAGGAAGGTGGGCTATGTGGGCGCGCCGGCGGAAAGGATCGGCCGCCTCGCAGGCGAGCTCATGAGCAACTTCATCGAGCCGAAGGGGCGCGTCGTCGTCCTCGGCGGAAACCGCATGCTCAGGAACCACCGCGACACGACTTTCGGCTTCTACTCGGAACTCAAGGCGAGGAAGCCGGAGATCGAGATCCTCGAACTCTACGACTTCTACGACAAGGAGAAACTGATCCGCAACCTCGCGGAGCTCATGGAGAAATTCCGCGACATCCTGGGGCTTTACTGCGCCAACGCGCGCAACACCCTCGCCATGTGCGAGTTCATACGAAACCAGGGGCTTTCCGGCATGCTGAAGGTCGTCGGGAGCGACGTGTTCGAAGAGTTAAAGACCTTTTTCGACGACAACACCATTCAGGCCGTAATCTGGCAGAATCCCCAGCTTCAGGCCTACAAGGCGGTGGAAATCCTCTACCGGCACATCACGAAACAGCCCTACAACGAACGGGAATACGTGAACATCGGCATCGTGATGAAGAACAATTTCGAATTTTACTTGTAAAGTAAACGATACATAGACAGGAGGCTGGTGAAATGAACAAGATCGGAAAAGCATTGTTGTCCTTCGTCCTGGCGGCGGCCCTCGCGGCAGCGGCGTTCGCCGGAGGATCCAAGGAGGCGGCTCCGGCGGGAAAGCCCATGGTCATGAAATGGGCCGAGGTGAACCCGGCCGGGCACCTCATGACGTTGAGCGCCGAACGCTTCGCGAAGGCTCTCGAGGAAAAGACCGCCGGAAAGATGAAGATCGACATCTACCCCGCAATGCAGCTCGGCGACGAGAAGACCTCGATGCAATCGATCCAGATGGGAGCCATCGACTTCTTCAGGGGCAGCGCGCTCACGGTCGGCGACTTCGGCGCGAAAAGGATGAACCTGTTCGGACTTCCCTACGTCTTCCGCGACAGGGACCATCTCTGGAAGGTCCTCAAGAGCGACATCGGCAAGAACCTGCTCAAGGACGTCCAATCCAGCGGCTCGAAGATGGTCGCGATCGGCTACGTGGAGGAAGGCGCCCGTCATTTCTTCTTCACCAAGAAGGTTGTTTCCGACGTCTCCGAGATGAAGGGACTCAAGATCCGCGTTCCCCAGACGGCTCTCATGATGGACATGGTTTCCGCCTTCGGCGCGAATCCCACGCCGATCTCCTACTCCGAGCTCTACAGCGCCCTGCAGACCGGCGTCGTGGACGGAGCCGAGAACCCGCCGGTCGGCTACCTAGCGAACAACTTCTACGAGGTCGCCCCGAACATGACGCTCGACTACCATTCCTACACGCCCTGCCCTATCCTCATGTCCGAGATCACCTGGAACAAGCTCGACGACGCGGGCAGGAAGGCGGTGCTCGAGGCCGCCGCGGTCACCGAGGACTGGAACAAGGCCGAAGCCCAGAAGAAGGACGAGGAGGCCATGAACAAGCTCGTCGCCAAGGGCGTCAGGATAACGAAGACCGACGTTCCGAAGTGGCAGGCAATGGTCGCGCCCGTGTACGAGAAGCACGGCAAGGACTTCATCGAACTCCTCAAGCAGATCGCGGCGGTGAAATAGGCTCCCAAGGCGATTCGGGCGCATCGGCGGCCGGTTCCCGCGCGGGACCGGCCGCCCGCAGTCCAAGGAAGGATTCTCTATGCTGGACAAATTCTTCGACGCGACGAGGGCCGTGATCGGCGGCGCGTGCAGGATCTTCCTCATGGCGCAGGTCGTCGTGGTTTCGATCGTCGTCGTGGGACGCTACGTCTTCAACCGCACCCCGGGATGGGGTGAGGAAGGAGCCCTCTTCTTCATGGTCTGGTTCTGCCTCATCAGTTCCGCCCTCGCCATCAAGGAGGAACGGCATCTCAGGATGAGCGTGATCGAGTACTTCCTGAACGCGAAGCAGCTCCGCGTGCTCGATTACGTCAACCACTTCATCATCCTGATCTTCGCCGCCTGCATGTTCTGGGAGGGCATCAAGCTTACGCAGCTCACGGCCCTCAACGTC
The DNA here is from genome assembly GCA_964397655.1 of uncultured Spirochaetaceae bacterium. Classification (GTDB taxonomy): domain Bacteria; phylum Spirochaetota; class Spirochaetia; order DTKZ01; family DTKZ01; genus CAYNKA01. The sequence continues at coordinate 216,362 of CAYNKA010000006.1, read as the reverse complement.
ATGCCGGGCCTCGGGATAAGGTCGAGCTGGCTCTTCGCGTCCATACCGGTCACGGGAACGGCTCTCGTCATCATGGTCGTCGAGAAACTACGGGAGTACCTATGCAAACGGACGTGATCGCCGTCATCCTTCTGATCGGGACCTTCTTCGTTCTCCTCGTGATACGGGCCCCCATCGTCTTCGCCATCGGCTTCTCCTCGCTCGTGACGATGCTCTACCTCGGGCTCCCGCTCCAGATGATGCTCCAGAACATGGTGAAGGGCATCAACACCTTCACGCTTCTCGCGGTGCCGTTCTTCATCATCGCGGGAGAGATCATGGGGACGGGAGGCATATCCAAGCGCCTCATCGCCCTGTCCGACGCCCTGGTAGGCTGGATGCGCGGAGGGCTCGCCATGGTGAACATCGTCGCCTCGATGTTCTTCGGGGGCATCTCCGGATCCTCGGCGGCGGACACTTCCTCGCTCGGGCCCATCCTCATCCCCCTCATGACGAAGCAGGGCTACGACGTCGATTTCGCCACGAACGTCACCATGACGAGCTCGGTCCAGGGCATCCTGATTCCCCCGAGCCACAACATGGTGATCTACTCGCTGGTCGCGGGGAGCGTGTCGATCGGGGGACTCTTCCTCGCGGGCTTCGTTCCCGGCATCTTCCTCGGGGTGGCGCTCATGATCTACAGCTACATAATCTCGGTCAAGCGGAACTATCCGGTGAGCGACCGCTTCTCGATCAAACGGGTCGCCAGGACCTTCGTCGACGCGGCGTGGGGGCTCTTCACGGTGATCATCGTCGTCTTCGGCGTCATCTCGGGCGTCTTCACCGCCACCGAGTCCGCCGCCATCGCCGTGCTCTGGGCAATGTTCGTGACCTTCTTCGTGTACAGGGAAGTGCCCATCACCGCGATGTGGGGAATACTCGGAAGATCCATCAGGACGCTCTCCATCGTCATGATCCTGATCGGCACATCCGGCGCCTTCGGATGGCTCGTCGCCTACCTCAAGGTCCCGAAGATGATCACCGACGCGATCCTCGGAACGACGACGAACAAGTACCTCGTGCTCATCATCATCAACGTGATCCTCCTCTTCCTCGGGACGATCATGGAGATGTCCTGCATCATCCTGATCGCGACGCCGATCCTGCTTCCGATAGCGATGAAGGTGGGAGTGGACCCGATCCACTTCGGCGTCATCCTGATCCTCAACCTCGGGATCGGACTCCTCACGCCGCCGGTGGGCAGCACCCTGTTCATAGGAAGCGCAATCTCGGGGGTCAAGATCGAGCAATTGTCGAAGACGCTCATACCCTTCTACATCGTCATGGTAGGCGTCCTGCTCGTCATCACCTACATCCCGGCGGTGTCCATGACCCTGCCGAACCTTTTCATGCCGAAATAGGGCAAAACCATACGGAGACTCTGCGTCCTCGGCGACGGCCCATCGATCCACTACGGACCGTATCCGGAACGGATGATGGCCGGCTTCAGACCGCCTGCATCGCCGGGGCGCTCGGCCCGCTTCGCGCCCGACCGACCGGGCCGCTCTCCGCGGCCCGGTCTCCTATCCCAGGGATTCCTCTATGTTCTCGAAATCCGGCCGTTTCCTGAGGTTCTTGTAGGCCTTCACGAGATGCTGGCGCATGAGCTGCGCAGCCTTCTGCGGATTTCCCGCCTTGACCGCTTCGGCGATGGCCGCGTGGTCCTTGACGGTCTTGGCTGGCTGGCCGGGGATCTCCATCGTCGCTTGGCGCGTCTTGTGGAGCAGGTCGCCGCACATGCCGAGGATCGTCATGAGGGCCCGGTTTCCCGCGGCTTCGGCGAGCGTCGCGTGAAAGAGGTCGTCGTCCTCGACCCCGAGTCCGCCCGCCGCGACGTTCTTCCTCATGACGTCGAGCACGGCTTGGATCTTTTCGGCCTTTTCGGGGGAGATTTTCATCGCGGCGAGCCGCGCGATCTCGGTCTCGAGGAGTATGCGCACCTGGATCAGCTCCATGATGAGGATCCTGTCCTGCGAGAGGATGGTGCTGAAGGGGCTCATGACGCTTTCCAAGGTCAGGGTCTTCACGAAGGTGCCTTCCCTCACCTTCGACTCTATGAAGCCCATGATCTCGAGGGAGCGGAAGGCCTCCCGGATGGCGGTCCTGCTGACCTGGAGCTGCTCGGCGAGGTCCCTCTCGGTCGGAAGCCGGTCGCCGGGCTTGAGGTCGCCTCGCTTCATGAGATCGACGATCTGCTCTATGATGTTCTCGTAGAGCCGCGTTTTTTTCGGAGGTTCGAGCAAGGATAGGTTTTTCATGACGTCACCGAGTATACCTTACGCGCGCCTGTTCCGCCATTCCCCCTAGGGGGCCATGAACTGTCCGCCGTTCACGTCGAGGCAGACTCCGTCGATGAACTCGGCCTCCCGCGAAACGAGGAAATGGACGGCCCTCGCCACGTCTTCGAAGGTGCCGAGCCTTCCGAGGGGCATGCTCTTGCGCAGGGCCTCCACCTTGTCCGCGCCGAAGCTGTTCAGCATCTCGCTCTCGAGCGAGCCGGGCGCCACGGCGTTCACCGTGATCTTGTATTTCGCGAGCTGCCTGGCCGACGCCTTGGTGAGCCCGAGGATGCCGGCCTTGCTGGACGAATAGGCCGGCGACACGGTGAAGCCTCCGTTCCTTCCAGCCACGGAGGCTATGTTGACTATCCTCCCGCCCTTTCCCCGAGCCGCCATGACCCGGGCGGCCGCCTGGGTGAAGTTGAAGGTTCCCGTGAGGTTCACGTCGATGGTCTTTCTCCACCTTTCGGCGGGAGTGTCCAACAGGTCCTCCGCCGAGGCTATTCCCGCATTGTTCACGAGGATGTCGATGCAGCCGAAATCCCCGTTTATCTTCGCTACGGTCTCCGCGACGGCACCGTCGGAAACGATGTCGCAGACGTAGGTCCGGACCGCGGGGCCGAGGCGCCTCGCGGTCTCCTCGAGTTTCGCCCGGTTCATGTCCACGAGGGCGACCTTGCATCCCGCCTTCACGAACGTCTCCGCTATCGTCATGCCGAGGCCCTGCGCGGCTCCGGTGACGACCGCGTTCAAACCGCTCAAGTCGTATCCCATACGCTACTCCTGTCGAAATCTCGGGCGGGATCGATTCCCGCTCCATGCTCTCGGTGCGGGCCGGGCTCTCAGGGCTTGAGCACGGCCTTCAAGACCTCGCCCCTGCTCACCTTGCCGAAAACAGTTTCCCATTCCTCCATCGCAACGACATCGGTGATGAGGGACTTCACGTCCAGCGAGCCGACGCTGATCATGCCGAGCACCTTGTCCCAGCTCGTCGACGACGAACTGAAGGAAAAAACGATCTTCAAGGCGTTGAGGACCGCCTTCTTCCATTTTACCTCGAGGGTCTCGCTGCCCGGGATCCCGATGACCCCCATCCTTCCGTGCCTGCGGAGTACGTCGATCCCGGTGTTGATCGCTTGGAGCGATCCGGAGCATTCCACGAAAAGATCGGCCTTTCTGCCTTCCGACAGCCGCACGACCTCTTCGACCGCGTCCGTCCGCGACACGTCGATCACGTCCTCGAAGCCGAGTCGCTTTGCCGCCTCGAACCTGAGTCCCCGGTCGTTGTCGGTCCCGAGGATGACCACCCTGCGGGCCCCTGCGACTCTGGCCGCCTGGGCGGCGAGCAGCCCGATGGGACCCGCGCCGGCGATCACGACGAAATCGTTCACGAAGACCTCCGCCCTTTCGAGGACGCCGTGAACCACGATGGCAGCGGGCTCGACAACGGCCGCTTCCTCGAAGGACACGTTCTCGGGTATGCGGTGGAGCAGCCGGTAGGGCATCTTCGCGAACTCGGCGCAGGCCCCGTCGATTTCGGACCCCGGCGGCTTTTTGGCGGGGCAGACGTGGGGGTTCCCGGTCTTGCAGTGGATGCAGGTCCCGCAGGAGGCGACGCTCAATTCGGAAACGACGCGCTCTCCTGCCCTATAGCCGGTAACGCGGCTTCCCATCTTCACGATTTCCCCGCTGAACTCGTGCCCCACCGTCAGGGGGGGCGAGGTCGGATACTCGTCGGTGTAGATGTGGTAATCGGTCCCGCACACGCCGACGGCCCTCACCTCGACGAGGACTTCCTCGTCGCCGATCTCGGGAACCGGGACTTCCTCGAGGGCCATGTTTCCCTTCCCTCTCGCGAGCTTTCTCAAAGCTTTCATGTCGATCGTTCCTGAACGAAGGTTGAATTTCGTTTAATTGTATTACCATAGTACCTATCTGTCAAACGATGAGGGGAGCGGCGCGAGCGGGGCGAGAGAGACCGTCGCGGCCGGAAAAAAGAAGCCGGCCTCGAATCGCTTCTCGGCCGGCTTTTTTCGGTCGGTCGGGCCGGGCGGTCTCGCGTCCGGCCCGAGGCGAGTCACTTCTTGGAAACGGCGTCGATCGCGGACTTGAGCGCTTCGGCGAGCATCTCGTCCGGAACGTACTTGATGAAGCCGTCCTTCACGAGGGAGGCGGTGAGTTCGCGGGCCTCGGTGATGTCCCGCTTGGCTCGGTCGTAGGCTTCCTGCCTGTCGAGCTTGATCCTGGCCACTCCCTCCTCCACGGCCTGCATGGCGACGTCCGCGGATTCCACGGGGAAGATGTCGGCTTCGTCCATGGTCGGCACCATGTTCTCGGGCGTAATGCCGCGCTTCACCGCGTAGTCCGCGAGGGAATGGGCGGCCCGGATGGCCATGCCGTCGGTTATCTTCTTGGATCTGACGAGGAGGGCCCCCTTCAGGATCCCGGGGAAACCGGTCGAATTGTTCACCTGGTTCGGGAAATCCCCCCTCCCCGTGGCGACGATGAAGGCTCCCGCCTCCTTGGCGGCGTAGGGATAGATCTCCGGAACGGGATTCGCGCAGGCGAAGACGATGGCCTTCTTCGCCATGCTGGAGATCCAGGCGCGCTTCACGGTGTCCGGGCCGGGCTGGGACAGCGCGATCATGATGTCGGCGCCTTTTGCGGCCTCCTCGATCGAACCGAACCTCTCGGGATTGGTCTTCTCGCAGAGCTCCCACTTCCTGTAGAACCTCGTGTCCCGCTTGATGTCGTCGCGGCCCTTGTGGAGGGAGCCCTTGGTGTCGAACATGACGAGTTTCTCGGGATCGGCCCCGTCGGCTATGAGAAGCCTGGCGATGCTCGTGTTGGAGGCGCCGGCGCCGAGCATGACGATCCTCACCTTGGAGAGTTCCTTCCCGGCGAGCTTGACCGCGTTGATGACCCCCGCGAGCGTGACGCAGGCCGTTCCCTGCGCGTCGTCGTGCCAGACCGGAATGTCGCAGGCTTCGCGCAGGACGTCGAGTACGCGGTAGCAGTTCGGCTGGGAGATGTCCTCGAGGTTGACCGCCCCGAAGCTGTGCTGGCACATCTTCACGAAATCGATGATCTTCTCCGGATCGTTCTCGCCCTTGGCGTTCTTCGAGTCCACGCAGAGCGGGACGGCGTCGATTCCTCCCAGGTACTTCATGAGAAAGGCTTTGCCTTCCATGACCCCGAGCCCGCCGGGGGGCGTGCAGTCGCCGTCCCCGAGGACGCGCGTCGAGTCGCTCACCACCGCGACGAAGTTGCCGCGCACCGAAAGCTGGAAGGAAAGGTCGTTGTCGTCCCGAATGGAGGTGGAGATGTTGGAAACGCCCGGCGTATACCAGACGTTGAACCAGTTGAAGCCGGGAACGGGCGCCCTGGGCACGACCTGGATCTTCCCGGAATAGAACCGGTGGGCCAGGAATGCGAGCTTCTTGTAAAAGGCCGTTTTCGCTTTGGCGGTCTGGTCCTGCGTGAAATCCTTGGGAAAAAGCTGTTCCAGATTCGATAGATCCGCTTTCAAGGTACTCATGTCGATCTCCTTTTCTTGACCGGGGTTCCTCTCCCCGCACCATGGCATTATACGACGGTCCCGTCGCGGCCGCCTTTATGATTCATTTATACTATTGATTTCATTTATTTTATACATCCAGGTCGATCTCGCCGCGGGAAGTCAGGTTGTGCGCCTTGCGGATGTGGGTCTTCATGGACTGGGCCGCCTGCTTCTCGCTCCTGCTCCTGATCGCTTCGTAGATGGTCCGATGATCCTCGAGGGCCTCCTGAGGTATCCCGGGCAGCTCGAGGGTGACTCGCCTCGTGTCCGCAAGCAGGCTTTCCAGGAGGTTCGCCATCTTCATGAGGACGTCGTTGTGCGTAGCCCTGGCAACGGTCTTGTGGAAGCGGTTGTCCCCTTCCAGCCCGATGCTTCCGCTCCCGATCTCCTTCTGCATGAAGGCGAGGCTCTCTTCGATGCGCAGGAGGTCCTCTTCGTCCCTCCTGCGGGCCGCGAGCTTCGCCGCCGCGGACTCGAAGATGATCCTGACCTCGATGAGTTGGAGGATGGATTCCTGCTTCTTGTAGCTGGCGAGGAGCCGCGTGAAGGGTTCCACGACGTCCTCCACGGTGACCTCCCGGATGAAGGTCCCCCCGGAGATGCCCACGCGGGACTCGACGTAGCCCATCATCTCCATGGACCTGAGTGCCTCGCGGATCGACGTCCTGCTCACGTTGAGCTGGCCAGAGAGCTCACGCTCGGTCGGCAGACGGTCGCCCGGCTTGAAGGAGCCGCTCTTGATCTGATTGAGGATGCGTTCGATCACTTCCTCGTACAGGCGCGTGCGTTTTATGGGCTCAAGCATCGAGACTCTCCCCGTTCCATGGCGAAACAACTCTAATGTAACCGGACCCGGTCGCGCAAGATGCCCGGCATCACGCAGTCGGCAGGGTGGAGCCGCCGAACGGGATCACGCAGACCGAAGCGTCGGCTCCGACCCCCGCCAAGGCCGCGTCCAGGGCCAAGCGGGCGGAAGGAAAGGGAACGAAACCGATCTTCCGCACGGTGTCCGCGTCGAAGGCTGAGGCGAAATGGACGCTCACCCCGCGCGAGAGGATCTCCGCGATCGCCGCGGCCTTGTGGGCTCCGAGGCGGAAATCCTTCCGGATCTCCTCGAGCATGGCGCGGGGCTTCATGGTCTTCATCCATTCCTCGAAGAGCCCCTCGCCGAAACCTTCCCCGCACTCCGCGACGAAGACGACGAAGCCTCCGTCACGGACCGCGTGCTTCGCGTTGTCCAGGGCCTTCTGCGCCTGATACAGGTTGATGTCCTTCGGCCATCCGCCCGCGGATACGACCACGACGTCCGCCCGTTCCCCGAGGGAGACCTTGTAGAACGAGTCGAGGAACCGGCAGCCTTCCCGGTGGGCTCCCACGGGATGCCCGGCGAAGGCGCCTGCTATGCGCTTCTCCTCGTCGAGCACGACGTTCAGGATGAAATCCGCGGGCCGGAATTCGCGGACCTCCTCGATGTCCTCCCTGACGGGATTGCCGTCGAGAACGCCCGCCCGGGCGCCGTCCTCGAGCATGAAGCCGTGATTGTGCCTGATCGCCTCGCGGGAGGAGACCCCGGGCATGACGGCCTTCATGCCGCCGGAATAGCCGGCGAAATAATGGTATTCGACGTTTCCGAGCAGGATGAGGTGCTCCGCTTCGGCGACCGGACGGAAGATGTCGACCGGAGTCCCGCGCCGCGTGGTTCCCAGCCGCACCGTGTCGTTCGGGTCGCTGTCCGCGGCCCGGAGGCCGGCCGCCTGCGGACCGAGGAGCTTCATCCTCTCCTCGGGCGTGTGCGCGCGGTGGCTCCCGAGGCCGAAGACCACGGTAACGTCGTCCTCGCTGACTCCGCACCGCTCGAGGGTCTTCGCGACTTCGGGCAGCACCTTCGCCGTCGGCATGGGGCGGGTGACGTCGCTCGTGACGACGACGACCTTCCCGCCCGGCCGGACGATCTCTTCCAGCCTCGGGGAGCCGACGGGCGAGGCGAGCGCCTTCGCTACGATTTCCCGTTCATTCGCAGCTTCGGGAAAGGGCCTGGGAAGAAGGATCGCGGGCCGCCTTTCGCCGGGAAACCGCAGTTCCTGCCCGCCCCTGCCGTAGTGCAGTTCGATCTTCATACCGACAGTTCCTTCAATATTCTTACGATATCCGCGGTGCTTTCCGCAAGGGCCGCCCCGGCCGCCTTCAGTGCGGCCTCTTTGCTCTCCGCGCTCCCGGAGCCGTCGGGCGAGACTATGGCGCCGGCGTGCCCCATGCTCCTTTCCCTGGGCGCGTTTTTTCCCGCGATGAAGGCGACTACGGGCTTCGTCATCTTCGCCCGTATGTAATCCGCCGCGCGCTCCTCCTCGCTCCCCCCGATCTCCCCTATCATGACTACGGCTTTCGTCTGCCCGTCCTTCTCGAACATCGGGAGGAGGTCTGTGTAGTTCGAGCCGGGGATCATGTCGCCGCCCATACCTATGACCGTGGACTGGCCGATTCCGGCCCGCGTCATGAGGAACACGGTCTCGTAGCAGTTGGTCGCGCTCCGGGAAACGATTCCCACGCTCCCCTCGGAGAAGATCCTGTGGGCCATGAAGCCGGCCTTGGCCTTGCCCGGCGAGATGACGCCGAAGGAATTCGGACCGATGAGGACGCAACCCTTCTTCCTCGCGAAGTGATGGAGGTCGAGCATGTCGCGGACCGGAACGCCCTCGGCGATGGTCACCACGAGGGGGAGTCCCGAGTCGATCGCCTCGAGAGCCGCGTCGTGCATGAAACGGGGAGGAACGAAGATCACCGAGGCGTTCGCCCCGTGCTTCTCCCTGGCCTCCCGAACGGTGTTGCAGACCGGCACGCCGAGCACGCTCTCCCCGCCCTTGCCGGGGGTCACCCCGGCCACGACATTCGTTCCGTATTCAAGCATCTGTTCCGTGTGAAAAGTACCCTCCCTGCCGGTGATCCCCTGGACGATGAGACGGGTTTCCCTGCCAACGAGAAAGCTCATGAACGGACCCTCCCGGAAAGTTCCTTCACTCCCGAAAGGAGATCGTCCACGAGCACGACCCTGTCCCCGAAGGCGCGGAGAACGACGACGCCCTTCTCCTTGTTCGTTCCTTCCATTCTGACCACGAGGGGTTTGGCCGCGTTCCGCTCCAGGCAGGACTTCACGCCGTTCGCGATCTCGTCGCAGCGGGTGATGCCGCCGAAGATGTTCAAGAACACGATCTTCACGGCGGGGTCCGACAGCATGATCCTCACCGCCTCGGCCACGCGGCCCGCGGTCGCTCCGCCCCCCAGGTCGAGGGCGCTCCTCACCGCGCAGCCTTCCCTTGCGATGAGGTCGAGGCTCGCCATGATCATGCCTGAGCCGTTGCTTATGACGGCGATGTCCCCCTCGTCGCGGATCGGGATGTAGAGGAAATCGAAGTTCCTCGCCTCCCGAACGAAGGGATTAGTCTCCGACGCGAGGCGCAGGGCATCGAGGTTCTCGTGGCGGAAGAGCGCGTTGTCGTCGATCGTGATTTTACCGTCCAGGGCGACGAGATTTCCGTCCGAGCCGATCCCGAGGGGATTGATCTCCGCGAGCAGGCAGTCCTCCTCGAAGAACAGGGTCGCGAGCCTCGAGAGGATCCGTCCGAGGCCCACGGCGAGGGAGGTCTGGAGGCCGGAACGATCGACGAAGTATCGGCTCACCCAGCCGTGCACTCCCCTCCCGGGATCGAGCGGGACCTTCGCGATCCTCTCGGGACGGGTCCTCGCCGTCTCCTCGATGTCCACTCCTCCCTCGGAGCTGAAGATCGCTACCGGGAGCTTTTCTCCGCGGTCGAGGAACACGCCGAGGTAGAGTTCCTTCGAGACCGAAGCCTTCCTGGTCACGAGAAGCGTGTCGACCCTGCAACCCTTGATATCTAGGCCGAGCATGTCGCCGCACGCGGACGCGAGTTCCTCCGCGTTCTCCGCGAAGCGGACCCCTCCGGCCTTGCCCCGCCCGCCGACCGGCACCTGGGCCTTGACCGCGGCCGGGAAGCCGATCGAGGAAGCCTTTTCCCGGAGGTCACCTGGCGACCGCACGACCACTCCCGGCGGATTCGGGATACCGTATTTTTCGAACAACTCCCGGGCCTGATACTCCAGCAGTTTCATTTTCCGTCCCCCCAGAGCTCCTCGTCCGTCGGCACGGGGTTGTCCGGCCGGAGGTAGCCGATCCTCGTGATGTTGATGAGGTGCTTGTAGGTCAGATTCTCGGAGATGCTGTTGTTCCCCCAGGAGCCGCAGCCGAGCGTCGTGGTCGGGGCGAAGCCGTTGAAGAAGCTGCCGCCCGATGTCGTGGAGCAGGGCGCGTTCACGATCACGCGGCTCACCGGAGCCTTCAGGGCGAGGTATTCGATGCGGGCCTCGTCGTTCGAATGGATCGACACCGAATGGCCCTTGCCCTCGATTTCGAGGTCCTCGAGGACCGTTTCCACGGCCTCGGCGAATTCGCCGTAAGGAAAGGCGACCGCGACCGGAAACATCTTCTCGCGCCGGAGGACGGCCTTCTTGTCCTCCCTCGATTCCTTCACCAGGATCATCCTCGTTCCCGCGGGGACCTCGATGCCCGCCGCCTTCGCGATCTCCTCCGCGGTCCTTCCGACCATGTCCTTGGAAATCCCGCCGTTCGGGTAGAGGGTCTCCGTGAGCCTCCTCTTTTCCGCGGGATCTTCCACGAGGCGGCAGCCCTGCCGCACGAATTCAGCCGCGATCTCGTCGAAACTTTCCTCCGGGATCATGACCGCCTGTTCGCCGGAGCAGATGATGCCGTTGTCGAAGGTCCTGCCGTCGACGATCTTCGATACCGCTTCCTTGAAGTCCGTGCCGCGGTCGATGATGCACTGGACGTTGCCCGCCCCTACGCCGAAAGACGGCTTGCCGCTGGAATAGGCCGACTTCACCATATCCATGCCGCCCGTCGCGACGACGACGTCGACCAGGCTCATGAGTTCCTTGGTGCCCTCGATGGAGGGCTCCTCGACAGCCTGGACGAGATCCTCCGGCGCCCCTCGGGCGGCGAGCATTTCGCGGTAGAGCCGCGTCATGTAGGTCACGCACTTCTTCACCCTCGGGTGCGGAGCGAGGATGATCGCGTTCTTTCCCTTGAGGGCGAACATGGCGTTGCACATAGGCGTCACGACGGGATTCGTGCAGGGCGTCACCGCGCCCACGACCCCCACGGGCTTGGCGACCTCCACGATACCCGTCTCCTCGTCACGGCGGATGATCCCGACGGATCTCTTGGTCCGGAGGTCGTTCCAGAGGATGCGGGCCTTGGCCTTGTTCTTCCTCACCTTGTAGTCGTAGCCGCCCATGCGGGACTCCTCCACGGCCATCTTCGCGAGTTCCTCGGCGCGGAGAAAGACGATGTGCGCGAGTTCCTTGACGATCGAGTCGACCCTTTCCTGGTCCGCGCTCTCGAATTCGGCAACGGCCTTTTTCGCCCGCCGCACCATCGATTTCAGCTCCATAGATTCGCTCATTTTACTACCTCGTAATGCTGAGCCGCGCCGCATCGATCGTCCCGTACGGACGGCCGAAGGCGGCGGGGCTTGGTCGTTCGATGCCGTCTGACCCTTGAAATGGAATCCCGAAGAGCGGTCCGCCCGGAAGGGGCGGTCCCGGCCGGGAATCCGTCGCTCACTTCAGCAGCGCGGGAAGCCACAGGGATACGGAGGGAACGTAGGTCACCAGCATGAGCACTGCGACCATACCCGCGAAGAACGGAAGGAATCCCTTGATGACGTCCCGCATGTTAACCTCCGCGATCGAGCAGCAGACGAAGAGGCACGCGCCAACAGGGGGCGTGAAGAGCCCGATTCCGAGATTCACGACGACGATCGCCCCGAAGTGGACGGGATCGACCCCCAACTGGAAGGCGATGGGGGCGAGAACCGGGATGAAAATGATCATCGCCGGAGTCAGGTCGAGAATGGTTCCCGCGACGAGCAACACGACGTTGAAGATGAGGAGCATGAGGTATTTGTTGTGAATCGTGGCGACGAGATATTCGGCTATGTGCTTCGGAATCTCCTGGCTCGTCACGATCCAGCTGAACACGGTCGCTGTGGCCACCATCAGCATGACCATGCCGTTCACTTCGACGGTCTCGAGAAGCATCCTCGGCAGGTCCTTCAGCCCGATTTCCCGATAGACGAAAAAGCTCAGGACGAAGGCGTAGGCCACCGCGATGACGGCGGCCTCGGTCGGCGTGACGATGCCGAGGACGATGCCGCCCAGGACGATGATGACCGTGAAAACCGGCAGGATTCCTTCCTTGAAGATGCGGACGCTCTCCTTGAAGGTGTAAGGCTTCTCGGCGGGATAGTCGTACTTCTTGGACATATACCAGCTGATCGCCAGGAGGACGAAGCCCACGATCATCCCGGGAACGGCTCCGGCGAGAAAGAGGTCCCCTATGGACTGGTTCATGATGATGCCGTAGAGGACCATGGGAATGCTCGGCGGAATGAGGATGCCGATGACCGAAGACGTCGCGGTCACCGCCACGGTGAAATCCTTCCTGTAGCCCTGCTTCGTCATCGCGGGAATGAGGATGGACCCGATGGAGGACGAGTCCGCCGTGGCGGAGCCGGTGATGCCCGCGAAGAACATGCTCGCCACGATGTTGATGTAGGCGAGGCCTCCCTTGAAACGGCCCACCAGCACCGAGGACACCTTGATGAGGCGGTCCGAGATTCCGCCGGTCGCCATGATTTTCCCGGCCAGGATGAAAAAAGGGATCGCGACGAGGGGAAAGCTGTCGATCCCGGCGTACATGCGCTGCGGGATCATGATCATGGGAACCAGTCCGCTCGCGAGGACCCAAACGACCGACGCGAGGCCGAGTGCGTGGGCGATGGGAACCGTCAGAACGATCGCAACGACGAAGAACGCGAAAAGGACCATACTCATGCAGCCCCTCCCTTGAGTTTCCCGACAGCCTTCAGGAGATGAGCGACCGAGAACCCGGCCATGAAGAAGCCGGACAGGGGCATCACGAAATACACGAGCCCCATCGACAGCCTGGAAACCGGAGCGGTCTGCCGCGAGGCGACGTCGAGGAGCTTCAGGCCTTGGACCAGCCACAGGACGCTGAACACGCCGACCGCGGCGAACACCAGGATCTGGATCACGGCGTACGCCCGCGGCGGCACTTTGCCCTGAAGGAGGTCGAGTCTGATGTGTTCGTTCTTCTTCATGACGATCGCGGAGCCGAGAAAAGAAGTCCAGATGAAGAGGAACCTTCCGACCTCTTCGCTGAAGGCGATCGGAAACGTGAACAGATAGCGGGACAACACCTGGAAAAGGGTCAGAACGATCAGGCCCGCGAAGGCGAGGATGGCGGACAGTTCGAGGAAATTATCGTAAATTTTTCTCAACATCTTCATGACCATAAAGCGTTCTCCGTGTTTCGAGACTACCCCGTCAGAAACCGGTCAGCCAGTTCCTCTCCCCGTAGGCCTTCCTCCAGTCGCCCATGAAGGCGTTCCAGCGGTCCTTCGTGTGGTGGTTCGCGAAAAACTGCTTCCAGATCTTGTACGAACAGGTGATTTCGTCGGCTCCGGAGGCCAGGCTTCGGACGAGCTGCGAAGCGCTCCTCACCGCTCCCATGAGCTTCGTGTCGAAGCCCGCTCCGTCGTACAGGGTCCTTATGGCGCCGATCAGTTCGTCCGTAGGATGTTCGTCGACCTCCCCGAGGAGCCCGATGAAGACGGCGGCGTGATCCGCTCCGGCCTTGGCGGCCGCGACCGCCTCGAGGACGGAGTGCAGTCCCGTCGCGCAGGTCCTGATACCCATCTTCTTCAACCTGGCGATCGCCTTCACTCCCTGCGGATTGGTATGCACCTTGACGATCATGTTCTTGTGGATGCCCGCAAGAGCCTTCGCCTCCTCGACGATGGCGTCCGCCTTCTCCGAGACCACCTGGGCGAAAACGTCCATGTCGGCTATCGCGCAGATCTCCTTCAGGTTCTTCACGTAGTCCCGCTCGAGCGCCGCCACCATCGTCGGGTTCATGGTGACGCCGTCGAGGATACCCCAGTCGTGGATCTCGCGTATCTCTGCGGGCTCGCAGCTGTTCAGATAAAGCTTCATACGGAAACACTCCTCACGGTTGGTTTGCGAAGCCGAAAAAAGAGGAGGCGGCCGAACCGCCTCCCGAGTCGGTCACTTCCCCGAATAGGAGAGAGCGGCGTCGATGACCTCCGCGCCGACCTTCGCCTTGTTCTTGTCGATGATGTTCATGACCGCCTGTTTGAAGGGAGCGAGATCGAGCTCGTTCACCGCCATGCCGGTCGCCCGGATCTTCCCTATGACGTCCTTCTCGTAGTCGGCCCATAGCTGACGTTCGTAATCCTGGGTCGCTATCCCGGCTTCGACCACAGCCTTCTGCTGGTCTGCCGATAGTTTCGTGTCGAAGAATTTCTTGCTCAGGACGAGGACGTTCAGGTCGTAGAAATGGTTGGTGAGCGAGAAGTACTTACTGACCTCGTAGAACTTCATGGTGTAGAGGGCGACCGGAGGTTGCTCTGCGCCGTCGACGACCCCCTGCTTGAGCGCGGTGTACAGCTCGCCGTATGCGAGGGGGGTAGCGAGTCCGCCCAGCGTGTTGACGGTCTCGATCATGATGGGGTCGTTGATGACGCGGATCTTGAGCCCCTTGAGGTCGGCGATCGAATTGATGGGCCGTTTGCCGTTGAAGATGCTGCGGAAACCGGTGTCGTAAAAGGAGAGAAGCTTGAAGCCCTGCTTATCGAGCTCGGCCTTGAGAATGTCTCCGACCTTCCCGTCCAGGGCCGTGAAAACCTCTTTCTTGTTGGTGAACACGTACGGCAGGCTGAAGACGCTGAACTTCTGTGAATAGGTGCTGAGCTCGGCCGAGGATACTTTCACCGCCTCGAGGGTTCCTACCAGGGCTCCTTCCAGGCTCTCGCGGGCGTTGCCGAGCTGGTTGTTCGGGAAAATCTTCACTTCGACCGACCCGCCGCTTTTTTCCGCGAGGGTCTTGGCGAAGTATTCGTGCGCCTTGTAGTGCGGGTTCTGTTCGTTCACCTGATCGCTGATCTTGATCGTAATCTTCTGCGACGAGCTCTTCTTTTCTCCGCCGCCCCCGGCGTAGACGGAGCCGGTCGCGAGTACGAACACGACGATCGCCGCTGCGACTAGTTTCGATCCGAATTTCATCCCTTCCTCCTTTGGTATTCCGCTTGCTCGCGGTGGTCGAGAAATGCCTTTAAAACATCTAAATGTCTAAAGGTCATTCCTTTTGAAGGTAGCATAAAATGAGAATTGCCATTTGTCAATTTTTTCCGTACACTTCGGAGACAAACCCCATTCCAAAAGGAGAGCGCATGCCGAACGACGCGAACTGCAAATACTGCACGGAATCCGAGGAATTGCACGCCATTCTCATCCGAATACGGGAACTCGAGGCGTCGACGCTCTACCTTTTCCGAGACCAAACCCACCGGGGCCGCTGCGTACTCGCCTTCCGCGGGCACAAGACCGAGTTGTTCCAATTGGAAGACGGTGAACGAGACGCATTCGCGCGAGACCTCGCGAGGGCAGCGAAGGCGATCGCGGAGGCGTTCTCGCCGGACAAGATCAACTATGCGGTGTTCGGCGACCTGGCCCCGCATCTCCACGTGCATATCGTGCCGAAATACGAGGGCGGGGAGGCATGGGGCAGACCGTTCGACCTCGCGCCCGTTAATCCGAAATTGCTCGGTAAAAAAGCGTACGGGGAAATAATCGCGCGGATAGCGAAAAGGCTCTAGACGGGCCGCCGCAGGCCGAGTCCTCACGACCCGCGGCGTGAGGGCTCAGTTCATCTCGAAGCCGCCGTCGACATTGATGGTCTGGCCCGTGATGAAGTCAGCCTCGGTCGAGCATAGGAAGGCGACAACAGCCGCGATCTCCTCCGGAGTGCCGGCACGACGGAGCGGGATCTTCGCGAGCATTTCCTCCGTCGCCTGCTCCTTGCCCATGCCGAGGGTCCTGGCCTTCTGGGTAACGCTGGCGTCCCACATGGGCGTGAGCACCACGCTCGGCGAGACCGCGTTCACGTTGATGCCGTAGGGCGCGAAGGCCAAGGCCGCCGACTGGGTGATGCTGATTACGGCCGCCTTGCTCGCGGCGTAGTGGAGCTGGAACGACCTTCCGCGACGCCCGGCGATCGAGGAGAAGTTGACGATCTTTCCGTAGCACTTCGAGGACCGGCCTTCCCGCTTCACGGATTCCGGCACGCGCTTCGCCATCTCAGCTCCCGCGTACTTGCACATGAAGGCGGTGCCCTTCTGGTTGACGTCGATGACGCGGTCCCAGTCCTCCTCGGTCACATCGAGCAGGTCCTTGCTCTGGACGACACCCGCCGCGTTCACGACCGCGTCGAGCCCGCCGAGTTCGGCAACGACCCGTTCCACTGACCGCTCGATTTCCGCCGGCTTGGAGACGTCCACCGTGAGGGAAACGACCCTTCCTCCCGAGGCCGCCATTTCCCGCGCCGTTTCCGAGAGGCCGGCCTCGTTCAGGTCCGCGACGGCCGTGTCGGCGCCTTCGGCCGCGAACCTGAGGGCGACCGCCCTCCCTATGCCGGACCCTGCCCCGGTGACCAGGACCGCCTTTCCGACGAATCTTCTTTCCATTTTGCAACCTCTCGACGACGCCCTCGGCGCCTCACGATGATAGGAAATCCTCGCGGATCGTGTCGAGGGCCCCGTCCAGCCTCCCGCCCGCGGTCCCGAAGACCAGGGAAGCGGCGAGTGCGAACTGGCCGAAGAGCATCTCCCTGCCGTCGACGCAGGCCCGGCCCGCCGCGCGGGCGGCAGCCGCGAACTCTGCGGAGGCGCCGTAGCGGATGTCCGCAAGGAGCGTTCCTTCCTCGAGACCGCCGATTTCCGCCGCGTCGAGCGGCTTCCCTCGGGTGATGGCGGAGACGATGCAGCCGCAGCGCGGCGCCTCCTCCCGGACGAGTTCCCAGCCGCCCGCCGTCGCCACCGCCCCCGGCAAGCCGAGGCCGGACATCCTCGCCGCGAGGGACCGGGCGTCGCCAGGCTCGATGTTCGCGATCCCGAGAACGGCGCCCGCCGCGAGAAGCTCGTAGGCGATGGAGGCGGCGGCCCCGCCCGCGCCGACGAGGAGGACCCGCGAGCCCGCGAGCTTCATCCTCCTCCCGAGGGCCCGGACCAGGCCGGCCCCGTCCGTGTTGTCGCAGATCCAGCCGGACCCGCCCCTCTTGGGGACGATGTGGTTGAGGCAGGCGAGCGCCTCGACGCGGGCGGAGATTTCGAAGCCCTTTCCCCCGGCTGCGGCCCGTTCACGCGCGAATCGAAACGCGGCGGCCTTGTAGGGGTTCGTGACCGTGAGATCGACGCAGCCGGGCAGGGCGAGGAAGTCCGCCGCGAAACCGTCGAAGTCGGCCGAGGGAGGCAGGTCGAGCGGAAGGAAGAGACCCCTGACGCCGAGAAGGGAAAAGAGCCGGTTCCAGAGTTCGGGGCTCCGGGAATACCTCGAGGGCTCCTCCCCTCCCACGATGCCGGCCACGAAGTCGAAGGATCCCGGTTCGACGCCGGCGAGCGGGCGGTTGGTGAGCCTTCCCTCGACGCGGCCCCATGCCGCCCCGAATTCGTCCATACGGTTCATCTACCGGAAGAGTTTCCGCATCTTCTCGAGGGACGCGACGCAGGCCTTCTCAGGCTCCATGATGTACTTGGTTCCGAGCTCGGCGGAAAGGAAGCCGTCGTACCCGATCTCGTCGAGGGCGTCCCGCAGCTTCGCGAAGTCGATGTTCCCCTCGCCGAGGTTGAAATGGGAATCGGCGTCGCCCATGTTGTCGTCCAGATGGATGTGGAGCGGATGGGAACTCGCGAGCTTCACCGCAGCGGGGAGGTCTTCTCCGTTCACGTGGCAGTGACCGACGTCGAGCAGGATCCCGAAGGACGGGTCCTTGAGCTCGTCGAGAGCCCTCACGCAGTCCTCGATCGTGAGGATGAGGTTCGTCTCGAACCGATGGGCCGGCTCGATGAGGAGCCCGAGGCCGTAATCCCGGTTGATCTCGGACAACTCCCGAAAACTCCTCATGAGCGCCTTGCGCCCGGTCCCGAGATCCCGGTCCCAGGGCACCATGCCGGGGCAGAGGCTCACCGAGGGGCAGCCCAGGGCCTTCGCGTTCCGCATGGCGGCGGCGATGTAGCCGATCGAGTCCTTCCTGACCCGCTCGTTGTCGGAGCAGAGGAGCGAGGGATAGCGGAACTGCGCGGGTATGAAGTTGCAGATCTCGATCTTCAGCCCGGCAGCGAGCGCCTTCAGTCCGGCGAACTCGTCAACGAGATCGTCGCGGAAGGCGTGGGGACGGCCTCCCCAGATCTCGATCCCGTCGTAGCCGAGCTTGGCGAGGTTTTCGATCGCGTATCCGAGCGTATAGTTGAAGTACACGGCCGAGCTCTGCGCGAATTTGATTTTTTTCATTTCGATCCTTTCTCGTAATCGTGCCGGGACCCCCGGCACGTCCTGTTCATTCGAACTTGTCCCCGAATTCCTTCTGGATGCGGAGATCCATGAATTTCCGTTCTCCCGGGACCGTCGCTGTCATGCAGTAGACGTAGCTGATCCTTCCGGCGGGGCAGCCGACGTTGGGGTGGTAGCCCTTCGCGATGGCGACCAAGTCGCCTTCGCGCACGACGAGGGCGGCCCCGTCTTCCGACAGGTCCTCGTACACGAGCTGGACCGCGAAGGACTTCCCCATGTCGAAGTAGACGTAGACCTCCTCCCGTTCCTTCCCGTGTTCGTGCGGAGGCCACGCGGTCCAGCCGCCGGCGCTCCCCTCGCAGATCCCCAGCATGAGGCGCGTGCATCGGAAGCCGGAGTCCACGTAGTTCCACACGTCGCGCCGGCTCCCGTTCTCCGCCCTGCCGTAGACGTGGTGCGCTTCCGGGTCGGCGTCCACGTCTCGGAACCGTATGTGGCCGAATTCGGCGCCTAGTTCCGAAGGGGCCTCGTAGGCCATGATCACGGCGTCGCCCGAGAATTCGGCGCGGCTCCGCGGCGGCAGGAAGACCATGTCCTTGAAATCGGCGGAGCCCGTTTCGTTTCCGCCGCCCGGAAGCCCGCAGCGGAACTCGGCGCGGCCCTTGACGACCACGAGGCACATTTCGGCACCTGCGGTCTCGAAGAGGGCCCGGCCGCCTGGGACGAGTTCCGTCCGGCGGACCGAGGTGAACCGGAGGCCGAGGTCTTCAGGCTTCTTCCAGTCCGACAGAGCGGAAGCCGCATAGTGAAAAGTCGATCTCATCGCGGCTCCCCTACCTTCCGTACAGCAGCTTGGGCAACAGCAGCGTGGTCGGTTCGAAGTACGTCACCAGGAGAAGAACGACCACCATTGGCAGGATGAACATCAGTAGGGGTTTCAGCAGCTTGGGGATCGTGGTCTTCCCCAGGCTCAGGCCGACGAAAAGTACCCCGCCCACGGGAGGCGTCACGCAGCCGATGCAGAGGTTGACGATGAGCATGATGCCGAACTGAATGGGCGACATGCCCAGGTCGGTCACGATGGGCAGCAGAATGGGCGTGAAAATGAGGATGGCCGGAGACATGTCCATGACCATGCCGACGAGGAGAAGGAGGATGTTGATGATGAAGAGAAGGACGTATTTATTGGAGGACAGGCTGAGCAGAAAGGACGCGAGCGCCTTGGGAACCTGTTCGGCCGCCATGACGTACGAGAATGCGGTGGAGGTGCCGATCAGGAATATGACGATCGCCGTCGTCTCGATGGTCCTGAGCATAACCGCGGGCAGGTCCCTCCAGGTCATTTCCTTGTACACGAACATGGTCAGGAAGATCGCGTAAACGACTCCGAATACGGCCGCTTCCGTAGCGGTGAAGACGCCGCCAAGGATTCCTCCCACGATCACGACCGCGAGAATCAGGCTCAGCCCGGCTTCCCGGACGATAATCAAGGCTTCCTTCATCGACGGAGTGGGATGCCTGGGATAATTCCGCCTGACGGAAACGATGTATACCACGATCCCGAGACCGACTCCGACCAGAATGCCGGGAATGACCCCCGCGGCGAAGAGCCCGGCGATGGAAATCCCGCCGGCGACGAAGGAGTACAGGATCATCGCGTTGCTGGGAGGAATGATGAGCCCCATTGTCGACGAAGTGATCGTGATGGCCACCGTGAAATTCCTCTCGTAGCCGGATTCGATCATCATCGGGATCAGCATCGCCCCTATGGACGTGGTATCCGCCACCGCGGACCCGGAAATTCCGCCGAAAAACATGCTGTCGACCACGTTGACCATCGCGAGCCCGCCCCGGACCCTGCCGACCAAGATGTTGGCGAATCCGACGATGCGCCGCGCGATGCCACCCGTATCCATGACATGGCCCATGAATACGAAAAACGGAATCGCGAGGAGGGAGAAGCTGTCCACCCCTCCGAACATCCTCTGAAAAACGACGAAGACGGGGATATCCGCGTAGATGACTGCGGCGAGGGAGGAGATGCCCACCGCGACCGCGATAGGAATTCCCATGACGATGGTCACGAAAAATACGCCGAAAAGAATGAATGTAGTCACACGCGCCTCCTATTCCTTCGACACCATCGTACCGATGTTGCGTTTCAGCAGCATTTCCACGCTGGTCAGCATGAGCAGGATGCCCGCCGTAGGAATCATGTAGTAAATCCACGCCATGGGAATGCCCATCTCCGGGACTATTTGGTTGCTCGCGATGTCTATGAGCTTGAATCCCTGTACGGTCATCATGCAGGCGAAGACGAAGATGAGAAGTGCGTTGACGTGAAGCACGACCTGCCGGAATTTCGCGGGAAGCATGTTGATGAAATTGTCGATGCCGATATGCAGCCCCTTGCGCAGAGCGATGGCGGAGCCGATCAGCATGATCCAGGTCTGGCCGAATCGGGCTATCGGATCGGAGGATGGCACCGAAATGCCGAGGAGGTAGCGGCTGAGAACGCTGAAAAAAAGCACCAGGGTCATCACCCCCAGGACCCCTATCAGAAACCATTTCGCGGCGGTCATTATTCCATCCATGAAACGGGTAAAGACTTTCATAGACATACTCTCCAAAAAAAAGGCGGAACAGACGTTCCGCCCGCTTTTTCAGGAAAAAGCCCTACTGCACTGCCTTGATCTGATCGATGAGATCGCCGAATTTCGACTTGAGCTGTTCGTGCAGAGGCTTCACCGCGGTGATGAAAGGAGTCTTGTCGGGGATCTCGTTGATGACCATGGTCTTCTTGCAGGCTTCCAGATTGATGGATTCCTGCCGGTTCCATTCCTTCTTGATGTATTCCTGCGCCTCCGCGGCGGCTTTCAGGAAAATCTCCTTGTCCTTGTCGCTGAGCTTGTTCCAGGAGACGTTGCCCATGATGAGGAGGTCGGGAATCTTCATGTGCTCGTTCAGGGAAAAGTATTTCGCGACTTCGTTGTGCTTCATGCTGGCCACGCTGGTGGGGCTGTTTTCCGCGCCGTCGATGACCTTCGTCTGCAGGGCGCTGTACACTTCCGCGTAGGCCGTGGTCGTCGGGTTGGCGCCCAGGGATTTCATCGTCTGGATCATGACCGGGCTTCCCATGACGCGGATTTTGAGGCCCACGAGGTCTTCGGGTTTCGTTATGGGCCTGACGTTGTTGTAGAAGGAACGCGAGCCGCCCTCGACCCAGACCAGAAGCTTGGCCCCGTACTTGTCGATGTCCCCGGCGATTTTCTGGCCCACCGGGCCCGTCATGACTTTCCAGTAGTGATCATGGTTGCGGAAAAGATACGGCACGTTGAAGACGTCGACGGAGGGAACGAAGGCGCCCAGGAACCCGGCGGAGACATGGATGATTTCCACCGCTCCCGCCCTGACCTGCTCAACGACTTCCCGCTCGCTGCCGAGCATGCCGCTGGGGAATACTCCGATGTCGATTTCCCCGTTCGTCATTTCCTTGATTCTCTTCGACAGGAATTCGTAGCCCATGGTCGGCGGATTTCCCGGCGGATTGTTGCAGGAAAGACGCATTTTACGCACCTGCACCGTTGCCCCTTCGGATTTTCCTCCGGCCAGAGCCGTTCCCGCCACAAGCGCGACGAGGACGAACAAGACTGCCAAGCGCTTCATCCCAGCACCTCCTCTTCTTCCAATTAAATTAGGTTAATTTGTGACAAATACTATTATATGACCCGATTTCGCGGTTTGTCAAACTATAATTACATTTGACAAGCGGCAGAAGTCGTAATAAACTTATTTTATTCGATTAAACATAGGCGGCGAAAGAATGAGTAAAATCATGTCGGCGGCCCAGGCCGCCGCTCTGGTCAAAAACGGTTCGACGATTCTCATGAGCGGCCACGGCGGCGGCGTCCTGGAGGCGGACTTTGCGCTGGCCGGGATAGAGAAGCGTTTTCTCGAAACCGGGGAGCCGAAGAACCTGACCCTCGTCCATGTGAGCGGCGTGGGGAACAAGAACGAAAAGGGCGTCAGCCGCTTCGCCCACGAGGGCATGGTGAAGCGGGTGGTCGGCGGCCACTGGGGCTGGTCGCCGAAAATGGTGAAGCTCGCGCTGGACAACCGGATCGAGGCCTACACCCTCCCCCAGGGGGTCCTGTCCCTGCTGATGCGGGAAATCGCCGCGAAGAGGATCGGCCTGCTTTCCAGGGTGGGGCTCGGCACCTACGCGGACCCCCGCGTGGACGGCGGACGCCTCAACGAGGCCGCGAAGGAGAGCCTGGTCGAGCTCGTCCGCCTGGCCGGAGAGGATCTCCTCCTCTACAAGGCCTTCCCGATTCACGTCGCGGTCCTCCAGGGATCCACGGCGGACACGGACGGCAACATCTCGCTCGAGCTGGAGCCCTCGAACCTGGAAGTGCTCGCCTGCGCCCAGGCGGCCTACAACTCCGGCGGCATCGTGATTTTCCAGGTGAAGCGGGTCGTTCAGCCCAAGCAGCTCCGTCCCCGGGACGTGAGCATCCCGGGATTCATGGTGTCGGCGGTGGTGGTGAATCCCGGCCAGTGGCAGACCGTCGAAGGCGAATACAACGTCGGTTTCGCCGGAGACTACCGCGTTCCCCTTTCTTCGATGCCGAACCTCGAATTCGGCCCCCGCAAGTGGGTCGCCCGCCGGGCCGCGATGGAGCTCCGTCCCCGGGCGGTGGTGAACCTGGGATTCGGCATAGCGGACGGCGTAGCGAACATCGCGGCGGAGGAAGGACTCCTGGACGACATCGTCTTCTGCATCGAGCAGGGCCTCATCGGCGGGATTCCGTCCAAGGGAGACATCTTCGGCACCTGCCTCAACGCCGACGCGCTCATCGACGCGCCATCCCAGTTCGACTTTTTCCACGGCGGCGGCCTGGACATGGCCTTTCTCGGCATGGCCCAGGCGGACTCGAGGGGCAACCTCAACGTGAGCAGGTTCGGCACCGCCATAACCGGCGCCGGCGGCTTCATCGACATCAGCCAGAACACGAAAAAGGTCACCTTCTGCGGGACCTTCACCGCCGGCGGCGTGGAGATCGTCTGCGAAGGGGGGAGGCTCAGGATCGTCCGGGAGGGGAAAATCCGGAAATTCGTGCCCCGCGTGGAGCACATCACCTTCAACGGAGACCTGGCCCGGGAGCGGGGGCAGGAAATCCTCTACGTCACCGAAAGGGCGGTCTTCGCGCTGGAGCCCGAAGGACTCACCCTGAGGGAGATCGCCCCGGGAATAGACCTGGAGCGGGACGTGCTCGCCCACATGGATTTCCGGCCGCGGATCGCGGAACCGCTCGCGGTCATGGACCCCCGGATCTTCACGGAAGCGGCGATGAACCTGCGGGACGATCCGCTCTGGAGGAAGAAATGATCCGCGTCAAGGAAGAGGCCCCGTACATCGTAAGTCTGACCCTGGACCGGCCGGAGGTCTACAACGCACTCGACTTCGAGATCCTGGCCGGGCTGTCCCGGACCCTGGACGATCTCGCGAAGAAGGACATCCGCGCCCTGATCGTGACGGGAACGGGAAAATCCTTCTCGTCCGGCGCGGATCTGAAGGAAATCGCGACCTTTTCGCCGGAAAAGGCCCGCGACTTCTCACGGGCAGGCCACGAGGCCTTCGACAGGATAGCCGGCTTCCCCTGCCCCGTGATCGCGGCGGTGAACGGCTACGCCCTGGGCGGAGGCTGCGAGCTCGCCTGCGCCTGCGACCTCATCTATGCGTCGGAAACCGCGAAATTCGGCCAGCCGGAAGCGAAGGTGGGCATGATCACCGGCTGGGGCGGCACCTTCCGGCTGGCCGAGAGGATAGGCCGGCACCGGGCGAAGCAGCTCGTCTTCACCTGCGAGGTCATCACCGCCGAGAAGGCCCGGGAAATAGGCCTGGTGAACGGGGTCTTTCCCGCTTCGGAGTTCTGGGCGGGCGTGCTCGGCGTCGCCGGAGCGATCGCGGCGGGCGCCCCGACGGCGATTCGGCTCGAGAAGGCCATGATCGACCGGCCGGCGGACCGGAATCGGGGGACGGAGGAGGCGGAATCGCTCCGGCGCTGCGTGGAAACCGAGGACCAGAGGGAAGGAGTCGCGGCCTTTCTCGAGAAAAGGCAGGCCCGATTCCGGAACCGCTGATGGGCAAACAGTACCTGCACCGTTCCATCATCGAAATACTCCTGCAGCGGATCAAGACGGGGATTTACCCTCCGGAGGCGAAGATCCCCAAGACGAAGGATCTCGCCCGGGAGTTCAACACGTCGTCCGTCACCATCGACAAGGCCCTCTCATCCCTCGTGGAGCAGGGCTATCTGTCCCGCAAGGCGAAAAGCGGCAGCTTCATCACCTCGCGCTCGGCCTGGCCCCGGGACGAGGCGGGAAACGGCTCCTCCGCAGCCTTCTACAGCCTGATGATGCGGGATTCCCCGTCGCCGTACTTCTGGAAGGAAACCATCAAGGGGATCCACGACGCCGCGCGGGAACAAGGCTCCCACATCCTGTCGTGCTACATCGACGACGATCCCGCGGCAGCCCGGGAAGCGGTCGCGGACCTCGGCCGGAAAGGGGTCAAAGGCATCGTGTACGCGCCTCTCGGCAGGCCGACGGAAGAAGACTACGAGGAGTTCAACGCGGAGGTGATCGACGCGGTCCGCGGCCTGGGAATCCCCCTGGTGCTCGTGGACCGCTTTATCCGGAGCAGGGACGCATCCCACGTG
Source organism: uncultured Spirochaetaceae bacterium (assembly GCA_964397655.1). Classification (GTDB taxonomy): domain Bacteria; phylum Spirochaetota; class Spirochaetia; order DTKZ01; family DTKZ01; genus CAYNKA01. The sequence goes on along the minus strand of CAYNKA010000006.1, from coordinate 191,283 downwards.
GTTTCGCGGGATTACGAGGCCGCGGTGAGGCTGACCGAAGCGCTCTTCGCCGCGGGCGCTCGGAAGCCGGTCTGTCTGACCCACCTGTACAACTCCCCCTTCGCCGCCCGCGTCCGGGGCTTCCGCGACGCCATGAAGGCCCGCGGCTTCGGGGAGGCCGACATCGACGCCAGGATCGTCGAAATCCGGCCCGGCGAGATCGTTTTCGATCCCAAGGACGCCCGGTCCTTCGCCGGCCTGCTCCGCGGGCTCCCGGATTACGACGGAGTCTTCACGGTGAACGCCGTGAACCTCCACGCCTGCGTGAACACCCTCTCCTTCCTCAAGGATCCGCGGGCCCGGAGCGTCAAATTCGTCAATTTCGACGACATCGGCCCCCTCAACATCTCCGGTCTCGTCATGACCGCCGTCCAGGAGTCCTACCGCATCGGCAGGCTCGCCGGCACGGTGCTGGCGGACATGATCTCGAGATGGCCCGACGCGACCTTTCACGTCGTGAAGGATTACCATTTCAGGACGTACGAGACATGACGGATCGGGCGGACGCTCACCTGAGCTCCGGGTCGAGGTAGGCGACGACGGCGTCCAACATCTCTCGGTTTCGCTTTTCCGCCGAATACGGCACGTGCCCAGCCCCGTCGACGTAGACGGCCCTCATGCCCTCCGTCTTCCCGAGGAGGAAGGGCACGTTGAACTCATGGTCCACCACGTCGTCCTCCCTGCCCTGGATTATGATTCCCCGCCCGCGGACTTTCCGGTACCCGCCGACCTCCTCGTTCCAGTCCCGAAGCCTCTCCGCCCAGGAGACGGGGAAGGTTCGGTTCCCGAGGAGAGGATCGTGCGCGGAGCTCGGCTCGAGGTAGCGGAACGCCCCGCCGACGAGGGCGAGTCCGATCATGGAAAGCCTCCACCTCGCCGAGCGCACGAGGGGCGCGATGAACACGAGGCGGTCGAAGGGAGAAGCTGTTCCGGACGCCTCCCTCCGCTGGAGGTGGATGAAGATCGCGGCCGCCCCGGTGCTGTGACCCATGCCGATCCAGGGAGGGGGGAAGGACGCCTTCGCGCCCTCCCCCGCGGCCTCGACCGCGCCGGTCACGACGTCGACCGCCTTCCCGTAGTCCTCGAAGGAAGCGATTTCGCCCCGCGGGCCCTCCGAAAAGCCGTGGCCGGGCAGGTCCGCCGCGACCACGGAAAAGCCGGCTTCGAGGAGCCTCGCGACGAAGGGGAGGAAGGAGCCCGTATGGTCGAGATAGCCGGGGAAGAGGAACACGGTCGCCATGGCGGCCCCCGTAGGCACGAAGCACTGTACGCCGATCCGCGCCGGGCCGCTTCCCGCCATACCCATGACGCGGAAGGCCCCGGCTTCAGCAAGCTTCCCTGCCGGGTCGAAGAAACGGAGGTACCTCTCCTCCGCGGGGCCCGGAACCCGGCGCGGGGCGGCCTTCCCCGGCTCGGAGAGGTCCGGCAGCGAGAGCGGGCCGACCTCGGCGACGAGGGCGAGCCGGTACTCCTCCGTACCGTCGGGCGGAGGCGCCGTGCGGCAGGAGAGGAGAAGCAAGATTGCGGGGACGACCGATAAACGGTTCACGATTCGGCCTCCATGAAAGTCGGCACTACTACCATAGTTCGCCCGGCAGGGATTATCCAGCCGTCAGGAGAATGAAGGGTTTCTTCGTCAACTTCCTTCCGGAAAAGAAGCTGCGTGGCGACGACCGCGCATCAGCTGCCCGATTCCGTAATATTTTGTAGAAAAAAAGTAATTCAACAAACGCAGGCTGCGGCACTCCATGTTTTCCTGGAATGGAGACAAAGAGTCCGCCCCGGATGCCGGGCATCCCGAGCGGGCTAAAAAACCGAAAAGGAGTATCGTCATGAGTAGAAACAAAGCCTTCCTCGTTCTCATCATCCTTCTGTTCGCGTTTTCCCAGTTCGGGTTCTCCGGCGGGTCCTCGGAAGCCGGCAAGACCTACACCCTCCGCGTCGGCATGGTCGTGACCGAGACCGACCCGATGTACAAGGGCGCCATGGAACTGAAGAAGAACATGGAAGCGAAGACGAACAAGAAGGTCCTCATCGAAGTCTATCCGAGTTCCCAGCTCGGCGACACGAAGGACATGCAGGAACAGGTCAAGGCCGGCGCCAACATCGCGGTCATCACCGACGCGGCGAGGCTCGCGGAAAGCGTCCCCCCCATCGGCATCCTGGGTGCCCCCTACATCGTGGACAACTTCGAGCAGGGCCGCAAGCTCGTGACCTCGTCCCTGTTCAAGGGCTGGACCGACGAACTCGCGACCAAGCACGGCTACCGCGTCCTCTCCTTCAACTGGTACCAGGGCGACCGCCATTTCCTGACCAACAAGCCGATAAACACTCCCGAAGACCTCAAAGGTCTTCGCATCAGGACCCCGGGCGCGACCGTATGGCAGGCGACCATCAAGGCCATGGGCGCCAGCCCGACCGCCCTCGCCTGGGCGGAAGTCTATCCCGGCATCCAGCAGAAGGTCATCGACGGGGCGGAGGCCCAGCACCCCGCGGTCGTCGGCGCCCGCTTGTACGAAGTCGTCAAGTACATCACGAAGACCGGCCATTTCCAGCTGATCACCCCCCTCGTGTGCAGCGAATCCTGGTTCCAGAAGCTTCCGAAGGAATACCAGGACATGCTGCTCGAGGAATCGCTCAAGGCCGGGGATTACGCTTCGAAACTCACCAAGGACGGTCTCGCGGACAACGAGGCGCTCATGAAGTCCAAGGGCGTCACCATCTCCACGGTCGACATCACCCCCTTCAAGAAAGCCTGCGAAGCCGTGTACGACCAGATTCCGGGCTATCGGGCCATCAAGGATCAAGTCGCGAAGATGCTCGCGCAGTAGGTCGATTCGCCGGAGACGGGGAGGCCCGAAGCCTCTCCGCCTTCCGGTTTCCTCATCCATGAGAAAGAACAGGACAACCATGAACAAGTTCAACCAGACGATCAACAAGATCGAGGTGAAACTGTCCCAGATATTGTTGATATTCATCATCATATTCGTCTTCGCCGCCGCGCTTCTCCGCTGGGTGGGCATGCCCCTCGTCTGGTCGGTCGACCTCGCCCAGCTTCTCTTCGTGTGGATCTGCTTCATCGGGGCGGACATCGCCCTGCAGAAAGACAGGCATATCGGCGTCGACTACCTGACGAGGACCTTTCCGCTCAGAATGCGAAACATCGTCCTTCTCTCCTCTTACGCTCTCATCGCGGCGTTCCTGGGACTGATCGCCGTATTCGGCACCTACCTGGCGATCATCAACCATCACCGGCAGTTCAGCGGCATGGAATTCAGCTATTCCTGGGCGACGAGCAGCGCCCCCTTGGGCTGCCTGCTCATGATCCGCACCTTGATCGTGAAGACCCGCCGCCTTCTTGCGGGGAAGGCGTCGGGAAAGAGCGAAGAATCGGGAGCCGTTTTTTAGACGGCAGAACGCTCCATCGAGCGGAACAAAGGCTCGAAAAGGAATTTCCATGCTTACAGTAAGTATCGCTTTCGTGATCCTCCTGCTCCTGAACGTCCCGCTCGCCTTCACGATCGGGCTCTCGAGCATCCTGTTCTTCATCGGGAATCCCGACATGCCGCTGATGGTGCCGGTCACCAACATGATCAGCAGCACGCAGTCCTTCCCCCTGCTCGCGGTTCCCTTCTTCGTGCTGGCGGGCAACCTTATGAACGCCTGCGGCATCACCGAGAGGCTCATGCAGTACGCATCAGTCCTCACCGGCCATCTCCGCGGGGGTCTCGCCCAGGTGAACATCGTGCTGAGCACCCTGATGGGCGGCATATCCGGCTCCGCCGCGTCCGACGCCGCCATGGAGGCGCGAATCCTCGGCCCGACCATGATCCGGAAAGGCTACTCGAAAGGATTCACCGCGGCGGTCACGGGCATGAGCTCGCTCATCACGGCGACCATTCCGCCGGGAATCGGACTCATCCTCTACGGCTTCGTGGGAGAGGTCTCCATCGGACGGCTCTTCGTGGGAGGCATAGTCCCCGGAGTGCTCATGGCGGTCCTCATGATGACCGTGGCATGGACCATCTCGGTCAGGCGGCATTACACCGTCGAGCGGGAAAAGGCCCCCACCCTCAGGGAACTCGCGGCCAGCACCAGGGACAACATCTGGGCCCTCATCTTCCCGGTCCTGCTGATAATCGGCATCAGGTCGGGAATCTTCACGCCCTCCGAGGCCGGGGCCTTCGCGGTGGTCTACGCCTTCCTCATCGGCAAATTCGTGTACCGCGAGCTTTCCTGGAAGAATTTCATGGAGGCGCTGAAGCAGACCGCCGAGGACAACGGGATGATCATGCTCATCATCATCTGCTCATCCATCTTCGGTTACGTGATCATCGTGAACCGCGCTCCCCAGTCCATCGCCGTGTTCCTCGGCCAGATCACCAGGAATCCCCAACTCATGATGATGATCATCGTGGGCTTCCTCGTCGTGGCCGGCATGTTCATGGAGCCGACGGTCAACACCCTGCTCCTCACGCCCATCTTCCTCCCGATCGCGAGATCGATGGGAATCGATCCGGTGCACTTCGGCCTGGTCATGATGACGACCATAACGCTCGGCAGCATGACCCCGCCCGTGGGCGTGGTCCTCTACACGGTCTGTTCCCTTCTCGAATGCCCTACCGAGGAATACATCAAGGAGTCGATCCCCTTCGTGCTCTCGGTGATCGTCCTCCTCGTGCTGATGACCTTCTTCCCGAAGATCGTCCTGTTCCTGCCCGACCTCGTGTTCGGAACGGCCTGAGCGGGATACCGGTAGCGCAAGGCCGGATCGATGGGGTATAATCCGTGGAACCGAATATGGCGACGACTTTCCTGCTTTTTTCGGATCTCCTGGTTCCCCTCTTTACCGGCCTTTTCTTTCTGTTCTATTTCGGTTACTTCGTCATCGCGAACCCCTCGAAGGCCCCGTCCTACCGCTACTTCCTGGTCTTTCTCGTCGGATTCGGCATCTTCCTGTTCGGCAGGCCCCTCCAACTTATCCTCGGCCCCTACCCCATTCCGCTCGTCATCGTCAACATCCGGGTCTTCGTGCTCTGCGCCGTGATCTCCCCTGCCATCATCCTGGCTTCGGACGTCTTCAACAAACAGAAACGGAAGTACAGCGATCTCACGATCGTCGCGGTCTGCGTGCTTCTCGGGCTCACCTACTGCGTATTCAACACCCTGGGGACGAAAGGCAGCTACGAGCTCTTCGAATTCGCCGGCATAACGGCCCGCGACAACCTGACTCCCGCGAAGATGCCTCCGTTCTACGGCCGGGAGGTGACGATCGCGGTCCAGGTCATCACCGGAGTCCTGCTGCTGTCCAATTCCGTCCTGAAGCTGTTCAGGTTGAAGCTCAACACCGCCCCGTCGGACTTCATCAGGAACAAGAATTTCCTCATCAACATCGGGATCCTCATCTTCGCCCTGTCCTTCATCGTCGGATCCCTCGCGAAGCAGTGGTGGATGTATTACGCGACCTCGATCGTGAGCGCCCTCCTCTTCGGCGGAAGCGTCCTCATCGACATCAGGGAAATCCACAACTATTACGAGAAGCTCATCCCCTTCATCAAGGAGGACATCGTCCACAACGTGGCCTTCAGCGAATTCTCCAAGATCAAGCTCGCGGAAATGCTGGACTGCCTCGGGAAGAAGCCGGACCTCAACACCTTCATCGTCCTCAAGATCAAGGAAAAGGAACCGGAAAGCACCTGGGACTTCGGCGTGGTGGACGACGTGCTCGCCGTCGTGAACCGCTGCCTCGGCGAAAAATTCAACGACGAGCGGTTCCTGCTCCTGCCGCTGTCGAACACCCGCGTCGGGATCATCATGCACCTGCCCGGGAATCAGGACGGCATCGGGCGCTTCCAGCTCATCGAGACGCTGGAAACCATCCAGGAGGAGATCAGGAAGAAGTACGGTTGCGGCGTCGCCATGGGCATCGGTCGGAGCTACGACAAGATGGAGGACCTCAGGATCTCCTATCGGGAGGCCGCGACCGCCCAGGAATACGCGGAGCAGTTCGAAGAGAACAGCATCATCCACGTCGAGAACATCAGCGAATCCGGCCACCATACCAACAAGTTCCCCGTCAAAGAAAAGGAGCAGCTCCTCTCGTCGATTAAACTGGGGGACTCGGCGGGCAGCATGAAGGCCCTCGTCGAATTCATCGCGAAGTTCCTTCCCTTCGTCGAGGAACGGCCGGAGATCCTCAAGGTGAGGCTGTACGAGCTGATCGGAGCCTTCATCGACGCGGCCAACCTGGGAGGAGGCGACGAGAAGCGGTTGAACGAGCTCATCGGCGAATACGTGGCGGACATCGACCACATCAAGAATCCCGCCATCGCGGAGAAATGGCTCAAGAAGGTGGTCTACGAAATCACGGAGAGCGTAGTCCACGTGCTCGAGAGGAGGTCCATCTCACTCGTCAGGAAGGCGGTCGAATACATCGAGGCCCATTACGATTCGCAGCTCGGGTACAAGGACGTCGCGAAGGAGGTGTTCGTGAGCCCCTCGTACTTCCTGACCCTGTTCAAACAGGAGACGGGGATGACCTTCGTCGACTATCTCACCACGGTCAGGATCAACAGGGCGAAGACGCTGCTCCTCACGACGGACCTCAGCATCACCCAGATCGCCTACGACACGGGCTTCAACAGCTCGAACTACTTCAGCAGCCTCTTCCGCAAGATGGTGGGCGTCTCGGCGAAGGAATTCAGGGTGAAGAAGGGCTGAGGTCCGGTTCCCGGACCGGTACGATCCTGAGGTACTTCCCTTCGGACACGACCGCGTACTCCCCGCCCTCCTCGAAGACGGTCTCGAGATCGCTCCTCCGAATCGTATTCCCCGACACGCCGAGAACCGCGAGCCCGATCCTGCGCCTGCCCGGCGAGAACCAGGTCCTGTAGATCTCCCGGTCGGCTTCGTCCGCGAAGTCGTCGTCCGGCCGGAACCCGTCGGAGACATCCCCGCCGTCGACCGAATCGACGGCGAGCCCGCCGGGCAGATAGAGCGTCGCCCGCTTTTCCGGCCCGAGCCCCTCGGAGAAGTCGAAACTCGGGTAATCGCCGGGGGTCCCTTTCGCCTTCGATGGATCGAACACGAGGAGGGATGCGCCGTTCCAGGCGGCGAAGGCCGTGTTCCCCGCGACCGCGAGGTCCCTGATCCTCTCCCGGAATCCTCCCCGGAAAAGACCGGCGAGCTTCGGTTTCGCGGGGTCCGCCGTGGAAAACACGAAAACGCCTCGGCCGCTCGCGCTTCCCGCGAGCAGAAAGCCGTCCCCGAGGGCAAGAGGCCCGTCGAGGTTGTTGGTCGAGAAAACGTCGACCGCGCGCCATGGTCCCCTGCCGGAGACCTCGGCGGTCTGAAGCCCCCGGAAGGCGTCGGCGAGGTAGACCCGGCCGCCCTTGGCCGCGACCGCGACCGGAGCTCCCTTCACGTCGAGCCGGCCCGCCGGGACGGGCGCCGAACCGGGACGGAGATCGAAGACGGCCGCTCCCCCCCTCCACAGGGCGGCGTAGAGCCGTTTCCCGTCGACGGCGAGATCGTAGGGAGTGCCGGCGACCGGCACCTCCGCCAGCCTGGAAGGCAGCCGGGGGGAAGCCGTATCGTAGACGGCCAACCTGCCGTCGAAGCCGGCGTAGAGCCTGCCGTCCGCGGCGAGGACGGAACGGGCCGGAGCCCCTCCCGCGGAGAGGGAGCCCGCAGCCTTCATGCGGGCGGGATCCTTCGCGTCGACGACGATGACGCCCTTCTCGCCGGCGGCGACGAAGACCTTCCCTCCGGCCGCGGCGATCCTTCGGGCCTTCACGTCCCCGAGCCCGAGGGCGCCCAGCGGCGTCGCCGCCTTCGGCGCCGCCGCCGCATCCGGAAGGGAGAACGCGAAGAGAACCGCGGAATCGTCGGAAGATAGGCCGTAGAGAACGTCACCGTCCGCGGCGAGGGCGCCGAGGCCGGAGACTCCGGGACCGACGGTGACCGCGAGAGGCCGCGCGGGCGGCGTGACGCAGGACAGGCACAGGATTCCGGCGAGCGCGAGCGCCACACTCCCCGCGATACGGCTGCTATCGTTCAGAACGGCCTCCTCGACATCAGGACGGTCCCGGCTAATGCAGGAAGAGCCTGACCCCGGTCGTGATCACCGTCATGCCGTAGCCGGCCGCGGCCTCGGCGACTTCGGCGTCCCGGAGGGATCCCCCGGTGTGCGCGACCCAGCGGACGTTGCTCCTGCTCGCCCTGTCCAGGTTGTCGCGGAAGGGGATGTAAGCATCGGAGGACAGCGAAACGCCGTCGAAGCTCTTCACCCATTCGAGCCTCTCCCCGACGGTGAGCGGGACAGGTTCCTCGTCGAGGCTTCCCATCATCCGGTCCCGTTCGGCCCGCGAAAGCTCGTCCCACAGGAGGAACTGGTCGACGACGTTGGCCTTGTCCTGCTTCTTGAGGCCCGCCTTGAATTTCAGGGCGAGGGTCTTGGGATGTTGCTGGAGCATCCACTTGTCGGCCTTGCCGCACGCGAGCCTCGTGCAGTGCACGCGGGACTGCTGCCCGGCGCCCATGCCGATGACCTGCCCGTCGTAGGCGACGCACACGGAGTTGGACTGGGTGTACTTGAGCGCGACCGTCGCGACGGCGAGGGTCTCCGCGATTTCGGACGGAAGCGCGCCGGGACAGGCCTTCTCGAAGAGCTCCTTCGTGATCCTGAAATCGTTCCGCCTCTGACGCAGACGGAAGCCGAAGACCTCGCGGGTCTCGGTCTCGGGCGCCTCGTAGGCAGGGTCGATCTCGAAGACCAGGAAGCCTCCCTGCTTCTTCGTCTTGAGGATTTCGAGGGCCTCCGGGTCGTAGCCGGGAGCGATGATGAGGTCCGACACCTCAGCCTTGAGGAGGCGGGCGAGCGAGACGTCCACCGCGTCGCTCACGGCGGCCACGTCGCCGAACGAGCACATCCTGTCGCCGCCCCGCGCCCGGGCGTAGGCGTTCGCCACCGGCGAGAGCTCGCCGTCCGAGAGGAACTGCGAAGCCCGGTACGCCTCCGGGAGGTTCCCGGAGACCGCGGCCCCAGCCGGGCTCGTGTGCTTGAACGAGGCGGCGCCGGGCTTTCCGGTCGCGGCCTTGAGCTCGCGCGCGAGCTGCCAGGCGCCGAGCGCGTCGAGAAAGTTGATGTAGCTCGGTTTGCCGTTCAGCACCTTGAAATGAGCGGAGTCCGGGGCGGTCGCTCCGGCCGGGACCTGATGAGGATTGCATCCGTATTTAAGTTCGATTTCCATTCCACCCATTGTATCACATCGTTCTTTCCCAGTCCTCGATACCGCCGGGAACGACCGAGAACAGCGGGTTCGGATCGGGGAGCCCGAGTCCGTCGAGCCTCCGGCCCCTTTCGGGATCCCTCGCCGCGAGCTTCTTCCGGAGATGAGCAAGCTCGTACTCGAGCTGGCCGGAGGCGACGTCGATCCTCCCCCCGTCCGTTCTCCGATCGAGCTTGCCCGCGTCGAACCGGTAACCCCGCGAGACCGCCTCGTCGTGCACGTTCCACAGGAAGCGGTTCACGGCTCCGACCGGATCCTCCGTCCCCCTGAAGCGGTCGAGCTGGGGATGGCGGCGATAGCCCCTCGTGTTTCCCCGGAGCACGTTGAGCGCGAGCAGACCTTCCCGCCAGAGCGCGACGAGGCCCTTGGCGTCGAGGTATTTCGGATGCAGGGACCAGAGTCTCAAGGCACGGACCTCCGCCGGAACTCGGCTTCGCGGGCCGCGATCCCGGTCAGCCTTCACTATCGCGAATCGGGGGACGGAGGACAAGGGGAGGACACCGGGCCATTTATTACTTATTATTACTTGACAATTACTTTATATTACTTAATAATGCTTTACATGGAACAGAAACTCTATTCAATCAAGGACCTGGTCCCAATTCTCCGCCTCCATCCGAAAACACTTCTCAGGTTCATAGGCGAAGGCAAGATCAGGGCCAGAAAAATCGGCCGCTCCTGGATGGTCCACGAGGACGATCTCAGGGAATACGCCCATGCCGAACTCGCCGGTTCCGGGCGGTCTTCGGACGCAGCTTCGGCGGGCGCTCCGCCGGAACGAGTCGCAGCTTCGGCCGTCGTCGAAATATCAGGATGGAACCCGGAAGAGGCGTCCCGCTTGTCCAATCACCTCATCGCCATGCTCAACGGAAAGGACGAGTCCCGGGGCAGGACCCGTTTCGACTTCTCCTACGATCCCGCCGCGGGCAGGGCGAAGTACACCCTGTACGGAAGGCCCTCCTTTCTCGCCGCGGCGATGAGAGCCTTCGAACCCTTCACGGCCGGGCGGGAGGACTAGATGCAGGTCTACAAGTCTGAAACGGGAAGAGGCCTGGTGGAGGGCTTCTACCGGCGAATCCTCGCCGAGGCCGATGCCGGGCCGTTCGAAAGCCGCTTTCTGGAGACTCCCGCAGGGAGGACGCACGTCCTGCAGGCGTGAAGCCCGAGAATGCCGCCCGTCGTCCTGCTGCACGGATCGATGGCGAACAGCGCCTCGTGGCTCGGCATCCTGAGGGACTTCGGACCTTCCTTCAGCCTCTTCTGCGCGGACATACCGGGGGAGCCGGGCTTGAGCGAGGCCTCGAGGATGCCCCTCACCTCGGACGCCGCGGCTCGATGGCTGGAGGCCCTCCTCGACGGGCTCGGAATCGAACGGGCCGCGTTCCTCGGCATGAGCCTGGGCTCGTGGTACGCCCTGAGCCTGGCGACGAACAATCCCCGGAGGGTCCGCGCGCTTTCGCTCGTGACGGCCGGCGGGATCGCGTCGCAGAAAAGGGGTTTTCTCGCCAAGGCGATTCTCTGCATGATGCTGGGGGAACGGGGCAGGAGGAGGCTCGCGGGACTCGTCTACCGCAAGGCGGAGGTTCCTCCGGTCGTGCACGAATTCCAGGCCCTCGTTTCCGCTCATTTCAGGCCGCTTCTCGAGCCGCTCCCGATCTTCCGGGACGGCGACCTCCGGGGGCTCAAGATGCCCCTCCAATACTTCGGGGGCGATCTCGACGTCATCTTGGACACCGCGAAGACCGTGCGCCGGCTCCGCGCCCTCGTGCCTCATGCGGAGGTCCGCGTCCTTGCCGGCACCGGCCATGTCATCCTCGACAAATTCGGCGAGGTCCGGGAATTTTTGGAAAGGAATTGACCGCAACCCTCGGGACGCGGAACCGGGTACATCGGGCGGATCGGCGCGACAACTTGGCAAAACGCGCCAATTGTGCAAAAATCGTCTCAAGGCAATACTTTCGGAAAAAGAGAGATATATCTATGAGCATAATCCTCAAATCGCTTCCCAAGAACGAAAAGGTCGGGATCGCCTTCTCGGGCGGCCTGGACACCTCGGTGGCAGTCACCTGGATGAAGGAGAAGGGAGCGCGGCCCTACGCCTACACGGCGGACCTCGGCCAGCCGGACGAGACCGACCTCGACAGCATCCCGGGCAAGGCGAAGAAGCACGGCGCGGAAGGGGCGCGCCTGATCGACTGCAGGAAGGAACTCGTTTCCGAAGGCTTCGGCGCGCTCATGTGCGGGGCCTTCCACATCGTGTCCGCCGGCAAGAAGTACTACAACACCACGCCCCTCGGCCGCGCGGTGACGGGGACCCTCCTCGTGCGCGCGATGGACGAGGACGGCGTCGGGATCTGGGGCGACGGCTCCACCTACAAGGGCAACGACATCGAGCGGTTCTACCGCTACGGCCTCCTCGCGAACCCCCGCCTCAGGATCTACAAACCCTGGCTCGACCAGGACTTCGTGACCGAACTGGGCGGCAGGGCCGAGATCAGCGCCTGGCTCAAGGCGCGGGGCTTCGACTATCACATGCCCGCAGAGAAGGCCTATTCGACCGACGCCAACCTCTGGGGCGCGACCCACGAGGCCAAGCACCTGGAGTTCCTGAACTCGAGCGCCCACATCGTCACGCCGATCATGGGCATAAAATTCTGGGACGATTCGGTCGAGATCAAGAGGGAGCAGGTCTCCGTCACCTTCACCGAGGGCATCCCGACCGCCATCAACGGCAGGGAACTCGATCCGGTCGAGCTCGTGCTCGAGGCGAACCGGATCGGAGGCAGGCACGGCCTCGGCATGTCCGACCAGATCGAGAACCGCATCATCGAGGCGAAGAGCCGCGGCATCTACGAGGCCCCCGGCATGGCACTCCTCCACATAGCCTACGAGAGGCTCCTCTGCGGCATCCACAACGAGCACACCCTGGACAACTACTACACGATGGGAAGGAAGCTCGGCCGCTTCCTCTACGAGGGCCGCTGGTTCGACCCCCAGTCCCTCATGATCCGGGAGAGCCTGCAAAAGTGGGTTGCCCGCGTCGTCACGGGGACGGTGGTCCTCGAGCTCAGGCGCGGCGACGATTACACGATCCTCGACACGCAGAGCCCGAACCTCACGTACAAGCCCGAACGGCTCACGATGGAGAGGTCCATCGTCGAGTTCGGCCCCGCCCAGGAGGCGGGCGAGGCCCCCTTCTCCCCGGAGGACCGCATCGGCCAGCTCCATATGCGCAACCTCGACATCGTCGACACCCACGAGAAGCTCGTCGTCTACAGCCGCTCGGGCCTCATCAACCTCGGCTCCGACAACAGGGTCTTCTTCCTCTCGGACACGACGAACGGGAAACAGTCGCCGGAGAAGAAGTAGGAGAGTCCGTCCGATTCCGAAGGGCCGGCCGAGAAGCGATTCGAGGCCGGCCCCTTTCTTTTCGCGGGCCTCCTGCGGCGCCGCCGCGGCTTTCTGGCTTAATTTCCCGGCATGTGCTAAAGTCCCCCCATGGAATCCCCATCCGTCCTCTACGAAGACAACTGGCTCCTCGTCGTGAACAAGACCCGTCTCGAGCGCGTCCAGAAGGACTCCTCCGGCGAGCCGAGCCTCGAGGAGGAGGTCGGATCCTACCTCGAGTCGAAGCAGCGCGAAACCGGAGGCTGCGGGCCCGCCTTCGCCGGGCTCGTGCACAGGCTCGACCAGCCCGCCACGGGGCTCGTCCTCTTCGCGAAGGACCCGGACACGCTCGCGGCGCTCAACGAACTCATGAAGGTGCGCGACGTCAGGAAGCTCTACTGGGCGGTCACGGACGCGGAGCCTCCCGCGGCGGAAGGCAGGCTCGACCACCGGCTCGTCTTCGACCGCAAGAGCAACAAGTCCTTCGTCACGGACCGCGACAGGAAGGACGCGAAACGGGCCCTCCTCGACTACCGGGTCGTGGGGAAGTCGGACCGGTACCACTTCCTCGAGATAAAGCTCATCACGGGACGGCACCATCAGATCAGGGCCCAGCTCGCCGCGGTGAAGTGCCACATCAAGGGCGACCTCAAGTACGGGGCCAAGCGGTCGAACGCGGGCGGAGGCATCCATCTCCACGCCCGCTCCCTCGAATTCCGCCATCCCCGGACCGGGAAGACCGTCGCGGTCGCCGCCCCTCCCCCCGAGGACGCGCTCTGGAAGGCCTTTCTGGAAGCGGCGGGCGGAGACGCGCCGCGGGAGGAGCTTGCGTGACGGATCGAATTCTGGAAGAGAATACGGGAAAAGGCAGTCCCGACAAGGCCCTCCTCCTCGGAATGGAGGAAGCGTCGGCGAAGAACGGCGACGCCGCCAAATCGCTGGACGAGCTGGAGTCGCTCGTCAGGAACATCGACCTCGTTCCCCTTCGGAAGACGCTCGTGAAGCTCAAGGGATCCTCTGCCCGTTACGTGCTCGGCACGGGCAAGGCCGAGGAGGTCCGCGCGCTCGCCGAGGAACTCGGGGCCGGCATCATCGTGTTCGACAATCCGCTCACGCCCTCGCAGCAGAGGAACTGGGAGGAACTCACGGGCAGGTGCGTCATCGACCGCAACGAGGTGATCCTCGAGATCTTCGCGGACCGGGCCTTCACCAAGGAAGCCCAGCTCCAGGTCGAGCTCGCCCGTATGGAATACTCCCTGCCGAGGCTCACCAGGGCCTGGACCCACCTTTCCCGCCAGCGCGGCGGAGCCAGGGGCAACAAGGGCTCGGGCGAGACCCAGCTCGAGATCGACCGCAGGAGGATCCTCGAGAAGATCGTCCGAGCGAAGAAGGAGCTCAAGAAGGTCCGTGCCCAGCGGAAAACCCAGCGGGCGAGGAGGCGTCGCACCGAGATTTCCGTAGTCTCGATCGTGGGCTACACGAACGCCGGAAAGTCCTCCCTGCTCAAGGCCCTGACCGGAAACGAGGTCCTGATCGCGGACCAGCTTTTCGCGACCCTCGACCCGACCACGCGCCGCCTCACGCTTCCCTCAGGCGGGGAGGCCCTGCTCACGGACACGGTCGGCTTCATCCGCAACCTCCCCCACACGCTCGTAGACGCCTTCAAGTCGACGCTGGAGGAGACCCTCCTCGCGGACCTTCTCCTCCACGTCGTGGACGCCTCCGACCCGGAGGCCGCGGCTCAGGCGAAGGTCACCCGGGAAGTGCTGGGCCAGATCGGCGTGGAGGGCAAGCCCGTCGTCACCGTGCTCAACAAGATCGACAAAGCCGGCAATGTCGTGCACGCGCCCTTGGAAGACCGGGCGTTCGACGGCGCCGTCCGCGTGTCGACGGCAACCGGAGAAGGGCTCGGGGAACTGCTCGCGAGGATCGACGAGATCCTCGGCAGTGCCGATCGGAGGGTGCGGTACAGCATACCGGCCTCCAGGCACGATCTCGTCGCCATGCTGCACCGGGGAGGCAGGGTTCTCTCCGAGGAATACACCGACGCCGGCGTCGAGATAGTCGCGCAGGTGAGCGGGAGACTTCGCGGACTGCTCGAAGCCTACGAGGCAGCCTCCGCATCCTAGCCCGCCATGTCCAAGGAACCCTTCGGACGGATCGACCGGAACCCCCGGCTCAGGGAACGGCTGCTCGCCTTCTGCAGACTCGCGCCCGGCGAAGTCTGGCGGGACCCGCTGGGCCGGCATCGGGTGGCGGTCCTCGACGCCTCCGATCCCGATTCCGCTCGCCGCCTCATGGAAGGCGAGAAATCCGTCCTCGGAATCCACGACCCGCCCTACAACATCGCGGTCGGAGGCGGAGGAACGGAACGGCTCTTCAGGATTCCGCCGGCCGAATACGTCTCCTTTTCGCGCTCCTGGCTCGAAGGCGCCGTAGCCGCGCTCGCGGACGACGCCCATCTCTACATCTTCATAGGCGCCGACCAGGAACGGGGCTTCCAACCCCTGCCGGAGCTCATGCTCCTCCTCCGGGACTTCCCCGAGCTCAGGTCCCGCAGCTTCATCACCATCCGGAACCAGCGGGGCTACGGCACGCAGAAGAACTGGATGGCGGTCCGGCAGGAACTCCTCTACTACGTGAAAGGGAACCCTTCCTTCAACGTCGTCTATACCGACATCCCGAAGGTGTTAAGAGGCTATTACAAGGACGTCGGGGGACGGAGGACCGAGAATCTCGAACGGAGCAGGGCCGGCACCATCAGGCCGGGAAACGTCTGGGTGGACATCCAGCAGGTCTTCTATCGGATGGAGGAGAACGTGTCCGGGGCCTACGCCCAGAAACCCCTCAAGGCGGTCGAGCGCCTGCTCCTTTCCTCGAGCGGGGAAGGCGACCTCGTGACCGATTTCTTCCTTCATTCCGGCACCGCGCTCGTGGCGGCCGAGCGGCTCGGCCGGAGGCTCCGAGGCATGGAGATCGACCCGGTGTTCGCCGAGCTTTCGATCCGCAGGCTCGAGCGGTTCAGGTCGACCGGGAAGACGGGATGGCAATGGGAAAATCCCTTTCCGGAACTGGATGGAACCCGACAGGACTACGAATAACGGATAATTACCACACAAATTGATCGCTATTCGTTTTTCATGATTGACTTTCTACGTTTATCGAAATATGCTGAAGCATTCGAGAAGTCGGGAGGTCGAATCATGAAAATCGGGTGCGTCAAGGAAATCAAAGTCCACGAGTATCGGGTCGGTCTCACTCCGGCCTGCGTCAAAGCCTATGTCGATCGCGGCCACGAGGTCCGCATGGAAGCCGGCGCGGGGGCCGAGGCGGGCTTCGAGGACAAGGAATACGCCGAAGCCGGGGCGAAGATCGAGAAGACCGCGGCCGCCGTCTTCAAGGCCGCCGACATGATCGTGAAGGTGAAGGAACCCCAGCCTTCGGAATACGACCTCCTGCGCGAAGGCCAGGTCCTCTTCACCTATCTCCACCTCGCCGCTGACGAGGAGCTCACGAAGGCCATGCTGAAGCGAGGGATCAAGGGCATAGCCTACGAGACGATCACCCAGGCGGACGGGACCCTGCCCTGCCTGAAGCCCATGAGCGAGATCGCCGGACGCCTCAGCGTCCAGGAAGGGGCAAAATACCTGGAGAAGCCCTCAGGCGGCAGGGGCATCCTGCTCGCGGGGGTCCCGGGGGTCCAGCGAGGCAAGGTCGCCATCATCGGAGGAGGCGTGGTGGGCTTCAACGCGGCCAAGGTCGCATACGGCCTCGGCGCCGACGTCACGGTCCTCGACATCAACACGAACCGCCTCTCGTACATCGACGACATCTTCCACGGACAGGTGAACACCCTCTTCAGCTCCGAGATGAACGTCGAAAGGATCGCACGCGAAAGCGACCTCCTGATCGGCGCCGTTCTCATACCCGGGGCCAAGGCGCCCAAGATCCTCAAACGGAAGCATCTCGCGATCATGAAGAAACACGCGGTCATCGTGGACGTCGCGGTGGACCAGGGAGGCTGCGTGGAAACGACGAGGCCGACGACCCACGACAACCCGACCTTCACGGTGGACGGGGTCGTACATTACTGCGTGGCGAACATGCCCGGAGCGGTCGCCCTCACGTCGACGATCGCCCTCACGAGTTCCACCCTTCCCTACGGCCTCAAACTCGCCGAAACGGGAGTCGAAAAGGCGTGCAGGGCGAACCCCGAACTCGCGAAAGGCCTCAACGTGTACGGCGGTAAGTGCACCTACAAGTCGGTCGCCGACGCCTTCGGCCTTGCCTACACCCCCGTCGATACGGTACTGTAGGTCATGCAGCCGGACGACACGGACTGGAAGATCATCGGGATATTGCAGGAGGGCTGGGTTCCGAACAACACCATCGCCCGAAGGCTCGGCGTCTCCGAGGGCACGGTCAGGTCCAGGCTCAAGAGGCTCAAGGACGCCGGCATCCTCACGATCCGCGCCCTCATCAATCCCGACGTGCTCGCGAACAAGCAGCTCGTCTTCGTGGCCATGAACGTCGCCGAGACCAGGCTCCTCGAATGCAAGGCCCAGGAGATCTCCGGCCTCCCCAACGTCATTTCCGTATCCATAGCCTCCGGGCGCTACGATCTCGTCGCCGAGGTCCTCGTCGATTCGAACAAGGGCCTCGTGCGGTTCCTCACCGAGGAGCTCTCGAAGGTCGAGGGGATCTCAAGTTCGGAGAGCTTCATCATGCTGAAGAGCTACTGCAAGTTCGTCTGACTCGGGCTGGAAAGGAGACCGATGGACGCGGTAAAGAAGCTCCTCGCCACGGGAAAATTCACGCGTAGCGACCTCGCCTCCATCTATCGGTACCTCTGCAAGCACACCCACCCCGATACCGCCGGAGGCGACGGCTCGGTCTTCATCAAGGTAAAGGACACCTACCTGAGGGCCCTCGCGAAGTTCGAGGAGTCCGAAAAGGAAAAGAACGAGCTCGGCTTCGATCCGGAGGCCATTCCCCGCGAACTCGGGTATCCCGGCTCCGGGAGCCCGAGAAACTCGCTCATGGCCTGCCTCAGGTTCTACCACCTCCTCGGGCTCCAATCCTTCAAGGTGAGGTCCAACCCCGCACTCCGGGAAAGGAACGCCGGGGTGCTGCGGAGCGTCGTGTACTGGGCTAAACTCTACGACGGGGATTTCGCGGACATGTTCGCCAAATTCAACCGCGAAACCGTGCAGCCGATGGCCAGCACCAGGGAAATGAAGGATTACGCCTTCGCGCGAAGGATGTTCTCCTCGGGCCTCACATGGTTCTTCCGTTATCAGGAGACCGGAAGGGAATCATCCCGCCGAATCTCCCGCGAGAAGCTCGCCGCGTCGGTCTTCACCTTCGAGAAGGTCCTGGGACGCCCCGATCCGGCGGAGGCCATCGCGCGATGGCTCATCCGCGAACTGGAAGCCGGCCCTCTCCTGCCGCGGCGGACTTCCTGAATCCCGGCCGCCCCCTCAGCTCCCCCCGCCGGGCTCCCTCCGCGATTCACCGCCGCCGATTACGACGATGACGATTCCCCCCAGGATGCAGAGCGACGCCGGGAAGAAGGCGAAGGTCGGATTCTCGTCGAACATGAGAAAGGCGATGACGACGGCCCAGAGAGCCTGGGTGAGGGCGAGCAGGGAAAGGAGCTGACCGCGCAGGCGCTTCATCCCGTAATTGAAGATCGAATGTCCGACGACCGTGCAGACCGCCGCGAGACCGAGGACCGCGACGGCATCCTGCAGGGTAAAGGCCTCGGCCCAGGGGGGAGCGACGAAGAAAGCCGCGGCGAGGCAGATGAATCCCGCGGAGTAATAGAGCGGGACGACGTAGAGCCAGACCGAAGGCATCCTGTTCCTGATCTTCGCATAGGCGAGATACCCGGTGTAGAAAACCATGGAAACGAAAGAAACCACGTCTCCGACGAAGGTGTCGAGGGAGATCCGGAAATCGGCTCCCACGAGAAGGAAGGTCCCGAGCAGGGAAAGGACGGTCCCCGCCAGCTCGGTCCGCTCGAGTCTTTCCCGGTACAGGAAAAAAGCGAAGAACGGCATGGCGAGGGGAACCATGTTCACGATGAGGGTGGAATTGGCCACGTAGGTGAGCCGGGCCCCCACGGTCCACGATATGAAGTGGGCGGCCATGAAGACCGCGGGGACGAGGACGGGTTTGAACGAGGAAAAACCGACGGGCACGTTGAACTTGGAGGCGTCCTTGAAATACCTGGGGCTCAGGATCGCGGCGGCGAGGAGAAGCCGGTACGAGGAAAGAAGCACGGGATGAGTCCCCGCGAGTTTTATGAAAATCGCGGACCAGGCCGCGGCGAATGCGCCGAACAGCACGAGAAGAACCGGGAAGACCATGCGGCATTATAGGGGAAAAAAGGGAAAAATATGAAGCCCTCGCCGGAAATTGACCGGGGGGAAGTAATGGGCTATCTTTGTCCGATACCGAGGGGAAGACCGTCCCCGGAGGAGGAACGCCCTTGTCGTTGTACCGGGTTCATTTCACGTGGAAGAGCAAAGAGCTCACCCTGAGCGCCAGAAGCCTCGATCTCACCCATCCCTATTTCGTATCCATAAAGGACCTCATCCTGCCCTCCGGCCCGAAACTCATCATCAATCCCGCGGAAGACGATCTCCTCAAGGCCTTCGGGGAGGCGAACCACGTGATGATCCCGTTCCAGACCGTCCAGCTCATCGAGGAATTCGCCGAAGAGGAGCCGCGGCCGGCGAAGGTCAGACCCTTCACGGTCATCGAAGGCAAGGGTAAGGCAGGTCGCAAGGCGGGGAAGTCCTCCCGGAAGAAACCTCCCAAAGCCTGATTCGAGCGCGCCGTCCCTTTCCGCCCGCACTCCCGCGGCTAGGGGTTCTTTCGGAGCTGGACGAGCGCAGTCCTGAAGTCCTTGGGCAGGGGCGCCTCGAGCTCGATTTCGATCCCGCTTCTCGGATGCCCGAAACGGACGGCCGCGGCGTGCAGGCCGAGCCTCCCGAGGAGAGGCCTCTCCCGGTCTCCGCCCGCCTTGTATCCCCGTTTGAAGCTCGAAAGGAGGAGAGGCTCCCCGGATCCGTAGAGCGGATCGCATACGACGGGAAATCCTTCGTTCGCGAGATGGACCCGAATCTGATGGGTCCGGCCCGTCTCCGGCGACGCCTCCAGAAAGGAACAGGTCTTGAACTTCTCCAGCAGCCTGAACCGCGTGAGCGAAGGCTTTCCCTTCGCCGAAACGACGGTCCTGTGCCTGCGGTCGCCGTCGGCAAGGAGCGGTGCGTCCGCGGCGAACTCGGTCCAGGCGGGCCTTCCCGCGACCACGACGAGGTAGGTCTTTTCGAGAAGACGGCCGGAGAACTGCCCGGAGAGGGACCGGAAAGCATCGCCGGTCTTGCAGAGGAGCAGGATGCCGCTCGTTTCCTTGTCGATGCGGTGGACCGCCTGGATGTCCGGATACTCCCTCTTGAGGATGTCGAGGACGGACAGCGCGCCGGATTCGTACCGTTCGGGTATGGAAGGAACGCCGGAGGGCTTGTCGACGACGAGGATTTCTTCGTCCTCGTAGATAACGGGAAACGGGCAGCTCATCGGCCCAAGGTACACCGTCCGTTCCCTCGGAGCAAGAGGTCTTAAAGGACACGGCCGACGGAACCTCCGATCCCCGTTGAAATTCTTTTATTACTTTCGCAGTAAAGATTAATTTCTTTCCTTTTTCGGTTTTTCGTGATAATCTGAAACTCATGTAAAAACGCACAACCTCGTACGAGAAAAAAACCGCAGGTTGAAAAAAAAGGAAGTATCCCATGAAAAGAATCCTGCATCTCGGCATAGGGCCGAAGATCATTCTACCCATGGTGATTTCGGTCGCGATTCTCGCGGTCGGCCTGGTGATCGCGACCGATCTCGTCACCGAAAGTTTCCTTTCCGAATATTTCAGTTCGGAAATAAAAAGGAAATCGGAGTCTGCCATCAAAAGTTTCGAGTCGAACCGTGAGGATGTCGAAAAAAGCCTCGAGTGGATCGAGGGCTCATCCCTGCCGGCGAGCGCGGAAGGACGCGAC
The DNA here is from genome assembly GCA_964397655.1 of uncultured Spirochaetaceae bacterium. Classification (GTDB taxonomy): domain Bacteria; phylum Spirochaetota; class Spirochaetia; order DTKZ01; family DTKZ01; genus CAYNKA01. The sequence continues at coordinate 170,507 of CAYNKA010000006.1, read as the reverse complement.
GTCCAAGGCATGAAGGCGTTTTCCGATCGGATCCGAAAGACCTTCCTCGCCGATTTCTTCTTCGTGCTCGACTCCTCCGGGAGGCCGGTCTACGCATCGGCACCCGGGATCGGCGAGGATCCCGCGGACAAGGAGGCGCTGAAAGCCGCGCTGGCAGGAAAACGCCGGAGCGGTGCGGTCTGGTATCTCGGAAAAAACCTCGCGGTCCTGGCGACGGCCCCGCTGCCGGGCCCCGACGGGCGACCTTCGGGCATGGTCGCGGCCGGAAGGTTCCTCGGATCCGAGGCCCTGGTCGACGTCTACCAGAAGACCTACGGAACGCACACGACCGTCTTCCGCGACGACACCCGCATCATGACGACGGTCAAGGACAAGGACGGAAAGCGCCTCGTCGGCACCAAGCTGGGGAACCCGGGGATCGAGGAACGGGTGCTGAAAAAGGGGGAAATATATTACGGGGAGTCCCGTATTCAGGGCAAACGCTACATTGCCGGATACATGCCGATCAAATCCGCCGAGGGGGCCGTTCTCGGCATGCTCTTCCTCGGGCAGGAAATCGAGATGATTCAGGCCTTGAGCCGTTCCATAGCGCTCTCCCTGCTCCTCATACTCGGCATAATCGCCGTCGCTATCTGCCTCGTGCTCGCCCTCACCTTGCGGTTCACCGTGATCAAACCGATCCAAGCCGCGGTCGGATACACGTTGAGGATAGCGGAAGGCGACTTGAACGCCGAAATCTCGTCGTCCTATCTCCGCAGGTGGGACGAAATCGGGAAACTGCTGAAAGCCCTGGATGAAATGGCCGCGAAACTCAGGGAAACCATGAACAGCGTCAACGAGACCGTACAGGTCGTCGCCGACGGCGGAAACCAGATCAACCGAACGTCTACCGCGATTGCCGACGGCGCGGCACAGCAGGCGGCGACCGCGGAGGAAGTCACGTCATCCATCAACCGGATGACCGCGACGATCAGGCAGACGACCGAGAACGCCCAGGAGACCGAGGCTCTCGCGAAGAGCGCATCGGAGGAGGCGAAAAAAGGCGGCGCGGCGGTGGAAAAGACGGTTCTCGCGATGAGGAACATCACCTCCCGCCTCGGCATCATCTCTGAAATTTCGAGACAGACGAACCTTCTCGCGTTGAACGCCGCCATCGAGGCCGCGCGCGTCGGCGAGCAGGGAAGAGGTTTCGCCGTCGTGGCCGGCGAGGTCCGGAAGCTCGCGGAAAAAAGTCAGCAGGCGGCCACCGAGATCTTCGCCGTCGCGGAGGAGAGCGCCGAGATCGCCGACCAGGCCGGCAAGGCGATATCTGCGGTGCTTCCGTCCATACAGAAAACCTCCCTGCTCGTACAGGAGATCAGCGCCTCCTCCCGGGAACAGCACGCCGGCACCGACCAGATAAGCAAGGCCGTAACGCAACTCGACATGGTCATCCAGCAGAACGCGGCAGCGGCGGAGGAATTCACGTCCATGATAAGCACCCTCATCGGCCAGACCGACGAGCTGAAGCAGAAAATCTCCTACTTCAGGGTTTGAATCGGGCCGCTCGAAAAAACGCCGAACCATGCTCCGAGCGGCGACAGGGCGAAACCCGTCGCCGCTCCCCGGAAATTCGCGGCGGGAAAACCTCGAATTGGAGTTCCCGGCGAATCATGGTATAGTGGACGGTGTCATGGATGAAAAGAAGCGTATTTGCATCGTGACCGGGGCGAACTCGGGCATGGGATTCGAGACCGCGTTGTCGCTCGCCCTGGCGGGATGGGAGGTCGTGCTCGGATGCCGGTCCTTCGCCAAGGGCAACCAGGCCGTCATGAGGATGAGTTCCCTCCTCCGTCAGATCGACGGAGGAACGAAGCGGGGAGGCTCCTCGGGAAAGGCCGTGTTCATGGAACTCGACCTCGCGTCCTTCGACTCGATCCGCAATTTCACGGCGGGTTTCAGGAAACGGTATCCGTCCTGCGACCTCCTCGTCTGCAACGCCGGCGTCTCGGACGCGGCCCACGGCTTCACCGAGGACGGCTACGAAACTCATTTCCAGGTGAACTATCTCGGGCATGCCTGCCTGGTGCGTCTGCTTCTCCCCTATCTCGCGGCGGCGGGCAAGGCGCGCGTCGTCTGTGTATCCTGCAGGTCCCACGAGAAGGTCCCGTACGCGGCCGGCGATTTCCTGAAGGCCGCCAGGTGCGGAAAAGAGGAATACAAGGCCTCCGTCGCCTACAACCGGAGCAAACTGTTCCTTGCCGCCTACGCGAAGAAGGCCCAGGAAGCGTACGGCGGGGACGGCCTTTCCTTCTTCGCGGTCGATCCCGGCGCGGTCGCGACCGGGCTGTTCTTCGGCTTCCTGCCCCCCGCGGTCCGGTTCCTCGAGGCGCCTCTTTCCGCGGCCGGAATCCTCTCGGGATGCCTTCGGAGTCCCCTGAAGGGAGCGGAAACGACCCTTCATCTCGCGTCGGTTCCCGTCGTGCCGGGTGAGGGCGGCACCTATTGGGCGGACAAGGCACCGAGGCGCCCCGGCCCCGCGCTTTCGGATCCCCGCATAGTCGACGAGATCTGGAAAGGTACTGCGGAAATCCTGGACATTCTTTGAAACGAAGTTTCCGGTTATGAAATCGATCTTCAGGAGACCGGACATTCTTAGGCTTCCCCCGCTCCTCCTCGTCGTGCTCTCCATGCCAGGAGGGCTCTTCGCGACGCCCGGGAACGGCTTCCCCGCGCCTGGGGACGGCCTTCGGTCCAAGGAGGGTTTCCTCGACCTTTCGAACCACGATTTTTCGCGCGACGGATCGGTGCTCCTCGCCGGAGAATGGGAATTCTACTGGAACGAGCTCCTTTCGCCGCAGGATTTCCGGGAAGGACGGCCTTCGGTCCCTTCCTTCCGGCACGTGCCCGCGAACTGGAAGACCTACAATTCGGGGGACGGCTTCCTTCCGCTGTACGGCTTCGGCACCTACCGGCTTAAGATCCGCACGGAGGGGGGCCAGAACGAATTCGGCCTGAGGCTGAAGCGCATCTATTCGGCCTACCGGGTCTACGTCAACGACGCCATCGTCGTCGAGACCGGCGTGATCAAGCGCAACCTCGACGAGGTCGTGCCCCGGCTTCCGGTCAAGACCGCATTCTTCTCCTCCTCGTCGCGCGATCTCGACGTCGTCATTCAGGTGGCGAACCCGTACTACTACCGTTCGGGGATCCTGTATCCTCCCGAACTGGGGACGCAGGAGCAGATTTCCCGGAAGCAGGTCTTCGCCCTTTCCATAGACGTCTTCCTCCTCGGCGTAATCGCGATCATGTCGGTCTATTTCCTGGTCCTGTTCTTTCTCATCCCCGACTATCGGATGTCCTCGCTCTATTTTTCCCTTTTCTGCCTCGTCGTGGGCCTGCGGGTGATGCTGATCACCGGGGAGAGGATCCTCTACCAGCTCATCCCGGACATGTCGCTCTTCCTGGACTCGAAGATCCAGGCCTTCGGCATCTATCCCCTCATACCCACCTTTCTCGCCTGCATCTTCAACATGTTCCCGGCCCGCGGAAATCCGAAGATCGTCCGTTTCATCACCGTCGCGAGCGCAGGTTACCTCATCGCGAGCCTCGTCACCTCGCCCAAATTCGGGGGGCCGATCCTCATGGCCTACTACCCCTTCCTCGTGGTCGGTCTCGGCTACATGCTCATCATCATCCTCAGGGCGATCAAGGCCGAGGAACCGGACGCGAAGAGGGAATTCTTCGGATTCCTTTTCATCATCTCCGCGGCGGTCTACGACATGATGGTGGACAGGGAAATCGTCCATACCGATTACGTCCTGCCCCTCGGGCTCCTCGCCTTCATCTTCATCCAGTCGATCACGCTCTCCGGCCGCTATTCCCAGGCATTCACCCGTCTCAAGGCCCTCCTGGAGGAAAACCGCAGGAACCAGGGAGCGCTGGAAAGCCGGGTCCAGGAGAGGACCTCGACGCTCCGAAAGCTGAACGAGAGCCTCATCCTTGCGAGGAACCAGGCGGAGGAGGCGAATTCCGCGAAAAGCCGCTTCCTCCAGAACATGAGCCACGAGATGAGGACCCCCCTCCACGGCATCCTCGGCTACGCGGAACTCATCAGGGAAACCGATCCGAAACCGATCCACGGTTCCTACGCGGGCAAGATCATGGACGAGTCGAAGAACCTCCTCGACCTCATCACCCAGCTTCTCGACCTTTCAAAGATCGAGGCAGGCAGGCTGAACATAGACCCCCATCCCTTCGACCTCTTCGAGCTGCTGCGATCGGTCCACGATCTGCTCGTACCGCTCGCGGAGAAGAAGGAACTGCAGTTCCGCATCATCATCAAGGAGACGGTCCCCCAGCACCTCTGCGGCGACGCGGCCCGGCTCAGGCAGATACTCGTGAACCTCGGTGGCAACGCGATCAAATTCACCAAGTCCGGCTGGGTGGAGATCAAATGCGAATGCCAGGAAAACCTGAAGGACACGGCGGTGGTCCTCTTCATCATACAGGACACGGGCATCGGAATCGCCCGGGATTTCCAGCAGGTCATCTTCGATCGGTTCACCCAGGCGCAGGCGGGCCCGTCGAGGATATACGGAGGCACCGGCCTCGGCACTACGATCGCGAAGCAGCTCACCGAACTCATGAAGGGTTCAATAGGCCTGAGCAGCGAGGAGGGCAAGGGCAGCACCTTCTGGGTCTCGATCCCCTTCCCCAAGGCGACCGCGGACCAGGTCCGCAGCGAGAGCGAGACGGGGATCGAGCCGTCCGGTCCATCGCTCGGAGGCAACACCGTCCTTCTCGTGGAAGACTATCCCACGACGCAGCAGATCACCCGCCATCACCTGGAAAGCGCTGGGCTCGAGGTGATCATCGCCGAGAACGGAATCAAGGGCATTCAATGCCTCGGGAAGCACACCGTGGACTGCATCCTGATGGACGTCCAGATGCCCCAGATGGACGGCCTCGAGGCGACGCGCCTCATCAGGAAGCTGCCGAACTGGGGCAAGGTGCCCATCATCGGCATGACGGCGAGCGCCTTCGAGGAGGACATTCGGGCCTGTCTCGACGCGGGGATGAACGACGTCCTCACCAAGCCTCTCCGGAAACGGGACCTCATCAAGAAGCTCTCCGAGTACCTAGCGCCGCGCTCCGCAGCGCCCGAGGTCTCGGACGTGGACGGCGGGAAGCCGGAGCCGATACGATTCGGGGACTTCGTGAAGGAGATGGACGGGGAGCTGGGAAACGTCCGAGCCATCCTGGAGGGCTTCCTCCGCCAGCTCGCCGAACAGACCGAGAGGATCGAGCGCGCGTTCAGGGAGGGAAATTTCCGGGACCTCCACAGGGAGGCGCATTCCGTGAAAGGCGGGGCGCTCAACGTATTCGCCCTGCCTCTATCCGAGGCCGCGCGCGAACTCGAAGAGGCCGCGAAGTCCGGTGACGCCGGGAGGATCGCGGGGTCGGTCGACCGCTTTCGGGCAGAAGCGGAGGAAACGAGAAGGGCGATTCCCCCGCTCCTCGCCTCGGATGGGGCCTGGGACGGACGATAGGCTTCGTCGAAGACGCCGCGCTAGATCTTGAACTCGCCGAGGAGCCGGTTCACGCCGTCGTTGAGTTCCTTGGATTTCTCCGAAAGTTTGTTCAATTCCTCCATGGCTTCTCGGACCCGGGCGTTCCGGTTCTTCATTTCCTGGGAAAGGGACGTGGTTTCCTTGAAAACGCTGCTCAGGCTCTGCAGGTTCTCCATCATCTGCGCGGAAAGCTCGTTGAGGTTCATGGCGAGGTTCTCGACGTCCCTTGCCAGCCCCATGGTTTCCTGCAGCCTGCTCAGGATTTCGCGGTTTCCTTCGGATTGTTTCATCATGTTGCCGGCGATCACCGAGGTCCCGCTCTCGACCACGGCGACGATCTCCTTCATCCGGGAAAACGTCTGGCCGGTACGCTCCGCCACTTCGAGGGCCTTGTCGATCTCGCCGAGGATGCTCTTCAGGCTTTCCTTGCCGAGGCGGGTGTTCTTCGCCGTAGTTTCCGCGAGGGCGCGGATCTCGTCCGCGACGACGCTGAAGCCCTTCCCCGCCTCCCCGGCGTGGGCCGCCTCGATGGCGGCGTTCATGGAGAGCAGGTTCGTCTTGGAGGCGAGTTCCGAGATCATCTTGTTGATCTCGACCACGTAGTGGGACTGCTTCGCTACGGTCATGACCGTCTCGATCGTGGTCTTGATGTTCGTCTCCCCCTGGCGGAACATGTCGACGAGGGTACCCATGTTCGCCTGCACCTCGTCCGTGGCCTTCGCCACGGATCCGAGGGACGCGATCATGGACCTCACCATCTCCGCCGACTCGTTGGTGCTCTCGGCCTGGAGGGACGACTGCTCGGCCACGTTCCGTATGCCGCCCCTCACCTCTGACCCGCTCCGCAGCGTGAGATCCAGGGCCTTGTTCTCGCCTTCGACGAGCGTGAGCGACCGGTCGATCTGCTCGGCGATGACCGAGACCCTGCCGGTCGAGGAATGGACGCTCGCCAACAGTTTGTTCTGGATCGCCGAGAGATCGTCGAACATGGTCCTGATGCCGCCTACGCTCTCCGCGAGGATGTCGCAGAGGGAGTTCACCCTGCCGGAAATGGTGGCGATCTCGTCCACCGACCCGATGCTGATCCTTCCCGTGAGGTCCTTTTCCCGGGACACGACGCGGTCGAGCTGTTCGACGACCGATCGGTAGAGGAGCCTGGTGTTGGAATTCCAGATGGCCATGAGGATGCAGATGACGACCAGGAACCCCGCCGCTATGGGAAAGAAGCCCGAGAGCAGGTATTTGGCCATCGCCTGGGCGGAGGGCGCTCCTTGGAAATCGATCACCAGGATGAGCATGTAGAACGCCGCCACGATCATGGACATGACGCCGAGGAAGATCGGGATGATGAACATCTTCTTTCCCTGCCGATCGGACCGGAGTTCGTCGGGATAGAGCTTCACCGAGTTCCCGAGCAGGAAGAGCATGACGACCTTGTCGAGCAGGACGTAGAGGAAGGCGCCGCACAACATGCCCACGCCGAGCTCGAAGCAGGAGACGATGAGCACGCGCGTCGCGTTCAGTCCGAAGAAGAACGTCCCCACGGCTCCCAAGGCCGCGAGAGCGACGAGGACGATCAGGAGATACAGGATGAGGGAAGAGAGGGGAATCGCGCCTATCGCGTCGAGCCTCGCCCGATAGGCGCGCGGATCGTTACGGAGGACGGAAGGACTCTCGGCCAGCACCCTCGGCTTGTTCGCGCTCAGGAACCAGAAACCCGCGAGAAAGGCGATCCCGACGCCCGCGGCCGCGACGGAGAACGTCAACGGCGCATCCTTGAAGAAGATGCGCGACGACAGCCCGATTGCCATGGAAAATCCGATGATGCTCAGGGAAGTCACCACCCGATAGGCGAGACTTTTTTTCATTGCGACGTCCTCCGGAAAAGCCAGTATTTCGCTGCAATACAGGCAATAATGGTAGTATAGTCTATTATCGCGATTTTTCCATAAAAAAACGTTTTCGACTACTCACTTGCTATCACTCGGCAGTCGATGATAGATTCTGTTCCATGGAATACATGAAAAGAACCGTCACCTGCGGAGCGCTTCAAGGGGAAGACGCGGGAAAGGACGTGATACTGAACGGCTGGGTCCACAGAAAGCGGGATCACGGCGGCATCACCTTCGTCAACCTTCGCGACCGCTACGGGATCACCCAGGTCGTGATAGACGAGAACGCCCCCGAGCGGCTCAAGTCCCTGGCGGCGGACCTGAAATACGAGTACTGCGTCGCCGTGAAGGGCACCGTGAGGAAACGTCCGGACTCCATGGTCAACCGCGACATGCCCACCGGCGGCATCGAAGTGGCGGCCTCCGAGATCGTCGTGCTCTCGCCCTGCGAGGTGCTTCCCTTCATGATCGACGAGAGAAGCGACGCGAAGGACGACCTCAAGCTGAAATACCGCTTCCTCGACCTCAGATCCTTCGCCATGCAGCGGAACATCCGCATCCGCGACGAGGTAGCGTTCCGAGTCCGAGAGTTCCTCAGGAGCGAAGGATTCTACGAGATCGAGACGCCGACCCTCATCCGTTCGACTCCCGAAGGCGCGCGGGACTTCCTCGTTCCCTCCCGCATCCACGCCGGGAAGTTCTACGCCCTCCCCCAGAGCCCCCAGCTCTTCAAGCAGATCCTCATGGTCTCCGGTTTCGACAAGTATTTCCAGATCGCCCGCTGCTACCGCGACGAGGACGCCCGGGGCGACCGCCAGCTCGAGTTCACCCAGATCGACCTCGAGATGAGCTTCGTCTCCCGGGAGGACGTATTCAAGGTCGTGGAGGGAATGCTCGGGCACATCTTCCGCCACGCCCTGAACAAGGTCATCGAGACTCCCCTTCCCCGGATCCCCTGGGAAGAGGCGATGGAGAAGTACGGCTCCGACAAGCCCGACCTCAGGTTCGGCCTCGAACTCAGGAGCTTCGACCCCTACGTCGCGGAAGGCGGCTTCCAGGTCTTCAAGGACGTCCTCGCAGCAGGCGGCGCCGTGAAGGCCCTCGTGGTCCCCGGCTGCGGCGGCTACTCGCGCAAACAGATCCAGGAGCTCGAGGAGACGGCGAAGACCTACCAGGCCCAGGGCCTCGCCTGGATGAAGGTCACGTCCTCCGGCCTCGAAGGCGGGATCGCCAAATTCTTCGAGGCGGGCGCGAAGCGGATAGTCTCGGACCTCGGCGCGAAGGAAGGCGACCTCATCCTGCTCGTGGGAGCCGCGAGGCAGGTGGCCCGCGTCGCCCTGGGAGCCGTGCGCTCGCGGCTCGGCAAGGACCTGGGGCTCGCCGCGGCGGGCGAGTTCAAATTCGCCTGGATCGTGGACTTCCCCCTCTTCGAGTACAACGAGGAGGAGAAGAAATGGGAGGCCGCCCATCACATGTTCTCGATGCCCCAGGAGAAGTACCTTCCGACCCTGGAATCGGATCCCGGCTCGGTGAAGGGCGACATGTACGACCTCGTGTGCAACGGCTACGAGATGGCCTCGGGCTCCATCCGCATCCACGATCCGGAGATCCAGAAGCGGATCTTCTCGATCGTCGGCTATGATCCCAAGGACGCGGAGCAGCGCTTCGGCTTCCTCCTCAACGCCTTCAAGTACGGCCCGCCTCCGCACGGCGGCATCGCCCCCGGCCTGGACCGCCTCGTGATGATCATGTGCGGGGAGGGAAGCATCCGGGAGGTCATCGCCTTTCCGAAGAACACGGTGGGAATATCGCCCATGGACGAATCCCCCTCGACCGTGGAGGACAAGCAGCTCGACGAGCTCCACCTCAGGGTCGTCCTCCCAAAGGACTGAGCGCCGTCCCCGAACCCGAAGAAAGCGCGGAAAAGAAAAGGCCGCCCCGGAAGGGAGCGGCCTTTTCGTCGATGGCGGCGGTCCTCATCTTTTGTTCGTCTTGAAGAATTCCAGCGCGTTCAGGGCGTACCGGGCGTAGGCCGAAGCCGGGCCGCCGCCCATTTCCACCGAGACGTCGATGGTCTCGTAGAACTCCTCGTCCGTGGCGCCCTGAAGATAGGCCTGCTCCACGTGCCATTCGATGCAGGGCTCGCACTTCGTGACTATGGAAACGGCCAGGGCCATGAGTTCCTTGACCTTCCCCCCCAAGGCGCCGTCGGTGAGAGCGTTCTTCTGCAGGCCGAGGAAATCTTTGAACGCCCTGCAGTTCACGGTCATCTGTGGATTGAATCTCTTCCGGTCTGCGATGCTGTTCCTGATCTTGTCCTCGACGTATTTGTCCATCGGATGCCTCCTGTTCTCAGTACGTGAACGCGAGTGAAATCCTGCCGCCCGAAGAATCGACGGATTTCACCGTGAATGTATAGCCGATTCCGTCGATGAGATCCGTGATCGTCGCGGTCCCGACACCTTTCCGGACCGAAACCGTCGAGAAACCGACGGCCCGGGGACTCCATCCCCGAGCCCGAGAACGTCACTGCGTCAGTTTCCTGATCACGTTGTTGAAGCAATCCGAGACATAGATGTTCCCCGACTGATCCACCGCTATGCCCGAGGGCAGGTTGAACGCGGCCGCGAGGCCGTTCCCGTCCGCGTACCCCGAGGTACCGGTACCGGCGAGAGTCGTCACCCTCCCGGACGGGCTGATCTTGCGGATCTTGTTGTTGTTCCTGTCGCTCACGTAGACGTACCCTGCATAGTCCACCGCAATATGGATCGGCCGGTTGAATGTAGCCTTGGTTCCGGTCCCGTCCGCGCTCCCGGCGGCACCGGATCCCGCGAAGGTCGTCACGTAACCGTTCGGGTCTATCTTCCTGATCTTGTTGTTTTGGCTGTCGGCTACGAATACGTTCCCGGAAAAATCCACTGCCACGCCGGTCGGCAGATTGAACATCGCGGAGGTCCCGTAACCGTCCTGGCTTCCGGTTCCCCCGTTTCCCGCCAGCGTCGTCATGTAACCGTAGGATATTTTCCTGATAGAGTTGCCGTTGCTGTCCGCCACGTATACGTTTCCCGAGTTGTCCACGGCCACGCCTGAAGGATAGTTGAAACCGCTGCTCATGTAGATGCCGACGTAACCTCCGGAGGAAATGCTCCGGATTCTCTGGTTCAGGAGATCCGCGACATAGACGGTGCCGCTCCAGTCGACCGCGAGGCCCGACGGGTAGTTGAACGAAGCCGAGGCCCCGGTTCCGTCCATCGAACCCGGAGAGCCCGCCGAGCCCGCCAGCGTGGACACCACCCCGGCCGAGGTGATCGACCTGATCGTGTGATTCAGGCAGTCGGAAACGTAGACCGTGCCGGAAGAATCGACGGCTATTCCCGTGGGCTCGTAGAACGTCGCCGACGCGCCCGTTCCGTCCGCGGACCCCTGCGCTCCGGATCCCGCGAGCGTAGAGACGACGACGTTCGCGGTCGTCGCTCCGACGGCGGCGCTTCGGGGACCCTCTCCGCCGGCGTTCGAGGCCGCGACCGCGTAGTAATAACCCGTCGCCTGATCGAGCCCCCTGTCCGTCATGGTGAGGTCCGTGGTCCCGATCATGATGCCGACGTACGAACCCGAAAGGCTCGTGGAGCGGTAAACCGAGTACGTCGCCGCGTCGGCCACCGCCGACCACACCAGGGTCACCGTCGTGGCGGTCTGAGCGGTGACCGTGACGCCCGCGGGAGCGGAAAGCGCGGTATTGACGTCGGAGCCTCCCGAATCCTTGCTGCAATTGCCGAGAATCATGCTCATGACGAGAGCCAGACAAGAAAAAACGACTTTTTTCCGCAGCATAGCATCACTCCTTGTCCCTGACCGTTCCTCTCCCCCTATCCGACAGCATCGGGGGAGTGAACACCGTTGCCGCCTTTAATTCTATATTCAACCGGGAAATTCATCAATGCCGACATCGGAATATCGCCGGCGGGACGGCCTCGGCCCGGTTCAGGAAGCGTCCCTCGGACGATGCTTCAGGAACAGGCTCGAAAACACGGCGAACGCCCCCGCCTGCACGACGACGGAAAAGACCGCCAGAGGAACGGCCCCCCAGCGGTCGTAGAGGAAGCCGATCGCGGCGCTTCCCAGGAACCAGCAGAGACCGAACAGCGTATTGAACATGCCGAAGGCGCGGGCCCGCCGGTCGTCGGGAACGCGGTCGGAGATCGCCGCCTTGAGGACGGACTCCTGGGTCCCGACGCTGATCCCCCAGAGCGTCATGCCGAAGAGGATGGCCTCGAAGGAGCCGAGGAATACGAGCGGAGCGGTGAAGACCTCGGCGAAGAAGAGCCCCGCCAAGGCCTTCGTCCCGATTCTGTCGTAGAGCCAGCCGAAGACGAGCGCCGCCGCGGCGTCCACCGCCATGGCGCCGGCGTAGAGGAGCGGCACGGCTTCCTCGGGAAAGCCGCCGGTGTTCTTCAAGTGGAGCCCGATGAGGGGGAAATCCGTAATGCCCGCCGCGAGGAGTCCGGAAGCCGCCACGATGATCCAGTATTCCCGGGAAAAACCCGCGGGTCCTATGGCCGGTTTCGCGCTCCCGATTTCGAAACGCTCGGGATGAGGGAAGCGGGACCTCGCGACGATCGCCGTCAGCACCGCGAGCCCGGCCGGGATGAAGAGGAGAAGGAGCCCCGTCCGGTATTTCGCGAGTTCGTCGCCTCCCTTGCCGGTGAAGAGGAGAAGCGAAAAAAGCGCGGGTCCCAGGAAGGCGCCGATCTGGTCCATCGCCTCGTGAAGGCCGAAACCGAAGCCGCGGCCGGTCCGCTTGGCGGCGAAGGAGATCACCGCGTCGTGGGCGGGCTTGCGGATGGCCTTGCCGACCCGCTCGAGGAAGAGAAAGACAACGGCGAGTTCCCAGCCGTTCAGGAAGGCCGTCATCGGAAGGGATCCGAGCTGGACCACGTAACCGAGCACAATGAGTACCCAATACTTCCGGGTCCTGTCCGCGATCGAGCCCGATACGAGCCTGAGAGCGTATCCCAGGAATTCTCCGACGCCCGCGGCCAGCCCCAGGGCGAAGGCACTCGTGCCGAGGAGCTTGAGGTACTGGCCGATGACGCTCCTGCCTCCCTCGTAATTCCAATCCGCGAAGAGACTCACGACTCCGAAAAGGACGATGAGGACGATCGCGGACCTCGTGCTGAGATTCTCCCCCCGGTCTCTCATACCATCTCCTCCTTGGAACAGCCGTTTCAAAGGTAACCACTCCGTCTCCGTTCGGAAAGAGGTGAAAAAAGAGGCGCCCCGAATCGAGGCGCCGCTTTCGTGTAAGGTTACGGGACGGCCGGGCCGCGGCCCGGCGGCCTTCCGCAGCAGGGACTAGAGCTTCTTGTACGAGAACCACCAGTCGTAAGAGTTCGGCATCCCCCTGCGCTGGGCCGCGGTCTTCTCGTCCGAGGGCGGCGGGACGATGACCTGGTCGCCGATGAGCTCGTTGTTCGGCCAGCCCGCCGGACAGGCGACGCCGTTCTTGTCCGAAGTCTGGAGCGCTTTCACGGCGCGGAGGATTTCATCCATGTTGCGGCCGATCTCCTGCGGGTAGTAGAGAACGATCCTCACCTTCCCTTCCGGGTCCACGATGAAGACAGCGCGGACCGTGTTGGTGCCCTTGCCGGGATGGATCATGCCGAAGGCCTTGGCGACGTTTCCCATGTCGTCCGCGATGACGGGGAAGGGAATCGTCACGTTGAGCTTCTCCTTGATCCACTCCACCCACTTGATGTGGGAGAAGACCTGGTCGATGGACAGGCCGATGAGTTCGCAGTTCAGGGCCCTGAACTCGTCCGCCCGCTTGGCGAAGGCAACGAATTCGGTGGTGCAGACCGGCGTGTAATCGGCCGGGTGCGAGAAGAGGACGAACCATTTGCCTTTGAAGTCGCCCGGCAGGTTCATCATGCCGTGAGTCGTCTTGACCTTGAGCTCGGGAAGCTTGTCGCCGAGAAGAGGGATTCCGTTTTCCATGTTCTGACCTCCGTAAAATTTTTAATAATCGGAACGATTATTATTCACATCCAAAAAAATGTCGTCTCCGGACGACCTCTCTCCCGCCCGCAGGACTTCACCCCGCCGCCTTTCGCGCGCAATCCGGGCAGAGCCCGAAGAAGTCGATCCTGTGCCTCTTCACCTTGATGCCAGCGGTCTTTTCCGCGATGCGGTCCAGATTCGACGCCTGCGGCATGTCCAGATCGGTCACCTTCCCGCACGACTCGCAGATGAAGTGGTAATGTTGCCCCTTTCGCGCGTCGAATCGGTCGAAGGTGCTGCCGGAATCGAGGTGGACGATCTCCCCCTGCTGTTCCAGGATACGCAGGTTGCGGTAAACGGTACCGAGGCTGAGATCGGGGAATTCCGGTTTCAGCCGGTCGTAGATCCAGTTCGCCGTAGGATGGGAGTCGGTCTCCTTGAGGACCTCGAGGATGCGTTCGCGCTGCCTGCTTCTTTTATATTTCGCCGGTACGATATTCATAATATTCGGAACGATTCTTAATATAAAGAAATCGGGCGGTTCCGTCAAGAGGAAAAATCGGAAACTCCGTCCCGGATTGCACCGCATCGCGGCGAGCGCAACGGTTTTTTATTGCAGTCTCGCGATCCGTCATGGTAAAATGTTGCGCGATATGAAAAAAGTGGGGTTCCTGATCGCGCTGCTCGCGCTGACATCTCGTCTTTTCTGTGAATCGCCGACGCAAATCGATGAACTGCTCGCGAGGGCCGACGCCGCCATGGCGAAGCGCGATTTCGCGTCAGCGGCCGGATTCGCATCCAAGGCCGCCGCCGCCGAGAAGCAGGCGAAGCAGCCTCGGCCGGAAACGCTGGTCAAGGCGGCCATGATCCTCGGGCAGGCCGGACACGGTCTGCGGGACTTCGATGCCGCGCGCCGGGCATGGAACGAGGGGCTCGCGGTAAGCGGACGGGTTCCGTTCGATCTCAAGCTCGCTCTCCTCATCTTCGCGGGCGATTTCTTCCGCGACACGAACGACCAGACGGCCGCCCTGCGTCTGTACGGCGAGGCGGCCGACCTCTGCCGCGCGAACAAACAGTCCCAGTACGACATCGTCATCCAAGCAAGGCTGGCGGAATCCCACCGCATGAGCGGGGATTTCAAGAAGGCCCTCGAAATCAACGAGAAGCTCCTCGCGGAGGCGAACAAGACGGGAGATCCTCATACCGCCTCCTCGATCCTCAACAACATCGGCCTTGTGCTCACCGACCGGGGCGATTACGCCCAAGCGGTTTCCACACTCCGCGAAGCCCTCCGCGTCGCCCGTCGTTACAAAGCGCCTCAGATTTTTGCCCTGGCCGACAACCTCGTGAAGGCCCTCTTTCTGAAAGGCGATACGGAGGAAGCCGTGCGCGCCGCGGCCGAAGCCGTGGGAAACGGGGATTTAGGGCTCACGCTCGGCGAATACCTCGACTTCCGCGCCGCGGATTTCCAATCGAAGGGGAACCTCGAGACGTCCTACAAGGTCTACGGTCAGGCGCTGGCCCAAGCGCGGAAATCGGGAAGGACCGAGGAGGCCGCTTCCGCCGCCCAGGGACTCGCCTCCCTTGCCTACAGGCTCGGTCGGTACGATGAGGCGAAAGCCGGTGCCGAGGAGGCCGTGGAGCTCTACCGCAAGGCGGGAATGCCGGACGAGACCTCGGTCCCGCTTTCCCTCCTCGGCCTCGTCCACAAGCACTGGGGCCTCCACGAAAAGGCCGTCGACTACTACGAGAAGGCGCTCGCGATCGACCGCAGGACGGGCGATCCGCGAAAGATCTCCGTCCGCCTCGCCAACATCGGCGCGGTCCACGTCGCTCTCGGCGACTTCATGAAGGCCCGCAGCTACCTCGAAGAGAGCGAGACCTGGATCAGGAAGACCGGGAACCGCGCGGACCTCGCCCAGGTGCTGAACAATCTCGCGGCGGCGTACGACGGGCTCGGCCTTTCCCGCCTCGCCTACGACACCCTGACCAAGGTCGTCGAACTCGAGCGCGCGGCAGGGGAATTCTCCAAGCTGGGGACGAGATACAACAACCTCGCGGCCGCGGCGCTCGGCATGGGAAGGACCGACGAGGCCCTCGGCTGGTTCCGCGAGGCGATAGCCGAGCACCGCAGGACCGGCGCCCAGGACCCGCTCGCGAACGCCCTCGACAATCTGGGCGACGCGCTCTCGGATCTCGGCCGTTACGCCGAGGCCTCCGGCGAGTATCGGGCGAGCATCGAGATCAGGGAGAGGCTCAGGCGCACGGCTAAAGGTTCCGCGAGGCGGGATTATCTCGCCCTGGTCGCCCGGACGTATTCCTCCCTGGCGGTGAGTCTCCTGCGTACGGGGAACTTCGACGAGGCCTTCAGGATCATGGAGATGTCCAAGGCTAGGCTTCTCGCCGAGCAGATCGCGGGGGACGAGAACTTCCTTTCGATCCCTTCGCTCCGGCAGGTCAGGGAAGGCCTCGACGCGAAGACCGTGGTCCTCGTGTATGCCGGCATCGACTCGGGGACGGCGGCCCTCCTCGTCGTAAACCGCGGCGGCGCCCGGGCCGAGATCGTCCCGATCCGCAGACTCGCCTCGGAGATGCTCGAAACCGCGGGACCGAAGGCGGCAGAATGGACTTCGGCGAAGCGCGGCCTCCGCATCGCTCCGCAAGGAGTCCCGGAGGACGAGCCTCCCTCCAAGACGCGGAATGCCCAGGGCTTCAAGACAGCGGTCGACTACTACCGCCGCCTCCTCTCGTCCCCTTCGGGACAGTCGAGGAAGGAGCGCGAGACCATCGCCCGGCTCCTCTACGACCACCTCGTGAAGCCCGCCGCGAAGGAGCTTGCGGGGGCGAGAGAGATCCTCGTCGTTCCCGACGGGCTGCTCTCGGTCCTGCCCTTCGAGACCTTCATCGAGGAATCCGGGCGTTACCTCGTCGAAAAATTCGACGTGCGTTATACCCAATCGCTTTCGGTGCAAAAACTTGTCGCCGGGCGCCGTTACGAGGGCGGCCGCACGTCCCTCCTCGCGATCGGAGGAGCTCCCTATTCGGGAGGAGCCTCGGTCGCCGGAAAGGAAACGGCGGCCGAGCCGGACGCGGGCCTGCTCCGCGACCGCGCGGCGACCGCCCTCGCGGAAGGGAAATCGCTGCGGCCCCTCTATGAATCCATGGGCATTACGGGCTGGCAGGACCTCCCCGGCACCCTCGTCGAGGTGAAGAAGATCGCACCCCTGTTCGCCGGCTCGAAATTGATTACGGGCAGGGAAGCGTCCGAGCGGCGAATCAAGGCGATGTCGGCCTCGGGCGAACTCGCGGGCTACCGCTACGTACACCTCGGCGCGCACGGGCTTGCGGTGCCCGAGGTGCCGGAACTCTCGGCGCTCGTCCTGTCGCAGGAACGGGACGGGGCCGACGACGGCTACCTCACCATGCAGGAGATCGCCGGCCTCAAATTCCGCGCGGACTACGTGACGCTCTCGGCCTGCGAGACCGGCCTGGGCAGGATCTATTCCGGCGAAGGCGTGGCCGGCCTCTGCCAGGCCTTCCTCACGGGAGGGGCCAACGGCCTCGGCGTTTCCCTGTGGCAGGTCGCGGACGAGTCAACGGCGGAATTCATGGCCGGCCTGTACGCCTCCATCGCCCGAGGGAAGGCCGGCCCCGCGGCGTCCCTCGCGGACATGAAACGGGCCTTCATCCGCGGGGACTACGGCAAGAGCTTCACGGACCCCTTCTTCTGGGCTCCGTTCATCCACTACGGCCTGCCGTGAAGGCGGACCGCCAAAGGAGGGTTTTGAAATGTTTCGTCGCATCCTTCTCCCATGCCTTCTCGCCGCCGTCTTGTGCTCCGGTCCGCAGGCCCAGATCAAGACGGACATCGAAGCCGCGAAGAAAGGAATTTTTCCCCCGCCGAACGAGACCCTGCTGCCGACGATGCTCTGGATGAACGCCCTGACCCGAGGCTACGGAGACGTGATCCGCGACCTCGTTGAAGGAGGATACCCCGCGGACTCGAGGGACGCGGCAGGCCAGAACGCCCTCCACAACGTCTGCCACGACGACAAAAACGCCTCTATCGTCCGCTACCTGATCGGGAAGGGGGCGCAGGCCGACGCCAAGGCCTCGGGAAGCGGGCTGACTCCGCTCCTCATCGCCTGCGGCAACAAGGCGCTGGAGAACGCGAAGATTCTGCTTGACGCGAAAGCCGACCCGAACGTCCAAAGCAAGGATTACAAGACTCCGCTCTACGAGGCGGCGCGCACGGGCGACGCACGGTTGTGCGCCCTTCTTCTGGAACGAGGCGCAAAGGTCGACGCGAAGACGGTCGAGGGCAAGACCGCCCTCTACAATCCGGTCTTCAACGACTTCCCCGAAGTGGTCGCCCTGCTCCTCGACAGGGGGGCCGCGATCGACGCCAAGGACGACTTCGGCAATACCCCGATCATGGGAGCGGCCTTCGGCGACAAGGCGGACATGGCGAAGCTGCTGCTCAAGCGCGGAGCGAGCGTCAGGCAGAGCAACGACAACAAACAGACTCCGCTCTTCATGGCGGCGATCAAGGGAAACGTCAAGACCGCGGCGGTTCTGCTCGAAGCAGGGGCGGACCCGAACACGCGGTCCGCAGCCAACTCGGCACCGCTCCTGCTGTCGGCCCTGGACTCGCAGAGCCCGGCCATGATTGAACTCCTCCTGAAGAGCGGGGCCAGGCCGAACCTCGCGGACGACCGCGGCATAACGCCGCTCATGAAAGCGGCGGCCTCGGGCCTTACCCCGATCGTCAAGCTCCTCCTCGAGTACGGAGCCGACCCCGGCCAGAAGGAAAACCGCGGCAACACCGCCCTGGATTACGCGAAGCGAGGCGGAAGGTCGGAACTCGTCGAACTTCTCGAGAAGAAAGGAGGCCTCCGATGAAAGGCGATGCGTTCACGTTCACCGCCGCATTTCACCGCATCCTGAAAACCGCGGGGATGCTTATCATAGCCGTGTCCGCCCCTGCCGTCATCCTGCTTGCAGCCGGCTGCGCGACCCAGGGATCGAACTCATCGGCGCCGCCCTCTCCCCCCGCGACGGGCGTGAATTCGGCGAACGCCGGATATCCGATGGCGGTGAAATTTTCTCCGGACGGCAGGTATCTGATCGCCGGCGAAGGCTCGAAGGGCAGCTCTGCGGTCGTAGTCTGGGACATGGCGACCGGGCTTCCCAAGCACAACCTCCGGGACGTCAAGCGTACCGTCATGTCGGTGGACGTGGACCGGGGTCAGCGCTACATCGCCGCCGGAAGCCAGGGCGGGATCAAGGTCTGGGACTTCGCCACGGGCAAGCTCCTCTTCGACTACGACAAACACAAGTCCAACGTGAACGCGGTCGCCTTCTCGCCCGAGGGCTGGTTCCTCTTCTCGGGCAGCGACGACAAGGATTCGCGCATCAAAGTCTGCTCGCCGGCCGGCAAGGGTCTTGACCTCACCGAGCATTGGAGCAACAAGGACAGTCACGCGAAGTCGGTGAGCGTTCTCGCCTCCGACGCACAGGGCAACTACCTCGCCTCGGGCGGGCTCGACGGAAGCGTGCGCGTCTTTTGGCAGCGGCAGGGCATTCCCCTCTACATTCTGAACAACGCCCACGCGAAGCCGGTGCTGGGAGCGTTCTTCGATCCGAAAGGCGAACTCCTCGTCACGGCGGGCCAGGACGGGACCGTCAAGATCTGGAAACTCCCGGGCTGCACGCCGATGAAGACGATCGAGAACCCCGGCGACGAGATTTGGTGGCTGACGCTCTCTCCGTCCTCCGACCAATTCTACGCCGGCATGAAAAGCGGCTCGGTCGCGGTCTTCGGCTTCCCGGACGGCAAGCCGCTCCGGACGTTCAAGGCCCATGCGAAGTCGGTCCAGGGCCTTGCCCTGAATCCCAAGGGAACGATCCTCGCCACCGCGGGCTACGACCAATGCCTGAAGCTCTGGAACCAGAAGAACGGCGCGCTCGTTGCGACGCTGTACAGCTTCGACGACGCGACCCTGGCCACCCTTCCGTCGGGCGAGTACGCGGGGACCGGGAATTACGGCAAATACCTGGGATCGGACTTCTCGGGACGGAAGAGCGATCCGACCGCGATTGCGAAGGCCCTGGCGGCGACGGACTGAGATCGCTTATGCTTGAACCATGAAAACGCCGACGAAACTCGACAGTCTATCGGACCTGCTCAGGCAAGCCCCGGACGAGGTCTTCCTCCAGCCGCACAACGTTCCCGATCCCGACGCGATAGCGAGCTGTCTCGGCCTGCAGTACCTCCTCATGCAGAGAGGGATCTCAGCCGTCATCGTCTACGACCGGGAAATCGAGAAGACCAACTCGCTCAAGATGCTCGAGCTCTTCGACGTTCCCATGGTCCCCGCGAAGGATGCCCACACCCTCGGCGAAGAGGACTGGGCGGTCCTCGTGGACGGGCAGAAGGGGAACGCCAACCTGACCGATCTCGCCACCGACGAGGTGGCCGTAATCGACCATCACGAGTACATGGGGAACAAGGGGTACCGTTTCGAGGACGTCCGTCCTGAAGTCGGGAGTTGCTCGGCGATCATAGCGGAATACTTCTTCGAAAACGAGATCGCCCCTCCGCCGAACGTCGCGACCGCCCTCCTGTACGGCATCTTCATGGACACCGACAATCTCACCCGGGGCGCCAGGACCCTGGACATCGAGATGTTCTACCGCCTCTACGCGCATTCGGACGTCTCGCTCATCAACAACCTCAAGGGAAACGAACTCACCCTTCACGATCTTCATCAATACGCCGAGGCCTTCAAGACAGTCGAGGTCTACGACGAACTCGGATTCCTCAAGCTCGCCAGCGCCAACGATTCCCTCCTCGGAACCGCCGGAGACATCGTCGTCACCCTCGAAGAGGTCACCGCGGTCGTCGCCTACTCCATCAGGCCGAACGGCGTGAAGATTTCGACGAGAAGCGAGACCGGGGAAATACGGGCGAACGACCTCGTCCGGGCCGTCGTCGAGGGGATAGGCTTCGGAGGAGGCCACAATCACATGGCCGGCGGCTTCATCCCGAACGAGAACCTCAAGCCCTCGCGGAGCGTCGACACCCTGCTCAAGCACCGCGCGATACAATTCTACGAGCTGGCAAAACAGCGGGGGACGATTCCGCTTCAAGCGAACGGGCCTGCCCAAGGGACTTCTTGAACGATAGGGACCGGGGAAATGGATTACGGCTTGCCGAAGATCGACGTTCTTACGGTTCTCATCTCATCGTTGCTCGTCAGCTTCGGATTCTTCATCGGCCTGATACTCCGCTGGCTCTTCTTTCTCAGAAAACGCGAGCTGCTCTACTGGAGCCTTTCGCAGCTTTGTTATTGCATCGGGCTGCTTCTCTTCGCGGGACGCGGCTTCCTGCCGGCCGTCGTCTCGACGGTTGTCGGCAACGGTTTCATCCTGGCGGGTTACTGCCTCATATGGTCGGGAGCGAGCCTCTATCGCGCGAAGACGCCGAGTTTCCGGATCATGACCGCGGCGGTAACGGCCTTTTTCGTCGGTCATATCTATTACGGCTTCGTCGAGGAGAACATTGCGCTCAGGATCATAATCTACGACTTAACGGCGGGGATCCTTGCGTCCGGAATCGCCCTGACCTTCCTCAGGCCCGGAAAGGACGGTCGAAGGAGAATGGACTTCGTGGCGGCGGCCCCGATGGTACTGGACGTGCTCATCAAGGCCGGCGCCATCGCATTCCAGCTCACGAGGCTGCAGCATCGCGAACCCTTCCTTTCGAACCTGACGATAGGCATCACCCTCCTCGGCGCCCTCGTCGTCCAGGTCTCCTGGGGAATTTCGACCTTTCTCCTGATCTTCGAAAGCGTCGTCGGGAAGCTGAGGCGCACCGAGAGCGAGGCGGTGGAGGCGAAGAACCTCCTGGAAAGCGTCCTGAACGCCATTCCGACCCGGGTGTTCTGGAAAGACAGGGATCTCAAATACCGGGGGGCGAACACGCACTTCCTCCGCGATTCCGGAATCAAGGACCTCGGAGACCTGCTGGGGAAGACCGATTTCGACCTTCCCTGGAGAGCCGCGGCCCGGGAGCT
Organism: uncultured Spirochaetaceae bacterium; assembly: GCA_964397655.1. GTDB lineage: Bacteria > Spirochaetota > Spirochaetia > DTKZ01 > DTKZ01 > CAYNKA01. The sequence continues at coordinate 148,988 of CAYNKA010000006.1, read as the reverse complement.
TAGGTCCAACGATCGAAACGTCATCGAAACGGGAAAGCCCATCCTCGATTTTGAACAGACCATTCCGGACCCGACGTCCTCGTCCGAGTTTCACACCCTGACGAGCAAGGTCCCCTTAAGGAATTCGGGAAACGAGATCATAGGCGTGGTAGGCGCCTACACGGACATCACCAAACAGAAGGAAGCTCGGAAAGAGATCAGCCGGCTCTTATCGGAAAAGGAGATGCTCCTCAAGGAAGTGCACCACAGGATCAAGAACGACATGAGCATCGTTTCGAGCCTGCTTTCGCTTCACGCGGGAAGGCTCGGAGACTCCGAGGCTGGCCAAGCGCTGACTGAGGCTAAGAACAAGATCCACGGCATGCTCATCCTGTACGACAAGCTCTATCGTTCCGCGGATTTCAAGAACGTCTCCGTCCGCGAGTACCTGGGAAGCCTGGTCGCGGAGATCGCCTCGGTGTTCCCCAATTCCGGAGCCGTCGGGCTGCGGGTCGACGTCGAGGACATCCAGCTCGACACCAAGGCGCTTTTTCCCCTCGGCATCATGCTGAACGAGATCATCACCAACTCCTTCAAGTACGCGTTCCCTCCCCCGACGCCGGAGGAGGCAGAGATCGCGGTGACGGTAGTGCGGAATCCGGAAGGAAAAATCGAAGTCGCGGTCAGGGACAACGGAACGGGCTTTCGAAAGGACGCGGGGGGGCCGGGGTTCGGCCTCAATCTCGTGGAGGAACTCGCCAAGCAACTCAAGGCCTCCATGGAAGCAGATACCGAATCGGGAACGTCCTATCGCTTCGTCTTTCCCGCTTGAAACCGCCGCTTGAATTTCGCCCGCTTTTCCGGTTATAACCGATTCCGTACTCAACCCCCCGAAAGCGAGGAGAACGTCATGCTCCAGGTAGGTTTCATAGGCTGGCGCGGAATGGTCGGTTCCGTGCTCATGGAAAGGATGCTCGCGGAAAAAGACTTCAAGGGTTTCAAACCCGTCTTCTTCACGACCTCCCAGGTAGGAGGCAAGGGGCCCGACGTAGGCACCGACACGGGAACTCTCCTCGACGCCTACGACCTCGAAAAACTCGCCGAGCAGGACATCCTCGTCACATGCCAGGGCGGAGACTACACGAACAAGGTTTACAAGGAACTCAGGGCCAAGGGCTTCAAGGGCTACTGGATCGACGCGGCCTCCGCCCTCAGGATGGAAAAGAACTCCATCATCATCCTCGACCCGGTAAACCGGGACGTGATCGACGCGGGGCTCAAGGCGGGCGTCAAGGACTACATCGGCGGCAACTGCACGGTGAGCCTCATGCTCATGGCGATCTCGGGCCTCTTCCGCGAGGGCCTCGTCGAATGGGTATCGTCCATGACCTACCAGGCCGCCTCCGGCGCCGGCGCCAAGAATATGCGGGAACTCGTGGCCCAGATGGGAGTTATCCACGGTTCGGTCGCCGAACTCCTTCGGGACCCGGCCTCGGCCATCCTCGACATCGACCGGGGTGTGAGCGCGAGCATCCGCAGTTCCTCCATGCCCGTGGAGAATTTCGGCGCTCCACTCGCCGGGAGCCTCATCCCCTGGATCGACAAGCCCGTGGACGACGGGCAGACCAAGGAAGAGTGGAAGGGCTACGCCGAAACCAACAAGATTCTCGGCCTCGACCCGAAGATCCCCGTGGACGGCATCTGCGTCCGCGTAGGAGCGATGCGCTGCCACAGCCAGGGCCTCACCGTAAAGATGAGGAAGAACGTGAGCGTCGAGGAGGCGACGAAGATCATCGCCTCGTCCAACGATTGGGTGAGGATCGTCCCCAACGTCAAGGAAGACACCCTCAAGTATCTCTCGCCGGCCTACGTCTCCGGCACACTCACGGTCCCCATCGGCCGCATCCATAAAATGAAGATGGGTCCCGAATACCTCACGGCCTTCACGGTCGGGGACCAGCTTCTCTGGGGAGCCGCGGAACCCATTCGGAGGATGCTCCGCATCGTCCTCGATTTCGAAGCGAAGAAATAGCGGCCGTCTCGAGACGGCCCCTCCGCGGCGCCGGTCGCGGCGGAGAAACCGGAGGGAAAGGGATCACCCCATGAAATCGCTCAACTGGTCGCTCGCGACGCCGAGGGAACGGTCGTTCTATTATTCGGCCGTCTTCGGCTTCATCGGGCTGTTCGAGGGCTTTCTCGAAGCGGGAACGCTCTGTCTCGGAGGGCTCCTTCTGGCGGGAAAGGGGCCGATCGCTGCGGGGATAATCTCGGGGATCTGGGGGCTCGCCGCCCTCGGGCCGGGCTCGGGCCGCGCCTCGGCACCGACGTGCTCCTCGGCGCGCGGGACATGGAGGCTGGCGGCCCTCGGCTGCCTCCTCGCGGCCGCGGTGCCGGCGCTCGCGCAGGCGGAATCGCCTTTCATCCTCGCTCCGCTCTTCGCCGCGGCCGGGCTCGGCGCCGCATCGCGGGGACGCGCCCGCAGGGCCCTTCTCGCGGCCTCGGGAGCCTCCTTCGGAGAGGCCCTTCACCGCGTCATGTCGGGAGCGGGAACCGCGGCAGGCGCCCTGCTCCTCGGCGCGATCCTCCTCCTCAGGCGAGGCGCGGCCCCGCTGCAGGCCGCCTTCTCATTCCTCTGGTTTCCCGCGGCGCTCGTCGCCGCCGGATTCTTCCTTGCGCGCCGGATATGGGAAAAGGGCCTCGAGGAGACCGGCCGGGAAGAGGACGCGACCGCTCAGCCCCGCGTCGAGGCCCCTGGAAGGCTGTGGGGCGCCCGGGCCTCCGCCTTTCTCTTCGCCCTCGGCCTCATGAACCCGATGCTCGTCGCGAGCGCGATCGAAGACGGGGGCTGGATTCCCTCGTGGGGTACGGCGACAGGATTCGCCGCCGCGTTCCTCGCGGCCATCCTTACGGCCCGTCTCGCGGCGGGCAGGTTCCGCGGATCACGCCTCCCGGAAGCGCTCCTCCCCGCCCTCGCCGCGTGCGTTCCGCTCGTCCTCTTCCGTGGACAAACCCTCGCCGGCATCTTCGCCCTGTTGCTCTGGGGAGCGGTGACTGGGCTCGGACGCGCTTCGGCCGGAACCCCGGACCGGGAGGACGGGCGGCTTCCTCCGATGGCTTCGGGAATCTCCTTCCTCCTCGGAGGCTCGTGCATCGGATTCGCCCTGAGCTTCTCTTCGGAGGCGGCGATCCGCTTCGTCGCCGCCGCGGAAGTCCTCTCGCTGGCCTTTCTCGCGATCGGGCGGGAAAAAAACGGACGGCATCAGGTCTGAGGCGCTCCGGGAGAGAACTCGGGGAAGTCCGGGCCGTACCGCTCGGACAGGAAATCGCGGGCCGCGTCGTAGAACGGACAGGTGAGGGCGTCGATGATCGCCGAATCGGAAGTCGCCGCGCAGGGAGGCGAGGCCCTCTTGAGGCCGAAATCGGCTGATTCGTACAGCTCGCAGCCGCCCGCGAGGCCCGCCGCGGCGACGGCCTCCCGCAGCCCGGCCGCGTGCTCCGCGCTGCGGGAGACGGGCGAGTCGAGATAGAACCGGAGTCCGCGCAGGCCGCGCGAGGCGAGGAAGTCCACGAAATCCCCCATCAGGTCGAGAAACAGTTTCTTGTCGCCGATCCTTCCGTGGGAGCCTCCGGCGTCCCGGAGAAAACCGTCGCTCGATACGAAGACCATCCGTCCCTGCCTGTAGTTGAGGATCGTGAGAAGAACGTTGTACGCGTCGAGATGGAGTTCATCCGCGGCCGGGGAACCGACGAGCTTTTTCCTTCTTTCCGCGGATCGCTCCGTTCCCGCCACGCCCCGGAACAGCGCCATCCTTTCGTCGCGGTCGAGACGGTACCGGTCGCCCACGAGCTGGAGCGCGGGCCGTTCGGGGTAGGCCTTGTCGAGCAGCAGACGGTAATCCGCGGCGGCGGAAAGAAGTGCCGGAGAAAAGGCGGTCATGGAGGAAGGCGGAAAAAATCAGACGTAAAGATCGACGACCTTGCCCATGCTCTCGGTCTTGTTGAGGTCGATGACGTTCTGCGCGTTGAGGGCGATGAGCTTGTCGGCGAGTTCCTGCGGCTTCGAGACCGCATTCTGCAGCATTCCCAAGAGAAGGTCCTGGGACCTGGAAACGGAATCCATTGCGTTCATGGAAAGCCTCCTCGGGCGAAGTCTCCTTACACTATCGGCAATTTCCGTCCTGGGCAACAGGCCCCGACCCCGACCGACAACCCCGACCGTCAGGCCTTGACCCCGGCGGGGTTTGGGCGGAAAATGATTCCCTCGACCCGAAAGCTGCCACCATGAAATTGCCATCGCTGAAAAACAGACTCAGGACCACCTTCTCGGCCCTGAGGCATCCCAATTACCGGCTCTGGTTCTGGGGGCAGATGGTGTCCCTCTTCGGGACGTGGATGCAGACCACCGCCCAGGGCTTCCTGGTGTACGACCTCACGCAGTCTCCCGCGTATCTCGGCTGCGTCGGTTTCGCGGCGGGCCTTCCGGTGTGGCTCTTCATGCTCTACGCCGGGGTCGTCGCTGACCGGGTCTCGCGAAGGAACCTCATCATGATCTGCCAGACCGCGATGATGGTCCTCGCCTTCGTCCTCGCCGCGCTCACCTTCACGGGCCTGGTGAGGCCCTGGCACATCATCGTCCTCGCCTTCCTGCTCGGGACCGCCAACGCCTTCGACGCCCCGGCCAGGCAGTCCTTCGTCCTGGAGATGGTGAACCGCGAGGACCTCTCGAACGCCATCGCGCTCAACGGGACGATGTTCAATACGGCGACGGCGATAGGACCGGCGGTCGGAGGACTCACCTACGCCCTCTTCGGCCCGGCCTGGTGTTTCGCCATCAACGGGATCACCTTCATCGCGGTCATCAACGCCCTCCGCCTCATGAGGCTGGAACCGATGCGGGCGAAGAAGAAGGAATCGGGGGCCCTGGAATCCTTCCTCGAGGGCTTCCGTTACCTCAGGACGAACGACGAGGTCGTGTCGCTCACCCTGCTCGAGGGGGCCTTCTGCCTTTTCGGAATAACCTTCCTCGTGACGCTTTTCCCGGCCTGGGCGGTGGAGATCCTCCGAGGCGACGCGAGGGTGAACGGCATGCTGCAGACATCGAGGGGCATAGGCGCCTTCGCGGGCGCCCTGTTCATCGCCTCCCTCGGGAACTTCCGTTTCAAGGGTAAGCTCCTCACCCTGGGGACCTTCGCCTTTCCGGTCGCCCTCGTCCTCTTTTCCCTCTCGCGCGTTCTCGACCTCACCCTCGTCCTGCTCGTGTTCGCCGGGGCGGCGCAGATTTTCATCCTGAACCTCTGCAACACCCTCGTCCAGGGACTCACCTCGGACGAATACCGCGGAAGGGTCATGGGCGTTTATACGTTCTCGTTTTTCGGAGCGATGCCGGCCGGCTCCCTTCTCGCCGGCTTTCTGGGCCAATATCTCTCCCTGCCGCAGACGATCATGTTCGGCTCCGGCGTCTGTCTGATCACGGCAGCGACCGCATTCGCGCTCAAGCCCGGGCTCAGGGCGCTGAACTGAAAGCCCGGCCCTCAGGTACTTTTCGTGGAGGGCGGTGTACTTCTTCGCGTTCGGATTCTCGGCGAAGCCGGGCCGGAGGGCGAGCGGTGTCCCGTCCCCGTCGACGGCCGCTGGGGTCGACGCGGTGGCATCGATCGCGATGCCCGGGACGACGGTACCGGCAGGCGCGGAGGCGAGGGCCTACTTCGCCAGGCTGGAGAAGCTCGTCAGGCCCTTGAGGTCGTTGTCCCTGAACCTGAGACCGAGGCCGAAGAAGTAATCCCGCTTGCCGACGAGGATGTTGTCGACCCCTCCCGACAGATAGAGCCAATTGAGCGGGTTGCTCACGCCCGGATCGAAGAAGGGATAGACGGTCCCGTAGGCCCTGAGGAAGGGGGCGTCGGTCTGTCCGAAATCGAAAACCTCGGCGCTTATCGAGAGCTTGTCGATCGGCTGGAAGTCGACGCCGACGCCGCCCGTGCTCTCGATCGCCCCGCCGCGGAGCGTGAAGAGGCCGAATCTCCGGGCGATCTGGGCGTTGATGAGGAGCTTCCTCTCCCTCTCGGTCTCCACCGTGGTGTAGTTTCCGGTCGTGGTTCCCGTTATGGAAGTGGAGGTCGTCGTGGTCGTTTCCCGCAGGCGGGGCGTGTCCACGAAGCCGATGGAGTAGTACTTGTCCTTGTTCTTCGGCGTAAGCCTTATGCCGAACTGATTGCGCGCCGACGCGGCGTCCACGAGGTAGTCGGTCTGAAAACCTACCTGGAGATCGAGCCCGATCGTCGAGTCCAGGTAATCCTGGACGTTGCCGGCCATGCTCGTGATCTTGTTGTAAAGATCCTCGTCGTGAACGAGCTTTCCTACGTTGCCCTGGCCGGAGTTCACCTTGGTCACGATGCCGTTTACCTCGGCGAGGGTCCTGTTGAGCTTGTCGAGGCTCTCCCGCGTAAGGGCTACCGCCTCCTTCAGCTGGGCGACCGAGTCCCTACCCGTGGCGTCGGGCTCGGCGAGGAGCCTGTCGATCCTGTCCGTGATGTCCGCGGTGTTCTTCAGGATGGCGGAGAATCTTTCCATGTCGTCCTTGGAACTCAGCGCGACCCTTCGGGTGATCTGGTTGACGTCCTCGAGGGCGGTGGAGAGCAGGATGAGGTTCTTCTCCACGAGGACGTTCGTGTTCTTCACCGTATCCCTCGCGGAATCGAGGATCTCCTTGAGCTTCGAATACCCGCCGTCCTTTTCCGAAAGGAATTGCCGGATCTCCTTGACGAGAAGTACGGCCTCGGCAGCCACCTCGCTGGCGTTGGAGAAGGTGGCGTCCATCATGTTAGCGCTGTCCGCGTGCTGGATGATCCCTCCGGCGCGGATCGGGCTCTCCACCCTCGTCCCCGGAAGGATGGAAACCGCCGAGGTGCCGAGGAGCGACTCGATGGACTTCACGACCTTCGCGTCCTCGTAGAGCTTCGCCTCACGGGAAATCTCCATCACGATGCGGGCCTTGCCGTTCACGAGTTCTATGGAGCGAATCTTTCCGACGTTCACGCCGGCCATACGCACGTTCGACTCCACGAAGAGCCCGCTCGCGTCGTCCATGTCCACCGTCACGCGGTAGGTCTCCTTCGCGTTGAGAAAGGACGCGGTCTTTATCATGTACACCGTCGTGATCGCCCCGGTGATGATCACGAACAATCCTATTTTCGCAAGTCTTGACATACAGCTCCGCCGTTTCACACCTTCAGGTCGGTGAACGCATTCTCGATGAATTTTCTCAGGATCGGATGCTCGGCCTTTGCCACTTCCGACGGCGTCCCCGCGGCCTGGATGGCCCCGTCGGCGAGGAAACCGATCCGATCGGCTATGTTGAACGTCCCCACGATATCATGGCTGATGACGATGCAGGTCAGGCCGAATTCCACGTTGACCCGCTTGATGACCGCGTTGATGCTCTCCCCCAGGACCGGATCGAGCCCGGTCGTCGGCTCGTCGAAGAGGAGAATGTCCGGTTCGATTGCCAAGGTCCTCGCGACGCCCACCCGCTTCCTCATCCCCCCCGAAAGCTCGGACGGATACTTGTCTTCGATGCCCGGCAGGTTGATCCAGTCGAGCTTTTCCTTGACGATCCTCGAAATCTTCTTTCGGTCCCTTTCTCCGAGGACTTCGCGGACGGGAAAGGCGATGTTCTGCTCGACCGTCATGGAATCGAAGAGGGCCGCGTCCTGAAAACAGTACCCGAAGCGCCTTCTCACCGTCCTTCGGTCCTCCTCCCGCATGGTGACGACGTTCCTTCCATCCACCAGGATTTCGCCTGCCTCCGGGATCATGATGCCGATGATCGTCTTGAACAGGACGCTCTTCCCCGTACCGCTCTGCCCGATTATCGAGGTGATCTTGCCGCGGGGAAAGTCCATGTCGACCCCGCTGAGGACCTTCTTCTCCCCGAAGGACTTGCACAAATTTCTGACCGTTATAATATTATCCATACGCGCTCACGTATACAACACTCTGAGCATGATATCCGACATCACGTAATCCGCGATGAGGATCGATACGGAGGACGAGACGACCGCCTTGGTCGCCGCCTCGCCGACGCCCTTCGCCCCTCCCGACGCGTTGAATCCGTAGTAGCAGCAGATGAGGCTCACGATACAGCCCATAACCGCGGCCTTGATGAATCCCGAATAAACGTCGACCGGGTCGACGTACGAATAGAGCTGGTCCAGGAATCCCTGGGCGTCGACCCCGCGCATGAGGACCGAAACGATGTAGCTCCCCCCCACGCCGACTACGTTCGACAATGCGGTGAGCACGGGGAACGCGAGAACGCAGGCGGAGACCTTCGGGACCACGAGAAACTGGACCGGATTGACCGACATGGTTTCCAGCGCGTCGATCTGCTCGGTAGCCCGCATCGTCCCGAGTTCCGCGGTCATGGCCGAACCGTTCTTCGCGATGAGCATGAGGGCGGTGATCACCGGCGCAAGTTCCCGCGCCATGGTCTTCCCCACGGCGGCCCCGACGAGCATCTCCGCCCGGAAGAGCGTTAGGAAACTCCCGAGCTGGAGCGAGAAAATCATACCGATCGCGAGGCTCGAAAGCACGATGATGGGTACGGAATACACCCCTATCCTCTCCATCTGTTCGGCGAGTAGGTAGGAGCGGAAAGGACGCCGGAAGATCCACTTCGCCACTTCGCCGGAAAAAAGGGAAAAACTTCCCAATCTTTCCAAGGGCGGAATGAAGAACAGAGGTTTTTCGTTTTTCTTCGTGCCTTCTTTTTTCGTTTTTATGCCTCTAATGTTCGATAATAGGAAAACTCGTTCCGACCGTCAAGGAATAAAGTCGCGGCACCCATCGATTGAATACCGTTCAAAGTTGAACTGTGTCCAAATTTATTCAATACGTCATTCCTCGTCAAGACGGGCGGATCATGCCCTTGCGTCTTTCTTTCGTTTCACATATGATGTATATTGTTCATAATTGAATTGCATTCAATTATGATGAAACCGAAATAGATGTCACGAAAGGATTCCATGAGCGCAAAACGGGCCGCCTGCATACTTCTCACGGCTATCGCCTTCCTTCAGCCGGTTTCGGCAGACGGGGAAAAAACCGGACCGAGACCCAAGGTAGCGCTCGTCCTCTCGGGAGGCGGCGCGCTGGGCTTCGTCCACATCGGCGCCGTCAAGGTCATCGAGGAGCTTGGAATACCCGTGGACTGCGTGGTGGGAACGAGCATGGGCAGCATCATCGGCTGCTTTTTCGCCCTCGGCTACACCGGCTCGGAAATGGAAGCGATAGTCCGAAGCATCGACTGGGAAAACATATTCATCGATTCCGTGCCGAGGAGTTCCTCCTCGTATCGGGAGAAAAAGGCCTCGCGGCCTTATCCCGTCTCCATCGGTTTCGACGCAAAGGGGTTCGCCATCTCCTCGGGGCTCAGTGCGGGGCAGCGCATCATGGACCGGCTCTCCCGCTACACCCTCGCGTATTCGGAAGAAATCGATTTTTCCTCCCTTCCCCGCGAGTACCGGGCGGTGGCCACCGACGTCGCCACGGGAGAAGAGGTCGTCTTTTCGAGAGGGTCGCTCGTCGACGCGATGCGCGCCTCCATGGCCGTTCCCGGGGTCTTCACTCCCCACGAGGTGGAAGGCCGTTACCTCATGGACGGGGGAATCGTCCGAAATCTTCCGGTGAGCGTCGCAAAGAATCTCGGAGCGGACATCGTCATCGCCGTCGACCTCGGCAAGATGACGGTGGATCCCGCGGAGGTCGACAATCCGGGCTCGTCCCTGGACCGGATGCTGTCCATCTTCATCAACCAGAACCGGGGGCCCGAGCGGAAACTCGCCGACGTCCTCATCGAGCCGGACACCGAGGGCTTTTCCTCGGGAAGCTTCGGCTCGTCGCAGGAATTGATCGCGCGGGGCGAGGCCGCGGCGCGTGCCGCCCGGCCCGCGCTCGACGAGATCGCCGCACGCATCCGGAAGGACCGGCCCGGAGGGGCTGCGCCGATCGTCCGCAAGGAGCCCGCCGCGGTCAGGATCGACCGCATCGAGACCCGTGGAGCGTCCCGGGAAGGAGTCGCGAAAATAGAGAAGGCGTTCGCCTCACATTCCGGCAGGCTTGCTCGGCCGGAAGAGATACGCGAAACGATCATGAACCTGTTCGCTACCGGAGATTGGGAATCGCTCAGGTTCGTCTTCGTACCGTCGGGAACCGGCGGCCGCGTCCTTCGCATCACGGCGAAGGAGAAGAGAAAGCCCACGGTCATCACCCGGATCGGCGTGGAATTCGCCGGCCACATGGGGATCGGGGCCGACGCGTCCTGGAACGACATGGAGGCGGACCACAGGAGCCTGTCCCTGAACCTGACCGCGAGGGACGCCTTTCCGGGCGGCTCGTTCTGGTCCACGGACTTCGTCATCGCCGAGCCCGGCGAAGTCTCGACCGAACTGACCATCCCCGTGTTCGGCGGCTTGTTCTTCGCCCAGGGGCTCTCCGCGGCCAGCGGGAAGCGGCCGATCTACGACGATCAGAAGCTCGTCGACGAATTCCGCGTGAGGAAATTCGCCGCGCGCGCGAGGGCCGGGACCTTCCTCGGCGAATGGGGCGAACTTTCGGCGGGCTACGAGCTCAAACGCATCGAATCCCTCCCGAGATTCTACGAGGCCGGGGCCGAAACCGGAGGCTTCACGGGCGTTCTCGGGTCCGCATTCCTTTCCTTGGACGTCGACACCCTCTCCTCCGTCCCCTTCCCGGAATCGGGCGCCCTGGTTTCCGCCTCCTACACGCGGGCCGAGGATTGGCTGGGAAGCAGCAGGTACATCAACAAGCTGGAGGCCGACGCGAGGATCTACCTGTCCCCCGCGGAGCGGCACACCTTCGGGATTCACTCCGCCGCGGGGACCGCCTTCGACGGAAACCTGGACTTCTGGAACCGTTTTTTCATCGGAGGAAGGACGTCCCTCATCGGTTATTACGAGTACAGCCTCGTCGGCGACCATTACTGCCTCCTCGATCTCGAATACCGCTACAAGGTCCCGGGACTCGGGCTTCCGTTCAAGGACATCGTCTACCTTCGGCTTCGCGGCTCGGCGGGGAACGTATGGCAGGGGGATTTCCCGGAGGGAAACGGACTCCGGGAAGGGTGGAAGTTCGGCGGCGGGCTGGGCATGGGCGTCGACACCTTCTTCGGAGCCTTCAATGCGGACATGGCCGTATCCGACCGGGGGTCATTCATCGTCTATTTCTCGTTGAGCATGAAACTCTAGGACGCATTCGGCCGGAATCCCGAAAACCGGGCCATGCCGGCGTGAGGAGGAACGAGGTGCAGGAAGAAAGCAGAGTCGAACGAAAGAAGCGGGAAGCGCGGCAGCGGATCGTCGAGGCGGCCGAGGACCTCTTTTTCAGCGGGCAGGGTTACGAGAAGACGACGATCAGGGACATCGCCGAAAAGGCCGACGTAAGCACGGGCGCCGTCTATACGCATTTCTCGGGCAAGGCGGCGATCCTGACCTGCCTCGTCGACCGCTTCTTCGAGGACATCGGAGGCATCTTCCGCAGGCGGATGGAAGCCGCCGACCGAGGGATCGACAAGGTCGAAGCCTTCATCGACTTCTCGGGAGAAATCGCGACCCAGAAGCGCTACCTCGCCTATCTCCATACGATGATCCGCTTCGAGCCCGAGGACCTCGACGGGGAGGTCCTGGAATCCCTCAGGAAGAATGCCCGGGCCTTCCAGGAAATCCTGAATTCCATCATAGAGCGGGGAAAGGCCGACGGCACCATAACCCTGCCGGGCCAGCCCAAGGTCATCGCGTTCACCCTCATGCACCTCACGCAGAGCTTCCTCCGCGACCTCACGGGCAGGAATCTCGTGAAGACGGTTTCGGCCTTCCCGGATCTTCCGGTCGAGGACATCTTCGCCATGTTGAAAACGACGATCCTATCGGCTCTGCAATCCAAGCCTGCGAAGGATACCGCTGTAAAAAAACCGTAAATACGTGTGCGAATTCATTGACAAGGACGAGAAGAAATAGTATTTATTAAAACTGAACTATGTTCATATTTGAATGCTATTCATCAAATGGGAGATAAAGAGATGACGAGAAGGATCGTACCAATCTTGGGAGCCGTCGTGCTCCTTGCGGGCTGCGGTTCGAAAACGGACACCACCACGGAATTTAAAAGCATGGACCAGATCCAGCAGGAACGCGGAGTCCCCGTCGTTGTCCGAGAGATCAAGCCCGAGACATTCTACGAGCAGCTCAAGTATCCGGCGACGTTCAGGGCGCGTTCGGAATCCACCGCCTCCGCCGGACTTTCCGATGTGGTGAGGACGGTGCTCGTCGGCGTGGGAGACAAGGTCAGCAAGGACCAGATCGTTCTCACTTTCTCCCAGGACCATCCTTCTTACCTGCAGGCGAAGGCGAACGCGGAAAACGCGGAAGCGTCCTTCAAGAGAAGCACCAGCCTCTTCGAGACCAAGGGCATATCCCAGCAGGCCTACGACAACGCCAGGACCCAATACGAGGTGGCGAAGGCCAGCTTCAAGGCGATGGACGACGTGATAAACGTGAAGGCTCCCATCTCGGGAGTCGTGACGAGGCTCAACGTCCAGCCCACGACCAACGTGAAGTCCGGCGACGCCCTCCTTACCGTCTCCAATCTCGACATACTTGAAGCGAAGATCTGGGTTTCCGCCTCGGAAATCACCAAGGTCAAAACCGGTCAGGCGGCTTCCGTGGAATGGCTCGGCAGGACCCTCGCGGGTACGGTATCGCAGGTGAGCCTCGTCATGGACCCGGACAAGAAGGCTTTCCAGGTCCTAGCGGTATTCGATAACCCGAACCACCTGCTCACGAGCGGGATCACCGCCGACGTCACGATCCGGATTTACGAGAACGCCGCCGCCGTCACGGTCGAGCGGAAGGAGGTCGTCAAGGACGGCGGCAGGTACTACGCATTCGTCGCGAAGGGGGACACCGCTGAAAGGCGCGAGCTCGCCGTCCGCGGGGAGCAGGGCCTCACCATGGAAATTTCCTCCGGGCTCAAGGCCGGGGACCTTCTCATCGCGGAGGGCTGCACCCTCGTGAAGCAGGGAACGAAAATCGCGATTCAAAAAAAATCCTCCGTCGGCAAGGGCCGGTAGGAACGAGGTGACACGATGTTTCTATCCGATCTATCGATAAAGAGGCCCGTCCTCATCTCCATGTTTCTTCTCGTTTTCGTCATTTTCGGCATCATGGCCTATTTCACCCTTCCCCTGAGCTTGATGCCGGAAATCAAAATTCCCTACGTCTCCATCCAGACCGTCTATGCGGGCGCGGACCCGACTGTGATCGAAACGCAGATCACGAAGACGATCGAGGACGAAATCGCCTCTCTCGGCGACCTCGACTCGATCACGTCCTATTCGATGCCGAGCGTCTCCATCATCTCGGTCCAGTTCAAGATCGGGAAAAACGAGGATTCGGCGCTCCAGGACGTGAAAGACAAGGTCGACCTCGTCCTCAACAAGATTCCCGACGACGCGGACAAGCCGATCGTCAAGAAGCTCGACATGAACAGCATGAGACCCGTCATGAACATCGTCATGGAAGGGAACATGAGCCCGACGGAACTCCATACGCTCGCCGACAAGACCGTGAAGGAACGCATTTCCCAGGTGAACGGCATCGGCCGCGTGGACATCGTCGGAGGCCAGGAGCGCGAGATCCGCGTCGAATTCGAGAAAGGGACCGTTTTCGAAAACAACCTGTCCCTTGTCCAGATCGGGCAGATCCTCGCTGCGGCCAACGTGGAAATGCCCGGCGGATCCTTCAAGCAGCCCGGACAGGACCTGTCCGTCAACATGAAGGGCGAGTTCGACTCCATCGAAAGCATAAGAGATCTCGACATTCCCACGGCATCCGGCATCAAGAAGCTCCGCCAGATCGCGGACGTGAAAGACGCCGGAAAGACCGTCAAGATGAGGACCACCCTTTTCGACAAGGCGAAGGACGAGAGAAGCGACAACACTCTCCTCCTGCAGGTCATCAAGACCCCTTCGGGGAACACCGTCAAGGCGGTGCGGGAGGTCCAGAAGAGGCTTCCGGGAATCGTGGAGGACTTGGGAGGAAAAATCTCGCTCAAGGTCATCACCGAAGACGCGACTTTCATCCAGGGAACGGTGGACGACACCCTGAGCAACATCTATCAGGGCATTCTGCTCACGGGCCTCGTTCTGCTCGTTTTCCTCCACGACTTTAGGTCGACCTTCATCATCGCGATGTCCATGCCCTTCTCGATCATCGCGACCTTCATGATCATGAAGATGATGGGGATCTCCCTCAACATGCTTTCCATGATGGGCCTCTCCACCGCCACGGGCGTTCTCGTGGCGAACTCCGTAGTCGTCCTCGAGAACATCTTCCGCTACAAGGAACTCGGCCACGACCGGAAGGAGTCGGCGGCCAAAGGAACGAGCGAGGTCGTGGTCGCGGTCCTCGCCTCGACGCTCACCAACATCGCAGTCTTCGTCCCGCTGGGCAGCGTGTCGGGCATCATGGGCATGATGATGAGGGACTTCGCCTTCACCACGGTGATCGCCACGGTCTTCTCCATCCTCGTATCCTTCACGCTTACCCCCATGCTCGCGGCCCTCATTCTGCCGGAGACGCATAAGCGGGAACTCCGCATCAGCCGGAAGCTGGAGGCCGTCTTCAAGAGCTGGGAACTGTGGTATCGCCGGACCCTCGAGGCCGTCCTGAAGAACAAAAGGAGAAGCTTCGCGGTCCTCGGGATCACGGTCCTGCTCTTCTTCGGCTCCATGTCGCTCGCCCGCTTCATCCATCTCGAGATGTCCCCGGTCATCGACGGAGGCAACATCGACATCGCGGTCGAGCTCCCCCAGGGCTACGACCTCGAGGCCTCGGCCCTGACTCTCCTCGAAATCGAAAACCGGGTCAAGGAATATCCCGAGGTTCGCACCATCGTCACTACCCTCGGACAGATCGACGCCCTCAATCAGGACGTGAGCATGTCGAAAATGCAGATCCGCCTCGTCGACAAGAGCATGAGGAAGAGAAGCAACCAGGTCATAGCCGCGGACATGACGAAACGGCTCTCCGACATCCCCGCCGCGCGAATCAGGGTCGAGGCCGTCTCCCAGTTCAACTCCGGCCAGGCCCCCATCTCCATGCGCCTCCTCGGGCCGGACATCGAGGTCCTCGAGGACTACGCGGTGAGGATCACCGACAAGATGAAGGCAACTCCCGGCTTCCTCAACGTGAACACCAGCTCACGAAAGGGAAAGCCGGAAATCACCCTGAGCCCGAACCGGAAGAAGGTCACGGAAGAGGGCATCAGCATCCAGACCATCGCGCTCTCGATCCGCGCCGCCGTGGAAGGCATCGTCGCGACTGAATACAAAGAAGAGGGCACCGAGTACGACGTACGCGTGGTCCTCAAGGAGAACGCGCTCCTCACCTACGACGACCTCAAGAACATACCCGTGGCGACGCCCAAGGGGACGCACCCGGTTTCCTACTTTTCGGACATCAAATTCACCGACGGCGTGAGCAAGATCATGCACGCGGACAAGGTCAAGACCATCGAGATCACCTCGGCGCTGCTGCCCGGCTACACCCAGGGCGACCTCACGGCGGCCCTCAACGGGATCGTGAAACAGGTCGGCCTGCCCAAGGGCTACACAACGGGCTGGGGCTTCACCTCCAAGGCTTTCGCCGAATCCATCAAAGACATGCTCGTCGTCTTCGTCATCTCCATCCTGCTCACCTACATGCTCCTCGCTGCCACGCTCGAAGGCTTCGCCCAGCCCCTCCTCATGATGATCACGATCCCCCTCGCTCTGATCGGCGTCATCGTCGCGATCCTCCTGACCGGCGTGCCCCTGAGCATCTCCGGCATGCTCGGCGTGGTCATGCTCGTCGGCATCGTCGTGAACAACGCGATCCTCATGCTCGACTACGCGAATCAGCTCCGCGCCCAGGGAAAGAGCGCGAAGGAGTCACTCATCGAGGCCTGCCCCACGAAGCTCAAGCCCATCCTCATGTCGAACATCGCGATCGGCCTCGGCATGCTCCCCATGGCCCTCGGCATCGGGGCGTCCGGCGCGGAGATGAGGACCAATATGGGTATCGTCAGCATCGGCGGCATCGTCTCGTCCACCGTCTTCACTCTCTGGGTAATCCCGGCCATGGACTATCTCGTCCACAGGACGAAGGCACGATTCGCCAGGGGAAGGAAGAAATCAGCGGAAGTACCCGCGCCCGAAGCCCGAGGTTGATAAAGGAGTCACACACCCCATGAAACGAATTTCCGTCATAGCATACATCTTCTTGATCGCCTCGGTCCTCGCCGGGGCGGAGGGATACGACCTCAAGAACTACCTCGCCCGGGTCGGGCAGTACAGCCGCGATCTCCAGCTCGCCCGGAAGGACACCGACCTCTCCGAGCAGGCGGTCAGACAGGCGACCTCCGCCCTCTTCCCGAGCGTCTACGCCCAGGCCGGGTACAACAGGAACATGAAGGACGTCATGAAGTCCTACCCGACTTCGGTCACGATCAGCGGCGCAGGCCCCACGTACCCGCTCTCCTGGAGCGAGATCGACGGCAACCTGAACAACGAGTTCACCGCGGGCGTCTCGGTCCAGCAGAACCTCTTCAACATGAAGGCCTACAGCGCGCTCAAGTACGGCAGGGAATACGCCGACCTCACCCGTGTCCTCTACGACGAGAAGGACCGGAGCGTCCTCACCGCGGCGAAGAAGATCTACTACCAGGCCGTTCTTCTCCGGGAGGTCCTCAAGGTGAAGGAAGCCTCCGAGCAGAACGACCGCGACAACTACTACTGGATGAAGAACCGCTACGAGACCGGAGTAGCCCAGGAGCTCGAGATGCTCCGGGCGGAGGTGACCTGGAAAACCCGGACCGCGGAGACCAGCCAGGCGAGGAAGAATCTCGAGGTCGCCCTCGTCAACTTCAGAACGCTCGCTGGGATCGATCCCGAGGCTCAGATCACGCTCACGGATTCCCTCGAATCCTTCCCCGAGTTTCCCAAGGCTCTCGCGCCCGAGCAAGTGTATTCCGGCAGATCCGATTACAGCCTCCTCCTGAAGCAGAAACGCCTCGCGGAAATCTCCGAAGACCTCGCAATGGCGGACTTCTATCCGACAGTATCAGCGAGCCTCGGCTACGGATGGTTCACCACGAGCGACGACTACAAGTTCGAGAACAAGGTCGAGACCCTCACCCTCGGCCTCAAGGTTTCGATGCCGGTCTATACGGGCGGCGCGCGCATAGCCCAGCTCGAATCGGGAAAAACCGTCACGGAAAAACGCGGCATCGAGCTCAAGAAGAAGGAAGACGACATCCGGGCCGAGCTGAAGCAGCTCCACCTCTCGCTCCGGGAGGCCAGGGACCGGATCGATTCCGCGGACAAGGTCCTCGCTACCGCGGAAAAGGCCTACGGCCTCGCGAAGACGTCCAGGGACAACGGGCTCATCACCCAACTGGAGTTGAACGAGTCCTCGGTGCAGCTCGAACAGGCGAGGCTGCTCAGGCTGTCTTCGGTCTTCGAGTATCTCGTGACCTACTTCGACTGGGAAAAAGCGGTCGGCAGATGAGGGAGGATTCCTTCTCGATCGAGTGACACTTTTCCTCCCCGCCGGCGTTACATAGGGAGAGGAGCGAAAATTCACCGAAATGCAGAGGAACATCTCCCGCTTTTTCCGAGGCTTCGCCGCGGCCTTCATCTTCGCGAGTTCCGCCTTCGCCGCGGAAAACCTCAGCGGAGAGGAGGGCTCGCTCGGCTTCATCCCCATCGTGATGCCCTTCTACACGCCGGACACGAGCGGCGGGCTGGGCTTCTATCTCATGGTGTACGAAAAATCCCCGCCCGATCGGCAGCTGAAGAAACCCGACGAATTCGCGGTCTACGGAACCTGGTCGCTGAAAAACCAAGCCAGCCTCGGGAGCACGTTCACGGCCTATTTCCGCGATTTCCCCCTCATGCTGTCGTGCGACGCGGAGTGGAGCTTCATGCCGTCGAGCTTCTGGGGAATCGGGCCCGGCACGCCTGATTCCGCGGAGGAGAACTACACGGAGACGTCGGTCGCTCTCAGGCCGAGCCTGCTCTTCCGCATGAGCGATCGGGCCTCGATCGGGCCGATCGTCGACTGGAGGCGCGTATCCGTGGACGACACGAAACGCGGGGGAATCATGGAAACCTCGTCCGTCGCCGGGACCGACGGCACCGTGATTTCCGGCGGCGGTTTCCGTTTCATCCTGGACATGCGGGACAATGCGTTCTATCCGCGGGACGGTTTCTACCTCGACGTCCAGGAGTTGTCCTACCGGAAAAGCACGGGAGGCGACGACGATTTCAACGTCCTAAACATAGACGGACGCTGTTTCATCGGCATTTCGGGGGACCACGTTCTGGCCTTGCACGCCCTTTTCACCCTGGGCACCGGCTCCGTCCCCTTCGAAGCCATGGAGGGTATCGGCGGGAACTCCATGATGCGAGGGCTTCTGCAGGACAGGTTTCTGGACAAGTGCCGCATCGCCGGTCAGGCCGAATACCGGTTTCCTCTTCCGTGGCGCCTTGCGGGAACGATCTTCGCGGGGGCGGGAACCGTCGCGCCTTCTCCGGACGAATTCACCCGGAAAAACGTCAAGATCACGGGAGGGGCGGGTCTCAGATTCCTCGCGGATCGGGAGGAACACATCGCCCTCCGCCTGGATCTCGGTTTCGACGAGGACGGCCGCGCCCAGGTTTATTTCATGGTCAAGGAGGCGTTTTGACGACGATCAGCGTCCCGATCGAATATTAATTGTTTCTTAAGTGTTACTTGACGGTATTGACATTAACTAAACGGTTAGTACACTTATCGGAGAATGAAACTCGTGGTACGTCGATCCTTCCGCCTGCGTCATCCGTGAGTCCTACCAAGAGAAACGTTCGAAAAAGAGGAGTTCGTATGGTGCGTAGCATGGTACTCGCCTTCGTCGCTTTGTCTCTGCTGATCTCCTGCGGTTCCGAGGAGAAGAAAAACGGAATGAACCTGAAAAGCATGGAGCAGATCCATCAGGCCGAAGGCGTCCCGGTGAAGACCAGGAAGATCCAGGTCTCCCCTTTCAACGTCTTCCTGAAATATCCGGCGACCGTACGCGCCCGTTCGGAATCCAACGCGACGGCTGCCCTCAACGACGTCGTTCGGAACATTTATTTCAACATCGGAGACTACGTGGAAAAGGACCAGGTCGTGCTCACCTTCTCCAAGGACAATCCGACCTACCAACAGGCGCTTTCGGCCTTCGAAAACGCCGAATCCGCCTTCAAGCGGAGCAGGCACCTCCTCGAGAACAAGGGGATCTCCCAACAGAATTTCGACAACGCGAAGACCCAGTACGAGGTGGCTCGGGCGAACCTGAAGGCGGCCGACGACATGGTGAACGTGAAGGCACCGATATCGGGCTCCATCACCCACCTCGCGGTGCAGGTCACGGACAACCGCGAGCCCGGAAATCCGCTCTTCACGGTATCGAACCTCGATTTCATGGAAGCGAAGATCTGGGTCTCGGCCCAGGAAATCGGAGAGATACGCCGCGGACAGAAGGCGGAGATCGAATGGCTCGGCAACACGATCGCGGGAACCGTGACCAGGGTCAACCTCATCATGGACTCCGAAAAAAAGGCTTTCCAGGTGATAGCGGAATTCCGCAACCCGAAGAAGATCCTCACGAGCGGAATCACGGCCGACGTCTCCATCGAGACCTATGCAAAGCCCGACGCGATCGTCGTGTCCCGCAAGGAGCTGGTCCGCGAGAACGACAAGTTCTACGCCTTCGTCGCGAAGGACGGAACCGCGGTACGCCGCGAGGTCGGGATCGGCAGGGGGGAGGGATTCTCACTCGAAGTGCTCTCGGGCCTCGCCCCGGGGGACCTGCTCATTACGGAAGGCGCCCATCACGTGAACGACGGCGACAAGATTCAGACGGAACCCGACGGGCCCGCGAAAGCGGCCGGCAAGTAAGGACCGGAGGACGACACCATGTTTCTTTCCAATCTGTCCATCAAGAAGCCAATCCTCGTGTCCATGTTCCTGCTCGTCTTCGTGCTCTTCGGGCTCCTCGCCTACTTCGCGCTCCCCATCAGCCTTTTTCCCGACCTGAAGATTCCCTACGTCTTCATCCAGACGGTCTATCCCGGCGCCGGCCCACTCGTCATCGAGACCCAGGTCACCAAGAAGATCGAGGACGAGATCTCCGCAATCGGTCAGCTGAAGACCGTGACCTCCTATTCGATGGAAGGCGTCTCTTTCATCCAGCTCGAGTTCAAGATCGGCAAGGACGAGAACGTAGCGGTCCAGGAAGTGAAGGACAAGGTGGATCTGATCCTGAACGACCTGCCGAAGGACGCGAAAAAACCCGCGGTATCCAAGGCGGACATCAACAGCTGGGCACCGGTCATGAGCATCGTCGTCGAAGGGAAGATGGAGGCCACCGAGCTCTACACCGCCGCGGACACCGTAGTGAAGGAGCGGATCGCCCAGGTCGAGGGGGTCGGAAGCGTGGACATCGTCGGAGGCCGGCAGCGCGAAATCCGCGTCGAGTTCGACAAGCGTACGGTCTTCGAGAACACGATCTCCCTTGCGCAGATGACCGGCATACTCCAGGCCGCGAACCTCGAAATGCCGGGGGGCAACTTCAAGCAGGAAGGGCAGGACGTCTCGGTCCGGCTCAAAGGCGAATTCTCGAGCGTCGAGGACATACGCAACCTCGACGTGCCGACCGCGGCGGGAATGAAGAAATTCCGCCAGATCGCCTCGGTCAAGGACACGTCGAAGGAGGTCAGGCAGCGGACCCTGTTCCTCGACCGGGCGTCGAAGGAAGGAGCCGTCGAGGTGCTGCTCCTGCAGGTGATCAAGAATCCTTCGGGCAACACCGTGAAGATCGTGAAGGAAGTCACCAAACGGATGCCTCAGATCGAACGGGAGCTCGGCGGAACGGTCAAGCTCAAGACCGTGAGCGAAGACGCGACCTTCGTACAGGCATCGGTGGACGACACCATGAACAACATCATCCTCGGAGTCCTGCTCACGGGCCTCACCCTCCTCTTCTTTCTCCACGATCTCAGGTCCACCCTCATCGTCGCGCTCGCCATGCCTTTCTCCATAATCGCGACCTTCATGGTCATGCAGGCGATGGACATATCCTTCAACATCATGTCCCTCATGGGGCTTTCTACGTCCACGGGAATCCTCGTCGCGAACTCCGTCGTGGTCCTCGAAAACATCTTCCGTCACAAGGAACTCGGCCACGGAAGAGCCGATGCCGCGGGCAAGGGAACCGCGGAGGTCGTCATCGCGGTCCTCGCCTCAACGCTCACGAACATCGCGGTCTTCCTTCCGCTCGGAAACATGGGCGGATTCATGGGGATCATTCTCAAGAACTTCGCCTATACGGTCGTCATCGCGACCATCTTCTCGATCCTGGTCTCCTTCACCCTCACCCCGATGATGGCATCGCGCATCCTGCCCGACACGGTGAAGAAGGAACTCTGGATAAGCCGAAGGCTCGAAGCGGTGTTCAAGTCGTGGGAAGTCGCTTACAAGAAAATCCTCGTCTACCTCCTCAAGGGGAGGAAACGGAGCGGTATAGTCCTGCTCGTGACCCTCGCGGTCTTCGCGGCATCGATGCTGCTCGCTCCCATGCTGCAGATGGAATTCATCCCGAACTCGGACGGAGGAAAGATCTCGATCAACATAGAACTGCCCCAGGGCTTCGACCTCGACGCGACGTCGAGAAAGGTCGTCGAGATCCAGGACATCGTCAAGCGGAGGGAGGACGTCGAGATCATCATCACCACGCTCGGCCAGACCTCGGCCCTCGACCAGGAGGTCAGCCTCGCGAAGATGGACATAACCCTCGTGAACAAGGCGAAGCGCGCCAAGCGGCACACCGACGTCGCCGCCGAGATGACGAGGGACCTGTCCAAGGTCACGAACGCGACCCTCCGTATTTCCGCGGTTTCGGAAGCCGGCGGCGGAGACGCTCCCATCAACTTCCACCTCAGGGGGACGGACATCGACAAGCTCCAGGATTACGGAGTCAAGATCAAGAGAAGTCTCGACAAGATCCCCGGTCTCATGAACGTGAACATGTCCACGCGGCCGGGAAAACCGGAGATAACCCTCGCCCCGAACCGGAAGAGGGTGTCGGAGGAAGGCATCACCATCAACGACCTCGCGGTGGCCCTCAGGGCGGCCATAGAGGGCATTGTCGCCACGACCTACAAGGAACGCGGCAACGAATACGACATCAGGGTCGTGCTGAAGGACGAATCCCTCAAGACCTACGAGGATCTCAAGAACATCCCCATCGCTACGCCGAACGGCATCCATCCGGTCTCCTACTTCGCCGACATCGAGTTCACCGAGAGCTTCAACAAGATCCTCCACACCGACAAGAACAAGACGGTGGAATTCACCGCCTACCTCCTTCCCGGCTACGTCCAGGGCGACATGTTGAAGCCCATAGAGGACGAAGTGAAGAAACTCGGACTTCCCGAAGGCTACTACATGAAGTGGGCGGGCGATACCGAGGCCTTCCAGGAGATGGTCCGCGACTTCCTCGTGGTCTTCTTCCTGTCGGTCATCCTCACCTACATGCTCCTCGCCGCGAGCCTCGAAAGCCTGGTCCAGCCCCTCTTCATCCTCGGGACGATCCCGATGTCCTTCGTCGGCGTCATCCTCGCCTGCGTCGGAACGGGCACAACGATGAACTTCCTCTCCATGCTTTCGGTGGTCATGCTCGTCGGCATCGTCGTCAACAACGCGATCCTCATCCTCGACTACGCGAACCAGCTCCGTGCCGGAGGCATGGACACGCGGGAGGCCATGATCGAGGCCTGCCCGGTCAAGCTCAAGCCGATCCTCATGTCGAACCTCGCCATGATCCTCGGCATGCTCCCCATGGCGATCGGAAGCAACACCGCGGGAGCCGAGATGCGCCAGCCCATGGGCATCGTCAGCATAGGAGGCATCCTGTCCTCGACCCTGCTCACCCTCCTCGTCATACCGGCGCTGGAAGTATTCCTCTCCCGGCACAAGCACAAGAAAGGAGCACCGGCATGAGAAAAACGGCATTCGTCTTCCTCGCCTTCCTCCTCCTCGGCGCGGCATGGTCCGCGGCGGAGGAGCTCGGCCTCAAGGATTATCTCGCCCGAGTGGACGAGCGTTCGAAGGACATCATCCTCGCCAGGAAGGACGTGACGGCCGCCCTTCTCGACGTGAAGGCCGCCTGGTCCAACCTCCTTCCCAACGTCTACGCCCAGGCCGGGTACGGCAGGAATTTCCTCGACGTGAAGCAGGATTATCCCGTCGCCGTGGACACCTCGGGCGGCGGTGTCCAGCCGCTCATCTACCGGAAGGTCGACGTCAACAGGAACAACGACTTCTCGGCCGGCCTCGTGATGAGCCAGAACCTCTTCAACCTCAAGGCGATCTACGCCCTCAGGTTCGGCGAGGAATACTCCGGCCTCACCCGCGACGTGCTCGAGGAAACGACCCGCTCCGTCCGGAACGCGGCCAAGAAGCTCTACTACCAGGCCGTCCTCCTCGGCGAGGTCGCCAAGGTCAAGGAAGCCTCCGAAAAGAGCGACAGGGAGATCTATCTCGACGTGAAGAGGAAGTTCGAAGCCGGCGCCGCGGACGAACTCGACATGCTCAGGGCCGAAGTATCCTGGAAGAGCAAGATAGCGGAGACCTCGCAGGCCAGGAAGAACCGCGACGTGGTGCTCCTTGGGCTCAAGCTCCTCGCAGGCATACCCCCGGAAACCCGAGTGGCGCTCACCGACGGCTTCGCCTCCGTCCCCGACCTTCCGCCGCAGGCCGCCCTGGCCGGCGTGCTCTCCTCCCGGAGCGACTACGGCATCCTCCTCCGCCAGAAGCGGATGACGGAAATAGCCAAGGATCTTTCCAGAGCCGACTACTACCCCGTCGTCACGGGAACCCTCACCTACGGGTACCAGGCATCGAGCGACTCCTTCAGGCCGGCCGAGGACAAGGTCCAGATCGTGCAGCTCGGCGTAAAGATCGCCCTTCCCGTCTACACGGGCGGGGCCATTGAGGCGAACCTCGAGAAGGAGGACGTGAGGATCGAGAAGGCCGGACTCGAACTCAAGAAGAAGGAGGACGAGGTAGTCACCGAGCTCAGCCAGCTCTCCCTCGCCCTCCGCGAGGCGCGCGACAGGATCGATTCTGCCAAGGCCGTCGTGGAAACCGCGGAACGCGCCTTCTCGGTCGCGAAGACCGCCCTGGACAACGGCCTCATAACCCAGCTCGAGCTCAACGAGTCCTCGGTCCAGCTCGAAGGCGCGAGGCTTCAGTACAATCTCGCCGTGTTCGATTATCTTTCAGCCTTCTTCGACTGGGAGAAGGCGACGGGCGCCTGACCCCGCCGAACGGGGGTCCGGAAAAGTTCCGGGCCTCTCTTCGTCGCGTCGCCCGGCGATCGAGGAAGCAGGAAAGGTCGTTTTCATCGGTCTCGGCAGGTGCCCAACTCATGCTTCGCTCATCAGATTGACGGAGGCTCGCTATTCGGTAAAATGCTGTACGGGGGAACACATGGAAAAAGCAGAAATCGAATCCATCGCCGAAAAAGCCCATGACCTCGGGTTCGAGTACGAGAAAACCTACCGGGGCTGCGCCCAATGCGTCTTCGCCGCCCTCCAGGACGCCATCGGCGTCAGGAACAAGGAAACCGACGCGCTCTTCAAGGCATTGACCGGTTTCATGGGAGGAATGGCGCAGGAGACGGACGGGCACTGCGGCGCCTATTCCGGCGGAGCGCTCATGATCGGATATCACATCGGCCGCGAAAGGGACAACTTCGCCGATCCGGAGAAGATTCGACTCAGGACCGCGGCCCTGGTCCGCAAGCTCCACGACCGATTCATGGAAGAATTCGGCACGGTCACCTGCAGCCACATCCATCGGAAGATCATGGGCAGGCCCTTTTACTTCCGGGACCCGGACGAACTGGCGAAGTTCGACGCAGCCGGAGCCCATACCGACAAGTGCACGGAAGTCGTGGGCTCGGCCGCCCGATGGACCGTCGAAATCCTCGCCGGGGAAGGGCTCCTCAAGGGCTGAGCGGTAAACCCGGGAGATCTCGAATCCCGGCGAGCGAATGGCGGGAGAGAATCGTGAACGCCGAACCGCCGGGCCGGAGGTCGCCCTTGATGAGAAGGACCTCCCGTACCGCGAATGACAACGATCCTGCGCCCGATCCTCCGTACCCGCTCCGGCTTTTGAGATAGTCCGCGAACGCCTCTCCCGCGGCCCTCGTCTCGTCGCGGCGGAGGCCCTTCCGGAGGTAGGCCGTGGTGATGTGCGGTCGGAAGGGCTTCCCGTCGAAGGAGATTCCGACCGCCTTGAGGTTCCGCCTCACCCGGTCCGCGAGGCTTCCAGCCTCCCGCGCTCCGGCGGCGAGGCCGAACCAGACCGCGCGGGGCTCGCCGACATGGGGAAAGGCGCCGGGCCCGCCGAGGCCGGCTTCGAAGGCCCGAGCTTCGTCTGCAGCGGCGTCGAGGCAGTCCCCGATCGAGCCGACCGACCCGACCGGGGTGTCGCCGAGGAAGGCGAGGGTCACGTGGTAATTGTCCCGCCGGAGGGGCCGGAAATAACGGCCGTCGAGGCCTCGGCTCTCGGCTTCGAGATGGTCGGCTACTTCGCCCGGAATCCCGAATGCGACGAAAAGCCGCGCCTCCTCTCCGATCACGGTCAGCACCCTCCGAGGGCGTTCCGAAGCACCGCGAGCCATACGCGGAGACGGCTCGGCTTAATCTGCCGGTCGAACACCGACAGGGGGTTCCGCTCGATCCTTTCGGCCGTCCACCAGTACATATCCGCCGCCGCGGCCACCGGGATCCGGTACCTGCGCGGGATGTAGGCGTAGCCGGCCACCGCCTCCTTCTGCCAGGTTCGGTAACGGTTCAGGTGGCCGCGGAGAAACGCGGCGAAATCCTCCGGATGCTCCCTGGCATAGGATTCGTCCGCGATCCGCGGATCGGCACCGTCCAAGGGCAGGTAACGCCTTCCGAGGCCCCTGTCCTCCGCGAAGTCGCGGATGAAGTTGATGTACTGCATGGCCCTGCCGAGCATTCTGGCCGCGGACGAGGCAGCCTCGTCGAGCTCCATGATCCGCGCCATGAACAGGCCGATGACTTCCGCGGAACCGTAGATGTAGCGAAGGGTTTCATCCAGGCTGTCGTAGTCCTTTTTCCACAAATCTGCTTCCATCGAGTCGAGGAAGGCCTCGGTCCACGCCGGATCGAAACCGGACCGCGCCGACAGAGAAGCGAACGAGTCGATGATCAGGTTGCCGGTGGGGACGCCCGAAAGCGATTTTCCGCAGGCTTTCCGGAATTCCCCGAACTCCTCGGCCCGCTGGGGAACGGCGTCGACGTAATCGTCCGCCGTTCGAACGAAGGCATAGAGGACGATGACCCTTTCCCGCACTTCCCGGGGGAAAAAAAGACTCGAATTGAAATAAGTCCGGCTTCCCTTCTTGAAGGTCTCAACCTGTTCGCGCTCTACGGCCATGATCGTTCCTTTCGAGCAAGTGTACGACGGAGAAGGCCGTCTTGGCAACGGCGGCCGCCGGACCGGAAAAGGTCCCGTTTCGCCGGCGTGCGGAAACCTCACGCTTCCGAGCAAAATTTCATACAAAGGGGGTATAATTGAAGCATGGAAGACTTTTCGTCAAGGAGGAAAAAATGAAGAACACGCGTTTCTTTGCGGTCGCTTTTTTCGCACTGGCGGGACTTCTCGTCGGCTGCAAGGAATCCTCGGATGATTCGATGGAAGTGTCCGTACCTTCGGCAGGCAGCCTCGTTTCCTACACCGGAACCCTGCCGACGAACGATGCGGCAGGGCAGGCACAATCCGTGACGGTGCTGTCGGGCATCGTATCCTCCATCCAATCGGACCTGAGCGCCTCGATCGTAAGCGCGAAAAAGGCGCGGGCGAAGGGATACAACTACTCGGAAAAAAACCCCATCAGCTACAATTCCGGAAATCTCACCGTCACCGGCGAGGAAAGTTTCAGCATCAACTCGAATATGGAAGAGAACCAGATCGAATCGCCCAGCACGGCGCCGGCGGGATCCTACATGCAGTTCGGCGTAGGGCTCGGCGTGAACGGGAAGACGACGGGGGCAGGCTATTCCGCCGTCGTGAGCAGCAACACCTACAACGTACAGGGCCAGTTCGGGATAAAGCTGCAGGCGACGATGAGGACGACCGTGGTGTCCTATCCGACCATGAGGGCGGACTACAGCATCGACCTGGGCTTCGGCTGCGGATTCACCGTCTCCAACGCCGCGGGCTTGGGCGGGAAATTCATCCTTTCCATCACGTACGCGAACGCGCTCTCCGCCACCTACAACTACACGACCGGGACCGGACTCGATTACGC
This sequence comes from uncultured Spirochaetaceae bacterium, assembly GCA_964397655.1. Lineage (GTDB taxonomy): Bacteria > Spirochaetota > Spirochaetia > DTKZ01 > DTKZ01 > CAYNKA01. The sequence continues at coordinate 121,529 of CAYNKA010000006.1, read as the reverse complement.
GACACCGCCGGCCAACGTCACGGCCACGCTTCGCGTCTACGACAACGCCAACAAGCTCCATGCGACGTTTGCGCTCACGCCGGCGCAGATCGAGTCCGTCATGGAGTACATCGTAGACGGCGTTGTGGAGGAATTCTGAAAGGCCCGACGCAGGCCCGAGCGAAAACCGAGATCTGCAGTTTATCGACCGCGCCGCCGATAATGAAATAGGGAAAAATGTCCTCGAAAAGGATCGGGAAAAAAGCGGTCGTTCTCATAAAGCATCCGGAAGCGGCGATCATCGTGAAAACCGCTCTCGAGTCCTCCGGCTTCACGGTATCCGCCGCGGAGAGCGCCGAAGAAGCGAAAAAGATCGCGAACGCTTCCGGGGCGGATCTCGTCCTTACGGACGAAAGAGGCGGCAAAGGCAGCGAAAAGAGGGAAAGGCTGCCGACCACCCCGGAGGAATTCTTCCGCGTCAATCTCGACCTTCTCTGCATCGCGGACACGAGCGGGCGCTTCCTTCAGGTGAATCCGGAATGGGAAAGAATCCTCGGCTACTCGGTCCCGGAACTGCTCGAAGTGAATTTCCTCGACCTCATCCACCCCGAAGACAAGGGAAAGACCCTCGAAGCGATCGAAACGCTCAAGAACCAGCGGGAAGTGACGGGTTTCACCAATCGATACAGGACCAAGGGCGGGGACTACCGCTGGATCGAATGGCGGTCATATCCTTCAAAAGACCTCATTTACGCCGCGGCCCGCGACATCACGGATCGGATCCGGATGGAGCAGGAACTCAGGGATCGCGAGGAGAAGTACCGTCTCATCGTGGACAATATCGGCGATCTCGTCGTCAAGGTGGACAAGGAAGGCCGGTTCCTCTACGTAAGCCCGTCCTATTGCGCCACCTTCGGAAAATCCGAATCCGAGCTCATCGGAAAGACCTTCCTTCCCCTTGTCCACGAAGAGGACCGGGCTTCGACGATGGAGGCGATGAAGGCGCTCTACGTCCCGCCTCACCGGGCCTACATGGAGCAGCGCGCCATGACCGTGCAAGGCTGGAAGTGGCTCGCATGGTCCGATACCGCCATGCTCGACAAGGAAGGCCGGGTGAGCGAGATCATCGGGGTGGGCAGAGACATAACCGAACGGAAGAAAATAGAGGCGGCGCTCGAAGCCGCGGTAGCGGAAAAACAGGCGCTGCTCAAGGAACTCCAGCACCGGGTGAAGAACACCCTCTCCATGATAGCCTCGCTCGCAAGCCTCGAGGAGATGAGGACAGAAGAACCTGCGATGAAGGAGATAATCGCCGGATTCAAGGGCAGGATATCCTCGCTCGTACTGCTCTACGACATGCTCTATCGGACCGGCGAGACGAAGGAAGTCGAGCTCCGAACCTACTTCGAAGGCATCGTGCATTCCGTGCGGGATTCGCTCCTGAACCGCGAAGGACGCATCGAACTCCTGACCGACTGCGACAGCGTCGTCATGGGAGTGAAGAACGCAACCCAGCTCGGGCTCATGGTCAACGAGATCCTCACGAACGCCCTGAAGTACGCCTTCCCCGGAGACCGGCACGGCAAGGTCGCCCTCACCCTGAGGTCGACCGAAAGCCGCATCGTCATCACCATAGAGGACGACGGTGTCGGATTCCCCGTCGGATTCGATCCGGGCCAATCCTCCGGCATGGGATTTCAGCTCATCAGGATGCTCGCCGAACAGATGGAAGGAACCTCGGAAATCGCAAACGGCGAGACAGGAACGAGGATCAGACTCGACCTGCCGAAGCAGAGATGAAGGGATCTCATTCCCCGGCGTAGACCTCGAACATCTTCCGCGCCAGTACGAGATTCTCGACGTCCGGCACCCCGTCCGTCAATCCTTCCGAGGTCGGAGAAAGTTCCACGTCCAGGTAGCCGGAATAGCCGATTTCCAGAAGCCGCCTGATCGCTCCGTGGTGATCGGTCGTGCCCTCTCCGAAGCGAACGAACCTCACGCCGCTCCTCCCGAGATTGTCCTTCACGTGAACGTGGTTGACCTTCCTTCCGAGGACGTCGATGAACCGCGTCATGTCCCCGCCCACGGCGTCGAAATGCCCGGTATCCAGGCAGGCTCCGACGCGCGAAGAGTCGATCCTGTCGAATATCCGTTCATAGTCGTCGAGGCCCTCGAGCGCGTTGCCCGCGTGGTTCTCGAGGCAGAGCGAAACACCCATCGCCTCGGCGGCCGGGGCGAGCTCCGAGAGGACCGTGACGATGTGACGAATACCGTCATCCCGTACGCGCTCGGGTCCCGTCATGACGACGCGTTCGCAGCCGAGGCGTCGAGCCGCTTCCATGAGCCAGAGCTTGTCGTTGACGTCCTTGGTAGCATTCCCTCCGAAGGCGCAGCCGTACACGGCGCTCGGAACGAGGCCGGCCTCCGCGCAGCGGCGGGAGAGGTCCTCGATCTTCGCCGGAACGAGGTTCGAGGGATGCCAGCAGTTCAGCTCGACGTACCGGTAGCCCGCGGCAGGGATCGCCTCAAGGCTCAAGGCGAAATCGTTGTCCCGGAAGCCGTCCGCGGAAAGGGTGGAGCAGGAAAGGCGGATCACGACGGCCTCACGGATCCGCCGGTCGCGCTCGACTCGAGAATCGCGATGGAGACCGCGAGCGCGGCTCGGCCGTCGCGGCCGGTCGGGACGGAGCCGCGGCCCGTTTTCAGGAAGGAGAGGAAGTCCTCGTCCGCGGCGCGGTAGGACGTCGCGTCGAGGACGTCGGTGAAGGACTCGGCGGCCTCATAGTCCATGCCCCTCGATTTCCACCGGATTCCTGAAACGCTCCATACGTCCGGGCCTTCCAGTACCGCCGTGCCCTCAGTTCCCACGACGCCCCGGCTTCCCCGCCCGAGGGCCGAGGACCAGCTCGCGTGGATCGTCACGGCGACTCCTCCCGCCGTCCGCATGAGCACGCAGGCGTTGTCGTCGTAGCCTACGAGGTCGGTCCGGGACCCGAAGACCGAAGCCTTGACCTCCTCGATCTCGCCGAAGAGCCACCTCACCATGTCGATGTCGTGCGAGAGCGATTCGACCGTCATCCCGCAGAGCTGCGCGGGATCGGTCCGCCAGTCTCGTCCTCCGACCCCCAGGCTGCCTATCCTGTGGCACCAGTAGCTCACGGGCGTGCCGATCGCGCCCGACTCGACCAGGGAGCGAAGGCGACGAAACCCGCGCCGGTAACGCATGTTGAAACCGATGGCGAGGACCCGCCCGGTCTTTTCCGACGTCTCGATCATGGCGTCGGCGTCATCGAGGCGGGAGGCGATGGGCTTTTCGCAGTACACGTGCTTTCCGGCCGCGAGCGCGGCGACCGCGAGTTCGCGGTGCGAAGCGGGCGGCGTGCAGATCCACACCGCGTCCGCGAGCCGGATGCAATCGGAGAAATTCGCGACCGCCTTCGTACCGGGTCCCGCCGCCTTTCTCGCGGCATCCGCGTCCCTGTCCGCAACCGCCGCGATCTCGGCGCCTTCCAGAGCGGCGAGCGCCTCGACGTGTTTTCTGCCGATTCCGCCCGCTCCGACGATCCCGATCCTCGTCATGTTCCTCCCTCCGACGCCGCGTCGAAATCGGCCTTGGCCCGCCTCAGCGTCTCGACGGGCGCCTCCGGAGGCCGCGAAATGATTTCGAGGCCGAGCACGGCGGGTCCGCCGGCCTCGGCCTGGAAGCCGCTCCGCCCGAGAAAGCTCAGGAAGCCGGCGAGCGCGGCCCTGTCCACCTCCCCGCCCCTTTGGCCGAAGTGCGGGTGCTTGTCGCCGTAGAGGGGATCCCCGCGGTCGCGGATCACGCAGTTCGCGAGATGCACGTGGCGGCAGCGTCCGCCGAGAAGGGCGAGACTTTCGGCGGGGTCCTCCCCGAGCTGAAGGGAATGGCTCAGGTCGAAGGTGATGCCGAAGTTGTCCCTCGTCCTTCCCACGGCGTCCGCGAGGGCGACGCACCTCGAAACGGGCCCCATGAGCAGGAAGGGCTCTCCGCGGTTGTTGAAGGATTCGAGATGGAGGCGGACCGGCCGCCTCCCTTCGGCGGCGAAACCGCAGAGCGTATCGAGACTTTCGGCGAGGCGGCAGGCCGCGAGATCCCGTTCAGCCTCGTCGTCGATTTCCGGCCCGCTCAGGAGCATGACCGCATCGGAGCCGTAGGCCCGGGCCGCGTCTATCCAGCCCTTCACAGCGTCCACCGCCTTTCTGCGCTCGGCCGGTTCCTGCGCGCCGAGATCCAGGCGGTCCCGCTTCATGGGATAGGCCGCGAGGAAAATCGAAGAAAGGCCCGAGTCCCGAAGCGCGGCCTCCGCGGTCCGGCCGCCCGGCCCTTCGTAATAGAATTCCACGCAATCGAACCCGGCATCCGCGGATAGCCCGATCGCCCCGGCGAGAGCGTCCGCGTCACGGACGCTCTCCGGGAAAAAACCGGTCAGGACGGCGCTCAGGCGGGCGCCGCCCCCGAGGACCTTTCCGGACTTCATTCTCCGGGGGCCCCCACCTGGAAGATCTTCTTCACGTTCTCGCGCGTGAGACGGCGCTCGAGGTCGACGCCCTCGATTTCCGTCAGCGTGAGCTCGGCCATGTAGAGGACCCTGGTATCCGGTTCGACGTGGCCCGCATAGAGCCCCTTGGGGCCCGCCGCCACGATGTGGAAATGGGGTTCGCCCCCGATCACGCTGCCGATCAGCGAGCAGATCTCCATCGCCTCCTCCACCGTGGCGAAGGCGTCGACGGCAGCCGCGGAAAGGTCGGTGGGCTTGTGGATCACGAGCTTCATGAGTGATCCGATCGCCGTCGTGAGCATGGCGTTCCTCACGCCGAGATCCTTCATCTGCTCCTTCACGGACTCGAGAAGACCGTCGCCGCGCTGAAGCTCGAGCACCACGGTCCTTCCGGGCCTTCCTATGAATCGCTTCATCCGTCCCTCACTTCACGGTCGACAGGAATTTGTTCGCCCTGTCGATGATGGCCTGCGCGGCCTGCGCCGGAGTCACCTCTCCCGCGGCGACGCGCTGGTTCATCTGCTGGATCTCCGCGTCGAAGGCCCAGATGCCCTTGGGCTTGGGTTCCGTCGGAGGGGCTCCGGGGCCCGCGATCAGGTTGATGTAGTCGAATTCCTGGGCTGCCACCTTGTCGAGTTTCGGCTTCAGCATCTTCTGCACGGTCAGGCTTCCGGGAACACCGATCTCACCGGCGTAGATCTCCTGGGCGCGGGTGTCGTTGACGAAGTACTGGATGAACTTCGCGGCTTCGTCCTTGAACTTGGAGGTGCTCGCGATCGTCAACGCGGAGGTGATGAGACATTCCGCGGCCGAGGCGGCTCCTTCTTTCCTGGGCAATCTGCGGAGCTCGACCTTGTCGCCGGGATTCGTCATGAATTTCTGCTCGAGTTTCGCCTGGTTCGCGTTGGTCGGGTAGATCATGACCCGCCTCCGGTTGAATCCGTTGTCGCCCCTGGCCTTCTTGAGATCCTCCATGGTGAACGTGAGCGGCGGCGACACCTTGCTTCTGCGAAGGTCGTCCATGAAGCCGTACCAGCTCTCCAGCACCGGGGCGGGTACGGCGAATTTTCCGGAAGAATCGAGCCACTTCGCCTCGTTCTGCCTGACCCACGTCCAATAGTAGTTTTCCGCCTGGCCGTAGTCGCCGAAGGAGTAGCAACCCGCCGGGAGCTTCGGCTGGACGTCGTTCTTGAGCCAATCCGCGAATTCCTTCCACGTGAGCTTGTGCTCGAACGGGGGTATCTTGATGCCGAGCTCCTCGGCCCAGGTCACGTTGAAGATCATCGCCGGCCCGGTTATGCCGATGGTGATTGCGACCAATTCCCCGTTGATCCTGCCGGAGTCGACCATGGACTTGTTCCAATCGTCGAGCTTGATCACGCCCGATTTCACGTAGGGTTCGAGCGAGGTCACCGCTCCTTTCGCGTAATACTCGCCGAGCTGGTTATTCGTGTACTGATGGACGTCCGGAAGGTTGCGGGCCGCGACCAGGGTCGCCATCTTGCTCCAGTAATCGGACCAGCCCTGATACTCCGGCACGATCTTCACCGACGGATTCAGTTTCTGATACTCCTCGGCGATCTTCAGATACTTCTCGTTCCTTCCCGTCGCCCCCCACCAGGCCAGCCTGAGCTCGACGGGCCCCTTCGGTTTTTCCGCGCTTTCCGAGCCGCCGCCCGCGAAAGCCGACGCCGCCGCGACGAACGCGAGGGTCGCCGCGATCCACTTCTTCGTTTTCGGGAACATGAGTCCTCCTTTGTTTTCGGGCCCTTCCGCCGACCGCCTTCTCGATTTCCTCCGGCGGCCCGGCGCGGGCCCTCAATCAAGATTTCAAGCCGGACGTCGATATCCCTTCGATCAAGAGGCGCTGAAAGAACACGAAAAGCAACATGATCGGGAAAATCGACAGAACCGACATGGCCATCATTTGTCCGTAGGCCGGGAGCGCGTCCCCGTCGATGAACCGCCTCAGGGCGAGGGACACCGTATGCAGCGCGGGGTGCGTGAGATAGACGAGCTGCGTGAAGAAATCGTTCCAGGTCCACAGGAAGGTGAAGATCGTCGTCGTCACCAGAGCGGGCTGGCACAGAGGAAGCACGATGCGGGAGAAGATGGTCCAGCTGCCGCATCCGTCCACGCGGGCCGCCTGATCGAGTTCCTTCGGAATGCTCCTCATGAACTGAACTATGAGAAAGATGAAGAAGGAGTCAGTCGCGAAGAACTTGGGAAGCACGACCGGTATCATGGAATTGGCGACGCCGAGCTTGTGGAAAAAGACGTATTGGGTGATCATGACCGCGTGGGGCGGCAACATGATCGTGGCGAGCATGAGGGCGAAGAGCGGTCCGCGAAACCGGAAGGACATCCTGGCGAAGGCGTAGGCGGCGAGCGTGCAGGAAACGAGGTTGCCCACGATGGCGAAGGAGACCATCACGAGGGAGTTTCGGAAAAAAACCGTGAAGCTCATTCCGGCCGCGCCCATCCAACCCTTCACGTAGTTCTCGATCGTCACCCTCTTCGGGACGAGCCCCATGTACCTGAAGATGTCGGGCTCGGGCTTGAAGGAGCTCGAAACCATCCAGAGCAGGGGCTCCATGACGAGAAACGAAACGAAGCAGATCACGATGAACCTGACCGCGATGAACGACTTCCTTTTTTCTTCAAGCGTCCTCGACATTCCTAACTCCCTTCGCCGTAGTACACCCATTTCGACGAAATCCTGAAGGATACGAGCGTGAAACCGGAGATCATCACCAGAAGCAGCCACGAAAGGGCGGAGGCGTATCCCATGCGGAATTTCACGAAGCCCTCGGAGTAGATGTGGATCGTGTAGAACAGGAGACTGTCGAGCGTCCCCCCCACCACGCCGCCGCCGGAGGCCCCCCCGCTCACGATGAAGGCCTCGGTGAAGACCTTGAAGGCGCTGATGATCTGCATGATGAAATTGAACAGGATGATCGGGCTCAACATGGGCAGGACGATCATCCTCGTCCGTTGGAACCTGCTCGCGCCCGCTATCTCCGCGGATTCGAGAAGCTCCTGCGGGATCTGCTTGAGCCCTGCGAGGAAAATGATCATGGGAGAACCGAACTGCCAGACCCGGAGAAGGATGATGGTCCAAAGAGCGTAGCGGGGTTCGGCTATCCAACTCGTACCGGCGAACGAATCCAGTCCCATGCCGACGAGGAAGGAGTTGAGGAGCCCCTCGGCGCCGAAAACCTGCCTCCACAGGATTCCGACCGCTACGCTCGAACCGAGGAGGGACGGAACGTAGAAAACCGTACGGAAGACCGAAAGCCCGGGTATGCCCCGGTTGAGCACGAAGGCGAGCACGAGCGAAACCGCAAGCTGGAAAGGCACCGCGATGAAGACGTAACGGAAGGTGACGCCGAGCGCGGCCGGAAAATGCCAATCGCTGTCGAACATATAGAAGAAATTCTCGAAGCCGACGAACCGCGGCTCGTCAAAGAGGTTGTAATCGGAAAAGGAAAGGAGAAGGGAAGAGGCCATGGGAATAAGGCTGAAAGCGAAAAATCCGACGATCCACGGAAGGAGGAAAAGATAGGCGGACGAGCCTTCCTGAGAGCCTACGACGCGGGAAGGCCTCGCCTTCCGTCGTTTTTCGCTCCGAGACTGCAATGGCAGATCGTTCAAGGTTGAGCCCTCCATCGCCCGGTTTCTCGCAGCAGATACTCGAGAGACTACCATGCCGAGATTATAATGTCAATATAATTTTGTTATAACAGTATTATAGCATAATCCGCTAAAGCTCACGAGCAGAAAGAAATAGGTGCAAATACTTACAATTCAACAAGTAACCGTCCATCCTTGACAGGAAATGAAATCTATTAGATTATATTCGTATTATATTTATAACGCTCCTTGAAGCGGAGGGAACCGTGGAGAACGAACGGGCACACATCACTTTCGACTTGGGCGGTGAATGGCGCTACCGGCTCGACGAAGCAGAAGAAGGTCTCGAACGGGGTTTCCAGACAACAAATTTCGACGAGGGCGACTGGAAAAGCATGCGCGTTCCGAACAATTGGTACCTCACCGAGGTTGGCGATTACGACGGGGTCGTCTGGTTCGGGAGAACCTTCACCGTGCCCGAAGAAATGCGGAGCCGGCGAACTTCCCTGCGCTTCCTCGCCGTGGACTACAAGGCCATGGTCTGGCTGAACGGGACCTATCTCGGTTCCCACGAAGGCTACTTCAATCCCTTCGAATTCGACGTCACCGACATCTTGAAGACCGGCGACAACCGCCTCGTCGTCCGCGTCGATTCTCCGCGGGACCCCACCGAATACGTCCTCGTCCAGGATCCGAACAACCTGAGCACACCGCTCTCGACGCCGTACAAACGTCACTGGGCGAAGGACCTCTCGATCGTGAAGGGCCACCTCATCGACGCGATGCACAGGCCCGGAGCCATGACAAAGTTCCGCCAGGACGGGAACACCGGCGGGATCTGGCAGACCGTCGAGCTCGTCGGACGGGGTCCGGTTCAGATATCGTACGCGAAGATCTACTGCAGGATAGTGGAGAGGGATTTCGTGCCGGACGGTTCCGCACTCGTCACGGTGGATATGGAACTCATCAACAAGGAAAAAACGGCGGTCGAGGTCGAAGCCGTTCTCAAAATCACCGCCGACAACTTCGAGTCCGATCTCGAACTAGTCCGGAGGAGGAGGATCGAGCTCCAGCCCGGCCTCAATACGTTCAAGCTCGTGCTCACCGTCCCCGAGGCGAAGCTCTGGTGGACCTGGGATCACGGGGAACCGAACCTCTACAAGGCCGAGATGAGCGTGGTCCGGGACGGAAGCACGGACGACGTCCGGACCGAATCCTTCGGAATCAAGGACATCCGCCACGACGACGCCACGGGGCATTGGTACCTCAACGGTAAAAGGATATTCCTGCGCGGGATGCGATATTACTCGAGCATGTACATGAGCGAAATCGACGGGGAGCGGGTCAGGCGCGACCTCGACGAGATGCTCGACATGCAGATCAACTCGATCCGAATCGGCAGCCATGTGGAGAAGGACCTCTTCTACGATCTCTGCGACCGGATGGGCTTTCTCGTCTGGCAGAATTTTCCCCTCCATTACTGTTACAGCGACAGCGACGAGCTCATAGAACGCGCGAGCGTCATGATGCGCGACATGGTGAGGATGCTCCACAACCACGCCTGCATCGGCATGTGGAGCGTCTTCAAGGAACCACAGATCTACGGACTGCCCGACATGCCCAACAACTACGGAAGACTCTGCGAAGCTCTCTACGAAACGGGGAAAACCGTGGACCCGATCCGATGGATGCACAAGGGAGACTACCAGGAGGGAGTCCAGAACCTCATGACCGGCTGCTGCCAGCCCGGCGACCTCGACATGAAGGCGATCAGGATAGAGCCGAACATCGTGGAATTCGGATCCCATGCACTGCCCCCGATCGAGAGCCTGAAGAAGATCATCCCGGAGAAGGACCTCTGGCCGCCGAACTGGGACGTGTGGGAATACTGGGGCTTTTTCTACGATCTGCAGGTCCGCCACACGAAACTCGACCTCGACGCCGCATCGATCGAGGAACTCATCGCCCGATCGCAGGCGATCGAGGCCAAGACGATCAAGGAACAGATCGAATTCCTCCGTCAGAGGAAATACGCCCCGGTCGGCAGCATGTACCTGTATTACTGGAGCGACCCCGCGCCGGTCATCGGTTCCGGGCTGATCGATTACTTCGGACGCAAGCTGCCGGCCTACGAGAGCATGAAATCGGTCTACACCCCCGTGCTGGTGAGCCTCGAATGGAACAAACGCCCCTACGTCATCGGCTACGACAAGCATTGGAAAACCGGGGACGTTTTCGGCGCGCAGGTCTGGGCGAACAACGACCATTTCCACGCCGTTCCCGTGGTTCTCCGATGGAAGCTCCGCAAGGCGGGCAGGGACGCCGCGATCATGGAAAAGGAGCTCGAGCTGACGCTCGCTCCAGACTCCGCAAAAATCGTCGACACGATCCACTGGCCGATTCCCCGCGGGACCTCGGGAGCCCACGTCGTGGACATGAGCGTAGAGGGAAAGGGCGGCGAGATCCTGTCGAAGAATACCTTCGATTTCATCGTCGGGTAGGGCAGTCAGAACCGTGCGAGGGTTGACCATGGGCGGCCCTCAAAGTACATTGTTTCAGAGGAGTTCGATGGCCAGAAAAGGCGATTGTCCGTCCGCGACGGACCTTGCGTACACGATGATCTGCGAGCGGATACTGAACGGCGAGCTCAAACCAGGCCAGCGCCTCACGCGCAAGGAGATGGCCGAGCTCACCGGAGTCAGCATTATCCCGGTCATCGACGCCCTCCATCGCCTCGAGAACGAGGGACTGGTCCAGTCGGTCCCGTACCTCGGCTCCAGCGTCATCAGCCTGAACGCCGAGACGAAGAGGGACAGGTACGCGCTCAGATTGGCGGCAGAAAGCCAAATCGCGAGAATGATCGCCTGGGGAAGGCTCCGTGAGGACGTAAAGTTCAGGCTCCTCGAGCAGGCCCAGACCCTCGACACCCAGCTCAGGATCAACGAACGAGCCAAGGCGACATGGGAAATGCACTACGAATTCCATGCGAGCCTCGCCCGCCTCACGAGCTGTCCTTCGCTCGTCGATGCGCTCCGGAGGGACCATCTCTTCATGCTGCTCGAATGGCAGGAGCTTTCCCACTGGCAGGACCCGAACGATCACCGGGACGCCGAAGCGCTTCTTCACGTTTGGATGCTCGGGGAGATATTCGCGGGAGATCCTTCTCGCGCTGAAGTCGCAGCCCGAAGGCACATAGCCGCCGCCGCGAGCATCCCCAAGGATCTGATCGATTGGAACGTCGCAGCGGCCGTGCATTGAGGCTGCCCGCGCTTCGGTTTGTTTCCTGAATCTCCCCCTGCCTTCCCCGCGACTCCGCTCAGCCCGCTCCATCGCGGTGACCCTCGAACTCGACCCATCCCCGCTTGGTACCGACTCGCGCCGTACTCCTATCGGCGCGCCTCCGCGGCGAGCATAAAGGCAGACTCCGGTTAACTGCCCCCGAAAACGGCTTTTCGCCGCCTCGGCCGTTGACAGAATCGGACGAATCGCTATCATATAAATCATGATTCCGGATAAAGTGCGGCGCGTATTGGACCTTCACGGCCTCGAGGCCCTGGAATTCGAGGCCGGTTCGACACCGACGGCGGAAATGGCCGCCGCGAGGATAGGCGTTGCCGTGGGACAGATAGCGAAATCCATCCTCCTCTCGGGGAAGGACGGCAAATACAGGATGATTCTTCTCGCGGGGGACAGGAAACTTTCCAACGGCAAGCTCAAGAGTCTCCTCGGCGTGAAGACGAGCATGGCCTCGGCGGACGAGACCCTCGAGGTCACGGGGTTCAAGCCCGGAGGGGTCTGTCCCTTCGGCGTCGACGGCGGCGTCGAACTCTTTCTCGACGAGAGCCTCGCGGTATACGATACGATCTACCCGGCCGCGGGCACGGACGCGACCGGAGTTCCCGTGACCTTCGAAAAGCTCAGGGAAATCATGGGCGCGAAAATCTGCAGCGTGGCGGATTGAGGCGGGACGGATGAAACTTTCCACACGGTCCAGATACGGTCTCAGGCTCATGTTCAGTCTGGCGATGAACTCGAACAAGGGGCCTCTCCAGCTCAGCGAGATCTCGGAGCGCGAGGGCATCTCGGAGAAGTATCTCGGGCAGATCGTGATCCATCTCCGGGCCTCGGGCCTCGTGAACTCCGTGCGCGGGGCCCAGGGGGGCTACTACCTCGCCAAGTCGCCCGAGGAGATCTCGATCCTCCAGATCGTCGAATGCCTCGAGGGCGACCTCTCGATCGTCGACTGCACCGACCATCCGGACGGCTGCGGCCGCGAAGGACAATGCGCGGCCGTGGAGATCTGGAAGCTGTTGAGCGAAAAGATCAGGATGACCCTGAAGGATCTGAGCCTCGCGGACATGGTCCGCATCTACCAGAAGAAATCCTCCACCCTGAATTTCGAAATATAGGCGCCCCGCGTCCGGCAGGCCCCGGTCGCCCTGCCCCTTACCTGCTCTTGATCTCCGTCCAGAGGCGGTTGTACTCGGCGTTGGCCTCGCCGACGTCGACGAAGACCTGCATCCTCGTGAAGGCCTGGGCAGGGGGATAGGCGACCGGATCGCTCTTCACCTCTTCGCTCAGGAGGTCGAAGGCCTTCGCGTTCGGCGTTGCGTATCCGATGAACTCGACGTTCTTCTTCGCGATTTCCGGCCTGTTCATGAAATCGATGAACTTGAGGGCCTCGGCCTTGTGCTCCGAGTTCTTCGGGATCACCATGGCGTCGACCCAAAGGTTGGTCCCCTCCTTGGGGATGACGTATTCGAGGTCGGGATTCTTCGCCCTCACGGCGACCGCGTCGCCCGACCAGGCCATGGCGAGGGCTGCCTCGCCGGCGAGCATCATGTCCTTTCCGTTGTCGCCGACGTAGGCGAGGACGAGCGGCTTCTGCGCCGCGAGCAGCTCGGCCGCCTTTGCGAGATCCGCGGGCTTCGTCGTGTTCAGGGGAAGTCCGAGACGGAGAAAGGCGACCGCGAGGGAATCCCTGACCGAGTCCATCATGAGGATCTGCTTCCGGTAGCTCGCGTCCCAGAGGACGCTCCAGCTGTCGACCGGCCCCTTCACTTTTTTCTTGTTGTAGAGGATGCCGAAGGTCCCCCACACATAGGGGACCGAGTACTCGTTTTTCGGGTCGAATTCCAGGCCCTTGAATTTCCCGTCTATGTTGCCGTAGGTCCCGATCTTCGCGGGATCGATCTTCTCGAGCAGCCCCTCCTTGATCATCCTCGCGATCATGTAGTCCGAGGGCACGAGTACGTCGTAGCGGGTCCCCCCCTGCTTCACCTTCACGTACATGTCCTCGTTCGTCGCGAAGGTCTCGTAGTTGACCTTGATTCCCGTCGACTTCTCGAACTCGCCGATAACGCCCTCGTCGATGTAATCGCCCCAATTGTACACGTTGATGACCACCTGCTTCCCGCCGTAGCATCCGGCGAGGCCGAGCGCCGCGCCGAGGACGGCGCAGGCGATGAAAGCGAACCGTTTCACGCTCATGACATTCATACCTCCAGTTGTTTCGCCGCCGCGTCCCGCTTGTTGATGACGAGAAGGAGAACCAACACCGCGACGAAGAGAATCGTGGAAACCGCGTTTATCTTGGGATTGATGCCCCTTCGGGCCATGGAGTAGACCACGATGGAGAGGTTGTTCACCCCGCTCCCCGTGGTGAAGAAGCTGATCACGAAATCGTCGATGGATAGGGTGAAGGCGAGGAGAAAACCCGTTACGATGCCGGGGGCGATCTCCGGAATCACGACCTTGCGGAACGCGTAGGAGGGCGTCGCCCCGAGGTCGAGGGCCGCTTCGGTCACCTCGCGCGGAAGCTGCCGGAGTTTCGGCAGGATGCAGAGCACGACGTAGGGGACGCTGAAGGTGATGTGCGAAAGCAGCAGGGACCAGAAGCCGAGATCGAGCCTGAGCACGGTGAACAGCGTCATGAGGGAAACCCCGGTGACGATGTCGGGGTTGAGCACCGGCACGTTGTTCAGGGCGAGGACCGCCCGCCGGAGCTTCGGCCGCATGCGGTAAAGGCCCACCGCCGCGAGCGTGCCCGCGACCGCCGAGACCGTGGCCGACAGGAGGGCGACGACCACGGTGTAGTACAGGGCCTTCATGATCTGCCGGTCGCGGAAAAGCTCTCCGTACCACTTCAGGGAAAAGCCGTCCCAGAACGCGACCGACCGCGCGTTGTTGAAGGAAAAGACCGCGAGGACGGCGATGGGCGCGTAGAGAAACGCGAAAATGAGGACGAGGTAGGCGGCGGAAAACGGCTACCTCACCAAAGGTTGCCCCCTTCGAGCGAGGCTCCCTTGTCCGAGAGGGAGACCACGGCCATGGAGAGGAGAATGACCGTCATCATGATGATGGACAGGGCCGAGCCGAAATGCCAGTCGCCTACGGAGAGGAACTGCTGCTCCACCAGGTTGCCGATGAGCATGTACTGGCCGCCTCCCAGGAGGGCCGAAATCACGAAGGTGCTCACCGCGGGCATGAACACCATGGTGACGCCCGTGAGGATGCCCGGCACGCTCTGGGGAACGACGACCCGTCTGAACACGGTGAGCCCGTCGGCCCCCAGGTCCTCGGCGGCCTCGATGGTTTCCTTCCCGATGCGGGAGAGCGCGCTGTACAAGGGCAGGATCATGAAGGGCAGGAAATTGTAGACCATGCCGATGAGGACGGCCGCCTCGGAATAGAGGAGGTCCTGGCCCGGCAGGCCGAAGAATTCCAGCACGCGGTTGACGATGCCCCTCCTTCCGAGGAGGAGCATCCAGGCGTAGGTCCTGAGGAGGAAGTTGATCCACATGGGGATGACGAGGAGGAGGAGCACCGTGTTCCGCCTCTTCGTCATTCTGGAAACGATCCAAGCCGCCGGGTAGCCCACGACGAGACAGACGGCGGTGGCCTGCGCCGCGAGAACGAGGGACCGGAGGAGCACCTTGGCGTAGACCGGGGAAAAAAACCGCCGGTAGTTGGCGAGGGAAAAATCCGCGCCGCCGGCGGCGGGCGTCGTGAGGCTGTACCAGAGCACGAGGACGAGGGGGATGAAAATGAAAAGCCCCGCCCAGAGCAGGTAGGGATACTGGAGGAGGTTCCGGTCCTTCATTCCCCGCTTTCGCTCCGCATCACGTGAATGTCCTCGGGGCCGAAGGAGATCCCGACCTCGCTTCCGACCGGGCGGCTCTTCGTGCTCCGGACGATCCAGGTCCTCGAGTCCTCCTTCACGAGCATCTCGTAGTGGACGCCCTTGAACACGACGGACACCACCCTCCCGCGGATTCCCCCGTCGGCCGTCTCGGACACGAGGACGTCCTCGGGACGGATGACCACGTGGACCGGGGCGTCCCTCTCGAAGCCCTTGTCCACGCAGACGAAATCCCTTCCGTTGAACCGCACGCGGAAGTCGTCCGGCATCGTGCCGGGAAAGATGTTGCTCTCGCCGATGAACCTGCTCGTGAAGATGTTGGTCGGCTCGTTGTAGATGTCCGCCGGCGAGCCCATCTGCTGGATTCGGCCCTGGTTCATGACCACGACCGTGTCGGACATGGTGAGGGCCTCCTCCTGGTCGTGGGTCACGTAGATGAAGGTGATGCCGAGGCTCGCCTGCATGTTCTTGAGCTCCATCTGCATCTCCTTGCGGAGATAGAGGTCGAGGGCCCCGAGGGGCTCGTCGAGGAGAAGGACCTTGGGCTCGTTCACGAGGGCCCGGGCTATGGCGATGCGCTGCTGCTGACCGCCGCTCAGGGAATGGACGTTCCGCTTTTCGTAGCCGGCGAGGTTCACGAGTTCGAGCATCCGGGACACCTTGCGCCTCACCTCCGCCTCCGGGAGCTTGCGGATGCGGAGGCCGAAGGCGATGTTCTCGAACACGTCGAGATGGGAAAAAAGCGAATACTTCTGGAAGACGGTGTTGATGGGCCGGAGATAGGGAGGGACCGAATCGACCGGCCTGCCCTCGAGGTAGACCGTTCCCGAGGTCGGGGTCTCGAATCCGCCGAGGATCCGGAGAATGGTGGTCTTTCCGCATCCGCTCGGGCCGAGGATCGTCAGGAATTCGCGGGCTCCTACGTCCATGGAAACGTCGAAGAGGATCCGATGCCGGTCGTAGTCCATGCACACCCGATCCATTCTGATCATCGAAGCCTTCACCTGGTCGGACATTCCGGCATGAGCCCCCCTTCGGACGATGGGAACTGTTATAGAAGCAAAGGGGAAAAAAATCAACACGCCCCGCGGGCAAGCCGCGAGGCATATCGATCATGCGGCGAACCTACCGCAGGTACTTGACGACGACGGAGTGCTCGTTCGTGTTGTACCCCGTCGCGCTCACGCCGGTCCCGTAGGTATAGGCGGAGGAACCCATCTGGATCCCGGCGGCGAAGACGTCTCCCCCGGGGACGACAGCGACCCCGGTGAAACGGGAGAAGTTCGACCCCGCGGAGACCGACCTGGCGCGCACCGCAGCTCCCGAGGAATCGTACTTCACGACGACGGCGTTGCTGCCGGAGTAGGATCCCGACGCGGTCGCGCCGCCGTAGTCACAAGGCGAAGTTCCTCCCAGCTCCCCGGCGCAATAGACGTTCCCGGTGGAATCCACGGCGACGCCGCTGAATCCGGTTTCCCCTCCGCCCGTAACCGACCGGGCCCAGGTCCCCGTGCCTCCGCTCGCGTACTTCACGAGAAGCGGCCCCTCCCCGGTGACGCTCGCGCCGCCGTAGGTGCTCGTGCCGTTCGCCTGCATTCCCGCGGCATAGACGTTCCCGGAGGAGGAATCCACCGCTACGTCGGAAAAACCCGAATCGATGGACCCCGCGCCGGTGGACTGGTTCCAGACTGCCACTCCCGTAGCGGCATCGTACTTCACGATGACGGCGTTGTTTCCCGACGCCCCTCCCGTCACGTTCGCTCCGCCGTAGTTGAATATCCCCGTTGTTTCCTGGGTACCCACGGCATAGACGTAAGTCGAAGCATCCGCGGCGACGCCGACGAAATAGGAATTCGCCGGCCCGGTCGTTACCGTCTTGGCCCACTGGGTCGTACCGGTCGAACTGTACTTCACGATGAGGGCGTTGCTGGCCATCCAGGTGCCCGCGATCGGCACCCCGTCGCCGTAATCGTAGGTCAGTCCGTCTCCCTCCTGGACGCCCGCGGCATAGACGTTCCCGGAGGAGTCCGTGGTCACGGCGCTGAAACTGCACGAGTTGGTACCATTAGCCGACTTGGCCCAGAGCGTGTTTCCGTCGGCATCGTATTTGACGATCACGACACTGTTGAAACTGCAGGTTCCTTGCGCGGTTTTTCCGCTGCCGTAATCGAAGACGGAGGTTCCGTCCTGTGAACCCACCGCGTAAACGTTCCCCGAGGAGTCCACGGTCACGCCGTAAAAACCTCCGGTGCCGGGAGCTGTGGTGGCCACTCGGGCCCACAGGACGGTGCCCGTGGGACCGTACTTGACGATGACGGCGTTGTAAGGCGAATTGCCCGCCGTAGCGGTCACCCCAGGTCCGTAGGTGTAGGTCGTGGTTCCTTCCTGGATCCCGACTGCGTACACGTTCCCGGAGGAATCCGTCGTCACGGCGTGGAACCTCGAGGTGGCGTCGCCGGAACTGACCGAGCGCGCCCACAGGGCGGTGAGCGATTCCTTCCATTTCGCGTAGAGCGTCACGTTCGCGCCGCCCATGGCGAAGGTTTGGCCGGCGGAATAGGTCGTGCCGGTCCCGTCGGAGACGGTGTTCCAGCCGTCATGAGCGTAGCCTGCCTTCGCGAGGTTTCCAGAATTCGGCTTCACCGTGACCGTCTTCCCAGCGGCGTACTTCAGGGAGTCCACCGGTACGCTTCCCCCGGTCGCCCCGTTGCCGTCATAGGTCACCGCATAGCCGACCGCATCCTCGCCGTCCGATTCGTCGTCCGAGGAGGAAAGATTCTTGCACGTAAGTAGGGCCGGGACCAGAAAAGACAGAAGGATGAATGTACCGAAGAGCCTGCCCCACATAGCGAGACCTCCTTTTATACTGACGGAAAAGAGCGATCGATTTCGTACTGTCCGACCGGAAGCTGCAAGTTCTCGTACCGAAGGAAATAGGCGAAGGCGTACGGTTCTTACATCTTCGGATTCGATTTTTGCATATAACAGCACATTTGGAAATGTTTGCTCGGTTCGAGTATATCACGGATTTCCACGAAAACAATTTCCTGCGACCGCCCGCCCCGAAAATCGTAAAAGCGATGAAGCGAATGGGGAGAGGGGAGCGATCTTTTCCTTGACTTTATTTCGAATTCCATATTATATTGACTTTACACTCATTGAGTATAGAGTCACCATGAAAAGAAACAGAACCGAACAAAAAGAACGAACCCGCGGTCTCATCCTGGAAACTGCCGCGAAGGTCCTCGCGAAACAGGGCCTTTTTTCGGCAAGGACCCAGGACATCGCGGAGGCGGCGGGCGTAGCTCACGGCACGGTCTTCGTCCACTTTCCCACCCGGGAGGCGCTCGTCTCCGCGGTCGTGGAGGAGTTCGGGAGCAGGGTTGCCTTACGGATGCACGAGCTCGCGGAATCGGGAGGCGGCGTCGGGCAAGTTCTCCGGGCGCACCTCGCGGGCCTCGAGGAGTTCGAAGCGCTCTACGCCCGCCTCGTGTCCGAGGGGAGTTCCCTCCCCGAGACGGTGCGGACATCCCTCCTCATGATCCAGTCCGCGGTCTCGCTTCATCTCGGCGAGGCTGCGGAACGGGAAACCGCAGCGGGAAAGATCAGGCGGATGCCGCTTCATCTCCTCTTCAACACCTGGCTCGGCCTCGTCCACCACTACGTGACGAACAAGGACCTCTTCGCTCCGGAGGACCCCTCGGTCCTCGGCCGGTACGGCGAGGAACTCGTGAAGCACTTCATGGATCTCATTTCGGAAAAACCCGCCGGGAAGAAACCGGCGAAAGGAAGGTAAGCATATGGAAACGAAAATCTGCATCGCCTGCGGTATGCCGCTCAGGAAGCCCGAGGACTATCCTGGAAGGGACGAGACGAAGAATTACTGCGTCCACTGCGCACGGCCCGACGGGTCCATGCAGTCCTACGACGAGAAGCTCGCGGGCTACGCGAAGTTCATCGAGAATACCCAGGGGCTCGACCCGAAGGCTGCCCGAGCGAGCGCGGCGGCGATCATGGCGAAGCTCCCGGCATGGAAGAAGGCCGCGGTATGAGCGGAGAACCGAAGGTCAGTCCATCCTTTGCCTGTTTCGCTGAACAGGCTGCCGAACATCACAAGGCATGGATGGAAGCCGTCTTCAAGCTGGACGCGGTCGGAAAACTCGACGCGAAGACAAAGGCCCTCGCCTATCTCGCGGTGCTCGCCGCGCTCAGGATGGAGAGCGGCGTACCTTTTCACGCAAAACACGCGAAACTGTCAGGAGCCTCCCGCGAGGAAGTCGTAAGCTCGGTTCTTCTCGGGCTTCCGGCTGCGGGGAACGCTGTAGTTCAGTCGCTCCCTGCGGCGCTCGAGGCCTACGACGAGGACTGAGGACGTGTTTCAACTACGAGGATATCCGATCGACTGAGAGGCCTCACTTCCTGACACTCACTTCCTGACCCGGTACCTGAAATCACAGCGCGGGGCGCCCTCCATGAGGGTCGTCGTCCTGGTGAGTTCGATTTCCGGCGCATAGCCTTCGATGAAGGCCTTGTCGCGATTGCAGGAAAGAAGGAAACCGATGTCGCCGACGCCCAAGTCTCGGTACATTTCCGCATAACGGCAGCGCGTCACGTCGTACTCGTAGGTTTCGGCGTCGCGGCGCAGGACCTCGATCCTGAGGGCGTCGTCCTTTTCCCAGAGGGGCTGGAGGGCGATGAAGGTCGAGAGGCAGGCACCGCCCGTTTCGCGGGCGGCGAGACTCCGGCCCGCATCGACCGCCGACTTCGTCACCGCCTCTGCGACGACGGCCCTCGCCTTCTCCTCGCCGAAATCGCGGACCAGGATGTCGTAGATGGGCTTGATGATCTCGGCCTCGATTCGTCTTCGGGCGAGGATACCTATTTCGCTCGTCGCATCGCTCATGCATTTTCCTCCGGGCGCGACTCGGCCGGAGGCCCCGGCCGTCGGCAGGACTTAGATCGAGAAATCCGTGTAATCGGTCGGCACCGTGTCCTCCGAGATGGCCTCGAGGTTGAACGGCGTCGCCTGGTAGACGTAGTAGTTGAGCCAGTTCGCGTAGAGCAGGTGAGCGTGCGACTTCCAGGTGATCCTCGGTTCGGCCGAGGGATCGTCGCCGGGAAAGTAGTTTCGCGGCACGGCGATGGGAAGTCCCTTCTTCACGTCCCGCTCGTATTCGGCCTGCAGGGTGTAGCGGTCGTACTCCGGATGGCCGGTCACGAAGACCTTGCGCTTGTCCTCGGTCACCATCAGAAAGGGCCCGGCCTCGGGCGACTCGGCGACGAGCTTGAGTCCGGGCGTTCCGACGATGTCCTCCCTGCGGTTCGCGGTGTGCCGCGAGTGCGGGGCCGGAAAGGTCTCGTCGAAGCCGCGGACGATGCAGTCACGGCGGTCGAGGATGACGTGATCGTAGACCCCGAACTGCTTCGCGGGAAGCGGATACTTCTTGATGCCGAAGTAGTGGTAGAGGCCGGCCTGCGCTCCCCAGCAGACGTGCAGGGTCGAGAAGACGTTGCGCGCGCTCCAATCCAGGACCTCGGTGAGTTCCTTCCAGTAGTCTACCTCCTCGAATTCGAGGTTCTCCACCGGCGCGCCGGTCACGAGAAGACCGTCGTACTTTCTGCCCTTGATTTCGTCGAAGGTCGTGTAGAACGCCTCGAGGTGCTCCGAACTCGTGTTCTTCGATTCATGGCTGTCCATGCGGAGAAGCGTGATCTCCACCTGAAGGGGCGTATTTCCGAGCAGGCGGAGCAGCTGGGTCTCGGTCTGGATCTTCGTGGGCATGATGTTGAGGATCGCGATCCGGAGGGGCCGGATGTCCTGGTGAACGGCCCTCCCGTCGGTCATGACGAAGATGTTCTCATCCTCGAGCTGGCGTCGGGCTGGAAGGTCCCGCGGAATGTTTACCGGCATGGCTTTCTCCTTTCAGGTCGCCGCGAGGGCCCGTTCGATGTCCGCCAGGATGTCGTCGATGTCCTCGAGCCCTATGGAAAGCCGTACGAGCTCGGGCGTCAGGCCCCCGGCCTTCTGCTGTTCCTCCGAAAGTTGGGAATGCGAGGTGGAGGACGGATGCAGGGCGAGTGACTTCGCGTCGCCGACGTTCGCGAGGTGGGAAAAGAGCTTGAGGCTCTCGATGAACTTGACCCCGCCCTCCCGGCCGGACTTCACGCCGAAGACCACCATGCCGCCGAAACCTTTCTCGAGATACTTCGCGGCGACCGCGTGGCTCGGATCGTCCTTGAGCCCCGGGTAGCGGACCCAGGCGACCTTCTTGTGGTTTTTGAGGTACTCCGCGACCCTGAGCGCGTTCTCCGAATGCCTGGGCATGCGGAGGTGCAGTGTCTCGATCCCCTGGAGGAAGAACCAGGCGTTGTCCGGCGAGAGGTTCGCCCCGAGGTTGCGGAGAGGCACCGTGCGGAAGCGCAGGGCGAAGGCGATCTTCCTCATCTCAGCAGGAAGGTCGAGGGCCCAGCGCAGGCCGTGGTAGTTCTTGTCCGGCTTGGTGAAGAGCTCGAACTTCGGATCCGACCAGTCGAAGGTGCCCGCGTCGGTCGCGATGCCGCCGATCGCCGTCCCGTGCCCCCCGAGCCACTTGGTGAGCGAGTTGATGACGACGTCGGCTCCGTGCTCGATGGTCCTGAGAAGATACGGCGTGGTGAAGGTGCCGTCCACGACGAGGGGAAGCCCGTGCCTGCGCGCGATCTTCGACACGGCCCCGACGTCCGCGACGTCCAGGGCAGGGTTGCCAATCGTTTCCAGATAGAGGAGTCGGGTCTTCGGAGAGATCGCCTTCTCCCAGGCGTCGAGGTCGCGGACATCCACGAACTTGGCCGTGATTCCGAGGTCGGGCAGGATCGCGTCGAACATGGTATAGGTCCCGCCGTAGAGGTTCGCGGCGGAGACGATCTCGTCGCCGACCCGCGCGATCGTGATGATCGTGTTGAAGATCGCGCTCGTTCCGGAGGAGGTCGCGACCGACGCCGCTCCTCCTTCGAGGGCGGTCACCCGGTCCTCGAGGACCGCATGGGTCGGGTTGCCGAGCCTGCTGTAGATGTTGCCCGGTTCCTTGAGGTTGAAGAGGTTCGCCGCGTGCTCGACGCTCTTGAAGACGAACGAGCTCGTCCTGTAGACCGGCACCCCTCTGGACAGGGTTGTGGGATCGGGCGTATGGCCGGCATGGATCCCGTTCGTGGCGAAGCTCGGTTTCTTCGATTCCGACATTGCATTCTCCTCCTTCCTCTGCATCGGTGCGGGAGCACTTTCGTAACTTTCCATATACTACTATGTCGATAGCAATGATATTATTATAATTCATCGACCATGTCAAGCACGGAAGCGCCGATGCATGACAGATGCGAGCCTGCTGCGGGGATTTACTCCCTGTACGTAAAAAAGTTGACAATTCGGAGAAAAGGGACAAACTTATTATGGAATGGTTGTACCAAAAACGGAAACCTGCGTCGTCCGGTTTCCGTCCGTGGCGCAGGTAGATGTGGAAACTCGCATCGCCGGCCGCCGAAGCTCGCCGACCGACGACGCAAAGTAAAAAAGTTGGAGGATCGAAATGTGGAAAAACATCAAAATCGGACCTAAATTGATCGCTGCAGGCACCTTGATCGTACTGATTCCGCTTCTCGTCGTCGCCTATTTCGCCGTGAGCCGAGCAACTGCCGCTCTCACGAAGACGATTCAGGAGCAGATGAGGAGCCGGGCCCATGAATACGCCCAGCTCATCGACAACGTCATGAGCGACGAGATCCGGTTCATCCAGAGCGTCGCTTCCGATCCCGCCGTCGTCGAGGCGGCCGCCGCGGTTTCCGAATCGGGCAGGGAGAAGAACGCGGCAAAGACCGCGGCGGCGGACGCGAAAATCATTTACCTGCTCGCGGTGAAAGAGATCGCGGACCGGTACGAAGGACTGCCCATGGTCGATGCGAAAGGCACGATCTTCGCGAACGAAACGTCTACAATGAAGGGCGTATCACTCGCGGAGCGGCAGTACGTGAAGGACGCCCTCGGCGGAAAGCCGTACGGCATCGACGTGGTGATCAGCAAGAACTCGGGCCTCATCTCGGCCTCGATAGCCGTGCCGATCAAACAAGGCGGCAGGACGGTGGGGGCCGCGGCGGCGATCATGAAGATAAGCGGTCTCACGGAAATGATCTCCCGCGCCAAGCTCGGCGAGACCGGCTACGCCTTCGTGACCAACAGGGCGGGGCTCATCATCGCGCATCCCGTGAAGGACAACATCCTCAAGCTGAACATAACGGCGGTGAAGGGGATGGAGACGATCTCCGAAAGGATGGTGAAGGGCGAGACCGGCGTCGAAACCTACGTTTATCAGGGCGTGGCCAAGACCGCGGCCTTCGCTCCTTCGGCGGTCACGGGCTGGAGCGTCTGCCTGACCCTGCCGGACGACGAATTCCTCGATGCAGCCAATCAGATCCGGAATCTTATCCTGATCGTCGGCATCGTCGCCTTCGTTGCGGCTTTCTTCCTCTTCCTGCTTTTCGCGGTCAGCATCTCGAAACCTCTCAAACAGGGCGTCGCATTCGCGGCCGAGGTCGCGGGCGGCAACCTTTCCGCCGATCTCGAGGTCGATCGCGGCGACGAGATCGGCATCCTCGCCGGCGCGCTCAGGCAGATGGCGAGAAAACTTTCCGACATCGTCGCCGACGTGAGCGCTGCCTCGGACAACGTGGCCCAGGGAAGCGGGCAGCTTTCCGCCGGCGCGCAGACGTTGTCGCAGGGCGCCACGGAACAGGCGGCGGCCGTGGAGGAGGTTTCCTCGTCGATGGAGGAGATGGGCTCCAACATCAGGCAGAACACCGACAACTCGATGCAGACGGAAAAGATCGCGATGAAGGCCGCGGAGGACGCCAGGGCCGGAGGCGAGGCCGTTACGGAAACCGTGACCGCGATGAAGGAGATCGCCGGAAAGACCTCGATCATCGAGGAGATCGCGCGCCAGACGAACCTGCTCGCCCTGAACGCCGCCATCGAGGCGGCCCGCGCCGGGGAGTCTGGCAAGGGATTCGCGGTGGTCGCGAGCGAAGTGAGGAAGCTGGCGGAAAGGAGCCAGAAGGCCGCGGGAGAAATCGGGGAGCTTTCGAAAAACAGCGTCCAGGTCGCCGAGAGGGCCGGAACCCTTCTCGCCAGGATCGTACCGGACATCCAGAAGACCGCGGAACTCGTGCAGGAAATCAGCTCGGCGAGCAGGGAGCAGAACAGCGGCGCGGAGCAGATAAACAAGGCCCTTCTCCAGCTGGACCAGGTGATCCAGCAGAACGCGGCGTCCGCGGAGGAACTCGCGAGCACGGCGGAGGAAATGAACGGTCAGGCCGTGCAGCTGCAGGACGCGATGAGCTTCTTCAAGGTGGGCGGAGACGACTCTCGGACGGCTCGGCGGACGGAAAGGAGATCCCCGCCTCAGGGCGAAAAGCCGCGGACGGCGGAGAAATCCGTTGCGGAGGAGGCCGGCAAGAAGAAGCCTTCCCCGACCACGGGCATCGTTCCCGCGGAAGGAGCGGAAAAGCTTTCCGTAAAGAGCGAAAGCGACGAGGATTTCGAGCAGTACTGAAGAAAGTCCCGACGGAGTCCGGCGATTCTTGCCGGCTCCGTCGGGGATTCGCGGATCGACTATTTTTCGAAGGATGGAACTAAGGCAGGCCCGAGGTCGCCGAAGAAGCGTATTTGAATCTATCCGGTCAGCCTTCGATCCCGAACTCGATGATGAACCTCGTTCCGCGGTTCAGCTCCATCTTCAGTGATCCCCTGACCTGCTTGACCAGCATTTCGACGAGCTGGAGCCCGAATCCCTGCGTGCTCTTCGCATCGACTCCTTCCGGCATGCCTTGCCCGTTGTCCTCGAACACGAGCGTTAAGCGGTTCCCCTGCCTCGCGAGCGTCACGGCGATGGCGGCGTCCTCGCGTCCCGCGAAGGCGTATTTCATCGCGTTGGTGATGAACTCGTTGACGATGATGCCGAGCGGCGAAAGCAGCCTCGCGCTCAAGGTGACGTCGTCGATGCGCGTCTCTATCCGCACGGGAGTCTTCCGCGGGAAGAGCGAGACGATCTCCTTGACGAGCGCCGGGAAATATTCCCTCGCGGCTACGAAGCCGGTGTCCTGCGATCGGTAGAGCTTGTCGTAGAGCACCATCATGCTCCGGACGCGGCCCGCGGCGTCGGCGAGGACCGTCCGGGCGGCCTCGTTCTCCATCGCGGCCTCGTCCATGCCGAGGAGGCTGATGACGACGCTCATGTTGTTCTTGACGCGATGATGGACTTCCTTGAGGATCAGTTCCTTCTCGCGGAGGAGGTTGAGGATCCTCTCCTCGGCCTTCAGGCTTTCTGTGATGTCGAGAACGAGGGATAGGACGGAGAACTCGTCCTCTCGATCCCCCAGGAGCACGGAATTGTACCATTGGCAGGTTATGACGGCTCCGTCTTTTCTTCGGTTCCGGTTCACGTGCACGTTGCCGAACTTCTTCGCGAGCAGCATATCCCTGCCCAGCGATTTGATCGCCTCAAGGTCGTCCTCGTGGATGAAGGGGAATTCGTCCATGCGTTTTCCGAGGACCTCTTCGGCCTTCCATCCGAAAAAGGCTTCGGCGGTTTTCGACCAGGCGGTGATCCTGAAATTCCTGTCGAACTCGACGTACGCGAGAGGTCCGTTCTCGAGGTGGAATTGCAGCTTCTTCAGGGCGACCTTCATGCGTTCCGCTTCCGATCTTCGCTCGGATATGTCGTGGTAATTGACGAGAACGCCGCTGATGTTCGGATCGTGCAGGAGATTCACCCCGGTGATCTTGACGTAGCAATAACGGCCGTCCTTGCATCGGTAGCGGCACTCGACCGCGACCGATTCGTTCTCCTTCGCCACGATCCGGGCGAAAGCCTCCTTGACCCTTTCGAGGTCCTCCGGATGCACGGAATCGAAGCCGGATCTTCCGATCCATTCCTCCGGCGACCAGCCGAAGTATTTCCGGATGTTCGGGCTCTTGTACCGAACGACGCCTTCGGAATCGACGACGGCGATGACGTCCGAGATGTTCGCGATCATCGCCTGGTGAACCGCCTCCCTTTTGCGGGATTCCTCCTGAATTCTCTTGATTTCCCCGATCCCCCGGGTGACGGAAAGGATGTGGGGCTCTCCGTCGAGCTCGATGATCGCGGCCGACATGAGGGCGGTCTCGATCGAGCCGTCCTTCCTCCTGAAGCGCGCTTCGAGATTGTAGACCGACCCCTTCTCGCGGAGGCCCGCGGCGAGGCGCGCCCGGTCCTCGGGATCCGCCCAGATGTCGATCTCCATGGAGGTCTTTCCCAACACGTCCTCGGCCGTGTAGCCGGTATTCGAAGTGAAGCCCGGATTGACGCTCACGTAAGCGCCGTCGGACAGCCTGTTGATGTTGATGGCATCGGGGCTCAGCTGGAAGGCCTTTCGGAACATGTCCGCGTTCAGCCTCGCCGCCTCCTCCGCGCGCTTCCTTTGGGTGTTGACCTCGGTGTAAAGAACGATTCCCCCCACGGAGCCGTCGGCCTCGAACCAGGGGCGGCAGTCCCAGTGGATGTACTCCGTGCATCCGTCCTCGAGCACGAGAGGATCGTCCTCCACGCTCATGGCCTCGCCGGCGAGCGCCTTCCTGTGCACGGCCCTCCACTTCTCGGGAATGTGGGGATTCATTTCGTAATGGTTCTTGCCGATGACGTCCTTCTCGGCGAGGTTGTATTCCTCGAGGAACCTCCGGCTGACGTAGAGGTAGTTCATCGACCGGTCGAAGACCGCGATCGCCGTGCGGTTGTGCTCGATGATGTAGCGCATGAGGTCGTAGGAGTGGACGAGGGCGCGGTGTTCCCGCTTTTCCCGCATCTTCGCGTCGGAGAGGCGGAAGGCCATGCGGATGGAGGCGAGGAGGACGGTGTCTCCCGAATTCTTCACGATGTATCCGTAGGAGCTTATCGCCTCGGTTTTTTCCACCACGTCCGGTTCCGTGTGGGACGAGAGGAACACGACGGGGATATCCCGTTTTTCCAGGATCCGCTTCGCCGCCTCGGCGCCGTCGATCCCCCTTCCGAGGTTGACGTCCATGAGAACGAGGTCGATCCCCGCCTCCGAATCGACCTTTTCGACCGCCTTTTCGCCGCTCGCAGCCGTGATGACGTCGTAACCGGATTTCTCGAGAGTCTGCCGCTCAGCAAGAGCGATGATCGCTTCATCTTCGACGAGGAGAATGGTTTTTCGCCCTTCTCTTACCATATCCGCCGTACCCGCTCGGAAAGTAATACTTTTTTTACAATCGTAACTGTAGCCCAATCACGGAAAAAAACATAGAGGCCGGCAGAGGTCAAGCGCCGTCGCCTCTTGCGCCGCCGCCTCTTGCCCCGAGACCCGGCTTCATGGAAAATAGGCCTTCGTGAACCGTACGATAGAAAGGACCGTGAGCGGCCTCATCACCAAGGCCATCCGAGATTACGACATGATCCGCTCCGGCGACCGCATCCTGGTGGGAGCGTCCGGCGGCAAGGATTCGACCGCCCTCGTCTACGACCTCGAGCAGAAGAGGAAGCACGACCTCTTCCGTTTCGAATTCGAGGCCCTGCACATAGAGGGAGACTTCGCTCCCGAAGGGGCGCGGGAAAACCTCGAGAGCATGTTCGCCTCCTGGGGCGTCCCGCTCAGGACCGTGGAGGTGTCGGCCATCGGAAGGCTCAAGCCCGGAAGGCGGATGAACTGCTATTGGTGCTCGACCCAGAGGCGGACGGAACTCATCCGATACGCGATGACGAACGGCTTCAACAAGATCGCCCTGGGGCATCATCTCGACGACATCGTCGAGACCCTGTTCATGAACATGCTCGCCAAGGGGGAGTTCTCGACCATGCCGCCGGTCATGAAGTACAGGAAATACCCCGTCGTCATCATCAGGCCCCTCGCCCTGACGGAAGAACGGCAGATCATCGAGTTCACGAAGGCCCTGGGAATCGACGGAAGCGTCTGCACCTGCGAGTTCGGCGACAATTCGGAGCGCAAGAAGATCCGCGCCCGCATCGCGGAGTTCACGCGAAACTCCTCCCGCGCCAAGCGGAACATCTTCAAGTCCATGTCCCGCATCGATCGCGAGTACCTTGCATAGACCGCGGTTCGCGGGATACTCCGAGGCCTCCCAGGCCGGCCTCCGGGCCTTGTAAAAACCGCGTGATTGATACACTATGGACGAAACCACCTACGAAGAGGGAGTACCGGGCGCCGCATGCGAAAGGAAGACGTGCTCGACCGTTGGAACTGCGACAAATCGGCCGAGCTCTACGGTATACGTGACTGGGGAGCGGGGTATTTCTCCGTGTCCTCGAAGGGAGAGGTCGTGGTCACGCCTCCGTTCGGGGGCAAAAAGACCTCCGTGAGTCTCATGGACATCGTATCGGGCATCAGGGAGCGCGGCATGGACATGCCGGTCCTCCTCAGATTCGAGAACCTCCTCGACGCCCAGATCCGCAGCCTGAACGACAGCTTCAGCGATTCCATAAAACGAAACGAGTACAAGGGTAACTACCGCGGCGTCTTTCCCATCAAGGTGAACCAACAGCAGCAAGTCATCGAGGAATTGACCCGATTCGGAAACCGCTATTCCCACGGGCTCGAGGCCGGGAGCAAGGCAGAACTCATAGCCGCCCTTGCCATGCTCAACGAGGAAGAGAGTCTCCTCGTCTGCAACGGCTACAAGGACGAGGAGTTCATCGACCTCGGCCTCAACTCGATCAAGATGGGCTACAAGTGCTTCTTCGTCCTGGAGATGCCGGGCGAACTCGCCCTCATCATCGAGCGGGCACGCAAACTCAAGGTGAAGCCCCTGATCGGCGTCAGGCTCAAGCTCTCCACGCGCGCGGACGGCCATTGGACCGATTCCGGCGGCGACCGGAGCATCTTCGGCCTCACGACCACGCAGCTCATCGACGTCGTGGACACGCTCAAGAAGAACGGCATGCTCGACTGCCTCAAGCTCCTGCACTATCACCTCGGCTCCCAGATCCCGAACATCCGCGACATCAGGAGCGCGGTCATGGAGGCCTGCCGCTATTACGTGGACCTCGCGAAGGAAGGGGCTCCGATGGGCTACATCGACCTCGGGGGCGGCCTCGCGGTGGATTACGACGGGAGCCAGACCAACTTCGTCCATTCGCGGAACTACACGCTCGACGAATACACGACCGACGTCATCGAGGTCATCAAGGCCGTCCTGGACGAGGACGACATCCCCCACCCCACGGTGGTCACCGAAAGCGGCAGGGCGATCGTCGCCTATCACTCGGTGCTCCTCTTCAACATCCTCGACGTGAACCGCTTCGAGCCCCTCGCCCTCCCGGACAAGCTTCCCGAGGATTCCAACGAGTTCATGGTCAATCTCAAGCTCGTAGAGGACGCCCTCTCGGTGAAGAACCTGCAGGAGTGCTACAACGACGCGATCTACTACCGGGAGGAGATCCGCGAACTCTTCAAGCACGGCTCGATCAGCCTCCGCGAACGGTCCCTGGGCGAGAATCTCTTCCTCAAGATCATGCAGGAAATCAACCGTCTCGCGAAGAAGACCAAGAAGGTCCCGCCGGACCTCGAGGACCTGCACGTCGCGCTTTCGGACATATACTACGGAAACTTCAGCGTGTTCCAGTCCCTCCCGGACGCATGGGCCATCGACCAGATCTTCCCGATCATCCCGATCCACCGGCTCAACGAGGAGCCGACCCGGGAGGCGATCCTCGCGGACATCACCTGCGACTGCGACGGCAAGATCGACCGGTTCGTGGACATCCACGACGTGAAGATGACGCTCCCCCTCCACGATCTCCGCGCCGACGAGGAGTACTACCTCGGAGTCTTCCTCGTGGGGGCCTACCAGGAGACGCTCGGGGACCTGCACAACCTCCTCGGCGACACGAACGTGGTGAGCGTCCGCATCCACGAGAACGGCGAATACGACTTCGTGCGGGAAATCGAGGGAGACTCCATAGCGGACGTCCTCTCCTACGTCGAATACAATCCCAAGGACCTCCAGGACCTGTTCCGCATAAAGGCGGAACAGGCGGTCCGCAGGGGCCACATTTCCGCCTCGGAGCGGAAGCGCATCGTGCACGACTACGAGGAAAGCCTCAGGGGCTATACCTACTTCGAACGTTGAAAAAACTTAGAACGAGAGGTGGTTGGAATGGCGAAGGTTCTGATCATCGGCGCGGGCGGCGTCGGACAGGTGGTAGCCAGCAAATGCGCCCAGGCGAGCGAGGTGTTCGAGGACATAATCCTCGCCAGCCGGAACGAGGAGAAGTGCCGGAGGATCGCGGCCGGGATCTCGAGGCCGATCCGGACGGCGAAGGTCGACGCGGACGACGTCGAGGAGACCGTGAGCCTGCTCGAGAAGGAGAAGCCCGACCTCGTGATCAACGTGGCACTGCCCTACCAGGACCTCCACGTCATGGACGCCTGCCTCGCGACCGGAACGGACTACCTGGACACGGCGAACTACGAGCCCCCTGACGCGGCCCATTTCGAGTACTCGTGGCAGTGGGCCTACAAGGAACGGTTCGAGGCCGCCGGGATCACGGCCCTCCTCGGAAGCGGCTTCGATCCCGGCGTAACCAACGTCTACCTCGCCTACGCGAAGAAGCATTACTTCGACGAGGTCACCGAGCTCGAGATCGTTGACGTGAACGGGGGCGACCACGGCCAGCCCTTCGCCACGAACTTCAACCCGGAGATCAACATCCGCGAGGTGACGGCGGTCTGCCGCCACTGGGAGGACGGCCGCTTCGTCGAAACGCCCCCGATGTCGGAGAAGAAGAGCTTCACCTGCCCCGAGGGAGTCGGCACCTACTCGATCTATCGCATGTACCACGAGGAACTCGAGAGCCTCGTCAGGAATTTCCCGACTTTGAAGAAGGCCCAGTTCTGGATGAGCTTCTCGGACAACTACCTCAAGCACCTCGAAGTACTGCAGAACGTGGGGATGACGAGGATCGATCCGGTCATGTACAAGGGCGTCCCGATCGTCCCGCTCCAGTTCCTCAAGGCCGTACTCCCCGAGCCCGCGAGCCTCGGACCGCTCACCAAGGGCAGGACCTGCATCGGCGACATCGTGACCGGGACCAAGGACGGACGGCCGAAGAAGGTCTACGTCTACAACGTCTGCGACCACGAGGAGGCCTACAAGGAGGTCGGCTCCCAGGCCATCTCCTACACGACCGGAGTCCCGGCGATGATCGGGGCCCTCATGATCCTCACCGGGAAGTGGAAGAAGCCGGGTGTTTTCAACATGGAAGAGTTCGATCCCGACCCCTTCATGGACGCCCTGAACAGGTACGGCCTGCCCTGGGTCGTGAAAGAGTCGTGAGTTTCGACCGTTTCGATCCGGCCTCCGTCCCCACGCCGTCCTACGTCACGGACCGGGCCCTCGTCCGGAAAAACTGCGAGATCCTCGCGGACGTGCGCCGGAGGGCCGGGTGCAGGATTCTCCTCGCGCTCAAGGGCTTCGCGCTCTGGGCCCTCTTCCCGGACATACGCGGGCACCTGGACGGGGTCTGCGCGAGCGGCCTCCACGAGGCCCTCCTCGGCAGGGAGGAGTTCCGCAAGGAAGTTCACGTCTACTGCCCCGCCTATTCGCGGCCCGACCTGGAACTCCTCCTCGAGCTCGCGGACCACCTCGTCTTCAACTCCTTCGGCCAGTGGCGGCGATTCCGCGAGCTCACGAAGGGCTACGCCGACAGGATCGGTTTCGGCATCAGGCTCAACCCCGAGCACAGGGAGGCCGAGACCGAGCTCTACGATCCCTCGGCTCCGGGCTCGCGCCTCGGCGTCACCCGCGCGGAATTCCTCGCCGCCCGGGACGAGTCGGACTCGCGGGACGAGGACTTTCTCGAAGGCGTATCGGGCTTTCACGTCCACAACCTCTGCGAGCAGAACTCCGACTCCCTGGAGCGCACCGTGACCGCGGTCGAAGACGGGTTCGGCCCCTGGATTCGCGGCATGAGATGGTTCAACCTGGGCGGCGGCCACCACATCACGAGGCCGGACTACGACGTCGAGCGCCTGGTGCGCATCGTCCGGGGCTTCCGCGAGAAGTGGGGGACGGAGGTGATCCTGGAACCCGGCGAGGCGGTCGCGCTCGGGGCGGGAATCCTCGTCGCCTCGGTCCTGGACGTCGTCAGGAACGGCGGCGTCACGGTCGCGATCCTCGACGCCGGCGCCGCCTGCCACATGCCCGACGTCCTCGAGATGCCCTACAGGCCGAGGATATGGGGCGCCGGCCTGCCGGGAGAAAAGGCGCACACGTACCGGCTCGGCGGGCCGTCCTGCCTGGCCGGCGACGTCGCGGGCGACTACTCCTTCGACCGGCCGCTCTCCGTCGGCGACCGCATCGTCTACGAGGACATGGCCCACTACACCATGGTGAAGAATACGACCTTCAACGGGGTGAAGCTTCCCTCCATCGCGATCCACGACGAGGGCAGGATCACCCTCGTCAGGGAATTCGGCTACGCCGACTTCAAGGGAAGGCTCTCATGAACGATCGACGGCCGGACGATTCCGGGTCCCGCCGCGCTGCCGGACCGAACCCCGACGCCGCCCCAGCCTTTCTCGCCTCCGAGCGGCCGAACGCAGACCCGGCGAAGGCCTTCTTCCACGTGGTCCCCGCCCCGTTGGAGGCGAGCGTCTCCTACGGCGGAGGCGCCGCGAAGGGGCCGGCCGCCATCATCGAGGCCTCGAACTATCTCGAGCTCTGGGACGGCGCCTCCGTCCCCGCGGACGCAGGAATCCATACGGCAGCGGCCGTGGACTGTTCCCGGGGGACGGAGGAAGCCCTCGAAGGCATCCGCGCCGCGGTCGCGCGGGCCTACGCGGCGGGAGCCGTTCCCGTCCTCCTCGGCGGCGAGCACACCGTGACCTGCGGCGCCCTCAGGGCGACCGCCGAGGCCTTCGGCGCGGCCGAAGTCGGCATCGTCCAGTTCGACGCCCACGGCGACCTCCGCGATTCCTACCACGGCGACTCCTTGAGCCACGCCTGCGTCATGAGGCGCGGCCTCGACCTGGGGTTTCGGCTCTTCCAGGTCGGGCAGCGGAGCCTCTCCGCCGAGGACATCGAGTGCAGGCGGCGCTTCGGCATTCCGCACCTCGACGCGCGCGAAGCGGCAGGCCTCGGACCCGGCGGGAATCCCGTCACGGTCCTTTCGCTCCCAGCGGACTTCCCCCGCCTCGTGTACCTCAGCTTCGACGTGGACGGCCTCGATCCCTCGGTGATACCCGCGACCGGTACTCCCGAACCCGGCGGCCTCGGCTGGTACCAGAGCCTCGCGATGATCGAGTCCGTCGCCGCCTCGGGCCGACGCATCGTCGGCTTCGACGTGGTCGAGCTCGCGCCCGACGGGACGAGCCGTCCGAGCGAATTCGCTGCAGCGAGGCTGGTCTACGACATCATGGGGATAGCGGAGAGGGCGGTAACCGGGAAGCGAATCCGAAACGGGCTAAATTCGTAGTCCGGCCTCGAAGGCGGCGGAGTTCAGGGAGAAGAGGTTCGACGGAACGAATTTCCGAAGAACGTCCCGCCAGCCGGGTCCCTCGACCTCGAGGGCCTTCACGATCGCACCGAGCATGACGATGCTCTGGGCCCTGAAGTTTCCTATCTCCGAAGCTATCTTGAACGCGTCGAGGAATTTGACGTTGCTCACGCATTCGGAAAGCTCTTTCTTGAGGTCGCCGGGATACGACTCGGCCCCGGTCAGGACCGGGAGGGGCGGGATCTCGTAGTCGTTGACGATGAGGATGCCGCCCGGCTTCAGGTTCCCGAGATGGCGCGCGGCCTCCGCCTTCTCGAAGGCGACGAGAAGATCGGCCTCCGCGGTCCCGATGATCGGCGAGAGGACCCGCCTGCCGTACTTGATCTGCGTCGTGACGCTGCCGCCGCGTTGGGCCATGCCGTGAATCTCGGACATCTTCACGTCCCAGCCCATCAGGGCGAGGCCCTCCGCGAGGATCTTCGACGTGAGGATCGTACCCTGTCCTCCGACGCCGACCAAGAGCAGATTCGTCGTCATGTCAACCTCCCGCCTTTTCGATCGCTCCGAATTTGCAGACTTGGCGACAGAGGCCGCAGCCGTTGCAGGCTTCTCGGTCGATGAGTGCCGCCTCCTCGCCGACCGAGAGGGCCGGGCAGCCGAGCCCGAGGCAGGCCCTGCAGCGCCTGCATTTTTCCGGGTCTATCCGGCAGAAGAGGGTTTCCCGCTCCTTCCGCGTTTCCTTCGCGAGGGCGCAGGGCCGCTTGACGATGATGACCGAAAGTTCCTCGGCGTCGTGCGCCGCCCTGACCGCCTCCTCCACCCGGCCGAGATCGTAGGCGTCCGCGACGAAGACCTTCCCTTCCCTCACGCCGACCGCCTTGACGATCCTCTCGATGTCGACGACCGGAGACTCTTCCCCCATGAGGGTCTTGCCGGTGCCGGGATTCTCCTGGTGGCCGGTCATCGCGGTCGTGCGGTTGTCCAGGATGCAGACCGCCATCGAGCTCTTGTTCCACACCGCGTCGATGAGGCCCGTGATGCCGCTGTGGAAGAAGGTGGAGTCCCCGATGAAGCCGAAGACCTTCTTTTTCTGCCCGCTCATCCTGAAGGTCCTGTCCAAGCCTATTCCGGCCGCGATGCCCGCGCCCATGCACACGATCGTATCGGTCACGGAAAGCGGAGGCGCCATGCCCAGGGTGTAGCAGCCGATGTCGTTGGCGGCGACTACGTCCTTGTACTTGCTCACCGCGTAGAAGACCGATCGGTGAGGGCAGCCCGCGCAGAGGACGGGCGGCCTGCTCGGAATCGCGGCGTCCACGCTGTAGACCTTCTTCTCCTGCTTCGGGAGCAGGGCGTCACGGACGATGTCGGGAGTGAGTTCGTACAGGACGGGAAGCGCCTCCTTCCCCACGCAGGGGATACCCATCCGCCTGACCTGGTTTTCGAGGTACGGGTCGTTCTCCTCGACGACATAGAGCCTTTCGACAGCGGAGGCGAACTCTCGGACGAGCTTCCTCGGAAGCGGATGGCTGAGGCCGAGCTTGAGGTAGGATACCCCGTCGCCCAAGGCCTCCCTGGCGTGGAGGTACGCAGCCCCGCCCGTGATCACGCCGATCTTTTTGGCGCCCCATTCGATCCGGTTCAGGGGACTCCCGTTCGCGAACTCCTCGAGCTCGGCGAGCTTTCTCTCGAGGTCCGCATGGTTCTTTCGGGAGAGGGCCGGGCTGCTGCAGTACCTCCCGGTCTTTTCGTACTTCTTGACCGCGAGCCTTTCCGGCTCCGCCGGTTCGACGAGGCTCTTGCTGTGGCAGACGCGCGTCGTCATGCGGAAGAGGACCGGGACTCCGAACCGCTCGCTGATCGCGAAGGAGGCCTTGAGGAAGTCCTTGCATTCCTGGCTGTCCGAAGGCTCGACGAGCGGGACTTTGGCGAAGGGCGCCACGAGCCGGTTGTCCTGCTCGTTCTGAGAACTCGAGCAGCCGGGATCGTCCGCCACGACGAGGACGAAGCCCCCGTTCGCCCCGGGATAGGCGAAGGTCATGAGCGGGTCCATGGCCACGTTGAGGCCGACGACCTTCATCGTGGAGATGGTCCTGGCGCCTGCGACCGAAGCGCCGCATGCGACCTCGACCGCCACCTTCTCGTTGGGCGACCACTGGGAATACACGTCCTTGTATTTTGCGAGGTTTTCCAGAATCTCCGTGCTCGGGGTCCCCGGATACCCGGTCGCGACCAGGCAACCGCCTTCGAAGGCGCCCCGGGCGACCGCTTCGTTTCCCGTCATCAACCTCTTCATATTGAATCCTTGTCGGTTATCGATACTCTTTCGCCGGCTCCCCGCCCGAGAGGACGCGAAGCGCGCCCAGGGCGAGGGCTTGGAGCTCCTCCTCGCCCGGCACGACGACGACCGGCGCGATGAACCCCACCCGTTCCTCGATTCGCCCGACGATGGGCTTCGAGAACGCGATCCCTCCGGTGAGGATGATCCGATCGACCTTCCCGCACAGAACCGTGGCCTGGGCGCCGATCTCCTTGGCGATCTGGTAGATCATGGCGTCGAGGACGAGCTTCGCCTTTCCGTCGCCGGAGGCGGCCAGCTTCTCCACCTCCCGGATGTCCTTCGTGCCGAAGTACGCGTAGATCCCTCCCTTCGAGCCGAGCTTCTCCTTCATCTCCTTCTCGGTGTACCTGCCGGAAAAGCAGAGCTTCACGACCTCGTAGGCGTTGAGGCCCCCTGAGCGGTCGAGCGAGAACGGCCCTTCCCCCCGCGCGTCCTCCACGTCGACCGCCCGCCCCTTCCTGTGCGCCGCGATGGACGTTCCGGTCCCGAGGTGGGCGACGACGAAATTCATCTCCTCGTACTTCCCGCCGAGGGACGACGCCACCTTCCTCGCGACCGCCTTGTGGTTGAGGGCGTGGAGGAGACTTTCCCTCCTGAGTTCGGGGATGCCCGAGACGCGGGCCACCTCGTCGAACTCGTCCACCGCGACCGGGTCCACGATGTAGGCGGGCGCGCCTGCCATGCGGCCGAGGTTGTACGCGAGGACCGCCCCGAGGTTCGAGGCGTGCTCGCCCCGGATCGCGTTTCCGAGGTCGGCGAGCATGGCCTCGTTCACGAGATAGGTCCCGCCCTCGACCGGCTTGAGGAGTCCTCCCCTTGCCGCGACCGCGTCGAGCCGGGAAAGGTCGAAGTCCTTTTCCTTCAGGAAGCCGAGGATCACGGAGAGCCTGAAGTCGTACTGGTCGAAGACCTTGGCGAAGGGCTTCAGGTCCTCGGCCCGATGCTCGACCTTGTGCTCGAACAGCGGCCTCTCGTCCTCGTAGACCGCGAACTTCGTGGAAGTCGCCCCGGGGTTGATGGCCAGAATATTCACGCCTTGCCTCCCGCCTGCCCCGCCCTCTCTCTTCCCGCGCTTTCCGCGAGGAGGCAGGCGAGCGCGATCGACCGGAGCTTTCCTTCTCCGGATTCAGCCCTCGAGGTGAGCACGATGGGGCGGGTCGCCCCGAGGACGAGGCCCGCCATCTTTATCTTGAGGTAGTGCACGAGGGCCTTTCCCGTTATGTTCCCGGCCTCGATGTTCGGGACGAGGAACAGGTCGACGTCCCCCGAGATCCTGCTCACGATCCCCTTGTGCCGGGCGGCGCCCGGGTCGAGGGCCACGTCCATGGCGATCGGCCCCTCGGCGATCATGGGCGGGAACTCGCCGCGCTCGTTCATCTCGATCAGGGCCGCGGCGTCGACCGTGGCCTGCATCTTCGGATGGACCTTCTCGTTCGCCGCGAGGATCGCGACCTTGGGATTTACGATGCCCAGGGCCGCGAGGGCGACGAGCGAATTGACGAGGATCTGCCTCTTCTCCTCGAGAGTCGGGGCGACCACCATACCCGTGTCGGCGTGGAAGACGAGCTTCCTCTCGCCGGGGATCTCGTAGGCCGCGAGGTGGCTGAGGAGCCTTCCGGTGCGCAGGCCCTTTTCCGGATGCAGGACCGCCTTAAGGAAATCGCTCGTGTTCACGAGCCCCTTCATGAGGACCTGGGCCTTACCGTCGCGAACGAGTTCGACCGCCTCGAGCGCCGCGGCCCGCTCGTCCGGCTCGTCCACGATCTCCGCCCCGTCTTCGAGGCCCGCAGCCTCCGCGAGCGGCCCTATCCGCTTCGCGTCTCCGACGAGGATCGCCCTCGCCAGGCCCGCCTCATGGGCCAGCCTGACCGCCTCCACCACGTCCGCGTCCTCGGCAGCCGCCACGCTGATCGTCTTCGGCTCAAGGGCCTTCGCCTTTTCGATGAGCTCGGAAAAATTCCTGTACATGCGCCCCGCCCCCGTCCTTTCGTCGCCGTTCCTCGGCCGTCACATACGTTCTATTGAATAGAACATCGTTCTATAAATTGATGTGATGATTATAACTCCGGTTCGCGATCTAAGCAACCGATTAATTTCGACTAGCGCTGTCAGTGGATTCTATCCCCCGTCCTCCGTCCCCTTGCGAGGCGGCTATCTGCCGAGGTCGTTCGGATTCTTGAGGACGAGGAGGCTCTTCACTTTTTCCACAACGGACTTCATGTCGCCCACCAGTTCCTCGATGTCGTGGGCCTTCATCCTGCTCGTGGGACCGGACAGGCTGATCGCGCCCACGGCGTACCCGTCGTTCCCGAGGATGGGCACTCCGACGCAGGTGAGGCCGATTTCGAGTTCCTCGTCGTCCACGGCGTAGCCCCGTTCCCGTATCGCGGCGAGTTCCTTCCCGAGCGCCTTCCAATCCGTGATGGAATTCGCCGTCCGCCCCGGAAGCGGGCAACCTTCGAAGCGGCCGAGGTAGGCCGGGTCGCAGAACGCGAGGAGGGCCTTGCCCGAGGAGGAGCAGTGCGCGAGCGAACTCGTCCCGACCTGGGGAGTCACCTTGAGGAGCGTCGCGTCGTTCTCCATCCGGTAGATGAGGATGAGCTGGGGTCGGCTTCGGGCGTTCAGGTCGAGGATGGTGTAGTGGAAGACCTCGTTGTATTTGTCGGTGAGGACCTTCGCGTGCGGGGCGAGGATCCTGTCGATG
This sequence comes from uncultured Spirochaetaceae bacterium, assembly GCA_964397655.1. GTDB lineage: Bacteria > Spirochaetota > Spirochaetia > DTKZ01 > DTKZ01 > CAYNKA01. The sequence goes on along the minus strand of CAYNKA010000006.1, from coordinate 82,675 downwards.
GACATCTTCTCGCCCACGACCATGCCCAGGGCGAAGAGCCTGAGGCCGAGGCCGTACTTCCCGGTCGTCCCGTTTCGGTATACGTAGCCCTTGTTCTCGAGCGTGACGAGGGTCCTGAAGACGGTACTCTTGTAGAGCTTCATCTCGGCCGCGATCTCCGAGACTCCCATCTCGCCCTCGTTGTGGTAAAGCGCCTCCATAACCAGAAGCGCCCGGTCCACGGCATTGATGATCGGGATTCCGCCTTTTGCCATGCTGTTCCTTCTCCGCAACAGTATAGCACAGAGCTTCTGCCCGTAAACCGACCCGGAGGCGTTCGTGGGTGATCGAAACGAAGAAATCGGCGCTCCAGGCGTCGAGAGCCCGCGTGCGAGCCTTGCCCGCGAAAAAATGGCCTGTCGCTGAGCCGTACCGGGTAGAAATACCATGACACGGTACCAGGATTGGCCCGATTTCCGTTCATCCTCCGTCCCCGCACCCGGCCCCTTGACCGCAGCCCTATTTTCCGTTATTCTCTATTTGTCGAATAGCAATAGTAGCCTATCGGAGCCGTCATGAACGTCGCAGACTCCCTTACCGCCCTCATAGGTAACACGCCGCTCGTCCGCATCAACCGCATGGCCAGGGGACTCCCGGGGACGATCCTCGCGAAGCTCGAATCCTTCAATCCCGCGTCCAGCGTGAAAGACAGGATCGCGTTCGCCATGATCGAAGAAGCGGAACGAAAAGGCATTCTCCGCGAGGATTCGGTCATCGTCGAGCCGACGAGCGGGAACGCGGGGATCGGCCTCGCGTTCGTCGCCGCGGTCAAAGGCTATCGCGTCATTCTCACCATGCCGGAAACATTCAGCGCCGAGCGGAGGAAGCTCCTCAAGGCCTACGGGGCCGAGCTCGTGCTCACCGAAGGTGGAAGAGGCATGGCGGGGGCCATCGAGGCCGCCGAGGAAATACTGCGCCGAAATCCCAAGGCCTTCATGCCCGAGCAGTTCAGGAATCCCGTGAATCCCGAAACCCACAGCCGGACCACTGCCGAGGAGATTTGGCGCGATACCGACGGGGGCGTGGACGTCGTGGTGGCGGGAGTCGGAACCGGCGGCACGATCACGGGGATCAGCGAATCCCTCAAGGCGAAAAAGAACGTCCGCTCGATCGCCGTTGAACCCGAAAAGTCTCCGGTCCTTTCGGGGGGCAGGCCGGGCCCCCACAGGATCCAGGGCATCGGTTCGGGATTCGTTCCCGGGGTCTTCAGACGCGAGCTCGTGGACGAGATCGTCCGCGTCAGGGAGGAGGATGCGGGAGCCACGAGCAGGAGGCTTGCAAAGGAAGAAGGAATTCTGGTAGGTATTTCCTCGGGAGCCGTCATGTGGGCGGCCCTGGAAGCGGCAGGCCGGGAGGAGAACCGCGGAAGCCTCGTCGTGGCCGTACTCCCGGACTCGGGCGAACGGTACCTGTCCACCTGGCTCTTCGAAGAATGAAAACCCACGTCCCGGTCCGAGAGGAGATACCGCAGTGCCAGCGACCAGCGACAGAATCAAAGGCTTCACCGACTCCGTCATACGACGAATGACCAGGGTGGCGAACCGCCACGGAGCGATCAATCTATCACAGGGATTTCCCGACTTCGATCCGCCCGAGCCCGTGCTCGCGGCGGCCGAAAGGGCCGGCAGGCTGGGGCCTCACCAATACGCCGTCACCTGGGGAGCCCCGAATTTCCGCGCCGCCCTCGCGAAGAAGCAGTCGCGCTTCATGGGCATTCCCCTTGACCCGGAGATTCACATCGTGACGACCTGCGGCAGCACCGAGGCCATGATGGCCGCGATGATGACCGCCTGCAACCCCGGCGACAAGGTCGTGGTCTTCTCCCCCTTCTACGAGAACTACGCGGCCGACGCGATCCTCTGCGGGGCCCAACCCATCTACGTTCCCCTCGTCCCGCCGGACTTCCGCTTCGACGAGACCGTGCTGAGGCGCGCGTTCGAACAGCGGCCTAAGGCGCTCATCCTCTGCAACCCCGCGAATCCGACCGGAAAGGTCTTCGACAAGGAGGAGCTTCTGCTCATCGCCCGGTTCGCCGAGGAATACGACGCTTTCGTCATCACCGACGAGGTCTACGAACACATCGTCTACGAGCCCCACCGACACGTCTATTTCGCGTCGCTCCCGGGAATGTTCGAGCGCACGATCTCCTGCAGTTCTCTCTCGAAGACCTATTCCATAACCGGCTGGAGGCTCGGCTACGTCATCGCGCCCGAACGGATCACGGAAGGGGCTCGGAAGGTCCACGACTTTCTCACGGTCGGCGCGGCGGCCCCGCTCATGGAGGCGGCTGTGGCCGGGCTCGAGCTTCCCGATTCCTATTACGACGATCTCCGCGAGGCCTATACCCGAAGAAAGGATCTCTTTCTCGGGACGCTGGACGAGGCCGGTCTCGAGTACTGGAATCCCCAGGGCGCCTATTACGTCATGGTAGACATCGGAGGCCTCGACCGGGGGAACGACGACGTCGCCTTCGCCGAATGGATGGCCCGGGAAGTCGGCGTCGCGGCGGTTCCCGGCTCCAGCTTCTTCCGCGAGGACGTCCGGAACTACGTCAGATTCCATTTCGCCAAGAAGGAAGAAACCCTCGTCGCGGCGGGCGAACGCCTCAGGAGCCTCAAGAGCAAGGCCTGGGCGCGGCGATAGGCCGGATCCCGGTTTTCGGAAAAATTTTACAAGACGTCTTACCACCCTATATAATGTCGTATCAGAATCTTTATCCCTATGAAAGGAGAATAGGATGATCAAACTTATCGGCATTCTGGTCATCGTCGTAGGCTTCATGCTGAAGCTCGACACCATCGCCGTCGTCGTGGTCGCCGGGCTCGTGACCGGTTTGGCCTCGGGGATGGCGTGGAACGACATCGTCACCATCCTGGGAAAGGCCTTCGTTGAAAACCGCTACATGACGATTTTCATCGTTTCCCTGCCCGCGATCGGCCTGCTCGAACGGTACGGGCTGCGCGAACGGGCGGCCTACCTCATCAGCCGCATCCGCTCGGCTACCGCAGGCCGCGTGACGACCATCTACCTCTTCATCCGCACCATCTCGGCCGTCATGAGCGTCCGCCTCGGCGGCCACGTCCAGTTCATCCGCCCCCTCATCCTCCCCATGTCCATGGGAGCCGCGGAGAACCGCTTCGGGACCCTCGACAAGAAGGACCAGGAGAAGGTGAAGGGACTCAACGCGGCGGTGGACAATTACGCCAACTTCTTCGGCCAGAACGGATTCGTGGCCGCGGGAGGCGTCCTCCTCATCGTGGGGGTCCTCAAGGAGCTCAAGATACCCGTGGAGGCGGTGGACATCGCCACGGCCTCGCTCCCGATGGCAGGGACCATCCTCGTAGTCGCCACGGCGCAGTTCCTGCTGAACGACCGCCGGCTCGCGAAGAAATACGAAACCAAGCCGAAAGCGGACAAGGAATGAGGGTAGCCACATGTTGAAGAATTCACTCACCGAACTGCTCTATGTCCTGGTCGGCCTCGTGTGCCTCTACTCGACGGTCAAGATCGTCCGCGCGAAGGACCATCCTTCGAAGTGGCCCACGGCCCTGTTCTGGTTCATCCTCTTCCTGATCTTCACCTTCAGCCGCGTCGGCATGCTCTGGGGCGACGCCAAGATCAAGATGGACGACACCCTGGTCGGCTATCTCGTGATCGTCCTCGCCGTCCTCTCCGCCTCCAAGCTCGTGAAGATCGGCAAGTTCTCCGAGTCTACCGTGGAGTTCAAGAAGGAATCGGCCATGAAGATCGGCAACAAGATCTTCATCCCCGCCCTCTCCCTCGGCGTGGTCGCCTTCATCGTCGCGCAGTTCTGGGCGAAGGAACTCGGGACCCTCATCGCCCTCGGGGCCGCGGCCCTCGTTGCGAGCATCCTGTCACTCGCCTTCACCAGGGGAAAGACCGGCGACATGGTCGAGGACGGCAGCCGCCTTCTCGAGATGATCGGACCGGTCTCCATCCTGCCCCAGGTGCTCGCGGCACTCGGCTCGGTCTTCACGGCCGCCGGCGTCGGCAAGCTCATCGCGGGCGGCATGTCCCACGTCATCCCCCAGGGCAACACCCTCGCGGGCGTGATCGTCTATTGCGCCGGCATGGCGCTCTTCACCATGATCATGGGCAACGCATTCGCCGCCTTCGCGGTCATCACCGCGGGCATCGGAGTCCCCTTCGTCATCGCCCAGGGCGGGAATCCCGTCGTCGTCTCGGCCCTCGGCCTCACCGCGGGCTACTGCGGAACGCTCATGACCCCCATGGCGGCGAACTTCAACATCGTCCCGACCGCCATCCTGGAAATCGAGGACAAGCGCTGGGGTGTCATCAAGAACCAGGTGCCCGTGGCCCTCGTGATGCTCGCCCTCCACATGGTCCTCATGTACGTATGGGCCTTCTAGGAGCAGAAAGATGAAAATCCTGATTACCGGGTTCGACCCCTTCGGCGGCGAAAAAGTGAATCCCGCCTTCGAAGTCCTCAAGAAACTGAAGAAGAACATCGCCGGAGCCAAGATCACGCTGCTCGAGGTCCCTACGGTGTTCGGCGACTCGGTCGCCAAGGTCACGGCCGCGATCGGGAAACTCAAGCCCGACGCCGTCCTCATGATCGGGCAGGCCGGCGGGCGGTACGAGATCTCCGTGGAACGGGTGGGAATAAACCTGAACGACGCCCGGATTCCGGACAACAAGAACAAGCAGCCGATCGACGAATCCATCGATGCCGGGGGTCCGGCCGCCTACTTCGCGACCCTGCCGGTCAAGGACATGGTGAAGGCCATAAGGAAGGCCGGCGTCCCCGCGAGCGTATCCTACACGGCCGGGACCTTCGTCTGCAACCACCTCCTCTACGGCGTCCTCAATCACTGCGCGAAGAACGCGCCGAAGGTGAAGGCCGGATTCATCCACATCCCCTTCCTCATCGAGCAGGCCGTGGGCAAGACGAACACTCCTTCCATGGGGCTTCCGACCATGGTGACGGCGATCGAAGCCGCCACGTCGGCGATCGTCGCCTCCGCGACGAAGAAAAGGCCGGCCAAGGCGAAGAGGTCCGAGGGGACCGTGAGCTGATCCCGCCTTCTAAGGAGACGATTCGCGAAAGGGGACGCCCCGCGGGGCGTCCCCTTTTTATCGCTCGGGCGCAAGAATCGGAAAGACTTCCCCCGACCGATCTGCTACAATCGGCGCCATGAGACGAAAAGACGTTTTCCTGCTTGTTTTCCTCGCCGCCCTCTGGGGCGGTTCCTACCTCTTCATGCGAATCGCCGCACCGGTCCTCGGCTCCGTCTTCACGATGGCGCTCAGGGTGACGATCGCGACGGTCGCCCTCGCCGTCTACGCCCGGTTCTTCGGATCCTTTCCCGACCTCCGTCGCACCTGGAAGAAATACCTCGTCCTGGGCCTCTTCAACTGCGCCCTGCCCTACGTCCTCATCGCGAACGCCGTCACGGGCCTGAACGCCTCGATCGCGGCCATCATCAACTCGACGACCCCGCTCTTCACCGCGGTCGTCGCTTCGGTCTGGATGAAGGAACGGCTCACTCCGCGTCGAACTCTCGGCGTGGTTCTCGGCATCCTCGGCGTGGGCATTCTCATGGGCTGGAATCCGCTTCCCAGGAACGCAACCACCTGGCTCTCGTCCGCCCAGGCCCTCTTCGCCGCCTTCTGCTACGGCATCGCCGCGGTCTACGGCAGGCTCCGCTTCTCCGAAACCGACCCCCTGCATTCCTCGATCGGCCAGATGGCGTCCTCGGCGGTCTTCCTCCTGCCTCTCGCCGTACCTTTCGTCCCGGCCGGAATTCCTCCCGCGCTTCCTCTCGCGGCGGTCGCGGCCCTCGCGGTCTTCTGCACCTCGGGCGCGTACCTCATCTTCTTCAGGCTCATCCGGAGCGTCGGGGCCGTCCAGACCTCGACCGTGACCTTTCTCGTCCCCTTCTTCAGCATGCTGTGGGCGGTCCTCTTCCTCGGCGAGTCCGTGTCGCTCGGGATGTTCGCCGGGCTCGGCGTCATCCTCTTCAGCGTATGGCTGGTTCTCGGAGGAGCGAGAAAACGAGAATCGCGGCGTACGCCGAGCTGAAAAGCAGGAACGCCAGGAGGACTGCCTTCATGTTCGCCTCTTTCGTCGCGTGGGAATAACCCCTGCGCCGCATGCCGGCGTACACCTTCAGCGAGGCCGCCGCTCCGACCGCTGCCGCCGCCCACGCCGCGGCAGCGGGCAGTACGCCGGCGCATCCGAGCGAGGCGAGGATCGCGAAGGCGCCGAGTCCCTGGACATACACGAGGATCTCCCCCGCGCGGCGGCCGAGGAGGATCGTCAGCGTCCGCCGGCCCGCCGCAGTATCGCCCTCGACGTCGCAGGTGTTGTTCGCCGTAAGGATGGACGCGATGAAAAGGAGCGACGGAAGGCCCGCGAGAAGAGCCGGTCCGAGCAGGGCCCGAACCGAGGACGGCCCCGACGGAGGGGCCTCGGGAAAGGCCTGGACGCCGAAGGAAATCAGGAAAAGCGCCGTGCCCAGGAATCCTCCCGCGAAGACCTCGCCGAACGGCGTCCGGGAAATCGGGAACGGGCCTCCGTTGTAGAGAAAGCCTACAGCCATGCAGACAGCTCCCGCGGCGGCGATCCACAGGCCCGAAAGCAGGGCGAGGACCAGCCCGAGGAGAACCGCCGCCCCGAAAAGGAGAAGCGACACGGCCAGGGCCGCACTCGGAGGCACTCCCCCGTGGACGAGGACCTTGTTCCTCTCGCGGTTGAAGCGGGAATCGTCCACACTCCGGAGAAAATCGAAGTAGGTGTTCCAGGCTGTCGTTCCCATGTCCACCGCGAGTGTCGCGAGAAGCATGATTACGACTCGGAACGGAGAAATCCGCCCCGCGGATGCCGCTGCGAAGAGCGTCCCCAGCGTGAAGGAGGAGAGGCTCACGACCTTCGTGGGGAGTTCCACGACACCTATGAATTCACGCATCGTCATAGGATTCACTCTACCTCAAAAATCCTTTACAGCCAACCTTCCGATAGGAACTCGCCGTCGCGGCAAACCTCGCCCCCTTGTTTGACAACAAATCTCCCGGGTGATACAAAGGGAAAGACCATGAAATCCTTCACCGCCCTTGCCCTGCTCTCACTGTCGGTTCTTCAGCTCGTCTCGTCCTGCGCCGTCTTCGCCGACGACGTGAAGATGACCGTGCCGAAGCGATCGACCGAAGATGCGGTTGCGGCTTATTACCGGGGAGACGTGGAAAAAAGCGTCGAATCGCTCGAGGGCATGCTCGCGCGGAATCCCCGGGATGCGGCGGCCCGCCGGGAACTCGCCTGGATCCTCCGAGAATCCGGGTCCTTCGACAAGGCCATCCCTCATTTCGAAGAACTCGTCCGGCTCCGGCCCATGGATTCGAAGGCGGAACGGGAATTGTTCGTGACCCTCTGCCTGGCCGCCAGATTCGATCGGGCGACGGCCATGCTTCCCCTTTCGTTCGAGACTTCCGAAGCCGCGCTGTACGAAGCCTATCTCCATCTCCGGATGGGGAGGTACGAAGAGGCCGAGGACAGCCTCCGCTACTCGCTCAACATGGAGGAACACCGACCCATGGCCTGGTACGCCCTCGGCCGAGCCCTCGCCGAACGCGATCCGGAGAGGGCCGAAGCCTGCTACCGGACCGCTCTGAGGCAGGACGCGAGCCTTTCCTTCGTGTTTCCCCATCTCGCGGACTCGCTGCTCGCCCAGGGGAAGACGAAGGAGGCCTACCCGCTTCTCCTCAGGACGAAGAACATCATGCCCGGCAGGTCGGACATCGCCGAAAAAATCAGGCAAATCGAAAAAGACCTTCCCGAACTGCCCCAGAAACGCGCCGAGACGGCCAAGGCGAAGAAGAAACGTTCCGAGCCGCCCGCGGTCCTCCCCCTGGGCGAGGATCCGAGGTTCACCCCCCTCGTAAGGGTGGGGTTGGGCGATGCCCTTTCCTCGGTGTCCGTGAAAACCGGCGGAGAGTTCGCGGTGTCGGCCCTCGGCCAGGACATCGCGGTCCAGGGCAGGCGCGGCGAGCTCCTCACGATGAAGAGGACCGCCAAGGGTCTCTCGGTCTACGACGAGAACGACGAGGCCATCCTCTCCTCCGACGGGCCCATCACCCTCCGGTACGCCGCTCCGGATGCCACGACGCTCGTGTTCGACCTCCTCACCGAAGCGGGAAGCTTCTACGCGGTCTCCGAGGACCGGGCCTACCGCGGCATCATGGAATTCCGGCCCGATGACAGGGGACTCACGCTCGTTAACGTCCTCGACATCGAGGAATACCTCGCCGCCGTGCTCCCCTCGGAGATGCCGGCAGGCTGGCCCAGGGAGGCTCTCAAGGCCCAGGCTATCGCGGCCCGATCCTACACGCTCGCGAGCCTGGACGGTTTCGCGGCAAAGGGTTACGACGTCCACGGCTCGGTCCTCTCGGCCGCGTACCGCGGAGTGGGAGGGGAATCGGGCAGAACGACCGAGGCGGTGACCTCGACGATCGGCGTGATCCTGAAGGCGGAGGGGAAACCGCTCCGAGCGTATTACTCCGCGAACCACGGGGGATACAGCGAGGACAGCGTCTCGGTCTGGGGGACCGAGAACCACATGAAGGCGGTCCCCGACGGGCTCGTCGGACCGCGTGAGGCGCCGCTTCCTCTCGACGAGCTCGATGCCTGGCTCGAGGACGAGCCCGAGGCCTATTCCGCCACGCCGTCGTATTACTCGGTCTCGTCCTACCGCTGGGAGAAATGGGTAAGCGCCAAGGAAATCGAGGAGAGGGTCAGGCGGGACAAGGACATCGGGAACCTACTCGCCGTCATCCCGAGGGGAAGGGGCATTTCCGGGCGGGTGGAGGCGGTCGAGATGGTGGGGACGCGGGGAACCCTGAAGCTGACGGGCGACCGGGTGAGGGCTCGCCTCGGCGGGCTCAGGAGCACCTTGTTCACCATGAAGCCCCTCCTCGGACCCGACGGCAGGCCCGAGTACTACATCTTCACCGGCGGGGGCTGGGGCCACGGCGTGGGGCTCGATCAAAGCGGGGCCGCGGGCATGGCCGCGGCCGGCTTCTCGGCGGAAAAAATTCTCGAATGGTATTATCCCCGAGCTGAAATCGGCGTTTACGGGATGTGACCCGTTCTTCCTATTTCTCCGTCTCGGTCATTCCGGAAATGAACTGCTTCTGCATGAGGACGACGACGACGACCGGCGGCACCATCGCGAGCAGGGTGGTGGCCATCACGATCTGCCATTCCACCTGGGAATCGGCCACGGCCAGCATGCGGTTGATGCCGATGAGGAGCGTGTAATATTTCTCCTCCGTCGTTATGAGGAGAGGCCAAAGGTATTGGTTCCACCCGTAGATGAACTGTATGACGAACATCGCCGCGACCGGAGTCCTCGTCATGGGAAGGAGGATGTGCCAGAAGAAGGACATGGGCGGAGCCCCGTCCATCTGGGAAGCCTCGGCGATCTCGCGCGGAACCGACATGAAGAACTGCCGGAAGAGGAAGACCGCAGTCGCGGAAACCGTCATGGGAAGGATGAGCCCCGCGTAGGTATTGAGAAGGTTGAGGTCCGAGACGACCTTGTAGGTCGACATGATGCGGACTTCGACGGGGAGCATGAGGGTTATGAAGATGCTCCAGAAGCAGAAGCCGCGGAGAGGAAATTTGAAGAACACGATGGCGAAAGCCGCGAGCAGGGAGATGACGATCTTCCCCACGGAGATTCCCAGCGCCATGATGAGGGAGTTCTTCATCATCGTATAGGCGGACGCGCCGAGGTTCTTCGAGCCCTCGAAGAGAGCCTGGGCGTAGTTGGCAAAAAGATGCTTTCCGGGAATGACGGACATGGGGGCGTTCAGAATGTCCGAGAGGGTCTGCGTCGACGCGGCGAAAACGACCCAGATGGGGAAGACGATGATGAAGATGGCGAAGGCGAGATACAGGTGCGGCAGGCTTCGCCGGATGATGGAACGTTCGATCATTGCGTCCTCCTCAGTAGGTGACCTTCCGCTCTACGAAGCGGAATTGCAGCACCGTCAGGGTGATGACGATGACCATGAGCACGACGGACTGGGCCGACGACGAGCCGAGGTCCAGATTGAAGACGCCGTCCTTGTAGACCTTGTAGACGAGGATGCTCGTCGCCTGGTCGGGGCCTCCCTGGGTTACCTGGTGGATGATGGGGAAGGTCTCGAAGAATGCGTACACGACGTTCATGACGAGCAGGTAGAACGTGGTGGGCGACAGGAGCGGAAACACGATCCGCCAGAACCGCTTGAAGGGACCGGCGCCGTCGATGGCCGCGGCCTCCACGAGCGTGGCGGGAACGTTCTGCAGGCCCGCCATGAAGAAGACGAAGTTATAGGAAATCTGTTTCCACGAGCCCGTCAGGGTCACGAGGAAGAAGGCCTGGTTCGGGTCGACCAGATGGTTCCATTCGACGCCTAAGGAATGTTTCATGAAATAGGAAACGATTCCAACCGTGGGATTGAACAGGAAGAGCCAGAGGATTCCCGCGACGAACGTGGCGACCGCATAGGGCCAAATCAGCATGGTCTTGTAGACCGTCGCGCCGGTGATCTTCCTGTTCGCCTGCACCGCGAGGAACAGGGAAACCGTCATCGAGGTGAAGGCGACGAGGCCGGCGTAGAGGAACGATATGTAGAGGGAATCCATGTATGCGGGGTCCGTGAAGAGTTTCGTGTAATTCTCCGCGCCGACGAAAATGAGGGAAAGCCCGAAAGCGTCCTGGATGTAGAGCGACTGCCACATGCTCTGAAAGGCGGGCCAGAAGAAATACACGCAGACTATGATCATCTGCGGAAGCACGAGGAGATAAGGCAGCCCCCTGCTCGGGAACTCATACTGTTTCGCCATACGGCAATCCTTTCAGGAAAAGAATAGGGCGTCCCCCGCTGCGCGGAAGACGCCGGAAAACGGGGACGGCTGAAGCCGTCCCCGCTGGGCGGTTATTTGTTCACCCGTTCGAACTCGCGGAGCTTCTCGTTTCCGAGCTTGACCATGTTGTCCAAGCCTTCCTTGACCGACACCTTGCCGTTGAGGATGGCTTCCCACTGCTCGTCCTCGATCGTGCGGATCTGGGACATGAAGCCGAAACGGATGCCGAGGGTGTTCGTCGTCGGCGGTTTGTTGAGCAGCTGCTGGATGGCCGTCTCGGGGCCGGGGTTCGTCTTGTAGAAACCCTGCTGCTTCGACAGCTCGTACGCGGCCTTGGTGATCGGGAGGTAGCCGGTCTGCTGATGCCAGAAGGCCTGGGTTTCGGGCTTGGAGATGAACGTGAAGAACTTGGCCGCGGCCTTGTATTCCGCGGCGGATTTCTTTCCCATGACCCAGAGGCTCGCCCCGCCGATGATGGAGTTCTGGGGGGCTCCCGCGACCTCGGGATAGTAGGGAAGCTGACCCACGCCGAAATCGAACTTGCAGGTCGCCTTCATGGCGCCGTAGCCGCCGATCGACTCGAAATGGAGCGGAACCTTTCCGGAGGTGAAGAGCGAGTTCGCCTTGTTCTCGCGGCCGCCGTACACGAAGATTCCTTCCTTCGCCGCATCGGCCATGTTCGTGAAGTGCTTGATCTGGAGCGGGCTGTTGAACACGAGCTGGGTGTCGAGCCCGTCGAAGCCGTTGGACTTGGTCCCGAAGGGGACGTTGTGCCAGGCGGAGAAGTTCTCGAGCTGGATCCACGATATCCAGTTCGTCGTGAAGCCGTATTCGTATCCCGCGGCTTTCAGCTTCTTGGCGATGTCGAAGAATTCAGGCCAGGTTTTCGGGGGCTTCTCGGGATCGAGGCCGGCCTTCCTGAAGGCGTCCTTGTTGTAGTACATGACCGAGGTCGAGGAGTTGAAGGGCATGGAGAGCATCTCGCCCTTCGACGTCGAATAATAGCCGGTGATCGTGGGTATGTAGACCTTGGGATCGAAGGGCTCGCCCTGCTCTTTCATGAGCTGGTACACGGGCTTGATCGCTCCCTTCGCGGCCATCATGGTAGCCGTTCCCACCTCGTACACCTGCAGAATCGTCGGCGGCTTTCCGGCGCGGAACGCCGCGATGCCCGCGTTCATCGTGTCGGCGTACGATCCCTTGAAGACCGGAACGACCTTGACGGCCTTCTGGCTTTCGTTGAACATGTCGCAGACCTTCTGGGTGATCTCTCCGTTCTTGCCGCCCATCGCATGCCAGAATTCAATGGACGTCTGGGACGCGAGCGAGAATACGAGCAGCAAAGAAAGGACGAACGTAAATAGTACTCTCTTCATACTTCCTCCTTGGTCTCATTCGTTGGATACCTTCATTGTACGACCGGTCGTGAAACTGCGCAACAAGATTATTGAATTTCTGCAAACGTTTTCGGGCGATGAGAAAAATGCGAGTTTTTCGTTAAATACCGGAGCGCCTCAATCCGAAATCGAAAGGAGTTCGAGTTTCCGGTCCAGGACGAGACAGGCCGCACCGAGCGCTCCCGTGTACTCGCCCAGGATTCCCGCCTCTATGCACAGGGCGGAAAAGGAGTGCTCCATGGCCCATTTGCCGGCTTCCCGGCGGACGGAGCCGAGAAGGGGCTCGCCGAGGTTCCCGACGGGACCTCCGAGAACTATCTTGTCCGGATTGAAGGTGGTGACGAGGTTCGCGACGGCGATGCCGAGATGCCGGGCGGCCTCCTCCACGCAGAACACGGCGAGGGGGTCGCCCTTAGCCGCCTCGGCGCAGATGACCTCACCCGAGAGGGCGTTTCCCGAGGCGCGAATCTCGCCGAGGCGGGTCGCTTCCCGCAAGGCCCGGGCCTTCGCCGCGGAAATTTTCGGCACGTCATCCGGGCGGCCATCGATGACGCCGCACGCGATCCTGACCATGGCGCTTCCCGATGCGAGCGCGTGGAGGCAGCCGTGCTTTCCGCATCCGCAGAGCGGGCCCGCGGGATCGAGGATGACGTGTCCGATTTCGCCCGCTCCGTAGTTCGCTCCGTGCACGAGGACTCCGTCGGCGACGATGGCCGCGCTGATTCCCGTGCCGATCCCGATGTACACGAAGTCGTGCACGCCGCGGCCGGCTCCGAACCGGGCCTCGGCGAGACCGCTGGCGCGGTTCCTGTTGAGCACCGAGGCCTCGATGCCGAGTCTGGCCTCGACCCTCTCCCTCACCGGAACGTTCCGCCAGCCCAGGTCGTCGGCCCGAATGATCGTGCCGGTCTCGCAGTCCACCAGCCCCGGCGCCCCGATTCCGACCGCGGAGAGGAGGCGTTTCGGTGCCGACCTCGTCATGCAGCGGAGCCCGACGATCAGCTTGTCCAGGAAATCCTCGGGCGTCGCATCCTCGAGGGGCACCCTGCGGGTGCGGACGATCCTTCCGGACAGATCCGTGACCGCGAACACCCATTGCCGGGAGTGGAATTCCGCCCCGAGGGCGAACCAGACGTCCTGGGTAAGCGAGAGCGGACTTCCCGGTCGCCCCCGGCCGTTCGCCCCGCCCCTGCGCTCCTCGACGAGGCCGGCACGGATGAATTTCCCCACGATAGTCGACACCGTAGTCCTGCTGAGGCCCAGAGCCTTCGCGATCCCGGCACGCGAAGAGTCCTCGGTCTTCTCGATGCACGTGAGAACGTCTCGAGCGGTCTTCCATTCCAGGCTGTCGGATCTTCGATTCGGGGAACTCATGCAGATCCCACCATACCACGGCCCCGGCCTCCTGGCAATCATTATTTTGTCCATATACTTGACAAAATGGCAATCTATGCTACCATGAAACCATGGCTTCCGAGAAAGACATCCGCATACGGGACGTTTCTCTGTATTTCATCCCCGCGAAGACGCGTATCCCCCTCAAATTCGGTCCCGAGACCACCACGCACGCTCTTTGCGCCAGGGTCCGCGTCACGGTAGAGACCGGGACCGGCGGGATCGCGGAGGGCTGGGGGGAGACTCCTCTGAGCGTGGCCTGGGTCTGGCCCTCCGTGCTGCCCTACGACCTCAGGCTCGAGGCCCTGAAGGACTTTACGCGCAGGCTCCTCACCCTGTGGGGGAATTTCCGGGAATCCGGGCACGCCATGGAGATCGGGCATCTTTTCGCGACCGAGGTCCTGCCCGGAGCGGTGAACCGGTTCAACGAGGGGCGCCCGGGGGAGGACCCGCTTCCGCATCTCGCGGGACTCGTCTGCTGCTCGCCCTTCGATCTGGCCCTCCACGACGCCTACGGGAACGCGCACGGGGTCCCCACCTACGAAACCTACGACGAGAACTACATGAACCACGATCTCACTCGGTATTACACGTCCGAATACCGGTCGGTGTTCTCCGGCCGCTATCCCGCGGACTTCTTCTCGCGCCCGGTTCCCGGAAGCCTCCGCGCCTGGCATCTCGTCGGCGGCAAGGACCTGCTCGACCCCGCGTACCTCACGGGAGAGGAGCCGCACGACGGCTATCCCGTCCTGCTCCGGGACTGGATAGCGCGGGACGGCCTCAAATGCCTCAAGGTCAAACTCACGGGGGACGATCCGAAGTGGGACTACGACAGGCTCGTCGCGGTCGGCAGGATAGCGCTCGAGACCGGGGTCGAATGGCTATCGGCGGATTTCAATTGCACGGTCAGGGACCCGGCCTACGTGAACGCCATCCTCGACAGGCTCCTCGCGGAGGAGCCCCGGATCTACGCGCTCGTCCTCTACATCGAGCAGCCCTTCCCCTACGACCTCGAGGCGAACCGGATCGACGCGCACTCCGTGAGCGCCCGGAAACCCCTTTTCATGGACGAAAGCGCCCACGACTGGAGATACCTCGCCCTCGGCAGGACCCTCGGCTGGACCGGGGTCGCTCTCAAGACCTGCAAGACCCAGACCGGGGCGCTCCTCAGCCTCTCCTGGGCGAAGGCCCACGGCATGACGATCATGGTGCAGGACCTCACGAATCCGATGCTCGCCCAGATCCCCCACGTCCAGCTCGCCGCCCATGCGGGAACCATCATGGGGGTGGAGACGAACGCCATGCAGTTCTATCCCGAGGTGTCGGGACCCGAGGCCGCGGTGCACCCCGGCCTGTACACGAGAAGGAACGGCAGGGTCGACCTCGGCACCCTGGGAGCGACGGGATTCGGCTACCGCGTCGCGGAAATCGAGCGGACGCTCCCCGGACCGGAAAAGGGGTTGTAGACGATCATGAACAGGAAACTGCAGACGGTGAAGAGCATGGGGGCGAAGGTCATTCCGTTCCTCGTATTTCTCGCACTCTGGCAGGCCGTGGTGACGGTCTTCGGCATCAAAGTGTTCATCCTGCCGTCCCCCGTGGAGACCTTCTCCCACCTCGTCGTGCCCGAACTCGCCGCGAAGTACCAATGGCCCGTCCACATCCAGGCGACCTTCATCGAGATTGCCTTGAGCTTCGTCCTCACCGCGGCGGCGGGCATTCTCATCGCCATCCTCATCACCTGGTCGGCCTTCCTGAAGACTCTGATCACGCCGATCATCGTGTTCTTCAACTCGCTCCCGAAGATCGCGCTCGCCCCGCTCTTCCTGCTCTGGTTCGGCTACGGCCTCCTGCCGAACACGCTCATCGCGGTGCTGGTGGCCTTCTTCCCCGTGGTGATCAACACGGCGACCGGCCTCGAGGCGGTGGACGAGGACCTGCTCGACCTGGTCCGCTATCTCCACGCCTCGAAGCTCCAGCTCTTCATCAAGATACGGATACCGAATTCCCTGCCCTACATCTTCTCGGGCTTCAAGATCAGCGCGACCCTCTGCGTCGTCGGGGCCATCGTCGGCGAGTTCATCGCCTCGGACAGGGGCCTCGGGTACCTCCTGAAGGACGCGCAGGCCTTCATCGACACGCCGACCATGTTCGCCTGCCTCATCCTCATCTCCGTGCTTGGGCTTCTCTTCTTCGCGTTCATCTCGCTGCTGGAAAAGCTCATCATGCCGTGGAAGCCCGCGGAGGAAGGAGCACCGCGATGAAGAAATACTCGCCCGAGGCCGTGCTCCGCGACGTGAGGCGTGGCGTCAAACGCAACTACCAGTCGGTCCTCGTCGTGCTCGGCTTCTTCCTCCTTTGGGAGGTCTCGGTGGCGCTTTTCAAGGTGCCCGAGTTCATCCTGCCCTCCCCGACGAGCGCTCTGTCCCATCTTTTCCTCCCGCAGCCGGACGCCAACTACAACTGGGCTCTCCACATAAGCACTACGGTCATGGAATTCTCGATCAGCTTCCTCGTCACCGCCGCGGCCGGCATCCTCATCGCCCTGGTGCTTTCATGGTCCAAGGCGATAAAAGGTTTCGTCCTTCCCCTGTTCATCTTCGTGAACAGCCTGCCGATCATAGCCATCGCGCCCATCATCCTGCTCTGGATGGGATACGGCCTCGCGACGAACGTGCTCATCGCGTTCCTCGTCGGCTTCTTTCCGGTGGTCATCAACACGACGGTCGGGCTGGAGGCGGTGGAGAACGATCTTCTCGATCTGATAAAATACCTCAACGCGAGCAAGCTGCAGATCTACGTCAAGATCCGCATACCCAATTCGCTGCCCTACATCTTTTCCGGGCTCAAGATCTGCTCCACCATGAGCATAGTCGGCGCGATCGTCGGCGAATTCATCGCGTCGGATCGCGGGCTCGGGTACATCATCATCAACTCGCAGTACAGCATGGACACGCCGCCCATATTCTCCTCGCTCATCGTCGTATCGGCGGCCGGCGCCCTTCTCTACGGAATCGTATCGTTGTTCGAGCGGCTTCTCATGCCGTGGCAAAGCTCTCGAACGACGAGCAGATAAAAATCACGGGAGGAAATCATGAAAAAGATCGGAACGACTCTGGCGATCCTCATGGCGCTGACGCTTTCCGTTTCCGTCTGGGCGGGAGGAAGCAAGGAAGAGGCGAAACCGGCACAGCCTCAGGCGGCCAAGGAGCAGCCGAAGCAGCTCGAGAAGGTCACGTTCCAGCTCAACTGGAAGATCACCGGCGACCACGCCCCCTATTACGTGGCCCTCAAGAAGGGCTGGTACAAGGAAGAGGGCCTCGACGTGGACGTGGTCATCGGCCAGGGCTCCGGCTACTCCGTCCAGGTCGTGGACACGGGCAAGGCCGACATCGCCATCTCCGACGCGCCGGTTCCCATAACGAACCGGGCGAAGGGCGCCAAGGTCAAGGTCATCGGCATCATCTTCGACAAGCACCCGAACTGCATGTACTTCTGGAAGGACTCCGGGATATCCAAGCCCCAGGACATCGCGGGCAAGACCGTCGCGGTTCCCGCCACCGACGGACACAAGGTCATGTGGCCGGCCTTCGCCAAGCAGATCGGCGTGGACCCCGCCAGCGTGAAGTTCGTCAATATCGAGCCCGCGGCCAAGGTCTCGGCCCTCGCTGCGAAGAAGGCCGATTCGGTCTTCGAGCTCTACACCGGCAAGCCCTTCATGGAGAAGGCGATCCCGGCGGACAAGCTCGGCTACTTCGTGTGGTCGGACTACGGCTTCAACGCCTACGCCCACTCCTACATAGCGAGCGACGCCACGGTGAAGAACAAGGGCGAGATGCTCAAGAAGTTCCTCAAGGTCACCTACAAAGCCTGGGACTACACCCTCAAGAACCCGAAAGAGGCCATCGACATCCTCGCCGAGTACCATCCCATCAACAAGGACGACTACGTGGCGAACCTCATGGTGGTCATGGACTTCTTCAAGACCGAGCGCTACAAGAACAACGGCATCGGCTACATCGACCCCGCGAGGATGAAGGAAACCGTGGAGCTCGTGGCGAAATACATGAACGTGAAGATGGACTTCCCGCCCGAGGACGCGTACGACGCGAGCTTCCTGCCGAGCCCGCCCTTCAAGTACAATTTCTGATTCCGTCCTCCGGGGACGGAGGACCGGCCTCCGTCCCCGGCTTTTGAAAGCCGGCCGCGCTTGAGCGATACTATTTTGAAAGGACTTTCCGTGAACGACAACAAACCGCTTCTGAGCGTCAAAGAACTGAAAAAGACCTACAAGACCCGCGAAGGGGAACTCGAGGCACTCGGGAGCGTGAGCTTCGACATCTTTCCCCGGGAATTCGTTTCGATCGTCGGACCTTCGGGCTGCGGCAAGACGACGCTCCTCAAGATCATCGCGGGGCTGCTCCCGAAGAGCGGAGGCGAGCTGTTCGTGGACCGGGACCAGTTCGACCCCTCCAGGGAGGTCGGCTTCGTGTTCCAGAAGTCCCTCCTGCTCCACTGGCGGAAGGTCCTGGACAACGTGCTCCTCCCCATCGAAATCCTCCGTCTCGAACGAGAGAAGTACAGGGCGCGGGCCATGGATCTCCTCGACCTCGTCGGGCTCAAGGGCTTCGAGAACAACTACCCGAACGAGCTCTCGGGAGGCATGCAGCAGCGCGTATCCATAGCCCGGGCCCTCATCCACGATCCCAAGCTCGTGCTCATGGACGAGCCCTTCGGCGCGCTCGACGCGATCACCCGAGAAAGGATGAACGTGGAACTCCTCAGGATCTGGAACGAATCGAAGAAAACGGTCCTCTTCGTCACCCACGGCATCAACGAGGCGATCTTCCTCTCGGACCGAATCATCGTGCTCTCCGCGAGGCCCTCCAGGATGGTGAAGGCGCTGGACATAACCCTTCCCCGGCCCCGGGTCCAGGAGGTCAGGACCTCCCCGGACTTCGGGAAGTATGCCCTCGAAATCTACAAGAGCCTCGAGATAACCTGAGGCTTTCTCGTCACAGGAGGCTCCCTATGAACGACAGAACCCGGCTCGGAGTGGGAATACGGGGCGCGGGCCAGGTCGCCCGCCAGCACCTGGAGGCGATCGCCGCGAACCCGGCGCTCCGGCTCGTCGCCGTATCGAGCAGGTCGCGCACGAGCGCGGAAAGCCTCGCGGCGGCGGCGAGTCCGGCCGCGAAGGTCTACGACCGCTACGAGGACATGCTCGACGATCCCGCGGTGGACATCGTGTCCGAGTGCATGCCGAACCACCTCCACGCGAAGGAGGCGATCCTGGCCCTCGATGCCGGCAAGCACCTCATCCTGGAAAAGCCCGCGGCGATCGACTACGAGGAGCTCGCGAGCCTCCGCGCCGCGGCGCGCAAGGCGAAGGGGAAGACGGTGGTGAGCTTCGTCCTGCGATGGCACCCCTTGGTCGCGAACCTCAGGAACCTCCTCGACGGGAAGGCGATAGGGGACGTCTATTACGCGGAGATGGACTACTGGCACGGCATCAAGCCGAGCTTCTCGAGCTACTCCTGGATCAGGAAGAAGGAATTCGCGGGAGGGGCCATGATCACGGGAGGCTGCCACGCCGCCGACCTCGCCCGGCACCTCAAGGGAGAGATCGCGGAGGTCTTCGCCTACTCCACGGGAAAGCGGGAGGATTTCGACTACCCCACGACCTACGCCGCATCCGTGAAATTCCGCGACGGCTCGGTGGGCAGGCTCTCGGCCTCCCTCGACGGCCTCGCCTTCCCCTATCAGTTCAACATCGACCTCCTCGGCACCGAAGGGGCGATCCGTGACAACCGGCTCTTTTCCAAGGTGCTCCTTCCGAACCAGAGCGACTGGATGACGCTGCCCTGCCCGACGCCGAACTCCGGCTCCGTGAGCCACCATCCGTTCAAGGAAGAGATAAACGACTTCGCCGACCACATCCTGCGCGGAAAGCCCATCCTCTCTGACGTCCTCGACGCGTGCAGGTCCATGGAAATCGCCCTCGCGATCACGGAGTCCGCACGGACGGGAAAACCGGTCGCGATCTCGAACGAATGAACCGCCGGCGGGCCCGCGCCGGCAGCGGCGCCCCGCCCGAAGGCGGGGCCCGGATATGCCGACCATGAATCCGCAGCCCGGCCGCAGGCGCCGCCGTCCCGCCCGCGCGCCGAGCGCTCCGGCCCGTCGAAAAGGAGTCACGCATGAAAAAAATCCGCATAGCCGACATGACGAGCCCCGAGTACGAGAAGGCCGCAAAGTCCTCGCCGGGCGTCATCATCCCCCTGGGCTCGGTCGAAGTCCTGGGCAAACACGGCCCCCTCGGCGCGGACTGGTTCGCGGCGGACGCCGTTTCCGGCATCGTCGCGGAACGCTCCGGATTTCTCGCCGCGCCGGCCATCCCCTACGGCGACACCCTCGAACTCGCGGGCTGGCCCGGCACGGTTCACGTACCCGCTGACACGCTCCGCGACCTCTGCCTCGCGGTCGCCCGGTCGCTCGCCTCGGCCGGCACCGGTGCGAAGCGGGTAGCCTTCCTCGCCTGCCACTCCATGAACGTGCGGGCCGCGGACGCGGCCTGCAGGACGCTCAGGCTCGAAGGAGTCGGCGCCTGCATCGTCGACTGGTGGAAGACCGCCTTCGCCGCCTACGACGAGCTCACCGCCGAGCGGCCCGAGCTTTTCCCCGCGGTAGCCGTCGCCCCCAAGGGCCACGGCGGGGACGCGATCACGAGCGTCGTCATGGCCCTCAGGCCGGGCTCCGTAGACCTCGACTCCGCCGCGAACGAGGCGCCGAAGCCGGGCCTCGCCTTCCACGGCCCGCGCACGATCACCTCGGGAGGGCCCTTCCACACCTACGGCGGTTTCGGCGACTACTGCGATTCCGGCGCCTGGGGTGACGCGTCCCTGGCGAGCGCGGACAAGGGGCTCCTCGTCATCGAGCGCGCCGTGGAAAAAATCGCGGCGTTTCTGGAGGAATTCGCGAAGGCGACCTGAGCGGAAGCGTAATGGAAGATCCGTCATGAGACGTTTCGAGATCCGCATCGAGAGCGTAACCGGACATTGCGCCTGCGGATATTCGCCGGGCGACAAGTATTACGCGAACGGACTGAACACTCCGGAGAAGCAATTCTGCGGCGGGGCGTACATGGTTCTATTCCCGATGCAAAACGCATTGGCTGCAGGGGCCGCTTTCGATTTCGAAAAGAATCCGAAAAGCAAGACGAAACCTGCATGCCCGGACTGCGGTTGCGTGAAATTCTCGATCACCCTCCTCGAATGAATCATCTGAATCATCCTCGATACGGTATATAATGTAGGCATGTATGTCCTGGAGTTGATCGCGACCGCCGGAGCGGCTCAGGGCGCAGTAATCCTTCTGTCCATCCTCCTCAGGTTTCGCCCCAGAAAGAACATGCCTCTCGCCCTGCTGCTCATCGTTTTTTCGCTCAGGCTGGCGACCATTCCGACGTGGAGGGCGGACGTCCTGCTTCCCCATCCCTGGGTTTACCCCCTGACCGCCCCGCTTCCGTTTCTTTTCGGGCCTTTCCTGTGGTGGTACCTGCGCGAGCTCGTCAGCGATACTCCCGACAGACCCAAGCTCTTCTTCATTCATCTGGTTCCCTATGCCGCGGAGGTTCTGGCCGTTTCCATCACCGTCTTGTCGATGACCGCGGAAGGATACGAACTTTTCATCCGGAACGTCTTTTCCGGTAATCCTCCTCTCTGGCTGCCGGTGAGGAACGGATTGAAGGTCCTCGCGAACGTCCTCTACATCGCGGTTTCCGTACGGATAGCCTTCGGCAGGAAGTCGGGCCGCCTGTCAAGGACAAAGCGTCTGTGGATCAGGTTTCTCGTGATCGTGCCGGCCGTGGTGCTCGCGGTGTTCTCCTATGTCGCCGTGAATCCAGCGGCCACGGGGCATCTTTCGGCCGGGATAGCGGCGCCCTTCACCGTTTTATCGGTTGCCATGGCAGTACTGATCTACGGCATATCCTTTCTGCTGTTGATCGCCCCGGACGCTTCCGGATTCAAGCCGGCCGACAGGAAAGGACCGGGCGAGCTGCTGTGCGGCGACGAGGAATGCGAGCATCTGGTCGAGCTCGTGGAGAAGCGTTTCCGCGAAGGCGGGTATAGAAATCCCGACCTCATGCTTTCCGATCTGGCCGAAGAATTCGGGGTTCACCCGAACCGCCTTTCCTTCGCCGTCAACCGTCACTTCAATGCCGGTTTCAAAGCCCTCCTCAATTCGAGACGCCTCGACTATTTCTGCGGAAGGGTGGAAGAAGGTGCGCTGAAAAAACAGTCCATCCTCGACCTCGCATTCGAGGCGGGCTTCCCTTCGAAGAGCACGTTCAACAGGGTTTTCCGGGAACATAAGGGAATGGCCCCCTCCGATTACGTAAGGCAGGCGCATTCCTCCTAGCTTCCCGCTATTCGACTTCCGGATTCCTCGTTTTTCGCGTCTCATTATGCATTCCGAGGCGACAAGTCGGTCCGCCGGGGATAGAATTTTCATACCTTCAACCGTCGATTGAAGGAATAAAATCAAGGATGGTTTTTATGAAAAAAATCAATCCGCTCCTGATCCTGGCTTGTTTCGCCTGCCTCTCCTTGTTCTCTTCCTGCGACAGTGCGACGGGAGACGACGATGCCGACGGAACCGGTGACAGCCTCGGAGGGACTTGGCTCAAGGTTTTTCCATCGCCGTATTTCGACTACGACGGAACCTCCAGCGCCGCCGTTGCGGAATCCATGGTCATGGAGATCGGCGAGTCGGCGTATTCCATGGTCTTTTACTACGATACCGTGCAGGTGGGAGGAAACCGCGGCACCTACACCTTGGCCGGCGGCAAGATGAAATGCGCCGTAACGCACGAATGGAACGACAAGCAATACTGGGTGGCCGCGGCGCCGAACACCGTCATGGAGTTTCCGTATACGGTGAGCGGCGAAACCGCGACCCTCACCGCAGGAAGCCAACAGATCGCCCTGACGAAAACCGTCTTCGCCAAACACTCCGGCTTTCCGGGGACTTGGAATTCGGGAACCGAGACGATGACCTTCGCCTCCGACGGAACCTTCACCTGGACGGATACCGCACCGGATCCGGACGATACCCAGAGCGGAACCTGGGACGTCTCGGGCACCACCTCGGGCTTTCTGCGCACCGTCGCGACCGCCATAAACGGCAGCGCCGCTTCATACGGCTCCCTGAGCCCCTACGTCGTCAAGAGCGCCACAACCGTGGACATCACCTACGAAAGCATTCCGGACCCCGACGTGACGAGCACTTTCACGAAGCAATAGCGGTCGCACAGACGACAGGCCCGGGCAGCGGGCCTGTCAACTTCTCGATCGCCCCGCTCGAACGAATCGTCTCCGTCGCAAGCGACGAAACGGTTCTGAGCATTTTTTACGAATTTGCGAATCCTCGGTATATTCAGAATTATGAACCGCGGGAACGGCTACTTCCCCGAAGTTCGCAGCATACGCATTCGGGAGTGGTACGAAGCGGGGTTTCGAAGCGATGAACGAGAGGCTCAAAGAACTCGTCGAGGCGGGACAAGCCCTCAACGTATGAAATTCATCCTCGTCTTTTTCTCGCGCTCGGGCGGCACGATCTTTCCCTTTCCGTTCTCCACGAGCTTGAGGAGCCAAGCCATATTCTTCCCGAGGAGCCTCATGATCTGTTTCCCCTCCTCGTCCCGGTTCGCCTCGTCGGGAAGGGCCCCGTGGATGACGTTCCAATAGTTCGACGAGGGAAGCAGCATTTCGGAATAGAGGAGATAATTATTGAGCTGCTCGAAGGCGGGAATCCCGCCGGAGCGCCTGACGGCAACGACCGCGGCGCCGACCTTGTGGCGAAACAGGTTGCCGTTGACCCCGGCCACGTAGAAGGCCCGGTCCAGAAAACACTTCATGGTGCCGCCCAGAGCCGCGTAATGTACGGGCGAGCCGAGGAGGATGCCGTCCGACAGCTTCAGCTTCTGTATCCATTCGTTGAGTTCGTCGCCGGTCTGCACGCACTTCTCGTCCTTGTTCTTGGCGCACATCCCGCAGGCGAGGCAGCCTCGGATCGCCTTGTTTCCCACATGGACGATTTCCGTCTCGATGCCTTCCTTTTCCAGCTCGTCCGCGACCATCCTGATCGCGTGATGGGTGTTGCCTTCCTTATGGGGGCTTCCGTTGATCGCGGTTACTTTCATGACGATTCACTCTCCTTGTGATTCGTTCGAATCCTCCGAATCATATTCCCCAGACAGGCGTGATAGGTCAAGCCGGACGGCCGGCTCGAATGCCGGTATACAGAGACATGAAGTCCTTTGTATCATTCGAATCATCGAAGGATCGGAACAGAAGCGAATATGGACAAGGGAAGCCAGCCCAACAATCCACTCCACGGCAAGACGCTCGAAGCGATCCTCACCTGTCTCGTCGATAATTACGGATGGGAAGGACTTCATCGAAGGATCAAGGTGAAGTGCTTCGTCGACGATCCGAGCGTCAAGTCGAGCTTGACGTTTTTGCGGCGAACTCCGTGGGCCCGGGAAAAACTGGAAAGGATGTACCTGGAATTCGCCAGGAAGCACCCATGAGGCCCGTCATAAAGGACTCATTTCGAACCTGACACGCCCATGTCATCTTTTCCGTCGTACAATGCCGAAAACAGTTCGGGAGGAAGCGCATGAGCACGACGAAGGAAAAACCCAGAATCGACGCCTTCGACCACGCATCGGGCAGGCACATCGAAAGCGGCGGCGCGAAGATCTATATAGAGGAAAGGGGGAAGCCCGGGGCCCCGGTTCTCGTCCTGCTCCACGGAGGCTTCGGCAGCGTCGAAGACTTCAACTCCGTAGCCCCGGCCCTGGCTTCAAGATTCAGGCTCGTCGGCGTCGACAGCCGGGGGCACGGCAGGTCGACCCTCGGTTCGGCCCCGCTTTCCTACCGGCTGCTGGCGGAGGACCTCGGCCGCGTGATCGAATCGCTCGCGCTCGAAGAATTCGGCATCCTGGGCTTCAGCGACGGCGGCATCGCGGCCTATCGCTGGGCCGCCGGCCGAGACCCCCGGCTGAAAAAGCTCGTCACCGTCGGCTCGAGCTGGGAGATGAGCGAGGGCGAGCCGGCCTGGAAGCTGATCACGGGCATGACGGGAGCGAAGTGGAAGAGGTTCTTCCCGGCGAGCCACGAGGCGTATCTCCGATTGAATCCCGAGCCCGACTTCGGCCGCTTCGCCGAGAAGGTGACCGCTATGTGGAAGGACATGAGCCCCGACGGACATCCCGGCGATCTCGTGAAACGGATCGCCTGCGACATCCTCGCGGTCCGGGGCGACAGGGACCGGATCACCTCCCTCGCGTCCCTGGCGAGGCTCCAGGCCCTGGTGAAAAAGGCGAATGTTCTCAACATCCCCTTCGCGGACCATGCGGCCTTCGACGACGCGCCGGAAATTTTTCTCGCTGCCGTCGACGCGTTTTTCGGCGGGCGAACGAAGTCGGGCAGCGAATAAATTGCATAAATCGAGAAGAAGCTCTATAATGTCTCCGTAACCATGAGCACGTATACGATCATATCCCTTCTTCTCTCCGCTCTATGGTCATATCTCGGCCTCAAGACCCTACGGTACGACCGCAGGAACAAGCCGTACTTGCTGTTTGCGGCGATCTGCCTCACCATGACGATCTGGACGTTCTTCCTCGGCGTCTCCTATTCCCTGGACGACATGGATCTGATCGTTCTCCTCCTGAAGATCGCCTATATCGGCGCCTTCCTCTTCTCCCCGATCACCCTGCATTTCTACGCGGAGATCGGGGGGATCAGGCTGAATCCCCTCATGCTCGCGGCGAACTATCTGCCCTCGGCGACGCTCGTGATCTCCAACTTTTTCGACTTCTTCGTATTTTCCCGATTCGAGAGACGGGAAGGCGAATGGTTCGGCATCCTCGACTCCGCGAATCCGTGGATGATGTTCTACCTCATCATCGTCGTCCTGACCTTCGCGGCCGCCTTCGTCGTCCTCCTCCTTTGGCGGCTCAGGACAAAGGTCAACAAGGAAAGAATCCAGGCGAAGCTCCTGCTCGTCTTCTTCACCTCGACCTACTTCACTTCGCTGATCCTGACGATGATCCTCCCCTTCATCGGCCTTTCCGATTACCAGCACATCGGGATCATCCTCTTCTCCCTGTACATCCTGGGGCTCCACTTCCTCATAGCCCGGTTCCGGTTCTTGAACCTGCACGGAGGTTTTTCGGCGGACGAGATCCTCGCGAACTTGGACGAACTCGTCTTCATCCTCGACCGGAATTTCAGGATACTGGACGTCAACCGGGCCGTCGAAGCCTTCTTCCCGGCGGCCGACGGGAGTCTGCGGGGCCGGCCGTTCAAGGAAATCGTGGCCGCGGACAAGGAAGTCGCGGCAGGACTCGCCTCGCTCGCCGGCGGAAGGAAACGGAGCTTTTCGGCCCTGGCGCATTTCGCCGCCGAGACCGGGACCTTCCCCGCGAAGATCTCCGTAACCGAGATGAAGGACCGGTTCGGCGATCGCTCCGGCTATTTTGCGATCGCGAGCCAGGTGAAAGGGCTGGAGGACTTCAAGAAGTCCTACGGCCTGACGAAGCGCGAACTCGAGATCGCCGGCCTCACCGTTTCAGGGGCCACGTATCGGGGAATGGCCGAGAAGCTCCAAATTTCCGAAAAAACCGTGGAGCGGCATATGGCCAACATCTATAACAAGCTCGGGATAAGCAGCAAGATAGACCTTCTCCGGATCACCGGAGACTACGGCTTCAAGCTCTGAGCGGGAAAGCCGCCCCAAGGGCGGCCCTCCGGTCGAGGATCGGAAGAAAGCTACTTCGCCAGTCTGAATATTCTATAATTCGTCCAGGTCGAGGTTTCGGGTCCGATGACCCAGAGGTCGCCCTTGCCGGAAGCGGGGGCGAAGAAAAGCGCCTCAAGATAATCGACGTTCAGCGAGGTCGTCCCGCCGGCGAATTCCGCCCAATCGGTCCCGTTCCAGTAAGCGAGATTCTTCACCGTCGCCTCGCGGCTCTCCGCCGGCGGGACGTTGTAGGAAATTTTAGTAAAACGGCCGAAAAAGAGCAGGAAGCCTTCGGAGGATATGCGAAACGTTTCGGAGGGATCGGTCCAGGTCGAGGTATTCGGATCGTAAATCTGCTTGTTATACCCCGGCACCTCCCCTGTTGAGTAACCCGTGTAATTCATCGAGGTGTTGACGTATTGAACTCCGCTCTCCTTGAAGGCGATGGGCTGCTTGCCTTCGATATTCGTTTTGGCCCAGACGCCGCTCGAGAGATTATAGGACGCCCACATGCCCTGGCTGAACTCCGTCGCCGCCACTCCTCCGGCGTTGTCGAAACTCCCCTGGATCCAGAGTTCGGTCTCGGCTTCGTTGAAATGGATTTTGGAAACGCCCGGAGTCCCGGTCGTTTTCGTCACGCCGGTCCCCAGCTTGGACCAGGCACTCCCGTTCCACTTCGCGATGCAGTTGAAGCCGGTGTTCGCGCCGGATTGGGTGAAAAGACCTCCGACGTACAGGTTTCCGGAGGAATCGCACATGATATCATTGACCTTACCATCGAAATCGTCCCCGAGGGGTTTCCAGGTGTTGTCCCCCTTGTCCAGCTTGGCGAAATACCTCGGGCCGCCCGCGGAAACCGAATAGAAGTCTCCTCCGATGTAGAGGTTCCCCGAGCCGTCGATGCAAATAGTAAAAGCGGAACCGCTTGTGCCGCCTGTGGGCAAGCCTGTACCGACCTGGGACCAGACGGAGCCGTCCCATTTCGCGACGTGAACTATGGACTGACTGTTGAAAGTTTCGAATTCACCGACAACATAAAGATTTCCCGAAGAATCCCACGCCATATCGGTTATGGTCCCGTCCGTGCCATCGTATTTCTTCGGAAGGACGTTGAAGGTCTCCCAGCTGCTCCAGCTCCACTTGGCGTAGAGCGTGACGTTCGCCGTGACTTTTTCGGTCGCGAAGCTGAAGACGTTCGTACAGGCGGCTTCCTTGTACCAGCCTCCGAAGGTCTTGAAGCTCTTCTTCGGAGCCGCCGGAGCCGTTATGGTGGAACCCTCATTCACCGTCTGGGCCGTCACCGCCGAGCCTCCCTGGGAATCGAAGGTCACGGTATAGGTTGCTATGGAGCCGCCGCCACCGCCACCGCCTCCTCCGCCGCCGCCATCAGCGCCTGCATCGCTTCCCCCTCCCGAACAGGCGGCGAGGGTCAGAAGGCAGCACAGCAGGCCGACGACTCCGAATTTCATGATTCGTTTTTTCATAGTTTTACCTCCGCAAACTAGATTTGTTGTGATGGGAAAAAACGTAACGCGATCCCTCGGTTCCCGCATCGGGGAAAACCTGCAGTTTTGCTCTTTTTCCGAAAAAAAGGGCCGTCTCGGAGGAAGACGGCCCCCACGGCTCTTCGCCGTAAGCCCACTTTTTTACTTTTACCGGTTTTTCCCAAGAAATACCCCGGTATTCGAGGAGAATCGTACCGCGAGTCCGGTTCAGACGCATCCGGGAAAACCTGTAGAGAGCTGCTTTTTCCTAATTAAAAAGAAATCAGGCCGAAGAGAACGGCCGTCCCCACGGAGGCGGGGCCCGGGAAACCGCAGGGAACAAAGATCCCCACGGGACCAACATTCCGGGGGAACCCAGCGATAAAAGTCCCATAAGTTGAGATAAATTCCTACTTACGCCCGCCGGAAAGTCGATTTACAATTCATCGAGCGGAGTGAAAAATGAGCACGAACGGAAAGACTTATTTCGAGAGCGGCAGGGAAATCCCCATCACGAAATCGACCGACATCGTCATCGCGGGCGGCGGGTCCGCGGGGTTCTCGGCGGCCGTCGCGGCCGCGCGGCGCGGCGTCAGGACGCTCGTCGTGGAGAAGGAATACGCAATGGGCGGGATCATGACCACGGGCCTCATGGCCAAGGTCGCGATCGAGCCCTACATGCAAGGCATCCCGACCGAGGTCATCATGCGGCTCGGCAAGGAAAGGATGGCCATTCCTCCCCTCGCCTTCCCTCCCCTGTGCCCGGCTTCGCTCATGACCGAGGTGCCGGTCGACCCCGAAGCCTCCAAGAAGGTACTCGAAGAAATGCTCCTCGAGGCGAATGCCGAGGTGCTCTACGGCACCATGGTCGTCGGCGCGATCAAGGCGGGAAACGAGATCAGAGGCGTCGTCGTGGAGAACAAGAACGGCCGCCAGGCGATCGAGGCGAAGGTGTTCATCGACGCCACGGGCGACGGCGACCTTTCGGTGCAGGCCGGAGCAGAATTCCGGATGGGAAGGGACGGCGACGGCATGTGCTCCGCCTCCACGCTCATGTTCAGAATCGGCGGAGTCGACATGGAAGCTCTGCTCGCCCATCTCGACCGGCATCCGGAGGACCTCCGGAGGAACGAACACACCCTGAGCCCGAAATTCATCCGGGAATGCGTCTTCGGGACGCCCCCCATCTACGCGCACATCGGGGGTTTCAACGGGACGATCGCGAGGGCGGACAGAGAACGGCCTTTCACCGACTGGGAACGCCGGATCCTGACCGTGAGGAACGGGATCCTGTTCATGAACCTTCCCCATCCCGGCCAGGTCCTCGTGAACACGAGCAGGATCATGGACAGGAACGGCCTGGATGCCTGGGACGTCACCTGGGGCATGCTCGAGGGACGGAGGCAGTGCTGGTTCATCTACGAATTCCTGAAAAAGCACGTCCCCGGCTTCGAGAAGTCCTTCCTCATGGACACCGCCTCCACCCTCGGAGTGCGGGAGACCCGCAGGATCGTCGGAGACTACATCCACACCGTCGACGACTTCAGAAAGCGGGTCAAATTCGACGACGCGATCCTCAAGAACACGGACAGCGTCGAATTCCACAATCCGACCGGGAACGGCACGGCCTTCGAGCGCTACAAGGTGGGGGAATACGAGGAGATATCTTATCGTTCGATCCTGGTGAAGGGCTTCTCGAACCTCATGGCGATCGGACGATGCTTCTCGGCCGACCAGCTCGCCCTCTCCTGCAACCGGAGCATCGGCTTCTGCTTCTCGATGGGGCAGGCCGCGGGGACGGCGGCCGCCCTGGCGGTCGAGCGGGCCGTCGGACTGCGGGAGGTCCCGGTGAAGGAGCTCCAGGACCTCGTCTACCCGGCCAAGCGACGAACCTGAACGGCCGGTCCCGGTATTCGTGAATCGCGGCGTCCTGCGCCGGAAAAAACGGAGGTTTTCATGAAACAGTTCAAGGCGATCATCATCGCGATTGCCGCAACGGCGCTCTTGGCGTCGACGGCTTTCGCGGGCGGCAAGAGCGAGGAAAAGAAGGCGGCTCCGGCCGCGGGAGGCGTCAAGACCGACGTCATCCGGGTCTGGTCGAATGACGCCCACAACAGGGACGAGTACACGGAATCGATCAACAAGTTCCACGAGACCGTCGGCAAGGAGAAGGGGATCAAGATCGAGTACATGGTCTACGGAGGCGACTATTACAACTCGCTCGACGTGGCGGTGGCGGCGGGCAAGGAGCCGCACATGTTCAAGAGTATGAAGACCGGTCAGTACGCCCAGACCGGCAAGGTTGTTCCCATCGCGGACCTGCCCGGCGGGAAGGAACTCATCGACGAGACCAAGGACCTGCATTTCGAGGACATCGGCATGTTCGGCGGCAAGGTGTACGCGATCCCGATCAGGGTCACGACCCAGAACATGATCTACAACAAGGCCCTTTTCGACAAGCTCGGGCTCAAGACGCCGGTTTCCTGGGACGAGATGCGCGCGGCCGCGAAGAAGATCACCGAAACCGGCGGCGGCAAGGTGTACGGGTTCGCGATCCCCCTGAAGTACACGAACGCCAAGTACTACCATATCGCCTGGCCGGCAGCTCCGTCGGCCGGTGTCCAGTTCTTCAGCCACAAGACCGGCAAGTTCGACTTCCAGTCGCTCGCGCCGTTCTTCGACCTGATGCTCGCGCTCAAGGCCGACGGGAGCCTCTTCCCCGGCTTCGAGTCCCTGGATTACGACACCCTGCGCGCCCAGTTCGCGGAGGGCAACATCGGCATGTACTTCGGCGCATCCTTCGACGTGGGAGTCCTCTACGACCAGTTCCCCGCGAAGTTCGACTGGGGCGTGGCGGAGATTCCCGTCAAGGACCCGAACAACCGCTGGAAACAGATCGGCACCCCAGGGGCCTTCTACGTCGTGAGCTCGAGGGTCAAGTCCGAGGGCGTCGAGGCGAAGGCGATGGAAGCCTACAGGATGTTCGTATCCGTCCCGACCCTGGCGCTGACCTACGAACGCGGCAAGGACATTCCCATCCGCGGGGAGGCGGTCATCAAGCAGGCGAAGCAGCCGAACAGGAAGCAGTGGCCCATGTTCACCGACCTCAAGAACGTGTACATCAGGCTCGCCTATCCGGAAAGCAAGGTGGTCATCGAGGGGCCGAACTACACCGACGTGTTCTCCAAGATCCTCACCGGCATGGCCGAGTCGAAGGCCGCCCTGCAGGACCTGGACAAGAGGTACAATGCGGGCCTGCAGAAGGCCGTCGACTCGAAGAAGGTCGACATCAACCTCTACATCGATCCGAACTACGACAGGAACGCGCGCTACGTGAAGTAGCGTAAGGATATCGGAGAAGGCGGCGGGAAGGCGGCGAAGACATGAGGGACAAGAGAAAATCGGCTGCGACGAGCCTGCGCGACACCACCGAGGAGATCCTGATGATCCTTCCCATGTTCGTCGGGTTTCTCCTCTTCACCGCCTACCCCATTTTCTGGGTCCTGCGCTGGGCCTTCTTCAACTACGACGGATTCTCCGAGCCCGAGTTCATCGGGTTGGAGAATTTCGTCCGCGCCTTCACCCGCGACGACGTCTTCTGGTTCACCCTGTACAACACGTTCCTCCTCGCCGCCGCCAAGCTCGTCGTCGAAATGCCGCTGGCCATAGTCCTCGCGGTCCTGGTCAACGGCAAGGTGAGGGGAAGTTCCGTGTTCAGGATTCTCTTCTTCCTCCCGACCGTGTTCAGCATCGCGGTGATAGGGCTGGTCTTCTCGATCCTCTTCAGCGCGTACAACGGAATCGTCAACGCCGTTCTGGTCCATTTCGGCTTCATCGCCCGGAACGTGAACTGGTTCGGCGACCGATGGCTCGCGATGCTCGTGGTCCTCCTGGTTTCGGTATGGTCCACCTTCGGCCTGGTCATGGTGTACTTCCTCATGGGGCTCCAGAACATTCCCAGGGAGCTCTACGAATGCGCCAGGATGGACGGCGCCTCCGAGGTGAGGCAGTTCCTCGGGATCACCCTGCCGATGCTCGCGCCGGTCATGCAGGTCGTCTTCATGATCAGCATGCTCGGGACCATGAAAATCACCGACCTCGTCCTCGTCATGACGAACGGCCAGCCCGGCGGCGGGACCGAGGTCGTGATGACGAACATCTTCAAGTATTTCTTCCAGTACGGGGACTCGTCCGCGACGCCGAGCCAGTTCGGCTACGCTTCGTCGCTCGCGGTCGTCACGGCGCTCTTTCTTTCGCTCATAACCGTCGCGTATCTCCGGCTGTCCAAGAGGATGAAGGCGGTCTATTGACCGCGCTTCGAAGGGGTGGAGAATTGGCTGTAACGAAGGGAAGAACGACGACGATTTTGATCTATGCCGTCCTGCTCGCCGTCGCCTTCGCTGCGCTTTTCCCCGTAGTCTACACGATCCTGGCCTCCTTCAAGACGAACCAGGAGATCATGGCCGGAGGGGTCGGCGTCATTCCGCGGGAATGGCAGGTAAAGAATTACCGGCGGGCATGGGAGCTCGCGAATTTCGAGCTTTACACCTACAACAGCCTCTATATGTCCTTCTTCATCGTCGTCGGCTGCATCGTCACCGCGACCGCGTCCGGTTACGTCTTTTCCCGGGGAAGGACGCGCGCGGTGGGGCTCATCTACAAGATGGTCCTGGCCTCCCTGTTCGTTTCGATCGGAACGCTGAGCCTCTACCCCCAGCTGAACCTCGCGACGGGCCTCGGACTGGGCGACTCTCTCTGGGGGGTGATCGTGATCCGGGTCTTCGGCATGAACGTCACGCAGGTCTTCCTCGCGACGAGCTTCGTCAATCAGATACCGAAGGAGCTGGACGAAGCGGCCAAGATCGACGGCTGCGGATTCTTCGGCATCTTCGTCTCGGTCGTCTTCCCGCTCCTCAAGCCCCTCATCGCCACCATCGGTCTCATCTCCTTCCGGATGGCGTGGAACGACTATCTCCTGCCCTTCGTGTTCACCATTTCGAGCCCGGAGAAGATGCCTCTCGTCGTCGGCGTCGTCAACCTGAAGTCGAGCGGCTACGCGGCATCCGCCTGGGACCTCGCCCTCGCCGGGATCAGCATCTCGCTCATACCCATGCTGCTCGTCTACGTCGTTCTCAACAGGTTCTTCATCACCGGGCTCACGGAAGGCGCCATCAAGGGATGAGCCGCTAGAGGTCGTAGATCTCGAAGATGTTCAGCTCCGCGAGGAGCTTCACCACCTCCTTCATGTGCTTCTTCTCGAATTTCTTGAGGAGCCAGCAGACCTGCGACCGTATCGTGGTCTCCTCCACGAACCGCTGCTCCGCAATCTGCTTGTAGGAGTAGCCGTGGTACACGAGCTTGAGGATCTCGAATTCCGTGTTCGTGAGCTTCGTCATGATCTTCAGGGTCCTCTTCATCTTTCCCTGCTCCTCCTTGACCCGGAGGTACTCCTCCATGATCTTGTTCGCGACCTCGGGCCGGAGCATGAAGGTGTTCGCCATGACGTTCCTTATGGAAGTGAGGATGTCCACGACCGAACTCGTCTTGATGATGTAATCCGAGGCGCCGGCGGCGTAGGCCCGGAACAGGAAATCGTCCCGCGCGTGGATGGTGAGCACGATGACCCTGACGCCGGGATTCGACTTCTTGATCTCCTCTATGGCCTCTATCCCCGCCATCCTCGTCTCCATCTGAATGTCCATGAGGACGATGTCAGGGGACGTCTCGAGGATCTTCTCGACCGCCTCCCTGCCGCTCGCTGCCGTTCCCGCGACGATCATGTCCGGCTCGTTCTGGAGCAGCATCCGGAAGTAGTTCCTGATGTCCTCCGAATCGTCCGCTATGAAAACCTTGATGTTTTCCACGTTCCTCCCCTCAGGTGGCACCCGGCAGCATGATCTGGACGGAGGTGAACTCTCCGAATTTCGTTTCCAGCCAGACATACCCCAGATGCGCCTTTACGACCTTGTAGACGTAGGAAAGGCCGAGCCCGAAATTCTCGGGACCGTTCTTCCCGGAATGGTACGGCGTGAAGAGTCTCTTGTGGTTCAGGTCCTTTATTCCGGTACCGTTGTCGCTCACGACGACGACGATCCACTCGAACTGAAAGGTGACGTGAATCTCGATTCGGCCGACCGCCCTGCCGGCGAGACTTATGGCCTCGACGGAGTTCTTCAGGATGTTGATGAAGACCTTGCTCATGTGGTAGACGTCCAGGCGGCAGACGGCCCTCCGCCTCGTGTCCGCGTCCGGGGTCCAGACCAGTTCGATGTATTCCGGTATGAAACTCTCCTTGATCGCCTCGTCGATCGCGTCGCAGAGCGATTTTTTCAGGAACCTGTAGCGTATCTCCCTGAGGGACTCCAGCATTTCGGAGGTCTTCGCGAGATCGGCGTCGGAGATGGCCAGGATCCTGCCGAGGGCCTCCTCGCCGCCCGCGCTTCCGAAGTCCCGGCTCGCCTGCCGGGCGAGGATGTTGATGCTGAACAGGACGTTCTTGTAGGAATGGAGGATGTCGCTCAACAGGTCGTTCATCCTT
The DNA here is from genome assembly GCA_964397655.1 of uncultured Spirochaetaceae bacterium. Lineage (GTDB taxonomy): Bacteria > Spirochaetota > Spirochaetia > DTKZ01 > DTKZ01 > CAYNKA01. The sequence continues at coordinate 48,118 of CAYNKA010000006.1, read as the reverse complement.
CGCAGATTCCGGCGAATCTTGCGGTCGACGAAGAAGTGAACGACGCTTCCCATGCGCAGCCTGAGCAGGATGACGAACGTAAGCTGGAGCACGATCAGGGTGATGAGCGGAATGACCGCGTAGTAGCGATACGAAACGGTCTGGAAATTCTCGAAGATCCAGAATCCAGAGGTGAAGATCTTTTCCATGGACATCATGAACGGGCCGGTGAAGAAGACCCAGAAGAACAGGGCGTTCATGATGGCGAGTCCCGTAGCGAGGAGAAACAGCTGCTGCTTCACGTACCGTATGTTCGTATCGCGGTAGTACTCGAAGAGGATGTAGATCGGGTAGAAGAGATAGACCAGGATCCAGGCCCTGTTGAAAAGGTGAAGCGCCTCCACGGCCCCGACGACGAACCTTCCCGCGAACAAGTCCTTGTTGAGGTGGTAGAAGCAATAGAGCCGAAGCGCGTTGGAGGGATCGTAGACGAACAGGTAGAACGCCGGAGGCAGGAAAAGGACGGCGATCTTGAAGAGGTTGCTCTTGTAGAATATGGTCTCGTTCCTGCTGTTCTTCCTGAACTCGTGGACGAAGAGGGGCACGGACAGCAGGTACAGGGCGATGCCGGCGTTGATTATCCTCGCGTTCGAGGAAATCGGAATTTTCCATTCCCTGCTCGCGTACATGAAGATCTTGTGATCCAGGCCGAAGATGTTGCCGAGGTCGTAGGCGTAGTTGCCGAGCACGGAGATGTGCATCAGGACCGCGAACAGGGAAATGCTCATCCCGACGACCATGAGGACGAACAGGTAGCTGTACTTGTTCTTGTAATCCGCCAGCAGGAGAATCAGGGAAAAAACCAGAAGGAAAATGACGGTATAGATCATCCTTCGACCGATCGTCCTCCTCGGCGGCTGCGACATACGGATGAATCATGGTGGGGTCAATACGTTCCTACGTCAAGAGAAAAATGACGGGAGGTCCGGGGCCACGGGTTGCCCATCGGCGCAGGAAAAAGCCCCCCGCCGACCGGCGGGAGGCCATGAGAATGCGATCTCCGGACCTGTTCTAGAATTCGTCGAAGTCGGAGTCCTTGGCGTCGTTCGCGTCGAGATTCACCGAAACGATCCCTTCGCCCTTCTGCCTTCCGGCCGGCACCGGCACCGAAACCGCGGTCTTCTCGGGCAGGGCGGCTCTCGCCGGTCTTTCAGGAGGAGCGGCACGCTTCACGCCGTGTTCCGAGGATTCCTTCACCTTGAAGAAACCGATCGTCTCCGACAGGCTCGCGGCCTGTCCGGACAGCTCCTCCGCCGTGGCGGACAGCTCCTCCGAGCTCGAAGCGTTCTGCTGCACCACCGTGTCCAGCTGCGTCACGCCCTTAGCGATCTGCTCGGCGCCCCTCGACTGCTCGTTGCTCGCCGCGGCGATCTCCTGGATCAGGTCCGCGGTCTTCTTGATGTCCGGAACCAGCTCCTCGAGCCGCTTGCCGGCGTCTCCGGCAACCGACACGCTCTTCCTCGACAGTTCGTTGATCTCGCCCGCGGCCTTCGCGGACCTCTCCGCGAGCTTTCTCACCTCGGAGGCGACCACCGCGAAGCCCTTGCCCGCGTCGCCGGCCCGCGCCGCCTCGATCGCCGCGTTCAACGCGAGGAGGTTCGTCTGCAGCGCTATCTCCTCGATGATCGAGATCTTCGACGCGATCTCCTTCATGCTCGCGACCGTCTCGCCGACCGCCTTCCCCGACTCCTCCGCGTTCCGCGCGACCCGCCGCGAAAGCTCGTCCGCCTGCTTCGTGTTGTCCGCGTTCTGCCTCACCGTCGACGCGAGCTCCTCGACCGACGCGGACAGCTCCTCGATGCTAGCGGCCTGCTCGTTCGCTCCCTGCGACATGCCCTGCGACATCTCCGAAAGCTGCTGCGATCCCGACGACACCTGTCCCGCCGCCGACCTGATGTCGCCCACCACGCGGTTCAACGCCCCGAGCAGGGCGTCCAGCGACCGCCCGGCGTCTCCGAGTTCGTCGCTCCGCGCCACGACCTTCCTCGACGCTCCGAAGTCGAATCCCGTGAGCGCCAGATCTCCGTTGGAGATATGTCCGAGCCCCTGAACGACCGCCTTGACCGGCTTGATGACCGACCTCGCGATGAGGACGGATATCACGATCGAAAGCGCAACGGCGCCGATCGCGATCGACACGAGGAGCATCATGAGATCGTTGATCGTCTCGTGGATCTCCTCGGTCGGAACGCTTATCCCGAGAACCCAGCCCGGGCTATTCGGGACCTTGACGTGGAACACGGTGATCTCCTTGCCCTCGGCGCTCAGGTAGGTCCCGGTGCCGGATTCCGAGGCGAGGGCTTGTTTCGCTACGGCGTCCATGCCGCGAGATCCGTTCTTGTCCCCCTCGGTCGCCTTCAGCTTCATCACCGCATCCTTCTGGGGATGCGCGATCATGAGGCCCGTATTGTCGATGATCCAGCCGTAGCCCGTGCGGCCGATCTTGATGCTTTTCACGATGTCCGAGAGCTTCTCGAGGGTGAACTGGAAGGCGATGAATCCCCTGGCCTTTCCGTCCGTTCCCTTGACCGCCATCGCCGTCACGACGATGGGCACGTTGAGGGTCTTGGAGATGACCGCTTCACTGATAAAACTGACGGCCCCCTTCTCCATGATCGCTTTGTAATAGTCCCGGTCTTTTACGTTGCCGCTCAGTCCTTCCGAGTTCCTGTAATCCCCGCCCGGCCAGGTGAAGAAAGCACCCACCACCTCGGGAGACAGGTTTCCCTTCAAGCCGAGGGTGGCCTCTTCCACTGCCTTCTTGTCCCCGGCCCTGAATTCTTCCCGAATTGAAATCATCTTGAGCTGCCAGGTGAGCTTGTCGATGACCTCCCCGAGTTCGAGCGCGCGGGCCTTGGCGAGCTGCTGGTTGTCGGCTGCGGTGAGCGCCTCTATGGAAGCCCCGGTGCGAAGTCCGATGATCGCGATGACGAGGCCGATCAGAATCGAAACGAAGAGTGAAATTATCAACGATATCCGGACGGACAGGGATGAACGTTTTTTCATAGACGCCTCCGATTTTTTCTATTTATTCCATTATATCACTTTTGAATATTAGTTCAAGGTTGGGGCCTGCAATATGCTCGTATTCCTCGAAACGATTTTCGAAAACGTCCCGGTACGGGACCGGCCGTCGCCCGGATTGGCCCGACGAAGGGGACAAAAAACCCCTCGGGCGAAGCCGAGGGGCGGGACGCGCGTCACCATGGTTCCGGATCAGTAGGCGGTGAGTCCGCCGTCCACGGGTAGGGAGACTCCGTTCAGGAATTTCGCGTCCTCGGAAGCGAGGTAGAGGGCCGCGTTCGCGACGTCGGAGGCGAGAGCGAGCCGTCCGAGCGGCACTTCGCCGAGCCTCTCGGCCTTCTTTGCGGGGTCCTTGAAGACGGTCTGCATGAGCGGGGTGTCAACGGTACTCGGGTGGATGGAGTTGCATCTGATGTTGTCCTTCGCGTACCGGACGCCGACGCTCTTCGTCATGAGCGTGACCGCGCCTTTGGTCACGGTGTAGGCCTCGGTCGTGTACTTGTGGCCTACGAGGCCGCAGATCGAGGACATGTTGATGATGCTCCCGCCGCCGTTCTTTCTCATGATCGGGATGGCGTGCTTGATGCCGAGGAAAGGGCCCTTCACGTTCACCGCCAGCATCGTGTCGAGGCTCTCCACCTTCATCTCCTCGATGGGTTCGCGGATGTTAATCCCGGCGTTGTTCACGAGAACGTCGAGCCGCCCGAATTTGTCCACGACGGTCTTGACGGCCGCGATCCAGCTCGGTTCCTCGGTGACGTTCAGGGGAACGAAGAAGGCCTTGCCGCCCTTCGCCTCGATTTCGGCGACGGTCTTCGCGCCTTCTTCGGCCTTGAGATCCGCGATGAAAACGGTCGCTCCCTCCCTCGCGAAGGTCCTGGCGATCTCCGCGCCGAGCCCCTGCGCGCCTCCTGTCACGAAGGCTATCTTATTCTCGAGTCTCATAATCACTCCTTCTCTTGGCGTTCTCGGCGGCGCGAGCCGGGCCGCCGGCTCGGTTCGTGCGGCCGAAAAGGCCGGCGGCGCCCGGCCGGGGCGCCGCCGTAAGGATACTTACTTGGCCGAAGCGACCGCGGCCTGGAACTCGGCTACGAGATCCTTGCCGATCTTCGGCACCCATTCGTCGTACACGGGCTTGGCGGCGTCCTGGAACGCCTTGATCTGGTCCGGCGTGAGGACGGTGACGGTCATGCCCGCGGCGCGGAGCTTGTCCACGAGCTCGACGTTCTGCTTCCGGTTCAGTTCCCGCTCGAACTTGGAAGTCACGGCCGCTCCTTCCAAGAAGACCTTCTGGTCCTCGGCCGGGAAGGAGTCGAAGAGTTTCTTGTTGATCAGGAAGATGAACGGGCTGTAGATGTGGCCGGTGAGGGTCGTGTATTTCTGCACCTCGTAGAACTTCGAGAGATAGATCGTCGGGATCGGGTTCTCCTGCCCGTCGATGGTCTTCTGCTGCATGGCGGTGAAGACTTCGCTGAAGGGCATCGGCGTCGGGTTCGCTCCGAGGGCCTTGAAGGCCATGAGGTGGATCGGGTTCTGCATGGTGCGGATCTTGAGGCCCCTGAGGTCGGCCGGGCTCTTGACTTCACGGGCGCTGTTGGTGAGCTGGCGGAAGCCGTTCTCCATGAAGCAGAGGTTCTTGAGGCCCTTCGGCTCGAGCAATGCGGAGAGCTTCGCTCCTACCGGACCGTCGAAGACGGCGTCCGCGCCCTTCTCGCTCGTGATGATGAAGGGAAGGTCGAACACGTTGAATTCGGGCACGAGACCGGTCACGGGAGACGCGGTCGGGGCGACCATTTCCAGGGTGCCCATACGGACCGCCTCGGTGGCGCGCACGTCGTCGCCGAGCTGGGCGTTGGCGTATACCTGGATGTCGTATTTGCCCGGGAGCTTGGATTCGACGTATTTCTCGAATTCCTTCTGGGCTACGAGCAGAGGATGCTGTTCATTGAGGCCGTTCGAGATCTTGATGACCTTCGCGGCGGCCGGCTTGGCCGCCTCGCCTTTCTTTTCGGCCGATCCCCCGGCGTTCACGGACAAGGAAACCACCAACAAGAAAACGCACGAAACCAGCAGAGACTTCTTCATACTCTTCCTCCTTGAAAGATACTATGACATTTAACGCACACTCCGTTCGAACCGGCGCCTCTTTCGAGGCGTCGGACAGAGTTCATCGGACTATTTCGCCGCGGCGACGGTCGCCTGGAATTCGGCGACGAGATCCTTGCCGATCTTCGGGACCCAGGTCGCGTACACGGAGGCGCAGGCGTCCTGGAAGGCCTTCTTCTGTTCGGCGCTGAGTTCGGTGACGATCATTCCCGCTTCACGAAGCTTCGCGACCTGCTCCGAATTCATCTTTCGGATGATTGTACGATCGAATTTCGCGGATTCCTGGGCGGCCGCGAGAATGATCTTCTGATCCTCGGCCGGGAAGGAATCGTAGAGTTTCTTGTTGATCAGGAGAATGTGAGGTCCGTACACGTGGCCGGTGAGCGTCGCATATTTCTGTACTTCGAAGAACTTGGAAAGGTAAATGGTAGGGACCGGGTTCTCCTGCCCGTCGATGGTCTTCTGCTGCATGGCGGTGAAGACCTCGCTGAAGGGCATCGGCGTCGGGTTCGCTCCGAGGGCCTTGAAGGCGTCGAGGTGAATGGGATTCTGCATGGTGCGGATCTTGAGTCCCTTGAGATCCGCCGGAGCTTTCACCTCACGGACGCTGTTGGTGAGCTGGCGGAAGCCGTTCTCGTAGTAGGCCAGGAGCTTGATGCCCTTGGGCTCGAGACCGGCGGCGAGCTTCGCGCCTACCGGGCCGTCGAAGACGGCATCGGCGGCCTTCTCGCTCGTGATGATGAAGGGAAGGTCGAACACGCTGAACTCGGGCACGAGCCCGGTGAGCGGCGAAGCGGAAGTTGCGACCATTTCGAGCGTTCCCATGCGGACCGCCTCGGTGGCGCGTACGTCGTCGCCGAGCTGTGCGTTTGCGTATACCTGAACGTCGTATTTGCCCGGGAGCTTCGATTCGACGATTTTCTTGAACTCTACGCTCGCGAGGTAGGACGGATGTTGCTCGTTGATGCCGTTGGAAATCTTGAGGACCTTGGCGGGGCCCGCGGCCTGGCCTGCGGCTTTCTTCTCTCCGCTTCCGCCGGCGAAGGTCTGGCTCACGGCCAACATCATGAAGAGCGACAAGACGATGACAGACACTTTCTTCATTTTTAACTCCTCCGTTATTTTTTTTCAGGACTTCGACGAAGTCCCGGAGCCCCGAGGCTCCGAACTGTCATAAACGGACGGCCGCCCCTCTCGGGGGCCGCCGTTCGAATATTCCGATAATTCCCTCTCACTTCACGAGCAGGTTCGGGATGACCGTGACGGTCCAGGGGATGTAGGTGACGATGAAAAGCACGATGGTCGCGATGATGATGTTCGGCCAGATGGCCTTGCTGATGTCCGCCACCGAGAATTTCGAGAGCCCGCAGGCCACGAAGAGGATGTTCCCGACCGGCGGCGTGATGAGGCCGATGCAGAGGTTCACGATGATGACGACGCCGAAGTACACCGGATCGAGACCGTACTGGGCAGCGAGGGGCATGAGCATCGGACCGAGGATGAGCAGCGCCGGGGTGAGGTCCATGACGCATCCGACCATGAGGAGCAGGATGTTGACGAAGAGCATGAACAGCATCCAGTTGTCTCCCGAAAGGCTGAGGAGAAGCTCGGCGAGGAGCACGGGAATCTGCGCGGTCGTGATGAAGTAGGCGGCGGAAGTGGCGGCGCCGCAGACGAGCATGACCACCGCGGTGCCGCGAGTGGTGTTCACGAGAACGTTCACCATATCCGACCACTTGAGTTCCTTGTAGATGAATATCGAAACGATGAGGGCGTACACCACGGAAACCACCGCGGCTTCGGTAGGCGTGAATACTCCGGTTATGATTCCGCCGAGAAGGACGACCGGGAGGAAGAGGGCCCAGAACGCATCGAGCGCGGCTTTGAGGACGCCTACGATGCTGAACCTGCCCTCCACACGATAGATGTTGTGCCGTTTTCTGACGTGAAAATACCATCCGATCATGAGTCCGGAACCCAGGATGAGCCCCGGAAGAATGCCGCCCAAGAACAGCTTGACGACCGACACGTTGGCGATGACGCCGAGGAGGACCATGGGGATGCTAGGCGGAATGATGGGGCCGTTCGTGGTGGAGGCGGCGAAGAGGGCGACGCTCTTGTGCTGGTCGTATCCCTCCTGCTTCATCACGGGATACAGGATCGAACCGATGGCCGAGGTGTCCGCGACCGCCGAGCCCGACACGCCGGATATGAGCATGCTCGCCACGACGGTGACGTAACCGAGACCTCCCCTCACATGGCCGATGAGGGCCTTGGAGAATTTCACGATCCTGTCGGAGATGCCGCCGGTGTTCATGATCTCGCCGGCGAGGAGGAAGAAGGGGATGGCCATGAGCGGAAAGCTGTCAACTCCGCGGAAGATGTTCTGCACGATCAAGGCCGGCGACCAGGCGTTCATAACGATGCCGAGAACGAGTGCCGTGAGGAAAAGCGCGAACGCGATGGGAACCGTCAAGAGGATGAACCCGAACAGCGATATCAGGAATACTACCAGCATCAGGCGCCTCCTTTTGCGGTTTTCTTGAACGAATGCCAGTCCTCGATCGTCTTGATGAGAACCTGGAAAAGCATGAGGGCCGAACTCACGGGACCGACCATGTAGACGTAGCCGTAGGGTATGGGCACCGTAGACGCTATCCATCCGGAATTGAGGGAATCTATCGCCATCTCCCAGCCGCCCTGGGTCATCACGATGAGCGCGAAGACGACCAGAAGATCGGCGACGAGGACGACGATGTGCTTTACCTTCGGCTTGAGGTAGATGAGGACTACGTCGAGGCTGAGATGGTCGCCTTTGATGTAGGCGATGACGGCCCCGAGAAACACGATCCATATGAGGAGGAACCTGGAGAGTTCCTCGTACCACCCGAGGGCGGCGTTCAGGAAATACCTGAAGATCACGTTGAGAAAGACGACCGTCGACATGGAGACGAGAAGTACCGCCACCGTGTAGTTCAGGATCCTTTCCAGAACGAGTCGTACTTTCAGCAACGGAACGAGGATTTTAATGGATTCTTGCGACATTAAATTTCACTCCTTTTCTTTCGGAGATCCTCGAAATCCGGACCCGGAACCGCAGGCTCCGGGCCCCGAGAATCATTTTTTCGATCCTGACCGGACCTTCACTCCGGCCATCTTCTCGTAGAACTGGATGAGGCCGCCGTGGTCGTCCTTCTGCTTGCCTTCGACCTTGAGGGCCTGCATCATCTCCATCACGACGCTGGTGAGCGGTATCGGTGTGCCGATCTCGTGGGCGGTGTCGAGGGCGTTCTGCAGGTCCTTGATGTGGAGCTCGATCCGGAAACCGGGCTTGTAATTGCCCTCGAGCACCATCGGAGATTTGGCGTTGAGCACGGTGGATCCCGCGAGGCCGCCCTTGATGGCGTTGAAGACCTTCTCGGGATCGACGCCCGCCTTCGTGGCGAGGACGTAGGCCTCGGACATGGCCGCGATGTTGAGGGCCACGACGATCTGGTTGGCGAGCTTGGTGACGTTTCCCGCGCCGATGTCGCCGCAGAGGACCGCGGACGCTCCCATCTTGAGGAGCATGTCCTTCACCTTGTTGAAGTGTTCTTCCTTGCCGCCCACCATGATGGCGAGGGTGCCGTCGACGGCCTTGGGTTCGCCTCCGGAAACCGGCGCGTCGATCATGTCGACGCCCTTGGCCTTGAGCGCCGCCGCCACTTCCTTGGACGCGAGGGGAGCGATCGAGCTCATGTCCACGACGAGCGTGCCGGGCTTGGCCCCGTCTATGATTCCGTCCTTGCCGAGACAGACGGTCTTGACGTGCGGCGAGTTCGGCAGCATGGTGACGATGATTTCGCACTTCGACGCCACGTCCTTGGGGGAGGATCCCTCCTCGGCGCCGGCGGCGACGACTTCCTTCACGGCTTCCTTCACGACGTCGAAAACGACGAGCTTGTAGCCGGCCTTCAGAAGGTTCTTCGACATCGGTTTTCCCATGATGCCGAGTCCTATGAATCCGATTTTCATATCTTCCTCCGATCTAATAATTTACTTGAGAACCGATTTCACGGTCGCCGCGATCTTCCCGCTCGTGAGTCCGTAGGCCCCGAGAATCTCTTCGTAGTTCTTCGCCGAGCGTCCGAACGTGTCCTCGACGCCGACGAATTCCACGGGGGCGTGCTTTTCGCGCCTGAGCGCCTCGAGGATCGCGGAACCGAGCCCGCCGACTACGGTGCCTTCCTCCGCCGTGACGATTCCCTTCATCCCTTTAGCGTAAGCGATGACGGCCTCGCGGTCGAGAGGTTTTATCGTGCTCACGTTGAGGACCTTGACGTCGATCCCCTCCTTCGCGAGGGCCTCGGCCGCCTCGAGAGCCATGGAGACCATGATTCCGTTGGCGAACACCGCGACGTCCTTTCCCTTGCGGAGTTCCCAGATCTTTCCGAGCTTCCAGGGTTCCCCTTCGGGGGTCAGGGTCGGAAGGTCGTTCCGGTTGATGCGGATGTACACGGGACCGTCGATGTCGAGGATGTTTTCCATCATCTTCACGACTTCCACGGCATCCACCGGGGCGAGGACCGTCATGTTGGGGAGCGCCCTCATGGTCACCATGTCCTCGATTGCCTGGTGGGTCTTCCCGTCGCCGAAATCGGAGAGTCCCGCGCTCGAGCCGCAGATCCTCACCTTGAGGTTCGGGATGCATATCGCGTTCCTGAGCTGATCGAAGGCCCGGCCCGAGGCGAAGACCGCGAACGAGTTCATGAAGGGGATCTTGCCGCTCAGCGCGAATCCGGCCGAGGTCGAGGCCATGTTCTGCTCAGCGATTCCCATCTCGAAATGCCGCTCCGGGAACGCGGCCTGAAACAGCACCGTGCGCGTCGATTTGCCGAGGTCCGCCTCGAGGGCGACCACGTCGGGATTTTTCCTGCCCAGCTCCACGAGACTGAGTCCGTAGGCTTCCCGGAGACTCTTCGTCGTAAGGTTGATCATCATATTCCTGCCCCTCCTCAGTTCTTTCCGATCTGGGCCATGAGCTGGTCGAGCTCGGCCTTCGCTTTCTGGTACTGTTCCTCGGTAAGGCTTCCATTGTGGAAGGCCGCGTTGTTCTCCGCGAAGGAGAAGCATTTCCCCTTCACCGTATTCGCGATGATGACGGTGGGGACTCCCTTCGTCTTTTCCGCGTCGTCCAGAGCCTTGATGATGGCCGGCACGCTGTGACCGTCGATCTCGATGACGTTCCAGCCGAAGGCCGCCCATTTCTTCGCGATGTCGGGTATGTCGAAGATTTCGCAGGTCGGGCCGGTCGCCTGGATCCTGTTGCAGTCCACGATGCCGACGAGGTTGTCCACCTTGAATTTCCAGGCTGCCATGGCGGCCTCCCAGAGCTGGCCCTCGGAAAGCTCGCCGTCGCCCATGACGACGTGAACCCTGTTCGGCTTCTTGTCGAGCCGGAACGAAAGAGCCATGCCGACGCCGATGGAAAGGCCCTGGCCCAGAGAGCCGGTCACGGCCTCGATGCCGGGGGTCTTCATGTCCGGATGCCCCTGGAGCGCGCCTTCGAGGGTCTTCACCTGCTTGAATTCGGATTTCGGGAAATATCCGAGTTCCGCGAGCGCGGCGTACTGGATGAGCACCGCATGGCCCTTGCTGAGCAGAAAGCGGTCTCGGTTCGCGTCCTTCGGATTCGCTTTATTGACCTTCATTTTGTAAAAATACAGGACCGACACGATCTCTGCCAACGAACTGGATCCTCCGAGATGGCCGACCTTACCGACGCCCATCATCTCGAGAAGGTTGTACCGAAGTTGGATGGCGGTCCTTTCGAGTGATTTTATGGTGCTTTGTTCTACCATTGCATCCCCCTGTGGGTTGTATTGAATATCACGGAGGCGACGCCTCCGCTTGTTGGTTCCCGACGCGAGATCAGAAAGAGTCTTCCATTTTTTTCAATCTGTCGATCGTCATGAGCACGTGCTCCTCCATGAGGCGCTTCGCCTCCTCTTCGTCCCGCTTCCTGATTGCGTCGAGTATCCTGCGATGATAATGAAGGCCGTCGTGCTTTCCCAGGGTCCGGACGATTCCTTCCATGGAAACGCTCAGGATGTCCTTGATGATGGAATTCACCTTGATGAAGACAGGATTCTTCGTGGCCCTCGATACGGCGAGGTGGAACTCCAGGTCCGCCTCGGCGAATTTGCTGAGGTCCCCCGCCTCGTCTGAATTTTCCGTCATGGATGCGTAGATCCGCTCCATGTCCTGGAGGTCCTCCTCGGTCGCCCGCTCGACCGCGAGTTCCACGGAGCCCGTGTCCATGACCTTCCGATACTCGAGGACCTGGAGGATGTTCATCCTGTCCAAGGCGAGAAGGGGAAAAAGCGTATTGAGATGGATGTCGCTGGAGAATTCCTTGACGTAGGTCCCCTCTCCGTGCCTCGTGTCCAGGATACCGAGGGTGACGAGCTTCTGCAGCCCCTCCCGGATGGAAACGCGGCTCACTCCGAGCATGGCGGCGAGTTCGTTTTCCGAAGGGATCTTGCTGCCGGGCTGCCAGCTTCCCTTGAAGATCTGATCCTTGAGCTGTTCGAACACCTGATCGCGTATGCGGTCTCTTCGAACCGGTTTGAGGGTTGTCTTTTGATTCACGGGTTGTATGATAACTCACATGTTATATGTTGTCAACGTTTTTCACTTTCCACATCGTGGATCGACCGACCGTAGCTCGGCGGATTTGACTCACCGCCGGTCTTTGGGTTAAATTCATTCTATAACTTATCCCAACCCCCAGGAGGACGATCATGGGAGAACGGAAACTTCATAGGAAAGAGGAAAAAAAGACTCCTCAGAAATCGATCAAGGAAAAAAGAAAAGAAAAAAAGGAAAAAGGAAAGCAGTCCGGCGTGACCGGCGCTTAGGGCGAACGAATCTGGATTCGGCCCTTCCTGTCCAGCGGGAAGGGCCGATTTTTTTATAGAGCCGCCCACGAATCCTTCGTGAAATGCGGAAACGTTCGATGCACAATGAAAAGAAAAAGGGCCTCGTCGTCATCGGAGGCGGGATCACCGGTCTCACCGCGGCGATCGCGTGGGCCGTCACCCACGACACGAAACAGGAACCGGTGACCGTGATCGAGCGGCACACGGTCGTCGGGTGCTGCTGATGCCGAAGTTCTCGCACGGCATCTGGGCCTGCATGCAGTCCGGGCTCCAGGCGGCCGACCTCATGTGCGGAGGAAGAATCATGCACGGCAACGCGAGGTTCAGTTCCTAGGACACCGCCCGGGCGCCGCCTGCCGAAATTCGACAGGCAGCGCCGACCGCCGACGATCGACGACCGTACATCCCGGCCGGGATCGTTTTTTGCCGCCGAAACGACTATACTGGGAGGATCGACGAAAGGAGGCATTCCATGCGCTCGAAAGGCTCGTTCCTCTTGCTCGCCGCGGTTATCGCCCTGTCCGCGGCCAGCGTCCCGGTCGTCGCGCAGACCGCGGACCTTCCGCTCACCGGCGTCGTCCTCTTCACGAACGGCGTGGGGTACTTCGTCAGGGAAGGACGCGTCGCGGGCTCGGGCAGCATCGAACTCAAATTCAACGTCAAGGACATCAACGATCTCCTAAAGAGCATGGTGCTCCGGGACTTCGACGGAGGCAAGATCGTGGGCGTGAATTACGCCTCCCGCGAACCTCTCGCGAAGACCCTCAAGTCCTTTTCCCTCGACCTTTCGGGAAGCCCGGACACCGCAGGTATCCTGAACCAGGCGCGCGGCGAAAAGATCGAGGTCTGGGCGGGCAAGCGGTTCGAAGGAACCGTGATGGGAGTGGAATCCCGGACGTCGGAGGACGGAGCGGTGAAACGTTTTCTCGGCCTTCTGACCGACGAGGGACTCCAGGCCGTCCCCTTCGAATCGGTGACGAATTTCAAGTTCGTCAAGGAAAAGTTGAACGCGGAACTGCATCAGGCCCTCGCCCTCATCGCCGAGAGCCGGAACGCGGACAAGAAAGGCGTCGTCATCAATTATTCCGGGACGGGAACGCGCCGCGTGCAGGCGGCCTACCTCCTCGAGACGCCGGTCTGGAAGACGAGCTACCGGCTCGTGATCAACGAAAAGGCCCCTCATTTTCTCCAGGGCTGGGCGATCGTCGAGAACGTGACGGACGACGATTGGAAGAACGTCAGGCTCGACCTCGTTTCCGGCATGCCGGTCTCCTTCGCCATGGACCTGTACCAGCCCCTCTACAACCGCAGGCCCGTGATCCCCTACGTCGTCCAGCAGAACCTGGAGTCCCAGACCTATGCGGGAGGGGCGGCCCCTGCGATGCCGAAACCCTCCGCGGCGCCCATGCCGCCGTTCTCGGCGAAGCTCGCGGAACGCTCCTACGACAAGAAGGCTAAGGAGGAGGCCTTCGCCGCCGCGGAGCCCGAGGAGGATCGGCTGGATCTCTCGAAGGGAGTCCAGGCCGCGGCCGCGGGGGAGGCGGTGGGCGAATTCTTCCGGTACGCGATCCAGGACCCGGTTTCCCTGCCGCGGCAGCAGTCCGCCATGATCCCGATCCTGAATCAGCAGGTCGAAGGCGAGCGAGTCTCGATCTACAACGAGTCCGTCCAGAAGAAGCATCCGATGAACGGGCTCAAGCTCAAGAACACTTCCTCCCTCAGCCTCATGGGAGGCCCGCTCACGGTCTTCGAGGGAGGCGTCTACGCCGGAGACGCGAGGATCGAAACGCTTCCCCCCGGAGGCAAACGTCTCCTGAGCTTTTCCCTCGACCTCGAAACCGAGGTGTTCAATTTCGACCGCGGCCTCCCGGAAACGATCACGAGGATCAGGCTCCAGCGGGGAACTCTCTTCACCTCGAAGATCCTCCGCAGGGAAAAGACCTATACGCTCGTGAACAGGGGGGAGAAATCAAAGACCGTCCTCGTCGAGCACCCCCTCGCCTACGATTGGAAGCTCGTGGAGCCAGTCACGTACGAGGAGAAGACCGAGAACGCCTACCGGTTCGCAGTGAAGACCGCACCGGCGAGGGACGCGAATACTGAACTCAAGGTCGTCGAGGAACGGCAGGTGGAGCAGAGCGCGGCTCTTTCCAACATGAGCGGCGACCTCATCCTCTTCTACATCAACCAGAAGACCATCGGCGAAAAGGCGCGCGGCGCCCTCAGGACCTTGGCGGCCATGAAAACCGAGCTCGCGGACGTTCTCCGCCAGCGGCAGGGGACGGAGGAACAGATGCAGCGGATCTACAAGGAGCAGGAAAGGATCAGAAGCAACATGAGCAACCTCGATCGCGCCTCGTCCCTGTATCAGCGGTACATGACGACCCTGAACGATCAGGAGAATACGATCAACACCCTGAAGGAAAAGCTGGACGATCTTCAAACTCGGGAAGCGACGAAGAGAAAGGCCATGGACGATTTCCTCGCGGCCCTGGACGCCTAGCACGGGAAAACGCGCTAAGCGCCGGATAAGTGCGAAAATCGCCGCGAACCTTCGCTCGAACCGATCGGTTTCGGCTTTTCGGGCCGAAAAAAGACATTTTTCGCTTGTCAGAAGGAAAGTACGGACGATATAATGTAATACAATTAAAAAACACCTACCTGCCGACGATGTTCGGTAAGAAAATGGTACCATATTTTATAGGGAGGAATTATGAAGAAGCTCGTATGCATCGGTCTCGCGGCATTGATGACGATCGGTGTCGTCTTCGCGGGAGGCAGCAAGGAACCTGCCAAGAAAGAAGCCGCTCCGCAGGTCGTAAAGATGAAATGGGCCCACGTCTACGAAACCAGCGAGGAATTCCATAAATGGGCGCTCTGGGCCGCCGAGGAAATCAAGAAGAAGACCAACGGCGCCTACCAGATCGAGGTTTTCCCCGCATCCGCGCTCGGCAAGGAATCCGACATCGTCCAGGGCCTGAGCCTCGGCTCGGTCGACATGGTCTATGCGGGAACGGCCTTCGTCGGAAACACCTATGGGCCGATCGCCCTCTCCGAAGCTCCCTTCGTTTTCGAGAACTTCAAGCATTGGCAGAATTTCTCGAAAAGCGCCTTCTTCGAAGAGCTCGCCGACGGCTACAACAAGGCCTCCAAGGGCAACAAGATCACCAGCATCACCTATTACGGCGCCCGCTGCGTCACTTCGAAGAAGCCCATCAACAAGCCCGAAGACATGAAGGGCCTCAAGATCCGCGTTCCGAACGCACCCCTCTACCTCATGTTCACCGAGGCCGTCGGAGCCAACGCCGCGCCCATCGCCTTCGCGGAAGTTTATCTCGCTCTCCAGCAGGGCGTCGTCGACGCGCAGGAAAACCCGCTTCCGACCATTCAGGCGAAGAAATTCTACGAGGTGCAGAAATACATCAACCTCACCCAGCACATCGTGAACAACCTGGCCACCATCACCAGCGCCCAGACCTGGGCCAAGCTTTCGCCGGAAACCCAGAAGATTTTCACCGACGTCACGAAGGAAGCCGCGGAAAAGTGCTCGCTCGCCATCAACCAGGCCGAAAACGATCTCCTCACCTGGTTCGAGAAACAGGGCAACATCATCAACAAGCTCGACAAGACGCCCTTCATCCAGGCCGTGGCCCCCAGCCTCAAGAGCAGCCCGCGCATGACCTGGACGCTGGAACAGTACAACAAGATGATGGCGTTGAAGTAGATCGGATTTTCCCCGGGGAAAAACGGCCGCGGAACGAAACTCCGCGGCTTCGCTCGTCCCGCGAGGAACGTGATTGCAGGCGGTCCGTACGTCGATCCGGAAGAAAAGCCGGGGAATCGGCCGCGGACCCGCCCGCGAATCCAAGCGCCGGTTCCTTTCGAGGGGCAGCCTTTGAAAAGGGCCGGCGTTTTATTCGTCGCAAGGAGAATGTATGTCTGACAGCTCCGCCGGGAAACCGGAGAACAAAGGGGCCGAAACACCCGAAATCAGTTTCAAAGATTACAAGGCCGAGGACTATCTCCTCCTCGTCGTTTTCTGGGTCTTGGGGATCGTCGTTTTCACTCAGTTCTTCTCCCGCTACGTTCTCAACTCGGCCATAGTCTGGACCGAGGAAATGGCGCGCTATCTCCTGATCGTGGTCGGATTCCTCGGATCGGGCATCGCCGCCAGGAAAAACGCCCATATCTACGTCGAGGCCGGATACCGTTTCCTGCCGCGGAAATTGGGCTTTCTGCTTTCGACCTTGACGGATCTGATCAAGATCGTATTCTTCGGCATCTGTTCCTATCTCTCCGTGAAGATAATGCCGATCATGTCGCGCGAGTTCATGACGACGGTCATGTGGCCGATGAGCTACCTGTACGTCTTCGTTCTCGCGGGATTCGTCCTCATGACCTTACGGAGCATTCAGGTCGCCTGGAAACACTGGAAGATCAAATTCATTCCCGTCCTCAACGATCCTTCGAGCCCCACCCCGATGGATTGAGATAAGGAAGAGTCTATGATAGCTGTATTGTTCTTTTCATTGTTCCTCTTGATCGCGATCGGTGCACCGATCGCCATAGCCCTCGGCGGATCCTCGATGCTGTGGGTCTACCTTTCCCAGTCCGTCACGGACTTCACGATCGTGCACCGCATGGTGAACGGCGTGGACAGCTTCCCCCTGCTCGCGATCCCCTTCTTCATCATGGCGGGAACCCTCATGAACGAGGCGGGACTCACGAACCAGATCTTCGATTTCGCGAGGGCACTCGTAGGCTGGCTTCCCGGCGGGCTCGGCCACGTCAACATCGGGGCGAGCGTCATCTTCGCGGGAATGTCCGGCGCGGCGGTGGCTGACGCGGGCGGCCTCGGAACCATCGAAATCAAGGCGATGAACGACTCGGGGTACGACCTGGACTTCTCCATCGCGGTTACCGCGGCCTCGTCCACGATCGGGCCCATCATTCCGCCCAGCCTGCCCATGGTCATCTACGGCGTCATGGCGTCGACATCGATCGGCAAACTGTTCATCGCGGGATTCGTGCCGGGCATTCTGATGGCCGTATCCCTCTCGGTCATGGTCGCCTATTACGCCAAAAAGCGCAAATATCCGCGCGACGCGAGCTTCTCCTTCAAACGGCTCGGAAGCTCCTTCATTCACGGCCTTCCCGCGCTCATGACGCCGACCATCATCATCGGCGGCATCATGACCGGCGTGTTCACCCCCACGGAGGCGGCGATCGCCGCCGTGGTATACGCCATCATCCTCGGCCTCGTCTACAGGACGCTCACCTTCAGAAAAATGGTGAAAATCAGCATGGAAACCGCGGAAACGACGGCCGTCATCCTTCTCATCGTGGCGGGCGCGTCGATATTCGCCTGGGTCCTCACGGCGACTCAGGTTACGGAGAAATTCGCCGGCCTCATGCTCGGCCTTTCCGAGAACAAGTACGTCGTCCTCATCATCATCAACGTCATCCTGCTCATCGTCGGATGCTTCATGGAGACGATAGCGGCCATCACGATCCTGACCCCGGTCTTCCTGCCCGTCATGATGAAGCTCGGCGTCGACCCCATCCATTTCGGCGTCATCATGGTGCTCAACCTCATGATCGGACTCCTGACGCCGCCGGTCGGCATGGTGCTCTTCGTACTCTCCCGCGTGGCGAAGGTCCCCTTCGAGCGATGCGCCAAGGCGACCTTCCCCTTCCTGCTCCCGCTCGTCATCGTTCTCCTCATGATCACCTTCTTCGAGCCCATCTGCATGTGGCTACCGAGCGTCGTGTTCACGAAATAGCGGGTCAGCGATCGATTTTGAAGAAGCCCGGCTCCGGCCGGGCTTCTTTCATACCACGCCTT
Source organism: uncultured Spirochaetaceae bacterium (assembly GCA_964397655.1). Taxonomy (GTDB): domain Bacteria; phylum Spirochaetota; class Spirochaetia; order DTKZ01; family DTKZ01; genus CAYNKA01. The sequence goes on along the minus strand of CAYNKA010000006.1, from coordinate 30,184 downwards.
CGTACATGATCTTTTCCCGGCCGTTGATCGTGATCACGAGATTGTCGGGAACGAGCGAGACGATGCCCGCTGCCGACGCTATCCCCACGCACTTCGGATTCAATTCTACGATACGCTCCCAGGGCAGATCCGAGTACCCCTCGATGACGTAACCCGCGATGTTCGGGATGAGCGGCGTGAAATCCGCGCCGAGGTTCTCGGTGACGAGGATTTCGTCGCCGGTGAGGAGGAGCTTCGACGAGGCCTCCATCGCGTCCCTCGCCTTCACCACCCTTCCGGTCGTTTCGCCGCCGTAGCCGCGCTCGCCGCGGCACAGGATGTTCCCGAGGAAGTAGACCCGCACCATGTTGGTGACGAGGGGGGTCCCGACGGGAACCCCGGCGACGACCACTACCCTGTCGAGCTTCTTCACGTAGCCGTGGCCCAGAGCGGCCTTGAGACCGTTCATGATCATTTCGTCCGAATCCTTGGTTTCGGGAGAGACGAGGGGCAGGACCCCCCAGGAAAGGAGCAGGCGGTTCCGGACGGCCTCGCTCGGCGTAGCCGCGATGACGATCTGCTCGGGACGGTACAGGGACAGAAGACGGGCGGTGTTTCCGGAGCGCGTGAGGCCGAGTATCGCTCCCGCCCCGATCTCCGAGGCCATGACGTGCGCGGCCTTCGCGGTGGCGTGCGGGATATCGATGGCTCGGGATTGGGTCCGGAAACGCTGCTTCATGAGCTCGCGGTATTCGGGAGAATCCTCGACGGCCCTGACGATGCTGTCCATGACCCGTACCGACTCCACGGGGTATCTGCCCCCCGCGGTCTCTCCCGAAAGCATGACGGCGTCCGTGCCGTCGAAAACGGCGTTGGCGACGTCGGTGAGCTCGGCTCGGGTCGGTTTGGGATTGACGGTCATGGATTCGAGCATCTGCGTCGCAGTGACCGCGATCTTGTTCGCGGCGTTGCACTTCTCGATGATCCGCTTCTGGACAAGGGGGATCTTCTCCCCCGGAAGCTGAACTCCGAGATCGCCCCTGGCCACGAGGATCCCGTCCGCCACGCGGAGGATGCCGTCGATGTTTTCCACGCCTTCCTCGTCCTCGATCTTCGCGACGACGAGGGGCGGAATCTTCGCTCCGGCGACGGCGCGCTTCACCGCCACGACGTCGGCCGCCTTCCGGATGAAGGACGCGGCGATGAAATCGATGTCCATGGAAAGCCCGAAGGCGATGTCCTCGAGATCCCGTTCCCCCAAGGCCGGCAGGGATGTCCTCACTCCCGGAACGTTCACGTTCTTCCTGCTTCCGATCTCCCCTCCGCTCACCACGGTGCAGAGGAGCTCGGAGCCCATCACCTCGTCCACCCGGAGATCGACGAGGCCGTCCGCGATGAAGACGTGATTGCCCGGACTTACCTCCTCCGGCAGCTTCGCGTACGAAAGGGTAATCCTCCCGGGCACGCATTCGGCCCCGTCGAAGGCGAGGGTCGTCCGGTCGCCGGAGCGCAGGTCGATCTTCCCTCCTCCGGCGACCGCTCCGGTCCGGATTTCCGGGCCCTTGGTGTCGAGGAGAATCCCGACCGGGATGCCGGTTTCTCTCGAAGCCGCCCTGACGGTCTCCATTCTCCTCCGATGTTCCTCGTGGTTGCCGTGGGAAAAATTGAAGCGCGCGACGTTCATCCCGGCTTCGAGCAGTCGCCGCACCGTTTCGGGACGCTCGGACGCCGGTCCGAGCGTGCAGATGATCTTCGTCTTTCTCGGTATCGTCATGATGTCCGTCCTCTCGGCATGAAGTATAGTCCAACGGGCGATTTCGTGCTCCCCGGAACCCCGTTCCCGAGGGGTTTCCTCTCTTGATTTTTCGGAAAAGCTGCTTTATTAATAGCGTCGTTCCCCTCAAAAGGAAAACCATACAGAAAGACAAGGAGACCTGCAATGAAAAGAATAGCGTTCGCCCTCGCCGCGATCCTTTTCCTTTCCGGAACGTTCGTCTTCGCGGCGCCGAAAGTGTCGTACGTGGACGGAGTCTACAACGGATCGGCCGAAGGCCACGGAGGAGTATTGACCGTAACGGTCACCGTGAGGAACAAGCAGATCACGAAAATCGACGTGAAAACCAAGGACACGCCCGGCATATCGGACGCAGCGGTCGCCGAGATCCCCAAGAGCATCATCAAGGGGCAGGACATCGAAGTGGACAACGTGAGCGGCGCGAGCGAGACGAGCCATGCGATCAAGAACGCCGTCAAGGACGCGCTCAAAGACGCGATCGAGTACCCCATAGCCAAGACCGTGGACGCCGATGTCGTGGTGGTGGGAGGCGGCAACGCAGGCCTCGCCGCGGCGGTGGAAGCCTCCAACAACAAGGCGACCGTCGTCCTCATCGAGAAAATGCCCTTCCTCGGCGGAAACTCGATCCGAGCGGGCGGAGCCTATAACGCCGCCGACCCCGAACGGCAAAAGAAGCAGGGCATCGAGGACTCGCCCCAGAAGCACTTCGAGCAGACCCTCGCGGGAGGGGACAACAAGGCCGAACCCGAACTCGTGAAGACCCTCACCTACGGGGCCCTCGACGGCCTGCATTGGCTGGAAGGCATGGGAATGAAATTCCACGAAAAGGTGTTCACCGTCCTCGGGGCCCTCTGGCCGCGAAGTCATGAGACCGTCGATCCTCTCGGCACCGGCTTCATCAAGACCCTGAAGGCGGCCGCAGAGAAGAACAAAGTCCAATTCTTCTTTCAGACGAGGGCCGAACGGCTCGTCACGGAAAAAGGTCGCGTTACCGCGGTAGTCGCCGTGGACAAAGACGGCAACCGGATCCGCTACAATGCGAAGAAGGGCGTAGTGCTCGCGACCGGCGGATTTTCGGCGAACAAGGAGATGAGGCAGAAATACGATCCCCGCATCACGCCGAACCTCGGCACCACCAACCATCCCGGAGCGACCGGAGACGGCATCGCCATGGCCGAGAAAGTCGGCGCCGCGTTCACGGGCATGGAATACATCCAGATGCTTCCCCTCGGGGATCCGAAGACCGGCGCCCTGAACGGCTGGGTCGGGTTCGACGTGGAGAATTTCATCTACGTCAACAAGGAAGGCAAGCGGTTCGTGAGCGAGGCGGAACGGCGCGACGTAATGACCCAGGCCCTCATCAAGCAGAAGGACCAGTTCATGTACGTCATCTGCGACGCTCACTCCATGCCGACCCCGCAGACGAAGAACAGCTTCAACGAGACCGCCGAGGAACTCGTGAAAAAGGGCAAGGCCTTCTCCTCCGATACGATCGAGGGCCTCGCCAAGCAGATCGGCATCGACCCGGCGGTGCTGAAGGACACCATCGACCGCTACAACAAGGGCGTGGAGTCCAAGAAGGACGAATTCGGCAAGAAACTCATGAAGGACAAGATCGACAAGCCCCCGTTCTACGCGAGCGGTCGCGTTCCCACCGTCCATCACACCATGGGCGGCGTGAAGATCAACACGAAGGCCCAGGTCATCGACACCAACGGCAAGATCATACCCGGCCTCTACGCAGCGGGCGAAGTCACCGGAGGAATCCACGGCAGCAACCGGCTCGGCGGAAACGCCCTCGCGGACACCATCGTGTTCGGCAGGATCGCCGGAAAAAGCGTCGTGGAAACCAAGTAGTTTCCGTCGAAAACAGATCGAAACCCGGCCGTCGAGGCCGGGTTTTTTTTGCCGAACTCCAACGCCGGGCGCGCCGTTCCGGGGCGTCCGGACGATGACCCGACGCGGCAGCCCTTCGAATCGCCTGAAATCGGCGAAATGAATTCAATTGACAGTGCTCCCGAGCCGTATTTTAATGAGAGGATACGTCGGGCCTCGAGCCTGGGAGGATGGGACGCCGTCTCTCGGCTCGTCAAGGAAGGATGAGCGATGGTGCATGAATTCCGCTACCAGGCGCCGTCGACCTTGGAAACGCTTCTCGATGTGCTCCATGAAAAAGGTCGCGAGGCGAAGATACTCGCCGGGGGAACCGACCTGCTCCCGAACATCAGAACCGGCATGCTCAGACCCGAACTCCTCGTCGACCTTAAACGCATCCCCGGAATGGACGGGATTCTGACAAGCGGGAAAACGGGCCTTTCCATCGGACCGGCGGTGACGATCAACGCCCTCATGGAAAACCGTTCGGTGCGGCGGGATTACCCCCTGCTCGAAGCCTGCGCCAGGACACTCGCCTCGCACCAGATCCGCAATAGGGCGACGGTCGCGGGCAACGTCGTGAACGCTTCCCCCTGTTCGGACATGGCGCCCGCCCTGCTCTGTCTCGACGCCCGTGCGGTCGTCGCCTCGATCCGGGGGACGCGCGAAATACCGTTCAGCGAATTCTTCACCGGCGTCAAGCGGACCTCGCTCGCGGAGGACGAAATTCTCATGGCCATCGTCATCCCCCCGGAATTCCGGAACGCCCGCGGCGGCTACCTCAAGCTCAAACGGATAAAAGGCCACGACCTCGGCCTCGTGGGCGTCGCCATGCTGAAGAAGGACGGGGTCCTCAGGTTCGCCGTGAGTTCCGCGGCCCCGGTGCCGGTCTTCGCCGGGAAATTCCGCGCGTCTGCCAGAACGGAAGACATCGTTTCCGGCATCCTGGACAAGGTGAGCCCGATCGACGACATCCGCTGCACGAAGGAGTACCGCCTCTTCATGATCGGCGAGTTCGCGCGCAGGCTCATTTCGGAGGCGAAGCCATGAAGATCCGCGTGACGATAAACGGCCGGCTCTACGAGCGCGAAACCGAAGAAAGCCGGACTCTCCTGCATTTCATCCGCGATGACTGCGGCCTCACCGGGACCAAGGAGGGCTGCGGCATGGGCGAATGCGGGGCCTGCACGGTCCTCCTCGAAGGGAAGGCGGTGAACTCCTGCCTGGTCCTGGCCGCGGAGGCGGACGGGAGGTCCGTGGAGACCATCGAGGGGGAGGCGAAGAACGGCAGGCTCTCGCGGCTGCAGAAGGCCTTCGTCAAACATCACGCGATCCAATGCGGCTTCTGCACGCCAGGCATGATCATGTCGGCGAAAAGCCTCCTCGCGAGGAACCCCAGGCCTTCGGTCGAGGAGATCAAGGAAGCCATCGAGGGGAATTTCTGCCGGTGCACGGGCTACGCCCAGATCGTCGAAGCCGTCCTCGACGCGTCCGGACAGCCGGACGTGAAGGGAGGAAAGGGCCATGTATGAAGACGCCGCTCCTGAAACCCTTCGAATCGTAGGACGCTCCGCCGAACGCACGGACGCGACGGAAAAAGTCACCGGCAAGGCGACGTACGTGAGCGACATGAGCCTTCCCGGCATGCTGCACGCCTGCGTAAAGCAGAGCCCCCACGCCCGCGCCCGAATCCTCGGCATCGACGTATCACGTGCGTCGAAGGTCCCCGGCGTCCGGGCGATCGTCACCGGCGGGGAACTCGACGTCAGGCTCGGCCTCTACGTCGTGGACAAGTACATTCTCGCGAAAGGCGAGGTGCGCCATTACGGGGAGGCCGTGGCCGCGGTCGCCGCGGACACCCTCAGGGAGGCGAAGAAGGCCGCCGATCTCATCAGGGTCGAATACGAGGTCCTCCCTCCCGTGCTCCACCCGCTGGACGCTCTCGAGAAGAACGCCCCCCTCGTCCATCCCCGCCTCGGGGAGTACGACTACGTCAAGGAGGTGTTCACCCCTGTCCCCGGCACGAACATCGCGAACCACACCAAACTCAGGAAAGGCGACGTGGACGAAGCCTTCCGAAAGGCCGAATGGATCGTCGAGCGGGAATACACGAATCCTTCGGTCCAGCACGTTCCCTTGGAAACCCATGCGGCCATCGTCCAATGGAAACCCGGCGACGAGGTCGTCATCTGGACCAGCGCCCAGAGCCCGTTCACCGTCAGGAACCTGTTCTGCCACGCCTTCAAGCTTCCCAGGCACAGGGTCAGGGTCGTCGTACCCTACGTTGGCGGAGGGTTCGGCGGAAAAGCGGGCATCGGCATAGAACCGCTCGCCGCGGTGCTGTCCAGAAAGGCCGGAGGAAGTCCCGTCAAATTCCAGGCGAGCCGCGAGGAGGAGTTCAGCCTTCTTCCCTGCAGGAGCGCCCTCACCTACCGCATCAAGACGGGTGTCGGCGCCGACGGAAAGATCCTGGCCCAGAAGATGACCATGTACTGGGATTCCGGCGCCTACGCGGATTACGCGGTGAACGTCACCAGGGCCTCGGGGTATTCGGCCTCCGGGCCTTACGAGATCCCGAACGCCTGGATCGACGCGTACACGATCTACACGAACAAGCCCTACGGGACCGCGTACCGGGGCTTCGGGCACGTGGAATTTTTCTGGGGCCTGGAGCGGCACATGGATCTCGTGGCCCGGGCCATCGGCATGGACCCCCTCGAGTTCAGGAAGAGAAACGCCCTCAGGCCCGGCTCCCGCACCATAACGGGCGAAGTCATCACCGATGGGAGCGGGAACGTAATGAAGTGCCTGGAGACGGCGGCGAAGGCCGTAGGCTACGGAGACCTCACGGCAGCTGAGAGGAAACGGGAAAAGGCGACCGGGTGGAAGATCGGCAAGGGCATCGCGGCCCTGCACAAGGCGCCTGCGATGCCGCCCTTCACGTCCACGGCGGTGATCCTCAAGATGAACGAGGACGCGACGGTCACGGCGAGCCTCGCTCTCACGGAGATCGGCCAAGGCACCTGGACCGCGATCGGGCAGATCATCGCGGAGAGGCTCGGCTTCCCCCTCGCCAGGATCCGAATCGCGACGGAGAAGGACACCGATCACGATCCCTACGACTGGCAGACCGTAGCATCGAAGGGCCTGTTCCTCTCCGGGAACGCCGCGATTCTCGCCGCCGAGGACCTGCTCGCCCGCGCCTACGCGGTCGCCGGCGAGGTCCTTCGCGCGCAGCCCGTGGACCTTTCCCACGACGCGGACGGAATCTTCGTGAAGCATAGGCCGGAGAAACGCGTAGAATTCGCACGGATGGCGGTCGGCTACGCGCACCCGGACGGCAATTCGGTCGGCGGGCCCCTCATCGGCGTGGGCAGGTACATAGCGCAGGGCCTCACGAACCTCGACAAGGAGACCGGACAAGGGAATCCGGCCCTGGACTGGACCTACGGAGCCCACGGCATCGTCGTCGAAGTCAATCCGAAGACGGGGGAATACCGCATCCTGAAGACGGCGTCGGTTTTCGACGTCGGCAGGGTGATCAATCCCGAGCTCGTAAGGGGGCAGGCGATCGGCGGCATGGTCCAGGGCCTCGGGACCGCCTTCTGCGAGGGCTACATCTACGACGAGGAAGGCAGGCTCCTCAACTCGTCCTTCACCGACAACAAGATTCCCACGGCGAAGGACCTCCCCGACGCAGTCGAATGCTACGCGGTGGAGACTCCCCAGAAGGACGGCCCCTACGGCGCCCGGGGAGTCGGCGAGCATTCGATGATTTCCGTAGCCGCCGCCCTGGGGAACGCGATCCGGAACGCCGTGGGGGTCGAATTGACCCACATGCCCGTACGTTTCGAGGACGTCTACCGGGCCCTCCGCGACAAGGAGCCGATCGACAACTGGATCACGAAATCGCCCCGCGGGACATGCAGGCCCGCCCTTTGATGCAGGAAACCTCCCCTCTGAATTGACCTTGAAATCGGGGAAAGGCTATACTCTGGTTCCATCCTTCCTCCAGGAGAAGTCGTATGATCCGCATTGGCTGTTGCGGTTGCATGGTCGACCCGAAAAACGACCCGGTGGGAATCGACGTCGCGGAGGTCTGCGCGGACCTCGGCTACGATTACGTCGAGCTGTCGCTTCGCGACGTCGCCGCACTGCAGGAAGCCGACTTTCGCGCCCTTGGGCGCAGGCTGGAGGCTTCCGGGCTCCGCTCGGAGGCGTGCAACAATTTCTTCCCGCCAGAACGGCGGATCACCGGCCCCTCCGTGGATTTCCCCGCCCTCGCGCTGTACACGGAAAAGGCCCTGAGTCGGGCCAAGGACATCGGCGCGGAGGTCGTCGTCTTCGGCAGTTCCGGGGCCCGGAACGTCCCCGAAGGCTTCCCCATGGACCGGGCGCGGGACCAGATCGTCGAGGCCTCCAAGATGATCGCGGACACCGCCTCGCGTTTCGACATCCTGGTCGCCATCGAGTACCACAATCGCGGGGAGGCGAACGTGCTCACATCCATGGAGGAGGCGATGGCGCTTCAAAAGGCCGTATCGGCGAAACATCTGCGCCTGCTCTCTGATTACTACCACTTCGCCCTGGAACGCGAACCGCTCTCGGTCATCGAGAAGGCGGGCGGCGACATCGTCCACCTTCATTTCGCGGACCCGGTGCGGCGGCGATTTCCTACGGAGCCCAAGGAGGAATTCCGGGCGTTCTTCCGCACCCTCGCGCTCGTACCCTACGGCGGCCGCCTCAGCATCGAGGCCTTCACCGACGATTTCCGCTCGGACGCCGAGCGGTCCCTATCCGTGCTCAGGTCGATCGCGGTCTAGTTCCAAAGGTTCGACCCGGTTCCGGCCTCTCTGCTTCGCCTCGTACAGCAGCGCGTCCGCGGCACCCACGAGGTCCGCCGGGGACCCGTCCCGGCTCGGCACGACCGCGGACACCCCAGCGCTCAACGTGACCCTGCCGAAGGGGGAGTCGCCGTGCTCTATCCCGCCGGACTCGATCTCGATCCTGATGGATTCGGCGATGTGCATGACGCCGGCGAGGTCCGTCTCCGGAAGCACGAGGACGAATTCCTCCCCTCCATAGCGGGCCGCGAAGTCCCCCGGCCGGTTCGTATGGGCCTGCATGACGCGGGCTATGGCCTTGAGGCATTCATCGCCCTGCTGATGCCCGTAGCGGTCGTTGTAGGCCTTGAAGAAATCGACGTCGGAAAGCATGACCGCCAGAGGCTTCCCGTTCCTTATCAATCGCCTCCATTCGCGCTCGAGACGCAGATCGAAGAAGCGCCGGTTGTAGAGCTTGGTGAGCCCGTCGCGATGGGCGAGTTCCCCGAGCTTAAGATTCGCCTTCTTGAGCTGGCGGGTGCGCTTCTCCACCATTTTTTCGAGGCGACCCCGGTGTTCCTCGAGTTCCAGCGTGAGCGATTCCACGTTCCTGAGCGCGTTGGAAACCCTGCTGTTGATGACGATGGAATGAAAGACGAGGAAAGCGAGGACGCCGGACACCGCGAAGTTGTCCTTCCAGGAAACGAGCCGCCTCACCATCATGACGTCGTGGAGGGCTGCGGCGGCGAACACGAGGAATCCGAGAGTCAGGGGCACCGCGTTCGCCCTGCCGCGCATGCACGCGAAGACGAGGACCGCCATCGTGTAGACTACGCCCGCGAAGACCACGGGATAATACCATTCGTAGACGTCGAACCGGTATTCCGCGGGAACGAACAGCGAAACGACGAGAAAGAGCGCGCTGACCGCTCCGAAAGCCTTCACCGCGCCGATCCTTCCGTCCTCGGGGAAAAAGAGCACGACGAAGGCCATGAAGAGGGGAGCGAGCGGAAAGACGAACAGGCCCACGAGCCTCGCATGAACGAAGGTCGGCACCGGCAGGATGGAATACACGATCCTGAGATTGTCCACGAGAAGTATCCGAAAGCCGAGGTCGAGAATGAAGAGGCAGAACAATAGATTGAAGAGATCATTCCGTCTCCGGCAGAAAAAGGCGAGATGGTACACGAGGATGAAGAAGATGGCCCCCAGCACGAAGAACTGGAATGCCGAATCGACGAGGATTTTCTCCGATATCGATTCCTGGTATCCGATGAGCGGCGGTATCTTGACGAGATTCCAATGGCGAAAATCGCGGTCGCCTGTCTCATGGACGATCTCGATCCTTCCGGAGGAGTCGGAGGTGATATACCCGGCCACTCCGCCGATGACCCTCGTCGTGAGTCCCTCCGGCAGGTTCTCGAGACTGCCGAATTCGAGGCAGAGTTTGCCGTTCAGCCACACCCTGGTGGCCCCGGAAAGGTCGCGGTACAGTATCCCGAAACTCCGGTTCGGCTGACCGGTCTCGACGACGAGCCTGAAGACCGCGACGTCGAACCTCTTGAAATATCCTTGGGCCGCGAAATCGTCCGCCGTCTCCTCGATCGCGAAATATCCGGCCGAAGACGAGCCGCTCCGGAATTCCCATTCGCCGCTCAGGGTATAGAGGGAGCCGTCGGCGAACGCCATCCGACTGAGATCGGCGCGGCCGGCACGGGCTCTCGCAATCTCGTCGCCGTATGCGATATCGCCGGCGAGGCCGCAGAGCAACCCCGCGATTTCGAGGAGAACGAGAATACGAACGGTAGAACCCCTTCGCATCGACACTCCCGCAATGAATCGGATTTTGGACTTTTTAAATGGCGGACATTTCCCGGAAAGCCGATAGCCTGCTCCGCGAAGAGAAAACAACCCGAACGATCCCCTTAACGCCGTTCCGGTCGGGCCGATGAAAATAGTATGGTCGCCTCAAGGAAAACGGTCGCAAAAATATCTTCTGAATTTTCTCAAAGAATGATAATCCAAGCCGATCCGGAAAGCAAGGGCCCGGACCTTCCCGTCTCTTTACCTGCCTTTGCACTTTCGGTAGAATCTCCCCATCAAGGCGTTTACAAGAATCACCGAAAAGAACCGGGCGGAAATTGCCGCTTTCTTCACCATCGTGGTCCTGGAAAACCGTCGCGATTCGAGACGCCGGCATTGAAAGAGGCTCCATCATGTATTTTCAGAAAACCGATCATCCCCGCAATTTCTCCTATGCGGCGAAAGACATACTCCTGACCGTCGACCACCTCGGGGAGGACGTGTATCGTCTCAGGTATTCCTCCAAACGCTGGAGCTCACAGGAAAGTCTGGCCGACCTCTGCACCGACGATTTCGACCGGTCCGAGCATCAGGGTTCCATCGAGACCATGGGAACCGGGTTCCGCGCCGATTTCAAGGGGAAAACTGTCATCGTCACGCGTGACGGAACGGACTTCGGCGTCCTCGGGCGCAAATGGGTGCTCAATCTCGAACCCTGCGAGAACCTGCGTTTTTTCGGGCTCGGAGAAAAGAATACGCCGTTCGAGAGATCGGGACAGAGGACGAGGTTCTGGAACACCGACGTATGGGCGGATTTTCATCCCGAAGCCTATCGGGAAGGAGTCACCGATCCGATGTACGCTTCGATACCCTACCTGCTCGTCGACACGGGGAAGGGCTGGGCCGGCATCCTCGTGAACGATCCCTACCCGGTGTTCATGCTTCTCCGGCCCGAGGACTCCGTCGCCGAAGGGCTTCACGGCGGGCATTCCCTTCCGCGATGGCTTTCTATAGGGGCGACGGGCGGATCTCCCGAAATCTTCTGCATTCTCGGCGCCTCGCCCCGCGAGGTTACCGCGAGGATGCAGCGACTGGTGGGTACCGTGCCGCTGCCGCCGCTCTGGGCCCTCGGATATCACCAGAGCCGCTGGGGATACGGATCCTTCGCGGATCTCGACCGCCTGGACAAGAAATTCGCCGAGGAAAAGATACCCTGCGACGGCCTCTGGCTCGACATCGATTATATGGACGGATTCAGGGTCTTTTCGTTCAACGAGAAGTACTTTCCCCACCCGAAGAACCAGATCGAGGACCTGAAGAAGCGCGGGCGGCGCGTGGTGCCCATCATCGATCCCGGCGTCAAGGTCGATGCCGTTTACGACGTCTATCAGGAAATCATGCAGAAAGACCTCTGCTGCAGAAACACCGAAGGGCTGCCCTTCATCGGATTCGTCTGGCCGGGTGAAACGGTGTTTCCCGACTTCGCCCTGCCCGAGACGAGGGAATGGTGGGCGGGTCTCGTGAGGAAATTCGCGGGAAACGGCATCGAGGGAGTGTGGCTCGACATGCACGACCCTTCCACGGGCTGCGTGGACCCGGGAGAGATGCTCTTCGACCGCGGCAGACTCCCGCACGAAGCATGGCACAACCAGTACTGCCTCGGCATGCAGAAAGCCACCCGCGAAGGAATGCTCCGTGCGCATCCCACGTCCCGGCCCTTCATCCTGTCGAGGAGCGCCTTCGTTTCCTCCGCGCGGCATACCGCCCTTTGGACCGGCGACAACTGGTCGAACCGCCATCATCTCCGGCAGTGCATACCGGTGAGCCTCTCCCTTTCCCTGTCCGGTATGCCCTTCTGCGGCCCGGACGTGCCGGGATTCGGCGGGGACGCCGACGGGGAACTCGCGGCGGCCTGGTTCAAGACCTGCTTCCTCTTCCCCTTCTTCCGCAATCATTCGGTCAAGAACAGCAGGGATCAGGAGCCGTGGGCCTTCGGCGACAAGATCAAGGCCGCGCTCAGGCGTTTCGTCCGCCTGCGCTACAAGATGATCCCCTACCTCTACAACCTCTTCATCGAGCAGGAAGCCGAAGGAGAGCCAATCCTCCGACCTGTCTTCTACGAGTTCGCGGAGGAGGAAGCCGCGAAGACCGTGGACGACGAATTCTTCGTCGGGCCGTCGGTGCTCCAGGCCCCCGTGCTGGAGGGCGGACGGGATTCGAGGGAAGTGTTCCTGCCGGGCGAGAGCCTGAGGTGGTTCTCCCCTTCGGAAGGGACCTGGATCGGAGGAGGTCAGACCGTCAAGGCGAAGGAGAACCTCCATTCGACGCCTCTCTACATCAAAGAAGGGTCCATCATCCCGATGCTGAGGGGAGAGCAGGAGAATCAGGAAAAAAACCTGGCATCCGTAGAATTCCACGTTTTCCTTCCGTCGGATTCCTTGAAGGAGGCCGCCTGCCGGTATTCTTTCGACGACGGAGAGACCTACGGCTACCGGAAAGGCATAAGGACCGGTTTCAGGCTCGTCGCGTCCGCCTCGGGCAGGGACCTGCGCGTGGAGATCCGCGACAAAAGCGTCGACTACATCCCCTGCAACGCGGTCTTCGTGCTGTACGGGAATTTCAAGCGGGTGATCCTCACGGACGGAGTTCAGCAGGAGCACATCACCGCGGAAAAGTATTCGTGGGACTTTCTCGGAAAGAAGCTCTCCTGCAGAAGGACGAAGGAAACCGTCATTCGGAAATAGCGGACAGATCCAGGACGAAACGAAGCCTGTCGTAGGGGGCGAAGAAGGCCCTGAAGGCCGAGCCCTCCGCCGAGAATTCCGTCCACGGCTCCGGATTTCCGGCATGGAGGAGACCGGCGTCCAGCCCGAGGAATCGGAGATCCGCGCAGATCTCCTCGACGAGGCCGGCGATCTCCTCGCAGGCTTCACCCACGAAGGCGACGGCGTCGATGCCGCCCAGGAGCGCGATGTAACCGCCGATGTATTTCTCCGTCTGGTATACGAACACTTCGCGAAGTTCCATGGCCTCGGGATCCCTCCTCGCGAGGAAATCCCGGAAGCCGACGTTCTCGCCGAGGCAGCCTCGAATGCCGCTTTTCGCCGTGACGAGTTCCTCGATGTCGGGGATCGACATCCCCGAGGCGTGGAGTTCGAATAAAATCGTGGGGTCCAGGTCGCCGCTCGAGGTCAGAGACGGGAGGCCTTCCGCGGCGCTGAAACCGATGCTCGTCTCGATCGCCCTGCCGTCGCGGAGCGCGACCATGTTGCTCGAATCGCCAAGGAAGACGCTCACAGCCCTGGCTACGGCGGGCGGACGCTCGAGCTCCAGGCGGGAACCGACCCATTCATGGACCAGTCCGAATCCGCCCCTCCTCCGGAGCTTGGACCTGCCCAGCCGATCCGGTATGGCGTAGAATCTCGATTCGTCCGGCAGCGTCGAAAAGAAGGCCTCGTCCGAAAGCGTCGTCACCCGCGCTCCGGGGAAGAGACCCCTAAGGTCCTTCGCGAGTTCCTCCGAATCCGGAGACTCGCCGAGGAATACGAGCTCCCGGACTCCGCCGAACTTCCGGCCGAGGAGTTTTTTCGTCCCGTTCAACGGCGAATACAGCCAATCGGTCCTTTCGATCACCCGCCCCGTCTCTATCGCTGTGAACCGGATTCGTCCGGGTTCCGTTTCGACGATCAGTTTCATGCGATCGCGTCTCCGTAAAGCCGAACCCCTTCCTCGGCGATGATCCTCTCCTCATCCGTCGGAAGCGCAAGGACTTTGACCCTCGACCCGTTCCCCTCGAGGAACGCGCCGGAGGCCGGAATCTGCCGCCCGTTCTTCTCCCCGTCGAGCTCGATTCCGAACCATCCGAGGCCCGAACATACGAGATCGCGGATCTCGCTGCACCAGATCCCCACGTCGTCGGTGAAAACAAGGCAGTCGATGCCCTGGAGGGCGACGATGAACGCACCGACGTATTTCTTCACCGCCCTGACGTACATGCTCACCGCGAGGCGGGCCGTCTCGTCGTTCCTCCTGCTCCGTTCGAGCAGGTCGCGGATGTCGCTCGATTCCCCGCTGACGCCGAGAAGTCCGCTCTTGTCGTGAAGGACGCTCTGGACGTCGTCGACGTTGTATCCGAAAGCCCGCATCAGGTACAAGGGAAGGAGCGGATCGACGTCGCCGCAGCGCGTGCTCATGACGATCCCCGGAAGACCGGTGTATCCCATGGATGCGTCCACGGAGGAACCGCCGTTCACCGCGGCGATCTCCGAACCCCCGGTGCCGAGGTGGCAGACGACCATCCGGAGATCCTCGGCGGGAAGGTTCAGCATCTTCGGCGCCCGTTCGGCTATGAAGCGGAAAGACAGTCCGTGAAAGCCGATCCTCCTGAAGCCGAATTTTTCGGCGACGTCCCGGGGAAGGACGTACCTGGAAGCCCGGAAAGGCAGGTTCCGGTGAAAGGCGTTGTCCGTCGTGACGTACTGGGTGATTTCGGGAAAACTCCCCGCGCATTCGCGGATGACCGCGAGCGCGATGGAGTGATGGAGCGGAATCTGGGGGACGAGGCTGCGCAGGATCGGCAGGAGTTCGGGCTTCACTTCCGCCGTCGAGAAGCGGTCGAGGCCGTTCGCCCAGCGGTGACCGATGCGGTCGACCGGGATGCCGTTCTTCTCCACCGCCTCGATTATATATTTCGCCGCGACCCGGTGGTCCTTCAACGGAACCTCGAGGACGGTCTTCTCGCCGCGGCAGCGGTATTCGATGAAGGAAGGCCTGTCTCCCTTCACGCCCACGCGGTGGGCCTTTCCTACGAGCAGCTCATCGAGCCCCGTCCTCTTCCCGAACCCGTAGACCTTGAAGTTGAGCGATGAACTGCCGCAGTTGAAGACGAGAATATTCATCCCCGAGTCCCGCTAGATCTCTTCGTCCTCGTAATAGCTGCCAGGCACCCAGCGGCTCTTCTCCAAGCTGATGAGGGTCGTGTAGTTGTGCAGCATGCCGAAGTTCGATGCGCTGATCGAATACCAGCCGACGTCCCGCCTTCTTGCGAGCTCGAGGCGGATTTCGTCGACCGTGTCCACGCTCGACTGATAATTCTGCTGGGTCTTTTCGATGAGATGAAGCTGGTCTTCACGCGAGAGGAACGAGTAGATCGGCGCGAGGCTCTTCGCGTCCGCGATCTTCACTATCTCCTCGGGAAAGATCTCCTGCTTGGGCTGAACCTCGATCTGCAGGATGGTGAGCTGGGGAAAGCTCGACTTCCTGCCGGACGATTGCCCTTCGACGGGATAGGACGTGATCACCGGGCACTTGATCCCGAAGACGATCTTGACGTCGTTGTCCAGCGAGGGGAAATGGCTCGTGAAGGTGCAGTCGTATTTGACCAGGCACGGTTCGTTCGATTTCGGCGTTCTTTTTTCGACGAAATAGGGGAACGCCATCTCTACCCTGACGCTGTTCGCGTTCAAGGCCTCCAGATAGTCCTTGATGCTCGACTTGAGATCCTCTATCCCGATGTTGTCGCGGTGCCTGTGGGTCACCTGGATGAACCTGTCGATCCATTCCGCTTCGAATTCCTTCATGATCCGGGCCTGGACGGAAATGTTCGCAACCGTGCTCTGCCCGTCCTTGGACGCGCCGGACAGGACCTTAATGGGAAACGGAAGGTCCTGAATGCTTACGTTGACCAGAAAAGCTCTTCCCTTCTTCATAGGGGACTCCTCTCAAGAGAAACTGTACGCGAATTTCGTGTGGACATCGTACGTGCCGTTCAGCAACCCGATGACGTCCTCGAGTATGACCCTCTCCTCGTCCGTCGGAACCACGAAGGTCCTGATGCGGGCCGAAGGCGCCGATATGTCCGCCGCCGCCTTGCTTTTGAACGTCTTCCTGTTCTTTTCCTCGTCGATGACGAGACCGATCTTCTCGAAGCCTTTCGTCACCTCCCTTCTCACGGTCGTGTCGTTCTCGCCCACTCCGCCGGCGAACACGATGGCGTCCACGTCGTAATCCAGGACCGCGAGGTACATTCCGAGGAAACTCCGAATCTTGTAGCAGTAGAGCTTGTGGGCCAGGATGCAGTTCTTGTCCCCTGAGGCCATCCCCTTTTCTATGTCCCGCATGTCGGTGAATCCGGTGAAGCCCAGAAGGCCGCTGGATTTGTTGAGCAGCTTGTTGACCACGTCCTGGGCGGTCGTCTTTTCCTTCGCCCCGATGTAGGAGACTATAGTCGGATCGACGGAGCCGGAACGGGTCCCCATCATGACGCCGTCCAGGGGGGAAATCCCCATGCTGTGCTCCACGGCGACGCCCTTTCTCACGGCGGTCAGGCTGATTCCGTTCCCGATGTGGAGGGAGACGAGATTGACGTCCGCCGCCTTCTTGCCGAGGAGGGCCGCGGTCCGTTTCGAGAGATACAGATGCGATGTCCCGTGGAAACCGTACTTCCTCACCTTGTATTTCTTGTACCAATCGTAGGGTACGCCGTAGAGATAGGCCTCCTCCGGAAGCGTCTGGAAGAAAGCGGTGTCGAACACCGCGATCTGCGGCATATCGGGCTCAACGGCCTTGATCGCGTCTATGCCGGCGAGGTTCGCCGGATTGTGCAGGGGGCCGAGATCGATCATCTCGACGATCGCGTCGTAGACCTCCTCGTCGATCCGCGCGCTCTTCACGAATTTCTCGCCGCCGTGCAGGACCCGATGCCCGACCGCGGAAATTTCGCTCATGGCCGAAACGATCCTGTAGGCGGGATCGAGCTTTCCGAGAATGGCGGAGAAGATCAGGTTGATCGCGTCTACATGGTTGCGGCAGTCCTTCCGGACCTTGAGCGCTTCCTTCCCGGCCACGTTGTGGGTGATGCCGGAATCCGGGATCCCGATGCGTTCCACGATGCCGTTGCAGACCGAGACGAGAGTCTCTTTGTTGAAAAGAGCGTATTTTGCGGAAGAAGTACCGCAGTTCAGGCAAAGAATGTAGCTCATGAATTCCTCCCAGCTACCTGTCGATTCGACGGTTCAAGCCCGTCAGCAGAAGAGAGAACGAATCAACGGTGTTCTTGATCGATTCGTTCGTGAACGTGTTGATGGAATACAGAAGGGAAATCAGCACCATGAGCAGGGTGTGGGCCATGCTTTCGGCGTCCATCGGCTTTATTTCCCCGGTTTTCATCCCTAATTTGAGGATCTTGACGATGATCCTCCTGATGCCGTTGAACCTGAGCAGGATCTTCTTCCTCTGCTCCGCGAACTCCGCATCGTTTCGGAGCAGAACCTCGAGCAGCACCGTTATGATGTCCCGCTCGGCGAGGATATCCTTGAGGAATTTCCTGAACAGGAAATTGATCTTCTCCGTCGCCGTGAGGAAGGTGTTCTCACAGGAGTGTTCGTAATCGGAGCCTATCACGTCCAGGAGAAAATCCACCGCGTAATCGAGGATCTCGCGCTTGTCCCGGAAATAGGAATAGAATGCGGTCCTGCCGATGTCTACCCGCTCGGCTATGGCGTTCATGTTCGACTGCTCGAATCCGCAACGCGCGAATTCCTTCACGGCCGACTTCATGATGAGATATTTTCTTTCTTCCGGGTTCACCACTTTCGGCATTTTTATTGACTCACTTGTCATCAATAAAATAATTTATATTGACATTTATGTCAATATAAAATCTTCTTGACTTGTGTGAAATTCTAATTCTATAATAATTATGGAATTAGCAGCATTTTTCCGTAACAGACGGGGGTCAGGCACATGCTCGAAGAACTATCCGCGCTCATGGAAAGGGCGAAATCCGGAAAGCCGAAAAGAATAGCGGTAGCGGCGGCCGCGGACAGGCCGGTTTTGGAAGCGGTATGCGGCGCCGTACAGGAAGGAATAGCCGAACCGATCCTGGTGGGAAACAAGGGGGAGATCGAAGCGATCCTCGATTCCCTCGGAGTATCGGCCGGGAGCATCGAAATCGTCGACGTACCGGACCCCGTAGAGGCGTCCGTCAGGGCCGTTTCCTTGATAAAGAAGGGGAACGCCGACATTCTCATGAAAGGGCTGGTCGCCACGGGCCCCCTTCTCAAGGCCGTGCTCGACAAGGAGGGCGGGCTCCGGACGGGAGGGCTCATCAGCCACGTCGGAGTCTTCAAGTCCCCCTACTACCACAAGCTCATCGCGGTCACCGACGCGGCGATGAACGTGGCGCCCTCTTTCGAGGAGAAGGTCTGCATTCTCACGAACGCCGCGGACATGTTCCACAGGCTCGGGGTCTCGGAGCCCAAGATCGCCGTGCTGGCCGCGGTCGAAACGGTGAACCCGAAGATGGAGGCCACGATCCACGCCGCCATGCTGACGCAGATGAACCGCCGGAATCAGATAAAAGGCTGCCTCGTGGACGGCCCTTTGGCTCTCGACAACGCCGTGTCGAAGGAGGCGGCGGAACACAAGGGGATCGTGAGCGATGTGGCCGGGGACGCCGACCTGCTCCTCGTGCCGAACATCGAAAGCGGGAACCTCGTGTACAAGGCCATGAATTTCCTGGGCGGCGCCGTGGCTGCGGGAATCGTCCTCGGGGCGGGCGCCCCGATCGTCCTCACATCCCGCGCGGATTCCGAAGAAACCAAACTCTACTCGATCGCCCTGGCCGCATCCATTCGGTGATGCGGGACGGAGGTACATGCATGAAGGAAGAGCCCCTCATCCTCGCCATCAATCCCGGATCCACTTCCACGAAAATCGGCGTTTTCAAGGGCGACGAAAAGATTCTGGAAAAGACGATACGGCATGCCACCGAAGAGACCGACCGTTTCAAAAAAATTACGGAACAGTTCGATTTCCGGAAGAAGACCATCCTCCGGGAACTCGAGGACGCCGGCATAGACGCGAAGAACATCAGGATCATCATGGGAAGGGGCGGCCTCTTGCGGCGCGTGAAATCGGGGATCTACGAAATCAACGACGCCATGGTGGCCGACCTCGTGCAGGGCCTTCACGGCGAGCACGCGAGCAATCTCGGCGGCCTCATAGCCAAGGACCTCGCCTCCGGCCTCCCGAACGCGAGGGCCTACACCGTGGATCCCGTGGTCGTCGACGAAATGGACGACGTGGCGAGGATCTCGGGCCATCCGGCCTTCGAGCGCGTTTCCATATTCCACGCGCTCAACCAGAAGGCCATCGCCCGCCTTCACGCGGAGAAGGTCGGGAAGCCGTACGAGGAACTCAACCTCGTCGTGGCCCACCTCGGAGGCGGCATCAGCGTGGGGGTTCATCGCAAGGGCCGCGTCGTCGACGTCAACCAGGCCCTCGACGGGGAAGGCCCGTTTTCTCCCGAGCGCAGCGGCACGCTTCCGGCGGGAGCTCTGGCTGAGCTCTGCTTCAGCGGCAGGGCCACTCTGGACGAGGTGAAGAAGATGATCACCGGCAGGGGCGGGTACGTCGCCTACCTGGGCACGAACAAGGCCGACGAGGTCGAGGAAAGGGCCAGGAGCGGAGACGCCAAGGCGAAGCTCGTTCGTGACGCCATGGTCTATCAGATAGCCAAGGAAATCGGAGCCATGTCCACGGTACTTTTGGGCGAAATCGACGGCATCCTCATAACCGGAGGAATCGCCTACAGCGATTCGCTCATGAAGGACCTAACCGATCGGATCAAGCATCTCGCGCCCATCTACATCTACCCGGGAGAGGACGAGCTTCGGGCCCTCGCCTACAACGGACTCAGGGTTCTCCAGGGCAAGGCCGAGATCCGGCAGTATCCGTAGCCCGGCGGCGGAGCAGTCCCATCGTCATGGAAAACTCGACCGACCCTCTGTACCGCGCAATTATATCTCACTATAATGGTTTCGAAATGCGCATTTTTTTCTCCTTCGTGAGGGAAATTGCGAACTTTTGCGGAAAGAAACGATCGGATGGTCATCGTTTTATCGACGGACGGCGGTGGAATAGGCCATTTCCGCACTCGAAAACTTGAAATACCTTCGGTTCGAGCGGCGATTTTCAAACCGATTCCAACCTACCGCTGATTTGGCAAGGTTCTTGCATGATTTGGTAGGTGATATTGGGAGGTGTTCGCATGAGCAAGCGACAGCGATTTATATTGATCACCTCCGCGGTGGGAATCGCCGCGATTCTCACTTCGGCGTTTCTGATTCCCAAGAAGGCGCAAACCGAAAAGAAGACACAGAACTACGAGACGGCCGTCGTGGAAAAGGGCGACATCGAGGACAAGGTTTCCGCCTCCGGTTCGACGATCGCCGTGGGAACCGTGAAAGTCCTCGCCCAGATGACGGGAACGGTGGAGAAGCTCTACGTCGACTACAACGACAAGGTCAGGCAGGGGCAATTGCTCGCCGAACTCAACACCGATTCGCTGAAGATCCAGGCGAAGCAGGCGGAAGCCGCGGTGCTCAAAGCCAAGGCCCAGCTCGACCAGAACACCTATACCTTCAACAAGAACAGGCAGCTCTTCGAGCGAAACCTCATATCGGAGTCGGATTTCAATTCCGGCAAGGCGACCATGGAGTCGAGCAGGGCGGACCTGCTCGCGGCCCAGGCCTCCTACGAGCAGATACTTCTGAAGATCAACCAGTACGCGATCATCACCTCCCCGATCAACGGAATCATCCTGGCCCGCAACATCGACAAGGGCCAGACCGTGGTTTCAGGCGGGAGCACGGAGACGGAGCTTTTCACGCTGGCCGAGAACCTCGACGTGATGGAGATAGAAGTCGACGTCGACGAGATGGACATCAGCAGGGTCTCGGAGGGACAGAAGGCGGTCTTCACGGTCCAAAGCTATCCCGACAGGCAGTTCACGGGTACGGTCAGGCAGATCAGGAAGGTCCCGAAGACGACGGACAAGGTCGTCAACTACACGGTCGTGGTCCGGGCAGGGAATCCTGACGGGGTGCTCCTGCCGGGCATGACCGCCACCGTGGAATTCCTCGTGAGCGAAAAAAGGAACATCCTCGTCGTGCCGAACAGCGCGCTCAGGTTCAAGCCTTCCAAGGAAATCGAGGCCGCGGCCAGGCGAAAACTGCTCGAAGAACGGATCAAGTCGAGGCCGGCCCAGGAACAGAAGGAGATCCTCGAGAAATTCGACGCGGCCCAGAAGACCGGTTCGGGCACGACGAGCCGCTTCGGCGGCGGACTGCTCGGAGGCATGCCCCGGCCTCCCATGAACCAGAGCAGGCCGGCTTCCCAGAACGGCCAGAACGGCGGAAACGCGCCGGTCGAACAGCGGAAATCGCTCTGGATCCTGGAAAACGACGGGACGCTCACGCTCAAGATGGTGAAGACGGGGACCTCCGACGCCAGCAGAACGGAAATCCTCGACGCCCCGGAGACGGAAGGCAGGACCGTCATCGTGAGGATGAAGTAGGAAAACCATGGCCGTCATCGAAATGCAGGGAATCAAGCGCTATTACGATTTCGGGGAAGTCGTGGTGAAGGCTCTCGACGGACTCGACCTCTCGATCGACCCGAAGGAGTTCGTCGCGATCATGGGAGCCTCGGGTTCGGGGAAGTCCACCCTCATGAACGTCATGGGATGCCTGGACAAACCGACCTCGGGAAACTACCGTCTCGACGGCATCGACACCGCGCTCATGGATTCCGACAGGCTCTCGGAAATCCGCAACACGAAGATCGGCTTCGTCTTCCAGGGATTCAACCTTCTTCCCAAGACCACGGCTTTGGAGAACGTAGAGCTACCGATGCTCTACAACCGCCGGGACAAGGACCGCCATCCCGTGGAAAGGGCGGCCGCGGCCCTCGAGAGGGTGGGGCTCGGTTCGAGGATGCACCACGTTCCCACACAGCTGTCCGGCGGCCAGCAGCAGAGGGTCGCGATCGCGAGGGCCCTGGTGAACGATCCCGCGCTCATACTCGCGGACGAGCCCACCGGGAACCTCGACTCGGAGACCTCGCTCGAAATCATGTCGCTCTTCCAGGAGCTGAACGACCAGGGCATCACGATCGTCATGGTCACCCACGAGCCGGACATCGCCTCCTTCGCGCGGAGAAAGGTGACGGTGCGCGACGGCCGCATCGTTTCGGACGGGCCCATCCCGGGCAGGCAGGAGGCGAAACAGGCTCTTGCGGAATGGCGGAGGAGCCACGAGAGGTTCCTGGAGGAGGCGAAAGCATGAAGGCGTCCGTGCTCGTGGTCCTCTCCTTCAGAAGCATCCTGAGGAACAGGATGCGAAGCCTCCTCACCACCCTCGGCATCATCATCGGTGTCTGCTCGGTCATCGTGATGGTGGCGGTCGGCGAAGGATCCCAGAGGATGATCAAAGAGAACATCGCCTCGATGGGAACGAACCTCATCATCGTCATGCCTCCCAGGGGCGGAATGGCGAGACAGGCGAACCGCCTCAGCCTGCAGGACGTAGCCAGGCTCAGGAAGGAGGCGGTGAACGTTTCCGCGGTCTCGGGGACCATGAGGATAACGACCAGGGTCGTGGGCGGAAGCGGCAACTGGTCCACTACGGTGTACGGCGTCGAGGAGCCCTTCCTCGAGATCCACCAGTGGGAGGTGGAATCCGGCAACTTCTTCTCCGAGCGGGAGGCGAAGTCGAAGCAGAAGGTGGCGGTTCTCGGGGCCACCGTGGCGAAGGAACTGTTCCCCTACGTCGACCCGATCGGAGCCCGCATAAGGATCGCCAACACTCCGTATCAGGTGATCGGGGTCTTGAAAAGCAAGGGGAAAAACGCCATGGGGAACGACCAGGACGACGTGGTCATGATCCCCATCGAAAGCGCGCTCGGCCGGCTCGAGGGCGGAAGGTTCATCTCCTCCATCGAGATGAGCGCCGCCTCGGAAAACGTCATGGATCAGGCCCAGGAGGAGATAACCGACATCATGCGCGAATCGCACAGGCTCGGCGAAGACAAGGACAACGACTTCAACGTCTTCAACCAGTCGCAGATCATCGAGGTCGCCTCCTCCACGGCGAAGACCCTCACCATTCTGCTCGCGGCGATCGCGGGAGTTTCTCTCCTCGTCGGGGGCATAGGCATCATGAACATCATGCTCGTGTCCGTGACGGAGAGGACGAGGGAGATCGGCATCCGTCTTTCGGTCGGGGCGAGGAAGAGGGACATTCTTCTCCAGTTCCTCACGGAATCCGTCGTGCTGAGCCTTTTGGGAGGAATAATCGGCATCATCATCGCGGCGGGAGCGGTCTACGCCATAAACGCCCTGTCGTCTCAGAAAGCCTTCATCAATCCGCTGTTCATTCTCGTTTCCGCGGGATTCGCCGCCGCAGTGGGAATCTTCTTCGGCTACTATCCGGCCCTGAAGGCGGCGAACATGAACCCCATAGACGCGTTGAGGACGGAATAATCATGAGCAGCCGCACGAAAAGAACCATCACGCTCCTGTTCACCATCGTCGCCGCCCCCCTCCTCGCCTTCGCGGCGCCGACGACTCTGGACGAGGCCCGCGCACTCGCGCTCAGGACCGACCGGTCCGTTCAGAAGGCCGAACTCTCCCTGCGGTCCAGCCTCCTGGACAGGGAGTCCGCGATCGCGGACTTCTATCCGTCCGTTTCGGCGACGGGATCGCTCTCGGGAGGATATCCGGCGAACGACGCGGGCCCCCTCGACTGGACCTCCGGCGTCGGCCTCTCCCTCACCCAGACGATCTTTTCGGGAGGCGAGAAGCTCGCGACCCTCAGGAAAATCTCCCGGCAGAACCTCCAGGCGGAAGCCGCCCTCAAGTCCGCGAGAATCGCGGCCCTCAAGGCGCTCGACGCCCAGTACATCGACGTCCTGGAAAAACAGGAGAAAAGAAACGCAGCGGAAAAAGACCTTGAAGCGTCGACGAAGCAGATGGAGATAGCGGAGGCGAAGTATTCCTCGGGGATCCTCGACCGGGCCGGCTATCTGGAAAGCAAGTCAACCCTCGCCGGTAAGAAGACCGCCGCAGTCCAGGCGGCCTACAACCTCTCGATCAGCAGGGTGAAGCTCGCCTCGCTCATAGGGACGAAGACGGATCCCGAGGTCGTGCCCCTCGACCGGGACTTCTTCGACAGGCTGAGCAGATTCTTCCGCGACACGCCGAACGAGAACGTGACCAGGCTGATCGGGGAACTCTACGGAGCGGGCAGGAGGGAGAATCCCGACATACGGATGAAGGAACTGGAGATCGACGCCGCGAAATTCGCCGTGGACGTCAGGAAGGCCGCATTCCTTCCGTCGGTCTCCCTCTCCTGGTCCCACACCTGGACGAACTCGCAGTTCGGCCCCCTTTCCGACAACGGCGTCGTGAAGCTCTCGGGGAGCGTTCCGATCTTTCCCTACCAGAACAAGGCGGCGGGAGTGAAGCAGGCGGAGAACACGGTCGAGTCGGACCAGCTCTCCCTGGACGCCCAGGTGGAGGATTTCCGCCTGACGCTGAACAGCACCATCCTCGATCTCATCTCGGCGGCCCATGGAATCGAATCCGCGCGCACGGCCTTTTCGTTCGCCCAGGAACACTACGAGCAGGTCTTCGAGAAATTCCGACTCTCCTCCGCCACCGTCTCCGATTTGTACCAGGCGGAAGCCCTCCTCGACACGAACAGGACCACTTTCATCACCAGCTCGTACTCCTTCTACCAGTCCTGGACGGTGCTGGTCTACCTTCTCGGCTTCGAAAAGGAATCCTCCCTCCTGGACATCGTCAAAAAGGCCGGGTTCTCATGAAGGAAGGAAGGAATAACGAAATCATTTCGAGGATCGTCGCGGGAACGATTTTCCTCGTCATAACCTTCCTCAGCTTCCTCATCCTGCGCAGCCAGCTCTACACGAACCACCTTCTCGCGAGGAACGAAGCGGAGACGATCATGAGCCTGCTCTTTTCCGCACGCAGGGCCGAAGGGAGGATGCCGAACGGAGGGCCGAACGAGCCGCAGGCCGCTCGGAAGGGCGGGCAGGAGTTCAACACCTCGAAGGAAACCGAGGAATTCATCCGCATCCTCCGTTCGAATCCCGAATTGCATCGGAAAGTCACGGGAATCGCCGTCTATCGGAAGGACGGAGAGATCCTCTTCAAGTACGGGTTGGCGCCCGAAAGACTCCGCCAGAGCGAGCTACCCGCCAGGGAAACGAGGGAGTTCCCGCCCCGCCACTACCTTTCGGACAGGGAGAGCGAAACCATAGCTGTCGTGATGCCGATCCCCGACATCCTGGAGATCAACGGAGACCGGAGTCAGGAACGTCCTCGGCAGGAAAGCCCCCCCGAAGGGGAACAACGGGAACGTACTTCAGGCGAAAGGAAGCGCGGGCACGAATCGCTCCTCTTCTATTTTGCGGTCACGCAGGAAAAGTATCTCTGGTCGAACCGCCTGAACGTCGCGATCTTCTTCAGCTGGGAGATCTTCCTCGGCATCTCGATCTGGGCGGTCCGCAGGACGATCCTGAAGAACCTGGACTACCAACGGAAGATCCAAGACCAGCAGCAACTCGTCATTCTCGGGTCCGCCGCGAGGACGATCGCCCACGAAATCAAGAATCCCCTGAGCGCCATCCGGCTCCAGACCGACGTCATCGAGAAGGTCCATCCCGACGGCGTCCGGAACGAGTTGGCTGCGATCAATCAGGAAGTAGCGCGCCTTCGGACCCTCGTGGACAGGATGGGCGACTTTCTCCGGGAACCACGGGGCGCGCCGACGCGGTTCGAACTTTCGCCTTACGTCCGGGAAACGGTCGCCAGGATGGCGCCGGACATCGAGATCGACGACTCCGAGGCGCCGGATCTCCGCGTATTCGTCGACAAGGAGCGATTCCGGTCCGTCGTGGAGAATCTCGTCCGGAACGCGCTCGACTCCGGAAGTGATCCGAAGGATGTGAAAATCCGGTTCCGGAGGGAGAAGAACTGGGCGCTCATGGAGGTCATGGATCGCGGATCCGGACTTCCGGGCGTCGACTTGGAGCAGCTTTTCGATCCCTTTTTCACCACCAAGAGCAAGGGTTTCGGAATAGGACTATCGATAGCGAAACGATTCGTTGAATCGGCCGGCGGCAGCATCCTCCTCGGGAACAGGGAAGGCGGAGGTACTGTGGCGGAAATTCTACTACCAGAGGACAACCTATGAGAATCCTCATTGCGGACGACGAAAAAAACATCCGAGAGTCCCTGCAACGGCTCCTCGAGCTGGAAAGGATGGAAGTCTTTTCCGTCCAGGACGGGCTCGACGCGAAACGCGCCCTGGAAAACCAGAAATTCGATCTGGCGATCATCGACCTCAAAATGCCGGGGCTTTCGGGCCAGGAACTCCTCGAATGGATCGGGAGGGAAGGCCTCCTGGTGCCCGTGATCATCATCTCGGCCCACGGCGAGATCGTCGACGCGGTCAAGGCCTTGAAATCGGGCGCGAAGGACTTCCTTGAAAAGCCTTTCGACTCGAAGGAACTCATCCGGAAAGTCCGTCAGATCGTGACCGAGGAAAACAGGAAGCTCTCCCTCGAAGCCGAGCTCAGGACCGTCAGGCCCAACCTTCGTTTCGTCGGGGAGCACGAGACCGTCAGGCTCATCCGGAACCACATCACGAAGGTCGCCGGCAGCGATTCCACCGTCCTCATAACGGGCGAGAGCGGGACGGGAAAGGAAATCGTCGCGAGGGAGATCCACGAGAGATCGGCCCGGGCCTCGGAACCGTTCATAGCGGTCAACGTGGGCGGCATACCCGAGAGCCTCATCGAAAGCGAACTCTTCGGACACGAGAAAGGAGCATTCACCTCCGCCGACGCTAGGAAGCCCGGTTTGTTCGAACTCGCCGGCTCCGGAACCCTCTTCCTCGACGAGATAGGCGACATGCCCGTCAACCTCCAGGTGAAGCTCCTCCGCGTGCTCCAGGACCGGAAGATCCGCCGTCTGGGCGGAACCCGCGACATCCCCGTCAACGCGAGAATACTCTCCGCGACGAACAGGAATCTCGAGGAAAAGGTCCGCGGCGGCTCCTTCCGGGAGGACCTTTTCTACCGACTCAACGTGATCCGCATATCGATTCCTCCCCTCCGCGAGCGTCTCGACGACATTCCCCTTCTCTGCGACGCCATCCTCGAAAAGCTCGGGAAGCGGATCGGGGCCGTTCCGAAGAAGATTTCGGACGAATCGATCAGGAAACTTCGAGGTTATTCCTTCCCCGGGAACGTCCGGGAACTGGAAAACATCCTCGAGCGCGCCCTCATCTACTGCAGCGACGACATGATCCGTGAAAACGACATCGACGTGCGACCTCCGCTTTCGCTCGACCTGCCGGATGCTTCGAGCGCCGGCGCCTCGCACGACAAGCCCGCGATGGGGAAATTGGAACAGATGGAACGGATCATGATCGCGGAAACGCTCCGGAAATGGAAGGGCAACCGCACCCGGGCCGCCAAAGAACTCGGGATCAGCAGGCGGACGATAATCTACAAGATCCAGGAATACTGCATAGACGAATGACCGGCCGAGGGGAACAGGGGCCGTCCGTCTGATCGACGGACGGCCTTTTTTTTTCACCGGAACCGAAAGCCCTACTGCAGGATCAAGCCCGGGAACATGAGGGGAAGATAGACCCAAAGGAAGAGCACGAGAACGAGACCGAGGAGGTAGACTCCTATCGACTTCGTGATCTTCTCTATGGGGAGTCCCGTGATCGTGCTCGCGACGTAGAGGTTGATCGCGACCGGCGGCGTCACCATGCCGATGGCCAGCCCTATGACGATGATGAGGCCGAAATGCAGCAGATCGACCTCAAGGGCCGTGACCAGGGGCAGGAACACCGGGGTCAGGATGATGAGCGCGGAAGCCGTCTCCATGAAGACGCCGGCGATGAGAATGATCACCGTGATGAGGAAAAGAATCACGTACTTGTTGTCCGAGACGGCGAGGATTCCTTCGGCGATCTGCGTCGGTATGTCCCAGTTCGCGAGCACCCAGCTGAACACCGCCGAAGTCGCGATGATGATCATGACGACCGACATCGTGATGGCGGATTTGCAGATGACGTTCGCCACGTCCTTGAGCTTCATGTCTCGATAGACGAAGAGCGAGACGACGAGGGAGTAATTCACCGCGATAACCGCGGCCTCAGAAGGCGTGAAAACCCCGGAGAAGATTCCGCCGAGAATGATGATCGGCGTCATGAGCCCCCAGATCGCGTCCTTGAAGGTCCGGAGGATGTTCGGAATGGAGAACTCGGCCCCCTGGGGATAGTTCCGCTTGTAAGCCTGCACGATCGCGATGATCATGAGAATGAGGCCCATGGCGACGCCCGGAACGAATCCGTTCAGGAAGAGCTTGGTGACCGACTGGTCCGCGACCACGGCATAGAGGACCATCGGAACCGACGGAGGAATGACGACGCCTATCGTTCCGCTCGCTGCGATGAGGGCGGCGGAGGAGGCCTTGTCGTAACCCTTCTTGTCGAGCTCGGGAACCAGCGTAGTCCCGACCGCGGCGGTGGTCGCGGCCCCCGAACCGGAGATCGCGGCGAAGAACATGGAGGCAAGGACCGACACCACGGAAAGCCCGCCTTTCAGGAATCCGAGCATGGAATCCGCGAACTCGACGAGCTTTTCCGAGACCTTTCCCTTCGCGAGAAGATCCCCGGCAAGGATGAAGAACGGCACGGCGATGAGCGGGAAGGAATCCGTTCCCGCGAACATCCTCTGCGCAATGAGCACCAGGGGCATGTCGTCCACGTAGAGCGGCAGGAAGGAGGCGAGGCCGATGCCGAAGGCGATGGGGATTCCCATCAGAAGAAATGCGAAAAAGGATATGAACAATAGAGCCGTCATGCCGCGCCCTCCTTCCTTTTCCCGACGAGTTCCTCAGCCGTCTTTGCCGACGCATGGATGGACATGACGATGAATCCGAGAGGAATGCCGAGGTAGACCCATCGCATGGGGAGCTGCAAGGCGGGTGAAACCTGGAAGATCTGCTTGATCATGAGATCGAAGCCGTTCCAGATAGCCAGGCCGAAAAAGAACAAGGAAAGAGCATAGCCGAGGACGACGAACAGGGAACGGAATTTTCCGTGCAGGGCGTCGACGACGAAGGTTATGGAGATGTGCAATCCTCTCTTGTAAGCCAGGGTTGCCCCGAGGAAAGTGCTCCAGACCAGGAGGTAGCGGGAAAGCTCTTCGGTCCAGGTGAAAGCCTGAAAGAAAGAGCGGCTCACGATCTGAAGCGTGATGGTGGAGATCAGAGCGACGATCAAGACGGTGACGACCTTCGCGATTACGCCGTCCAGGACGTCGCTCAGCTTTTTCAATACAGCCGCACAGCGCATCCTCTTACCCCTTATAAAAAAAACCGGTGCCGCGAAGGCACCGGTCGAATCGAACCTACGTTACTTGAGTTCGGCCCGGATCCGTTTCAGGTAATCGCCGTATTTGCTTTCGTATTTGGCATACACGGGAGCGACTGCCTGCTTGAAAGCGTTCGAATTCGGTTCCGTTATGATCATGCCCTTGGCCTTGAGGTCCGCGAGCTGGGAGGATTCGTTGTCCTCGTTCGCCTTTCGTTCATGGACGGCCGCGGCCTGGGCGGATTCCTTGAAGACCTTCTTGAGATCACCGGACAGCTTGTCGTATGCGCGCTTGCTCATGACGAAGATCGCCGGTGAGTAGGTGTGCCGGGTGAGGGAAAGGTACTTCTGGGTGTCGTTCAGCTTGAAGGAATGGATGACGTTGACCGGGTTCTCCTGTCCGTCGATCGTCTTCTGCTGAAGGGCGGTCAGGCATTCGGTCCAGGCCATGGGCAGGGTGTTCGCGCCGAGAGCCTTGAACGTATCGATGTAGACCGGATTCTCCATGACGCGGATCTTGAGCCCCTTCATGTCCTCCGGTACCTTCACCTCGTTCTTGGAGTTGGTGAGGTTCCTGAAGCCGCGTTCGGCGTAGGCGAGACCGATCAGATTGACGGTCGCGAGCTTGCCGAGCAGTTCCTGGCCGATGG
>CAYNKA010000005.1:280019-326383 GCA_964397655.1 uncultured Spirochaetaceae bacterium | reverse complement strand
ACGACATGGGCGGCAACATAGCCGTCTGGTGCTGGGACTGGTACGACATGAGGGCCGCGGAATGGCTGCCGGAAAGGAACCCCTCGGTGGATTCCGAGAAGGACGTCCGGGAACATGATGAGGAGAATCCCAAGTTGATGAAGGTAACTAGAGGGAATAGTTGGGATGATATCGCTGCATCATTAATGACTGTAAGAAATCATAATGTTGCCTTATCCCTCTACGTCACCGGCATCCGCCTGGCGAGGAACGCGAGGTAGGGGGGCTTCCCCTCATACCTGCCTGTTGTAGACGACGGGCAGGCGGAATTTCCACTCCCGCCAGAGGGCCTCGTCGGTCAAGAGCGCGGCCATGAAACGCGCGACGTTCGAGCGGCTCGTCTTGCCGGGATCGAAGAGCGGGCTCCGCTGAATCGATTCGAAAACGTCGTAGGGGCCGGGCTCGGCCTCGTTCACGAGCGAATCGGGGCGCACCGAGGTCCACTCGATCTTCGGATGATTTTTCCCGATTTCTCGGACCAGGTACCTCGCAGCGAGGACGTTGTCGAGGTGCGGCGGCAGCGCCGCTTTCAGCAGCGAAAGGACAATCCTCTCCGCGGTCGACCTCCGCTCGGCGGCCTCCTCGTCCTCGACCGCCACGGTGCTCATGAGGACGACCTTCACGGCCGCGGGCGATGCGTCTCCGATCGCCTCGCAGGCGTTCCTGAGCGATCTTTGAACGAGGTCCCGCGGTTTCCCGTAGATGCCCCGAAAGCTGATGTTGTGGCCCAGGCAGCACACGAGGGCGTCGCAGCCATCGACGAGGCTCCTGTTCCGAGCCCGGTCGAACTCGGCGACGTTCCCGCGGACGATCTCGACCGATCCGTCCCCGGGAAGACCTTCGGGAAGAGAGGCGCCCTCTCTCGCGACCAGCCTCAGGGGGATGCCCCCCTTCGCCAGCAGAGAAACGACGAGTCTGCCGGTGGCGCCGCTCGCTCCGAGAATCAATGCCTTCATTTCGCCTCCCGCCCCCGAAGGCCCCGGTTCGACCGTCTACCAATCGCCGCCGGAGGTCTTTTCGCAGGCATCTTTTACCGCGTTACGGACATTTTCCGTCGACTGGCTGTAGACGGCGTACCAGAAAGCGTTGCGGTTTATTCTCGCCTCGACGATCGTTCCGGAACCGTTTTTCGCGAATCCGTGGAAATCGTCGAGCGTCATTCGGACTCTGCCGGGTTTGTAGTCGAGTTGGATCGAATATTGCAATTTCCAGCCCGGATGCGACACGTCGATGATCGTGAGCAGCATCGACGTGTCTTTCAGGGGAGCTTTGCCCGCCTCCGAAATCGTATCGGTGAAATTGCGGTATGCCAGGGACGCGTCCGCTCCGTAGGATGACGCACCGCTCGAGTTGATCGTATTGGCGTAAATCTTCGAAAGGTTCTTTTTCAAGTCTTTCAACAACTGATCGTCTTTTTTCTGCGTTCCGTAGACTTCTTGAATCTGCACTATTTCACATTCCGAATCCTTCAGCCTTTGTCCGTTCTTATCGGTCGGAACGATCGACATACACGAAGAAAGCAGCGATGCGGAAAGCAGCGCGATGCAGAAGCCGAAGATGTCCTTTCTCATACTGTCCTCCCAATGTGGTATGCATGATAGTAGCTCCGACGCATGGGCCGTGTCCAGTTGACGCAGTTTCGGAATTTCGACGGCCGGCCGCCGTACCGGCCCGATCTTCACGCTTAAGAATTCTTTAAGACTTTTTTAACAACTCCTTTCCATTTCCGCCCTATCTTGGATACAGAACCGTTTGATTGAGGAGGTTGTCGTATGCAGCGACACAAGGCTCTGAACAGGGCGCTCGTGATCCTGGGCGCGCTGATTCTCGTACTCGGCCTCGTCCTCGCCCTGAACGTCCCCCAGGACGTGAAGGACGTGGCCCAGGTATTCAAACAGAAGCTGCTCTCGGGCGAATGGGGGCCGGGGCAGGGTGGTCCATGGGGGATGCCGTTCGCGGGACCTGGGCACGGGTGGGCGTTCGCGCACCGAGGATTCTTCCGGGCGGGGCATCTCGCAGGTCTCGTCGTCGCGGTGCTCCTGATCGCGGCGGTCGCGGGCTTCTTCGTGAGGCGGGCGCACGGATGGCACAGGTCCCGCTGCGGGCAGGACGCGGTCGAGATCCTCAGGGAGAAGTTCGCTTCGGGGGAGATCGGCAAGGACGAGTACCTCGCGCGCAAGCGCGTGCTCGAGAGCGATTCGGGAAACGAGTGAGGGAGGTGTGATCATGGGACTTTTCTTGGCGGGTCTCGGGCTGCTGAAGCTTCTTTCGGCGGCGTTCGTGATTCTCTTGATCGTGAGGCTGGCGCTTCTCGCCGCCGACGCCCTGCACGGAAGGCGAGAGCGGCTCGATGCGGGAAGGGCGGAACTCGTACTCCGGCGGCGATTCGCCGAGGGCGAGATCCAGGCGGCGGAATACCGCGAGCGGCTCGCGGTTCTCAGGGACTGAAACGACGGGCGGCGGGCGGAGATGCCCGCCGCACCGCTTTTCCGTCCCGGCCTTGAAGGGTAGAATGTCGGCATGACCGTAGGAAGGCGCATCTTTCTCTCCTTCTTCGCATTGCTCCTCGTGCCCGTGGCCCTCATCGGCGTCGCGATGGGGATCGTGCGGGCCCACTACGAGGGGCTCGCGGAAGGGGCCTCGTCGACCTACCCCCTGGTCCTTTCGGTACGGTCGCAGTTCGAAGAGCTGAACCGGCGCGTGCTCGACGAGCCGGAATCTCTCCTCAGGCCCGAGGTCCTCGCGAAGTTCTCCGGCGAGAATCCTCTCCGAGGTGCCGCGGTCGTGAGGGACGGGGCCGTCGCCTCGGCTTTTCCGAAGTGGCTGACCGAGGAAGTCGTGCGCGAGGCCAGGGAGGCGGGACTCTGGCACGGCTTCGCCTCGGAGGGCAAGGGCCGATACCTCGTCTATTTTTCGTGGAACTTCGCCTTTCCGGACGGGAGGAGAGGCACCTTCCTCGTGGTGGGGAGAAGGGACCGGCACATAGGCGGCGGCTTCGCCGGCCTCATGGTGCTCGCGGTCCTCGTCGGCATCCTCGTGCTCGCGAACGGCGGGATCACCTGGCTCGCCGCCGGCAGGATCATCCGGCCCCTGCGCAGCCTGGAGAAGGCCGCGGAGCGGATCGGCTCGGGCGACCTGGATTGTCCGGTGGAGCCCGCGGGCGACCGGGAGGTCCGCAGGGTTTTCGAGGCCTTCGAGACGATGAGGCGCGAACTCAAGGCCTCCCTGGACAAGCAGCTCCGCTACGAACGGGGCAGGCGGGAACTCGTCGCGGCCCTCTCCCACGACCTCAGGACTCCGATCACCGCGATCCGCGGCTACGTCGAGGGCCTCAGGGACGGCATCCCGAAGGACGAGGATGCCCGGAGGAGATACCTCGCCATCGTCGACGAGAAGGCGCGCCTGCTCGACAGGCTCATCGGAGACCTCTTCCTTTTTTCCCGGATGGAGCTTCCGGGCTGGGAACTCAGGCGCGAGAACCTCGACGCAGCGGCCTTCGTGCGCGGGGTCCTGGAGGAGGTCCGGAGCGAACACCCCTCGCTCCGCCTCTCGTTCCTCGGGATGGAGGGCGTCCGGATATCGGCGGACCGCGACCATCTCGGACGGGCCCTCGTGAACGTCGCCGAGAACTCGGTCAGGCACGGAGGCCCGGGCGAGCGGACCCTTTCGGTCTCCGTGGAGGAGGAGCGGGGATTCTGCCGCATCCGCCTCGCCGACGACGGGAGGGGGATCGCGGAGGGGGAGGAGGAGCGGATCTTCGAGGGCCTGTACCGCGGGGACGCGAGCCGGAACCAGCGGGACGGCGGAAGCGGACTCGGCCTCGCGGTGGTGAGGCAGGTGACGGCAGCCCACGGGGGCAGGGTGAGGGCGGAACGCCTCCGTCCCCGGGGTCTCGCGATCGTCATGGAACTTCCCTTAGGAGGGAGCCGTGGATAGGATACTCGTCATCGAAGACGACTCGAGCATCGCGGAGCTGGAGAGGGACTACCTCGCGGCCGCCGGCTTCGCCGTGGAGATCGCCGGGGACGGAGCTCTCGGCGAGAAGCGGGCGCTGTCCGGCGACTTCGACGCGGTGGTCCTCGACCTCATGCTTCCGGGCGTCGACGGCTTCAACGTGTGCAGGCGCATCCGGGAACGCCTGGACATCCCCGTCGTCATGGTCACCGCTCGGCAGGAGGACGTGGACAAGATCCGCGGCCTCGGCCTCGGGGCGGACGACTTCGTCACGAAGCCCTTCAGCCCGTCGGAACTCGTCGCCCGCATGAGGGCCCACCTCGCGCGCTACCGAAGGCTCACCGAGGCCGGGAGGGACGGAGGCGAGCGCGGGACCGGTGCCGAGCCGGCGCGTTCGGGAAAGTCCGAACTCTCCTTTCGGGGGCTCAGGATGGACCTGCGCTCTCACAGGGCCTTCCACGGGGACCGGGAACTCGCGCTCACCGCGAAGGAGGCCGAACTCCTTCAGGTCTTCCTCGAGAACCCGGACTGGGTCCTCACCAAGGAGGACCTTTATCGCAGGATCTGGGGCGAGGGGCAGTACGGCGACATCACCACGGTGACGGTCCACGTCAGGAAGCTCAGGGAAAAGATCGAGACCGACCCGGGGAATCCGGAGTACATCAAGACCGTCTGGGGACTCGGCTACCGCCTGTCCTCGGAATGAAACCGCCCGCCCGGCGGATTCGATATCACGAAAAAGGAGCGTTCCATGTCCGAGTTCGGCGACAAACTCTTCTATCGAGAAGGCACCTGCCCCTGGTGGCTGTGCTTCACCTTCGACAATCCGCTCAGGGCCCTGTTCCAGAATCCCGTCAAGATCCTCTCGCCCTACGTGAAGCCCGGAGACTTCGTCCTCGACATCGGTCCGGGCATGGGGTACTTCACCTTCCCGCTTTCGCGCCTCACGGGGCCGGACGGCAGGGTGTGGGGCCTCGACATCCAGGCCGCGATGCTCGAACGGCTCGCGGCGAAGGTCGAGAGGAGGAACCCGGGCAACGTCCGTCTCAGACTCTACGACGGCGTTTCCTTCGGGCTCGAGGACCGATTCGATTTCGTCCTTCTCTTCTGGATGTTCCACGAGGTCGGGAACAAGGAGCGTTTCGTCGAGGAGATCGGGAAAGCGCTCGATGAATCGGGCCGCGTTCTCGTAGTCGAGCCGAGGATCCACGTCACGAGGAAGTCCTTCGAGGCGATACCCTCGTACTTCGGGAAGATCGGCCTCGCGCCGATCGGGTTCCCGAGCGTCGGTCTGAGCAGGGCGGTGCTTCTCGGGCGCGCCTGAGACCGCCCGGGGGCATGGGCAGTCTACTTCCGCGGCAGGAGATAGACCCGGGAGCCCGGACCGACCGCCAGGCTCTCGTATTCCCCGTGCGAGGCCTGGACGCGGATCGTCGTGCCCGAGCGGTCGACGAGGTCTATCTTGACGACCGGCCCCGCGGTGAGCGCCTTCTTCACCACGGCCTCCACCTTTCCCGGACCGTCCTCGAGACAGATCCCGATGTCGTGGGGCCGTACGAGCCTGCTCGAGCCGTTCGATCCCAGGACATTGACCTCGCCGAGGAAGCGCATGACGAACTCGTTCGCGGGTTCGCGGAAGACCTCCTCGGGACTTCCCGCCTGCTCGATCCTTCCCCGGTTCACGAGGACGACGCGGTCCGCGATCTCGAGGGCCTCCTCCTGGTCGTGCGTGACGAAGACGCTGGTGAAACGCAGGCGGTCGTGCAGGTCCCTGAGCCACCTCCTGAGCCCCGCCCTGACCTTGGCGTCCAGGGCCCCGAAGGGTTCGTCGAGGAGGAGCACCTTAGGACGGATCGCGAGGGCGCGCGCGAGCGCCACCCGCTGTCTCTGCCCGCCCGAGAGCTCGGACGGCATCCTGGCAGACAGGTCCTCGAGGCCGACGAGGCGGAGGAGGTCGAGGACCCGGTCCCGGATCTCCGTCTTGGGCGGCCGCTCGCGCCGCCTCTTCACCCTGAGCCCGAAGGCGACGTTCTCGAAGACCGTGAGGTGGCGGAACAGGGCGTAGTGCTGGAAGACGAAACCGACTCCCCGCCGGCCGACGTCCCTTCCGGACACGTCCTCGCCGTCGAAGAGGATCCTCCCTCCCTCCACGGGATCCGGTTCGTCGAGACCGGCGACGACGCGGAGAAGCGTGGTCTTTCCCGAGCCCGAGGGCCCGAGGACCGCCGTGAGCTCGCCGTCGGCGAACTCGATGTCGACGGAGTCGAGCGCCCTGAATCCGTTGAAGGTCTTGCTCACCTTCTCCAGCCGAATGCTCATGATTTCCTCCCTGCGGCGAATTTGAGCGCCATGGTCGCGAGTGCTATCAGGGTGAGGAGGGATGCCGCGGCGAAGGCGGCCTGGAAGTCGTACTCGTTGTAGAGGATCTCCACCTGGAGCGGGAGCGTGTTCGTCTCGCCTCGGATGCGGCCGGACACGACGGAGACCGCCCCGAACTCGCCCATGGCGCGGGCGTTGCAGAGGATGAGCCCGTAGAGAAGCCCCCACTTCACGTTCGGGAGCGTGATCCTTCGGAATATCTGCCAGCCGCCCGCGCCGAGCGTCAGGGCCGCCTCTTCCTCCTCCGTCCCCTGCTTTTCCATGAGAAGAAGCAGCTCCCGGGCGACGAAGGGCAGGGTGACGAAGATCGTAGCGATCACGATTCCCGGCACGGCGAAGACGACCTGCCACCCTGCCTGCTCGAGGAGGGGGCCGAGCCAGCCGCGGACGCCGAACACGAGGATCAACACGAGGCCCGAGACCACCGGGGAGACCGAGAGCGGGAGGTCGACGAGGGTGATGAGGAGGTTCCGGCCCCTGAAGCGGAACTTGCCCAGGGCCCAGGCCGCGGCGAGGCCGAAGACGAGGTTGAAGGGAACGGCGATCGCCGCCACGAGGAGCGTCAGCCGCACGGCCGCGAGGGCGTCGGGATCGGCGACGCTTTTCCGGAAGACCTCCCAGCCTCGGCCGAACGCCTCCGTGAACACGACCGCGAGGGGAAGGAGGAGGAAGAGCGTGAGGAAGCCCAGGGCCGACGCCGCGACGAGGATCTCAGTTTTCGATCTAGCCATTCGCTTCGCCTCCCATGCGGCGGCGGGTCCACGACTGGAGGCCGTTGATCGCGAGAAGGAGCAGGAACGACAGGGCGAGCATGGCGGCGGCTATCGCTGAGGCTCCCTCGACGTCGTGCTGCTCCAGCTTCGTCACGATGAGGAGGGAGAGCATCTCGGTCTTCATGGGCATGTTGCCGGCGATGAAGACTACGGTGCCGTATTCCCCGAGGCCCCGCGCGAAGGCGAGGGAGAAGCCGGTGAGGATCGGCGGAAGGAGAACGGGGAGGATGACGCGGAAGAAGGTCTGTCTTTTTCCGGCGCCCAGGCTCGCGGCAGCCTCCTCCAGCTCGAGTTCGAGGTCCTCCAGGGCGGGCTGGACCGTGCGCACCGTGAAAGGCAGCCCCACGAGGACGAGCGCCAGGACGATCCCCAGGGGAGTGAACGCGGCCTCGATCCCGAGCGCCCCGAGCGGGGCGCCTATCCAGCCGTTGCCGCTGTAGACGGCGGTGAGCGCTATGCCGCTCACCGCCGTCGGCAGGGCGAAGGGCAGATCGACGAGGGCGTCGATCACCCGTTTGCCGGGAAAGGGGACGCGGACGAGGAACCAGGCGACGACGAAGCCGAAGACCGCGTTGAGGAGGGCGGCGACGAGGGAAACCGACACCGTGAGCCGGAAGGCCAGGAGCGTGCGCTCGTCGAGGAGCATTCGGGCGAATCCGCCGAAGCCGATCCCCGCGCTCTTGACGACCAGGGCGCCGAGGGGGACGACGACCACGAGCACGAGGAAGAATGCCGTGTACCCCAGCGTGAGGCCGAACCCTGGGATCGGGCTCGGACGCCGGAACCTGAAAAACGACGACACGGCCGGGCCTCATTTCCGGAGGTAGATCGCGTCGAACGATCCGCCGTCCGCGAAATGCTCGGCCTGGGCCTTCTTCCATCCGCCGAAGACCTCGTCGACGGTGAAGGTTTCCGTCTTCGAAAAGCGCCGGACGTCCGCCGGGTCCGCGTATTCGGGGTGCGCGGGGCGGTAGAAGTGCCTCGCGACGATACGCTGGCCCGCGGGCGAGTACAGGTGCCGGAGATAGGCTTCCGCGATTTCCCGGGTCCCGCGGCTTTCCGCGTTCCGGTCCACGAGGGCGACGGATGGCTCGGCGAGGATGCTGAGCGAGGGGACGACGATTTCGAATTTCCCGGGTCCGAACTCCTCGAGGCAGAGGAAGGCCTCGTTCTCCCACGCGAGGAGGACGTCGCCGATGCCGCGTTGGACGAAGGTGTTCGTGGCCCCGCGCGCTCCCGTGTCCAGGACCTGGACACGCCTGAAGATTTCCTTCAGGAAGTCCTGCGCCTTCCGATCCGCGGCCTTGCGCCGTTCCGGCGCGGCCGCCGCGACTGCCTTGACGCTTCCCAGTTCCCTTTTCAGCACCCAGCCCCAGGCGGCGAGGTAATTCCATCGGGCTCCCCCCGAGGTCTTGGGATTCGGCGTGACGATCTCCACGCCGGGTTTCACGAGATCGTCCCAGTCTCCGACGCCCTTCGGGTTCCCCTTCCGCACCAGGAAGACGATGGTCGAGGTGTAGGGGGCGGAGTTGAACGGCAGGCGTGACTGCCAGGAGCGGGGCAGGAGTCCCGTCTTTTCCGCGATTTCGTCGATGTCGTAGGCGAGGGCGAGGGTGACCACGTCGGCCTTGAGCCCGTCCATGACCGCCCGCGCCTGGGCTCCGGCACCTCCGTGGGACTGCCTGACCGCCACGGTGTCGCCCGTCCGCTTTTTCCAATGAGCCGAGAATTCGGCGTTGAAATCCTTGTACAGTTCGCGCGTAGGATCGTAGGAGACGTTGAGGAGCTCGATCCTCCGTCCGTCCGCGAACCCGATCCCTGCCGCGACCACTACGGCCAGAAATGCGAGGATGCTGCGTTTCATGCTGACTCCTTAGGTACGATCATGTCTCGTTCTAAAACAGGATAAACTATAATATAGATATAGTCTATAGACTATGTAGACAAAAAGGAAGAAAACATCATTCCCGGAGTTGGTCGAAGGTCAGGCTCTCAAGCGTGTCGGATACGTAGTTCCTGATCTGCCGGAAGCAGGCGAGGAGCTTCGGGCTCCGCTCGATCGGGGTGTGGGAGAAGAAATACGTGCTCACCGAATCCACGGGAGCGAGGGCGCCGTCCATCAGGCGGAGGATCTCCGCGACGTTGATGGCCTTCGGGGCCTTCGCGAGCGTGTATCCCCCGTCAGGACCCTTGAAGCTCTTCACGTAGCCGCCCCGTTTCAGCATGAGGAGGATCTGCTCGAGGTATTTCTTGGGGATCCCTTTCCGTTCCGCGATCTGGGTGATCGTGAGTCGCTTCTCCGACTCGTATGCCTCGGTTAGCGCGATGAGCGCGAGGCAGGCGTATTCGCTTTTCACCGTGAGTTTCATGGCTTATCGGCAGAATGATCCCATGATTCGCCGCCCGAAGTCAATTCGTCTCCGGACGGACGAAAAAAGGCCGATCCTCCGCTGGGGAAGACCGGCCCGCAGTCGCTGCGCAGAGGTCCGCGCTCACTTCGTGTAGAGAGGTCTCGGCGTGTAGTGAGTGTGCAGAAGCTCGTGGGACTTGTGGCTCAGGGGCTTGCCCAGGAACTCCTCGTAGAGTTTCTTGACCGCCGGGTTGTGGTGGGAGCAGCGGATCTTGCTGCCGGTATCGTCCTTGTAGATGCCGGCGAGCCGTTTCTTCCTTATCTCGTCGGTGGCTCCGTAGGGCTGGCCGCCGCCGCCGATGCACCCGCCGCGGCAGGCCATGACCTCGATGAAGTGGTAGGGCTGTTCCTTGCCTTTCTCCTTGGCTTCCCGGATCCTGTCCATGACCTGCTGGATGTTTCCCATCTGGTGGGCGACGGCCACGCGGATTTCCTTGCCCGACATGGTCACCCTGGTCTCCTTGACGCCTTCCATGCCGCGGACGTCGGTGAGGTTCACGTTGGTGAGTTCCTGGCCGGTCACGAGGGCGTAGGCGGTCCTGAGGGCCGCTTCCATGACGCCGCCTGTGGCCCCGAAGATGGTTCCAGCGCCGGTGTAGATGCCGAGCGGATCGTCGGCGTCCTCGTCGGGCAGGCTGAGGAAGTCGATTCCCGCGGACTTGATCATGCGGGAGAGCTCGCGGGTCGTGATCGACGCGTCGATGTCCTGGCAGCCGGATGCGTACATCGATTCGTCGCGGCCGATCTCGTACTTCTTCGCGGTGCAGGGCATGATCGAGACCATGAAGATGTTCTTGCAGTCGATGCCGGTCTTCTGGGCGTAATAGGTCTTGGAGAGAGCTCCGAGCATGGCCTGGGGGGATTTCGCCGTGGAGAAGTGGGGAATGAGGTCGGGGTAGTACTTCTCGAGGTAATCGACCCACGCAGGGCAGCAGGAGGTGATGAGGGGGAGGTCGCCC
The DNA here is from genome assembly GCA_964397655.1 of uncultured Spirochaetaceae bacterium. GTDB lineage: Bacteria > Spirochaetota > Spirochaetia > DTKZ01 > DTKZ01 > CAYNKA01. Next base: position 315,869 of record CAYNKA010000005.1, on the reverse strand, counting down.
TTTCCGTGGACGAGCCGCTCGATGAGTTCCGAGCCTTCCTCCATGATGGTGAGGTCCGCCGCGAAGTTCGTGTCGAAGATGGCGTCGAAGCCGAGACGGCGGAGGGCGGAGTAGGACTTGTTCGTGACGAGAGTGCCGGGTTCGAGGCCGAAGGCCTCGCCGAGCGCGACGCGGACCGCGGGGGCGATCTGGACCACGCAATGCTTGTTCGGATCGCGGAGGGCCTCCCAAACCTTCGAAGTATCGTCCTTTTCATAGATCGCGCCGACCGGGCAGTGGGCCGAGCACTGGCCGCACTTGATGCAGGGGCTTTCGGCGAGGGCTACGTCGCCCGCGGGGGCTATCCTGGTGTGGTCGCCGCGGCCGAGGAACTCGAGGGCCCAGACGTTCTGCATTCCCTGGCAGACCTTCACGCAGCGTCCGCATTTCACGCACTTCTCCGGATTGAGCACGATGGAGGTGGTGGAGGTGTCGGGCGGAAGCTCGTTGATGTTGTACGGATAGGGCATTTCGCGCACGCCGAAGTCCGCGGCGAGCTTCTGGAGCTCGCAGTTCTGGTTCCTCGGGCACTGGAGGCAGTCGTTCGGGTGGGTCGAGAGCAGCAGCTCGATGACCGTCCTCCGGATTTCTACGATTTCGGGATCATGGGTGATTATGCTCATGCCCTCTTCGACCGGGGTGGTGCAGGCCCGGAACATCTTGGGCGAGCCCTCGATCTTCACGACGCAGATGCCGCAGGCGGCCCAGGCCGGAAGATCCGGATGGTAGCAGAGCGTCGGGATCTTCACGTTGACCAGCTTCGCGGCCTCGAGAATGGTGGTGCCCTCGTGCACGAAGAAGGGCATGCCGTTAACCTTTATATTGAGCGTTTTCGCGTTCACTTACGTACTCCTTCCTTATTTGCGCGTCACGGCGCCGAACTTACAGACCGAGTAACACTCGCCGCACTTGATGCAGGTCGCCTCGTTGATGACGTGGGGCTGCCTCTTTTCACCGGTGATCGCGGTCACGGGACAGCGTCTCGCGCACAGACCGCAGCCTATGCATTTCTCCGGCAGGATGAAGTAGCGGATGAGATCCTTGCATTTGCCGGCGGGGCATTTCTTGTCGTCGATGTGGGCGGCGTACTCGTGGGCGAAATACTTCATGGTGGAAAGGACGGGATTCGGCGATGTCTGGCCGAGGCCGCAGAGGGAGGCCCGCTGCATCGCCTTGCCGATCTGCTTCATTTTCTCCAGGTCGTCCTTGGTTCCCTTGCCCTTGGAGATCTTGTCCACGTAGTTCAGGAGCTGGCGTCCGCCGACGCGGCAGGGGGTGCACTTTCCGCAGGACTCGTCGACCGTGAAGCCGAGGTAGAACTTGGCGATGTCGACCATGCAGTCGTCCTCGTCCATGACGATCATGCCGCCCGAGCCCATGATGGAACCGAGCTTCTGCAGGCTTTCGTAGTCGATGGGCGTATCGAGGTAATCGGCGGTGATGACGCCGCCCGAGGGGCCGCCGGTCTGCACGGCCTTGAACTTCTTGTCGTTCGGGATGCCGCCGCCGATGTCGTAGATGATCTCACGGAGGGTCGTCCCCATCGGGACTTCGACGAGGCCGGAGTTCCGGATCTTGCCGGTGAGGGCGAAGACCTTGGTTCCCTTGGACTTCTCGGTGCCGATCTTGGCGAACCAGTCGCCGCCGCGGAGAATGATGATCGGGACGTTCGCCCAGGTTTCGACGTTGTTGATGACCGTGGGCTTCCGCCAGAGGCCCTTGACCGCGGGGAATGGCGGCCGGGGCTTGGGCATTCCGCGCTCGCCCTCGACGGACGCGAGAAGGGCGGTTTCCTCGCCGCACACGAAGGCGCCCGCGCCGTAGCGCATCTGGACGTCGAAATCGAAGCCGCTGCCCAGGATGTTCTTGCCGAGGAGTCCGAGTTCGCGGGCCTGTCCGATCGCCTTTTCCAGGCGGTGGATGGCGAGGGGGTACTCGGCCCGGATGTAGATGACGCCCTCGTTCGCCCCGATCGTGTAGCCGCAGATCGCCATGGCTTCGAGGATGGAGTGGGGGTCGCCCTCGCAGGTGGAGCGGTCCATGTACGCGCCCGGGTCGCCTTCGTCGGCGTTGCAGACGACGTACTTGGGCGCGTCGTTCACCTTCTTGGTGAAGTTCCACTTCATCCACGTTGGGAATCCCGCGCCGCCGCGTCCTCGGAGGCCGGATTTCTTGAGTTCCTCTATGACGTCGTCGGGCTTCATCGAGAACAGCGTCTTCTCCAGGGCCGCGTAGCCGTCCCTGGCGATGTATTCGTTCACGTCCTCGGGGTTGATGACGCCGCAGTTCCTGAGTACGATGCGGAATTGCTTCTGGTAGAACTGGATGTCCTCGACTCGGGCCTTCTTCTTCGTCTCCTCGCCCTGGTAGAGAAGCCTCTTCACCTGCCGGCCCTTCACGATGTGCTCGGCGATGATCTCCTTCGCGTCGGAGGGTTTCACCTCGACGTAGAAGGATTCGTCGGGAAGAACCTTCACGATCGGGCCCTTCTCGCAGAATCCGAAGCAGCCGGTCTTCACGACCTGGACGTCGTCCTTGACGCCGTGGGCTTCGCATTCGCTGATGAGGTTCTTGTAGATCTCGTCGCTCTTATTGGACTCGCAGCCCGTGCCGCCGCAGACCAGTATGTAGTTTTTGAAAGCCATCGTTATCCTCCGTTACTTCTTCATGATGTCGGCGGCCGGACGATCCAGGATATGGTCGTTGATGAGGATCTTGCCGAGGATGTGCTTGCGCACGATCTTGACGGCGGTCTCGGCGTCGACTTTTCCGTAGATGATGTCGGGCATGCCGGGCATGCGGACCTCGACGGTCGGTTCCGCGTAGCAGAAGCCCATGCAGCCGGTCTGCCGCACGAGGACGTTCGAGAGGTTCTGGGCGTCGAGCTCGGCGAGAATCGCGCTGTGGACGCCCTTCGCTCCCGCGGCGATCCCGCACGTGGCCATGCCTACGATGACCTCCACGTCCTTGTTCGAGGTCTCGCGCTTGTCCATTTCCTTTTTCGTTTTTTCACGAAGCTTTCTCAAGTCTTCGAGGGTCATTTTCGCCATACGATCTCCTTAATCCGTGTGTAAGGATTCTTCCTGGGATTCCAGATATGTTTTCAGCAGATTGAGCGATCCCGCGGAGGAGAGGTCTCCAAGGGCTTCCACGAGTTCGGAACGGACGATCGTGTAGGACTCGTCGCCGAGGCCTCTCGTGATCGTCATCTCGTAGTCGCCGGGGAAGGTGAGAATCTGCCTGAAGGTTTCCGTCAGGGAACCCAGCGGCGGCGTATCCAGATGGAGCAGGTTGAACCGGCAGGAAACGGTCGTGCCTTCGCCGGGCTCGGAGCGGATGTCGAAGTCTCCCTCGGTCTGCGCCAGCGCCTGGACGAGAAAGGGTATTCCGAGGCCGACCTTCCGCCCGGGATGCTTGTTTCCGTCGGTGATGAAGGGGTCTTTCGCTTTTTCCAGCTGCTGTTCGGTCATTCCCTTGCCCGTATCGGCGATTCGCACGATCAGGCTCTCCTCGTTCTGGATCACTTCCACCTTGGTGAATCGCGAGTCCGCCTCGATGGCGTTCTGCGCGATGTCCGTTATGAAGTCGCAGATGCTGAAATGCACCTACGCCCCTCTGTGTTTCGCGATGATTTCCGGAAGCTGTTCCTTTTTTACCTTCCCGTACACGTCTTTGTTCACCATGATGACGGGAGAAAGCCCGCAGCAGCCTACGCACCGTACCGCTTCGATGGAAAAAAGACCGTCCTCGGTGATCGAGTTGACGCCGATGCCGAGCAGATTCTCGAGCTCGTTGATCAGGTCCTCTCCGCCCTTAAGATAGCAGGCGGTTCCGAGACAGACGGCGATCTTGTTTTTTCCGGGTTTCTTCAGCTTGAAGAAATGATAGAACGTGATGACGCCGTAGATCTTCGCGAGAGGTACGCCGAGTTCCTTGCTGAGCTGTATGGCGACCTGCCTGGGGACATATCCGTATTCTTCCTGCGTCTTGTGAAGAATCATGATGAGATTCCCCGGCTTGTCCTTCCACTCTTTGACGTACCTCGCAAGCTCATCTGTGAGCTTTACCTCTTCGGTTGTGACAGCCATGATACCTCCTCATCCTATTGTAGGATACTTGCTCCGGAGACCTTCCTTTCTTATCCGGCCGTTTTGCGGCGGAACCACGAGCCTGCTCCATTGTTCGGAAGGCGTCCGGTGTGTGACGCTCCATTCTACGGCACCTTGAGGAAAATATCAACTATGAAGAACGTAAAATGTATAAAAAATGATTTATATGTGATTTCTTATTCTTAATTCTTGCATAATACTCCCGGTCGGTTTATACTATTCGCTATTATTGTGATATAAGGAACAAAAAACGACGTGAAAGAACTCAATAGAAGCACAATATTGCGTCTGGCTCGATACCTGCGGGTATTGCATAAGCTGAAATCCCTGGGCTTCGTCAAGGTTTTTTCCAACAACCTGGGCGACGCGATCGGCGTGACGCCCGCGGTCGTGCGCAAGGATTTTTCGGTCATCAACATCCCCGGAAACAAACGAGGCGGCTACAACATCGACACCCTGATCGAGCTGCTCGGGAACGTGCTGGGCAAGAACCAGCCGCACGAAGTTATAATCGTAGGATGCGGCAGGATCGGTTCCGCCCTCATGGAATACAAGGAATTCCCGAAGGAGGGGATCCACATTGCGGCGGGCTTCGACATCGATCCCTCGCGTGCGGAAACGCGGTCGAACGTGCCCATCCTCGACATCAAGGAGATGCCCGACTTCATCCGTTCGCGCGGCATCACCGTGGGCATCCTCGCGGTCCCGGACGCCGCCGCGGCGAACGTCCTCTCGACCATGATCTCCGCTGGCATCCAGGCCGTACTCAACTTCGCTCCCGTCGAGCTGAAGAGCGCGAACGGATGCCTCATCCAGAACGTGAACATCGGCCTGGAAATCGAGAACCTCTTCTATCTCGTGAAGCTGGGGGATAGACAGGCCGATCTCATTGATTTAAGCTGATTCCGCAAAGAACAAGGCAGGAATTCCATGACCTTTGAGTACGTAACGCGGTCCCTCTCATGCTCGCTCATCGTCAAAGGTGATGCGTTCGATACGGCGAAGATCGAAGCGATCGTGGCTTCGGACCTCATGAGCGACGTTCTCACGACCGACGAGGAGAACTTCATCATTTCGACCTCGCTCAATTCGGAGCAGGTCGTCAGAACCGCCGACATCGTCGGAGCCCTCGGCATCGTCCTGGTGAACGGCAAACAGCCTCAGTCCGCCATGAAAAAGCTCGCCGAGGAGAACGGAATCACCGTGCTTTCCACGCCCTCTTCGTGCTTCGAAACCTGCTACCTTCTGGGCTGCGCCCTGGAAAAGGAGCGGGCAGGCAGGACATGACGCCCCTTCCCATCAACACGCAGGATTCCCCGCCATTCGTGCTTGATCTCATCTATAGGATGAAGGTCAAGGACGTCATGACGAAGGATCTCGTCACCGCAGAGAAGGAAGTGAGCCTTCGAACAATCCAGCGCCTCATGAAGGAGCACCTCATCACCGGCGTCCCGATCATGGAGGCCGAGAACAAGCGGCTCCTGGGGCTCGTGTCCATGGACGACATCATCAACGCCCTGGACGGTGGCTACATCGAGGATCCCGCAGAGCGGCACATGACCCGGAATCTCATCGTCCTCGAGGACGACATGCCGCTCCAGTTCGCGATATCCTATCTGGAAAAATACCGTTTCGGCCGATTCCCCGTCCTCAACAAGGACCGGGAACTCGTTGGCATCATCACGAGCCGGGACATCATCGTCGCCCTCCTCGTGGAGGTGAACAAGGAAGTGGAAAAGCTCGAGCGAAAATTCGACACTTCGATGGAAGTGCCGGGAGACGACGTCCACATGGAATTCGCGGTCCGCAAGTTCGATTTCGAGAATGCGGGAAAGGCGTCGACCGAGATCAAGAAGATCCTCCAGAAGCGGGAACTCAACGCGCGGACCATCCGCAGGATAGCGATCGCCGCCTATGAACTGGAGATGAATCAGGTCGTACATTCCGACGGCGGGAAGATCGTGTTCCGCATCCAGGGGGACAAGGTCGAGATCACGGCGGAAGACAAGGGCCCCGGCATGGCCGACGTGAACAAGGCGCTCGAGGAAGGGTATTCCACCGCGAACGAGTGGGTCAGGTCGCTCGGTTTCGGCGCCGGCATGGGACTCCCGAACGCGAAGCGGGTATCCGACGAGTTTGCCATCCGGTCGGAGCTCGGCAAGGGCACCCTGGTCAAATCCGTCGTGTACCCGTCGAGGGCGACGTGACCTTTTTTCCCGCTTTCAAGGAGGCTCCGCAATGAGGACCACAGAACTCGCAGACAGGCTCGGCCTCGAGACCGTTCAGGGCAAACTGGAGGACCGTGAAATCTCCGGAGGCTATACCTCCGATCTCCTCTCCGACGTCATGGCGAACGCCAAGGCGGACACCGTCCTCATCACCATCCAGTCACACAAGAACACCGTCGCGGTCGCCACGCTCGCAGGCATCGTCGCGATCGTCGTGGCGAACAACCGGCCGGTCCCGGACGACATGATCGAGGCGGCAGCGGAGGAGTCCATCGGGATTTTCCGCTCGAAGGAGAACCAGTTCGTCCTTTCCGGCAGGCTCTACGCCCAGCTCCGCGCCCCCGGCGCCTGATCCCCCCGATGCGGTACGCCGCCGATCTCCACATCCATTCCTGCCTGAGCCCCTGCGGCGACCTTTCCATGTCTCCGTCCCTCGTCGCGCGGAAGGCCGCCTCCCTCGGTCTCGCGATCGCGGCGCTCACCGACCACAACAGCGCGCTCAACGCGCCGGCCTTCGCCGCCGCCTGCGCCAAGGAAGGCGTCGTCCCCGTCTTCGGCATCGAGGTGACGACGCGGGAGGAGCTTCACGTCCTCGCCATCTTCGAGACCGAGGAACAGGCCCTCGAGCTCGGAAAGACCCTCTACGGTCTCCTGCCTCCGATCGCGAACGATCCTGTTAGGTTCGGCGACCAGGTCTACGTCGACGAGGACGAGACGATCCTGGGGGAAGTTGACAGATACCTCGTGAACGCCGCGGACCTCTCCCTGGACGACGCCTCGGAACTCATCCTTTCCGCGGGAGGGCTCTTCATCCCCGCCCACGTGGACCGGCCGGCCTTCAGCATCTCCAGCCAGCTCGGTTTCCTGCCGGACATGCGCTATTCCGCCATCGAGGTCACGAGCTGGCCCTGTCTCATGAATCCGGGCTCCGTCCCCATGATCTCGAGTTCGGACGCCCACTATCCCGACGCGATCGGTTCCCGTTTCGTCCGGTTCGAGGCGGACGACGCGAGCTTCGCCTCCCTGAAACGGGCGCTGGAGAGCGGTCGGGTCGTTCCTTCGATCTCAGAATAGCAGCCGCTCGACCGCGGCTTCCCGCTTCGCCTTCGGAAATGATTCGACCGCTTCCGCGTATTTCGTCTCGCCGAAAACCTCCTTCGCCTCCATGAGCAGGGAAAGGGCGAGCTCCTCGGGGAGCGGCGTGATCTGGCGGTAGGGAAAGGACCGCGCCCCGAGGATGAAGGGAAGAAGGAAGTCCAGCCCGGTCTTGATGCCGGCCCCCGTCGGCGTCTCCGCGCGGAAGAGGTCGTATCCGAGGTTCCTCCCGAGCGCTGCCGCGTGGAACCAGGCCTCGAGGTTGAAGAGCGAGTAATGAAGGGCCCGGGTCCTCCCGAGTTCCTCCGGCTGGGACCCGTCGGGCCGGAACTGCGCCGAGAGAAGAGGCATCAGTCCGGAATCGAAGATCCTCGAAGCCAGGCCGCGCCTTCCCAGACGCAGGGCGAGGGCCGCGGCCTGGGCCATGTACCAGGTTCCGTGGTTGTTCCTCCTTCCTGCCTCGGCCCTGCCGTCGGGACTCTCCGACAGCCAGTCGAGGTAGGCGCCGAGCCAGTCGGCGAGTCCCTTCTTGTCCTCCGCCGGATAGCCCGGATAGGCCTCGAGAAGGGCAAGAGCGTCCGGCAGGAGACAGAACTCCCTCGCGTCGATGATCCCGACTCCCCGGGACGAGCCCCTGCCCCGTATCCACTGGGCGTAGCCGAGGTGAGGATTCATCTTCGTGGCGGGATCGAGGAAGAAGACGCGGAGCGCAGCGACCGCGCTCGCCGCGTACCTTTCCTTCCCCGTGAAGCGGTAGGCGAGGGCGAGGTCGCGGACGTTCCGGAGGAGACGGCCGAGATTCGCGGCGTCGGGTATGTCTTTGTTCTCCGGGTTGACCTCGCCGTCCCTCGGGACGTACGGCAGCCCTCCCGGACTTTCGGGATCCGGCCAGTAATACGTGGCGAGGCTGAAATAGTCGTGGATGTCGCCGCTCGGCGGAAGTTCCGACTTCTCGACGACCGAGGCCGGTCTGCGTCTCGCGGCCGCGTCCGCCCGTACGATCAGGGCTGAGAGCGCGGGCGCCTCCGGCGAGCCCTCGTGCCGGAGTCGCTCCCTGGTCCTCTCGAGTTTCGCGGAATTCCATCGGATGGTGCCGGGAAGCCCTTCCGCGGCGGCGCCCGGGACGAACGCCGCGGCGAGCGCGGCGAGGGCCATCAAAGCTTCGGCGAGCCTCGGATTCACGGCGGCCTGTCCCCGGGGAACATCACCAGAATGTGGGTCCCGGCCGCCGGGTCCGTGGTGAAGAGGATGTCCCCTCCGTGGGCCCTCGCGATGATCCTCGCGCTGTAGGCCCCGAGCCCGAGTCCGTTCTCCTTGTTGAAGGTCACGTATTTCTGGAAGAACCTGCCGCGGATTTCGCTCGGGATGACCCCGTGGTTGTGTATGTCTATCACCGTGCCCGCTCCGGTCCTGATCGAGATCGTAACGGTCCTGCCCGCGGGGGAGGCCTCGACCGCGTTCTTCACGAGATTCGTGAACATGTTCTCGATGTGGAGCGGGGAACCTTTCAGTTCGAGCGCCGAATCTTCGGCCGCGGGGATTCCGTCTACCGACATCCTCAGGGAGATGCCGCGGAGCTCGGCGATCTTCGAGAGGGACTTCGTCACCCTCCGCAAAAGGTCGACGAGATCGAAATCCTGCGCTTCGAGCCTGTAGGTGCCGGTTTCCATCCTGTAGAGGTCGAGGGAGCTGTTGATGGTGTTCTTGATGTTGAGGGAATTCCGGTATAGAAGCTCGAGGTATTCCTGCTGGGACCGGTTGGACGGATAGCCCATGAGCACCTGGACCGTGCCCATGATCCCCATGAGGCCGTTCCTGATGTCGTGCTGGATGACCCGCTCCATGTCCGCCCGGTTGCGCTCGGCCTTGATGCGCTCGGAAACGTCGAAGCCTATCTTCATCACCCCGTCGCAATCCTTGCCCTTGAGGAGGGGGAAGGTATGGATTTCGATCCAGCGGTCCTGGGCTTCCAGGTACAGGATGTCGTGGCTTCCGCCGTCCCGCCCCGCGAGCATGGGGCAGCCGGGGCAGGGATCGGGCCTCTTGTAATAGAACCGGTGGCAGGGCATCAGGTGGTCGGGCTGACGCTCGAACAGGTCCGCGGTCTTCTCGTTCGAGTCGATGATGCGGAATTTCCGGTCGATTATCGCGATGCTGCCCTGAAGCCAGTTGAACACGTCCCCGAGGGTGAAGAGGTTGGTCAGGATCGTCCTGCTCAGGATCTGCGACGACGAGAAGGACTTCAGGAAGAGGTTGTAATAGAAGAGCTTGTATTTCCGGATGGAAATCCAGACGAGCACTGGCGTCACGAGCGAGAAGAGTACTCCCAGGGACGGCAGGTCGTTGCCGGGACGCATGGGAATGAGGACGTTCGTGACGAAGGCGGAAACGAAGACGGTGAGGTCCACCGCGAGGAAGAGGATGGCCTGGTTCCTGAGGTACCTTCTCTGAGACCGCGCGAGGAACAGGACGAGAGCGGTCAGCCTCCAGCCGTACACGAAGAGGAAGACCGCGACGAAGGAGGCGGTCCATCCGCCGAAGGGCGCGACGATCTCGACGGTACCGTAGGGACCCTGTCTGAAGCCGGAGATGAGGAGCGGCCCGGTCATCGCCCTCGCCATGAGCACAACGGCGATGCCGTAGACGAACGGCAGGGTCCATTTCTTCCCGAGCAGGGGGGAATCGGTGAGGATGAGGATGAAATGGAGTCCGAAACTCTGGAGGAGGACCCAGCCCGGAACCGAGAGCTTGTACCAGAACCAGAGCCGGTCCGTATCGGTCTCCGAGTAGATGAAGGTGTAGCAGAAGGCCCATAGGGCGAGACTGAAGACGAGCAGGGCGTAGCTGACGGTCAGGGGTTCCCGGGCCGACAGGTTGATGATGTACAGGCCCACGAGAAGGCAGAGGATGAAGTCGGTGAACGCCAGCAACGACAATATATTCACTTTTTGACCTCACTTTATTTACGGGCATGGAAGCGGATACGTCAAGGTGTTTCGCTCATGCCGCGCGGACCGCGGTTCCGCGGAGTTTTATTGACCGCGGCATCGGCTTCGGATAGGATGGTTTCATGTCCGAAAAAATTCCTTCCGCGTCACGTACGGATTTTCTCTTCTATCGGGAACCCCGGCTCCTCGAATTCGAGGCTGAAATCCTGGAAGAAAGGCCCGTCGGCGACCTTTTGGGCCTGGTTCTCTCACGGACGGCCTTCTTTCCGGGGGGCGGGGGCCAGCCCGAGGACGGCGGGACTCTCGACGGCGTACCGATCGCGGGCTTCTCCGTCGAAGGCGAGGATGTCCTGCATCTCGTGGAGGCGGAGCGATGGAAGGCCGGGCCCGCAGGGGAGGGAAGGTCCGTTTCCGGCCGCGTGGACGGGAGGCGGAGTGCCCACTACCGCGAACAGCACACGGGCCAGCATCTCGTTTCCGCGTGTCTGAAGAACCTCCTGGATCTCGATACCGTGTCGGTCCATTTCGGCGAGGATTCGACGACCATCGAGATCTCCTCGCCCTCCGTCCCCGAGGGCGGTCTCGCCAGGGTCGAGGCCGAGGCGAACCGGCTCATAGCAGGGAATCCGCCGGTCGAAACCTTCTGGATCGACGAGGCGGACCTGCCCAAGTACAGGCTCAGGCGTACTCCGTCCGTGTCCGGCAGGCTCAGGATCGTCCGCATAGAAGGGATCGACACGAGCGCCTGCTGCGGGGTGCACCTCCCTTCGCTCGGTCCGCTCGGATTCGTGAAGATCCTCGGTGAGGAGAAGATCAGGGGCAGGGTGAGGATCAGGCTTGCCGCGGGAAGAGCCCTGCTCGAGGATTACGGAAGGAAGGCGGCGTTGATCGAACGGCTCAAGGCCCTCTTCACCTGCGGGGAGGCGGAAATGGCGGACGCGGCGTCCCGGCTGTTCGAGGATACGAGAGAACTCCGAAGGAAAATCTCCGAACAGCGGAAGGAACTCTACGGATTCCGCGTGAGGGAACTCGCGGCTTCGGCGCCCCGGTTCCCCCTTTCTTCGGGGGGCTCCGCCGCGTTCCTCGCCGAGGTTCTCCCCCCCGGCGCGTCGGACGCCCTGTCGGATTTCGTTTCCCGCGCCCTCGATCTTCCGGGTACGCTCGTCGCGGCCGTCTCCGAGGATCCGGCCGGAGCGAAGGCCTCCTGGATCGTCGCCCACAACCTCGACGCGAAGACCTTCCCGGAAACCGATCTCGGAAAGCTGCTCCGACCTCTCGTGAACTCGAGGGGCGGCAGAGGCGGCGGGACAGCGGTACGCTGGCAGGGAGGCTTCCCCTCGGTCCGCGAATGGGAAGCCTTCCTCGGCGACCTCAGGACCGCGGCGGGAATCTCCGGGTGAAGATGAGCCTGTCGTCCCCCTCCCGGTAGAAGTCCTTTATCCTCGCCTCGATCGCGTATCCGTTCTTTTCGTAGAATCCCCGGGTGGGCCGGTATTTCTCCTGGGACGAGGTTTCGATGACGACGAGCTTTCCTCCCGCGCCGACCACCTCCTGCTCGGTATGTCGGAGAAGTTCACGCCCTATGCCCTTGCCCTGGAGCAGGGGATCCACCGCGATCCAGTACAGGTCGAAGGTCCCTTCCGTGGCCGGGGTCGGCCCGTAACATACGTAGCCCGCGGGCTTCCCCTCGACGAGCGCCGTGATGAGAATGTAGTCCTTCTGTTCCTTCCGGTAGAGCCACGCGTCGATGAGTTCCAAGGCGACGTCGAGTTCCTCCGCCGTGAACATCTCCGTCCTGTCGAGGATGTCGAGGATCGGAGCCTTGTCGGCCTCCGTCATGGGCCGAATGAGACATGTTTCCCTGCTCATGGTTTTTCCTTCCTGTCCGCCTGTCCGTTGTTCGCCAGGAGAACGGCCGTGAAATTCTCGTAAGTCCTTCCCGAGGCCTTGAGGGCCCGGACGAAGCCCCCCTCGAGCGAGATGTCCGGATTGGGATTGTATTCCAGCACGTAGGGCGTGCCCGCCTCGTCCAGGCGGAAATCCACCCTTCCGTAATCCTTGCCGCCGAGGAGCCGGAAGGTCCTGATCGCGAGGTCCTTCATCCTCGCTTCGAGCCCTGCCTCGACATCGGCAGGACAGACGGCGGGTGTGCCCCGGTACAGGGGATGATCCACGAGCCATTTCGCCTCGTAGCTCGTTATCCGCGGCATGCCCGGCTCGACGCCGTCGAAACGTATTTCGGACAGGGGTAGGGCTTCGGCCCGCCCGCCGGTTTCGAGGATCGCGGAGTTGAATTCCCTGCCTTCGATGTAATCCTCTATGAGGATGGGCTCGCGGTACTTGTCGTGCAGCCTCTGGATGCCGGCCTCGAGGGCCCGCCGGTCGCGGAAGACGCCGTCCGCCCCGATGCCGAGGCTGGCGTCCTGCCGGGAAGGCTTCGCGATGAGGGGAAAGCGCAGTCCCGAAAGGTCGGGGACCTCTCCGGACTCCGAGACGGCCCAGGCCGGGGTGGGAATCCCCTCGGCCGCGAACAGACGCTTCGCGAGCGCCTTGTCCTGAGCGAGGGCGAGGGTCCGCGCCGGATTCCCGGTATAGGGGATTCCAGCCAGTTCGTAAAGGGCCGCCACGTTCATTTCCTTGTGCGCGTCTCCCCTGTACCCTTCGACGAGGTTGAAGACGAGGTCGGGCCTTTCCGACCCTTCCCACCGGTTCAGGAGATCGGAAACGGAGGAAAGCGGGTAGACCGCGGGAACGATGCCCAAGGCTTCGAGGGAGGCTGCCACGGGCTCCACCTCCTCCTCGACCTCCGCCTCTGATATCCAGTCGTCGCCGTTCCGCTCTCCGTCCGGCCCTTTCCAGGCGTTGAAGATTATCCAGATGTTCGGCACGGGAAAAGTGTATCCGATACCGTGCGGAACGGCAAGAATCGAACGGCGGGAAAGAAGCACGGCCGCATGAACGCAGAAAAAAATTGACGATTTATCCGATAGGGCTTACAATGATCTCGATTCAGGAGGAAAAGGGGGACCTTTTCTTTTTTCGTGCCGTTCCTGAAGAAAAAGGGGTGAAGGAGAGGTTTCCTCTCCTTTTTTTGTCCGGCCGACGGGATTAGGTCCTACTTCTTCTTCGGCTTCAACGACTTGGAAAACTCCTCCCACGCGGATTCCTGCTGCTTCTTGCTGTATGCCTTGTTCTTCACCGAAGGCTCCCGTTTCTTCCTGAGATCGCGGGACCGTACGATCCTCGGTTCGTGAAAATCCGCCTTGACGGTTTCCGAAGAAGCTCCGGGCCTCGCCGGGTTCCCTGACGCCATGATCTTCCCCGTCGCGGCCGGCCTTCCGCCCAGGCCGAAGTACTGGTTCTGATAGCTTTTGTATTTCCCGGTGATCTTGAGCCAGATTTGCCTCCAAAACGGAAGTCTCGTGAAGGAGCGGTTGAAGATGTCGATGACCGCGAGTCCGAAGATCAGGGGAAGACTTTTGAATTCCATGGAGTCGGGTTTGAAGTACTTTTCCAGTTCTTCCTTGAGGTCGTTCAGGTTCTTGTTCTTTCGCTTCTCCTTTACGGTATGGATTACGGCCTCAGCGAGGAGCCGGGGTTTCCCGAACACTTCGGACAGGAACGGATCGACGTTCCGCAGCCTGTCGATGATGTCGGTTTCGAAATTCTCCCTGCTGTAGAAGATGGTTTTTCTTTCCCGGTTGTTGGTCTTGAGGAGGTGCTCCATCTCCTTCAGATACTCTTCTCCGAGGACCTCCCGGGCGCCGAAGAGACTACCGATGAAAAAATCGTAGAAATTGTTCCGATGTATGTACTTGCCCTTGAGGGATACGATCGCGGGCAGCTTGGTCTTTTCGCCGGTCTCGAGATACTTTCCGAGGAATTCCTTCCTGATTTCCTCGGCATGCTCCTTGCCGTATTTCTCCTGTACGGTGCCCAAGAGTTCGTTGAATCGTTCCTGGCCGATGAGTCTTTCCTTCTCGTTCTCGATCTGCATCGCGAGGGCCTCGAGGTCCTTTTCCCTTTCCTCCTGCTCGATCTTGCGGCGCCTGAGTTCCGCGAGGTGGTTTTCGATGAAGCGGGAGAGGATGTCGGAGTACAGAAAGAGTCCCGCGTCGACCTGCACCTTTTTGAGGAAGAGGGGGTCGCTCCGCAGGCCCAGGACGGACCTGCTGAGATCGAGCCAGAAGATCGGGTCCTTCGATTCGATCCGTTTCTTCATCTCGGCCAGCGAGGTTTCCTTGATTCGTGCGGCCTCCGCGAGCAGGTTCGTGTTGGCGAAATACTCCCGCATTTTCGTGAGGCAGGCGTTGATGAACCGCGTGCCTCCCCCGGACGGCAGGAAGACGGCGTCCCCCGTCGCGAGGACGACGCGGTAGAGGCTGAAGTCCTCGGACGGCTGCTCCGTGAAGATACGGGAGAAGTCGTCCGCGGAAAGGTTCTCGTAGAAGACCGGCGGTACGGAAAGCCCCTTTTCCTCGAGAGCGGCTTCGAGGGGCAGGGGTTCCTGCGGCGAGGCGTAGAAGGTCTCCATCTCGTTTCTCAGGCGATGGAAATAGTAGCGCCTGTCCCCCTGCTCGGTCAGGATGATCTTGTCCTTCTTCGCCTCGGAATCCTCGAAACGCAGGACGATGAGTCCGCACCGCTTTTCCGACAGCTTCTCCATGAGCCGGTCGATTTCGTGGGATGCGTTCTTTATCGATCCCTGAACCTGGGTGAGGAACCGGTTGTAGGGGATCTCGGGCTGCCAGGTCTTGCAGAGGGTGTGGAAAATCTCGCGTTGAGGCGGCGTGAAGTTGCCGAGCTCGGATAGGAATTGTTCACGCTCTTTCGCCTCGAAGTCGGTATAGGGAGGCGGGGTGATCCGTGCCCGAGGGCCTGTGTCTTTACCATCTGTCATCGGCATCAAGCTCCTCTCATACTATCGACCATCTTCGGGCGGAAGGAGAAGGATTTCTCCTTCAAAAATACCGCAGTTGCCGGAAAAATGCCATCTCCGCAAGCCCGGGGAAACGCTACAGGGCGGTATTCGGATTGCCGATAGGTAAGGGGGGAGTCCATGAAGAAGATATCGATCATTGCGGCCGCGGTAGTCGTGCTCGCTTCGTGTCAGACCGCGGAACTGAATCGCCTCAAGGAAGAGAACGACTCTCTTGTGAAGGCGCGCGAAACGGCGGACAGGGAATCCGCATCCCGAGGTTCGGAGATAGCCTCCCTCCGCGGACGGCTCGCGGAGAAGGAAAAGGCGGCCGAGGAACTCGAGAGGAAGGAGCGATCCGGATCGAAGGAACTCGCGGAACTCCGGGCGAGATGCGAGTCTCTCTCGAAGGACCATGCTGCGCTCAAGGACGAGAACCTCAGGCTCATGTCGGCCCTGGACGAGATCAGGTTCGCGCAGAGCATGCAGCTCCACCAGAACCGCGGTTCCTACGAAACCAGGAAGTACGACGCTTCGGAAAAGCCCGCGGAACGGCCCTCGGCTAAGATCGATGCGGCCGAAGTCCCGAAGATTCCCGCCGAACGTGCGATTCCCGACCTCGAAATCCACAGCGGCATCGAGAAACGGACCGTCGAAGGAAGGACGGAGTTTTTCGACGCGCTTTCGAATCCGGACATGGACCGGGGGTTCTTCCTCTCCGTCGAGGAGAAGCCCGACGGTTTCGTCGTCCTCAGGCTGAACGTCGTGTACAGTTACGTCGCGGCGCCCGACGACCGGAAGCTGCGCGTGATCGGCCTCGGGCTCGCGTACGACGGCCGGACGATAGAGATCCCCTTCGCTCCCGAGGACGTCAGGACCATCCTCAAGGACGGCTACCGCAAGGATTACGTCAGTCTCCCGCTCACTTCCAATCTCGCGAACGGCCTCAAGGCAGCTTTCTCGGGCGGCGGCGAGGTTCGCGTCCTCCACGTTTTCCCCGACTACACCCGCGAGCGGATCGTCACGACCGCGGAGAGAAAATCGCTCCTCAACGTTTATTACGCGTACAAGGAGATGGGCGGGACCGACCGCTGACCCCTCATCGCACGGGGCGTTCGAAGGCGACCGGGATCCAGCCGGACGGGTCCGCCATGTCCCGGTCGATGAGCCCCAGGGCCACCTTGTCCGTCAGTTCCGCGACCAGATAGTTCTTCCCTTCGTACGATATCCGGGCTCCCGCGCCGGGGATGTCCACCCCCGCCATCGCATGACCGTACTTCGAGGAAACGAGGAGAACCGCGTCGAAGCCCATGCGCCGGAGGAGGATGACGTAGGCGAGTCCCAGGGAATCGCAGTCGCCGCTGCCGGACAGGACGCACGACAGGGGCGACTGGAGGTCGGAGAGGGTCTTCGTCCTCGTGTACGCGAAGCCCTGAAGCCAGGAAAGCAGGGCGGCGGGCGCGGCCTCCCGCCTCAGGCCCTCGGATTCGAGGGCTTCCATGGCCCGGTCCGCCAGGGGAGCCAGCCTGGCGTACGTGTCGCGGTAGACGGCCCGGTAATGACGCCTCCACGCCTCGACGAAATCGCCCTTTCCCGCAACGAGGATCTTCGCCTCGCGTTCGATGACGAGTTGGTTCGCCTCGGGTTCCTCGTCCCCCGTCGCGAAGGCGATCTTGGTCCCGCGGAACGCTATCTCCCGCATCTTCGCTTCACGCGGAGGGAAGGGCGAGTAGAATTGGCTCAAGGGACCCGGTCTGAGCCGCTCGGCCCTCCCGGAGGCGAACGAGTCGAGACAGGAGAGGAGTTCCGGGAAGAAGGCCGCATAGGAGGCACGGGGAGCGAAGGCGAGAAGGGCATAGTCTCGGTCGGGGGCGCGGAGGAAGAGGGCGTAGCCCCGGGCTGCATGCTTCCCGGCCTGGAATTCGATTTCGGCGAGGGCGGCCTCGTTCCCCTCGTACGGGAATTTCCCCAGTTCGCCCTTGGTCTTCAGCCTGTCCAGCACATGACGCGACAGGTCGGCGATAGCGGCGAATCTGCCTGCGGGAAACGTCATGACCTGGAAGACCGCGCTCCGGCTCCTGTCGGTGAAGGAGATCGAATCCAGGTCCCTCGCGTCGAGGAGCGACCAGCCTTCGGGAAGGTCGAGGTAGTATCCGGCGTGTTCGACGAGGACTTCCTCCGCGCGGCAGGGAGCCCCGGCCGCGAGCAGGACGAGGAGAGGGATAAGGAGAACGCGTTTCATGGAGGCCTCCACCTCTATCATCGGCCGAAGCCTTCAGTTTCGCCGAGAAAAACCGAAAATAAGTACAAGCAGCGACGATGGGCATCCCCGGGATATCGAGGAGGTGCGCATGGAAACCTACCGTCTTGTGACCGAAGACGGTCCCGACCATCTGATCCGAATCGTCGGAGCGGACGAGGACGAGTACGCCTGCGAAACGGTGCATCGGGCCGACGATCTCGAATGCCGGGCGGAGCAGTGCATCAATCGATGCGTCTTCGAGCAGCTGCTTGCCCTCGGCTACATCGTCCCGGTTTCTTCCTAGGCTTCCCGCCCGCATTTGCCTTGTATATCGGTTTTCTTTATATTCTATTATCATGAACATACCCAATTATCCTGCTTTCGCCCCCATCGATCTCGACATGCGACAGGAGCTGCATCCCCGTCTCTCCATGCTCAAGGACGGAATCTCCGAATTCACCTTCGCAGGCCTGTACCTCTTCAGGAACACCTATCAATACCGGGTGTCATGGCTGCCGAACGATACCGCCGTCATCTCGGGCGAGAAGGCGGGGAAGAAATTCTTTTCCCTTCCCTGCGGTCTCCCCGACGAGGAAATCATCCGCGACCTCTTCAAGCATCACGATTATCTCAAGAACCTGTCGGAAGGAGACATGGGCGCCGGAAGAATCGTGCTGGAGAAGCTCGGTTACACCGTGGAGGAGGATAGGAACAATTTCGATTACCTCTACCTCCGGTCCGATCTGGCCACCCTGCCGGGTAAGCAGTTCCACAAGAAGCGCAATCTCGTGAACGCATTTCTCAACAATTACCAGTACGAGGAAGTTCCATTGAAGAAAAGCCTTCTCAAGGACGCTTTTTACGTTCTCGACGCGTGGAGAGCGACCAAGGCGGACGGGGATTTCGTCGCGGCGAAGGAAGCCCTGGATCTCATGGAACTGCTCAACCTGAAGGGCTACATGTACTACGTGGACGGAAAGCCCGCCGCCTACACTCTCGGCGAGGCCTTGGCGAGAGGAAGAAGTTTTGCCGTACATTTCGAAAAAGCCATCGACTCCTACAAAGGAATCTATCAATTCGTGAACCAGGCGTTCGCGGCCGCCCTCCCGCAGTATTACATCTACATCAACAGGGAGCAGGATCTCGGAGACCCCGGCCTCAGGCAGGCGAAGTTGACATACCGCCCCTGCGGTTTCGTGAAGAAGTACGCGGTCCGTCCTCAGGCCTGATCGCAACGTCACCCGCCCTTCGTCCCCCGGGGTCCTCCCGGGGGATATTATCGTCCTACCGCTTGTGAAAACGGAATAAATCGTATACACTACATTCCGGTATAGGATGTAGGTAAATAACTACAAAAATGTAGCTTATTATTTCGGTCCTTACCTTTGCGTTTCCGGTAATTTGAGATGCGGAAAGCAGTTACGTTTCTGATATGCCTTTGGCACGGGAATTGCATTTATTTAGTATTCATTCGGATCACTAGAGGAGTATCACGATGGCAAGAACGACGATCGATTTTGTCGCTACGCCCCTGCCCGAAATCTATGGGGTGAACAGTTTCAACGACAAGGTCATGAAGGAGAGGCTTCCGAAGAGCATTTACAAAGAGATAAAGCGCGTGCAGAAGGGGGAGATCGAGCTCTCCCTCGGCGTCGCCGAAGTCGTGGCGGCGGCGATGCGGGATTGGGCGATCGAACGAGGAGCGACGCATTTCACGCATTGGTTCCAGCCTCTCACCGGACTGACCGCCGAAAAGCACGACTCCTTCATCGCCCCGACCGGCGACGGCGGTGTCATCATGGAGTTTTCCGGCAAGGAGCTGACCCAGGGCGAACCCGACGCTTCGTCTTTTCCGTCTGGAGGCCTGCGCGCGACGTTCGAGGCCCGAGGCTACACCGCCTGGGACGTGAGCTCGCCCGCCTTCTTAAAGGAGGACAACACCGGCGTCACGCTCTACATACCGACCGCTTTCGTCTCCTACACCGGGGAAGCGTTGGACAAGAAAGTTCCCCTCCTCAGATCCATGGAGGCCATCAACAAGCAGGCGCTCAGGGTACTCAAGGCCCTCGGGAACACCACGTCCACGCGCGTGACGACGACCCTCGGACCTGAGCAGGAGTATTTCCTCGTCGAGAAGGAACTCTTCGAGAAGCGGATCGACCTCATGCTCACCGGAAGGACGGTTTTCGGCGCCAGGCCCCCCAAGGGACAGGAGATGGAAGACCATTACTTCGGCTTCATCAAGGAACGCGTCGCGGATTACATGAGGGAACTCAACTACGAACTCTGGAAGCTCGGCATATCGGCCAAGACCCAGCACAATGAGGTGGCTCCGAACCAGTTCGAGCTCGCGACGATCTTCACCACTTCGAACGCCGCCTGCGATTGGAACCAGCTCGTCATGGAGACCATGAAGAAGGTCGCGAGCCGTCACGGCCTGGCCTGTCTTCTCCACGAGAAGCCCTTCGCGGGCGTGAACGGCTCCGGCAAGCACAACAACTGGTCCATGGGCACCGACGACGGGATCAACCTCCTCGAACCCGGCAACAGCCCGCACGAGAACGCCCAGTTCCTGGTCTTCCTCATGGCCGTGCTCAAGGCGGTGGACACCTATGCGCCCGTCCTCAGGATGTCCGCCGCGAACACCGGCAACGACCACCGGCTCGGAGCGAACGAGGCCCCGCCCGCCATCGTTTCAGTGTTCCTCGGCGACACGCTTGCCAACGTGCTCGAGAATCTCTCCAAGGGAATGCCCGTCGAAGCCTCGGGCGGGGGCAAGCTCGAGATAGGCGTCAACTGCCTGCCCAAGCTTCCCCGGGATCTCACCGACCGGAACCGGACCTCTCCCTTCGCGTTCACGGGAAACAAATTCGAGTTCCGCATGGTGCCCTCCTCCGAGTCGGTCGCGGGTCCCAACACGGTGCTCAACTGCGCGGTCGCGGAAAGCCTCTCCGGCTTCGCGGACGTCCTCGAGAAGGCGAAGGACCCGAAGACCGCCATCAAGAACATCGTGACCGAGACCTACAAGGCCCACAAGCGGATCATCTTCAACGGCAACAACTACGCCGCGGAATGGATCAAGGAGGCCGAGAAACGCGGCCTGCCGAACATCACCTCGACCGTGGAAGCCATCCCGGAACTCGTGAAGCCCGCCGCGGTCGAACTCTTCAAGAAGCACAAGATCCTCACGAAGGAAGAGCTCGAGTCCCGCTGCACGGTCTACCTCGAAAAATACATCAAACAGATCAACATCGAGGCAAAGGTCATGGTCAGCATGGTCAATCGCCAGATCTATCCCGCGGTCCTCGCATATTCCGGTGAAGTCGCGTCGAACATAAATTCCATCAAAGAAGTGTCGGCCGCGATCGACACCGGCAATCAGGAAGGTTTCCTGAAGGAGATCGTCGAATATTCCAAATCGCTCAAGGAGAGGACCAAGGAACTCGAAATCCTGATCGCAGAGGGCGAGGAAGGCGGCGAGCACGACGTCCTCAAGCACGCGAGGTTCTACCGGCAGCGCGTCTTCTCCAAAATGGCCGAGGTGCGTATCGTTGCCGACAAACTCGAAACGCTGGTCGGGAAGGACAAGTGGCCGATTCCGACCTACGAGGATCTTCTGTTCCGCTTGTAGCTTCACGACGGGGGGCATCCAGGCCCCCCGTTCATTTTCCTGACACGAAGAGAAGGAGGCGTCATGGCGTTGGTCAAAACCGCGAAAGAGGTCCTTTCGCTCATCGAACGGGAGAAGGTCGAGGTCGTCGACCTCAGGTTCATGGATTTCCCCGGTCTGTGGCAGCATTTCTCCGTCCCCTCTTCGGTGATGGAGGAAAAAACCTTCGAGGAAGGCCTCGGATTCGACGGCTCCAGCATCCGGGGCTGGCAATCGATCAACGAGTCCGACATGCTCGTGAAGCCCGTGGCGGAGAGCGCGTTCATCGATCCGTTCACTCAGGTGAGGACCCTGGTGCTCGTGTGCAACATCTGCGATCCCATAACCGGCAAGGACTACACCCGCGACCCCCGAAACATCGCCCGTAAGGCCGAGAACTATCTCAGGTCCGTAGGAACGGGCGACACGGCCTATTTCGGGCCGGAGGCGGAGTTCTTCGTATTCGACGACATCCGCTTCGACCAGACCGTCAATCAGGGTTTTTATTACATCGATTCCGCGGAAGGCCGCTGGAATTCGGGCCGGATTGAAAACCCGAATCTCGGCTACAAGCCGCGGTTCAAGGAGGGGTATTTCCCGGTTCCGCCCACGGACAGCCTCCAGGACCTGCGCACCGAAATGATGCTCACGCTCATGAAGGTCGGAATCGACATGGAGGCCCAGCACCACGAGGTCGCGTCCGGCGGGCAGTGTGAGCTCGACATGCGCTTCAACACCCTCGTCCAGATGGCGGACAACCTCCTCAAGTTCAAATACGTCATCAAGAACGTGGCGAAAAAAGCCAACAAGACCGTCACTTTCATGCCCAAGCCCCTCTTCGGCGACAATGGGAGCGGCATGCACGTGCATTTCTCGATCTGGAAGGGAGGAAAGAACCTCTTCTACGGCAACGGATACGCCGGTCTTTCGGAAATGGCGCTCTACGCCGTCGGCGGACTGCTCAAGCACGCTCCGGCCCTCCTCGCGTTCTCGAATCCCACCACGAACAGCTACAAGCGGCTCGTTCCCGGTTTCGAAGCTCCCGTCAACCTCGCCTATTCCCGAAGGAACCGGAGCGCCGCGGTGCGCATCCCCATGTACTCCAACTCCGAAAAGGCGAAACGCTTGGAGTTCCGCTGCCCCGATCCGAGCGGCAATCCCTATCTGACTTTTTCCGCCATGCTCATGGCGGCCCTGGACGGCATCCAGAACAAGATCCATCCCGGAGATCCCCTGGACAAGGACATCTACGACCTGCCGCCGGAAGAGCTCGCCCAAGTACCCCACACTCCGGGAAGCCTCAGGGAAGCCCTGGAGAACCTCGAGAAGGATCACGACTGGCTCCTCAAGGGAGACGTCTTCACCGAGGACGTCATCGAGACCTGGATCGACTACAAGCTGAAGAACGAAGTCGTCGCCCTCGACCTCCGTCCCCATCCCTGGGAATTCGCCCTGTATTACGACATTTAGCACGATGCACGTCGCGGCCGCCCTCCGTGGGGCGGCTGTTTTCGTCTCCAGTGACGTGAGAACAATCGATCGTCATTGACAGACTCCTTTCCTTCATGGCATAAAAGAGAGTCCTTTCGGGCCCATAGCTCAGTTGGTCAGAGCGGCGGACTCATAATCCGTTGGTCCCTGGTTCAAGTCCAGGTGGGCCCAAAACCTTTACCCTATATGACACCTGGACTTGAAGGGCGCGAGCGCGCGACGTAAGGAGCGGAAGGCGCACAGGAAGTGCGCCGCCAGCGAGCGCCCCGGCCCGGAGCGAGCGGCCAGGAAGGCCGCGAGAGGAGGGCGAGTCCAGGTGGGCCCAAAACCTTTACCCTATATGACACCTGGACTTGAAGGGCGCGAGCGCGCGACGTAAGGAGCGGAAGGCGCACAGGAAGTGCGCCGCCAGCGAGCGCCCCGGCCCGGAGCGAGCGGCCAGGAAGGCCGCGAGAGGAGGGCGAGTCCAGGTGGGCCCAAAACCTTTACCCTATATGACACCTGGACTTGAAAACGCCGTCGATTTCCCCTACTTTAAGTGATGTTGCTCCTTTGGAGATCAAAAAGTGCACATTCGAAAAGAAACCCACACGTCATCGACGGTGGCAATCCGCATCCTGGTGCCGCAGATCGCGCTTCTCGTCGTGGTCGTTTTCGCCTCGGTCAACATTTCCGGATTGGTATCCGATTATTCCTCGGCGATAAACGAGATAGGGAAGATCCGAGGCGGAATTCAGCGGTACGTGAAGGCTCATATTCTCGGGTATGCCGATCAATTTCCTCTCGGAGACATATCCGTGCGGATAGACAAAGCCCTCCTATTCGAGCGCGCGAACCGGATGCTTTTCTCGGACCGGGATATCGGAAAGATCGAGGAACTCGAAAAAATCCTCGATGACATCGAAAAGGCGCTCTCCGTGAAGAACCGGGATCCCGAACTGATTTTCAGCCTGAGCGAGCTTGCCTGGACGACAGCGGATTCGATAGCGCATACGGTCGAATCGAAGACTCACGGTTTTCTGCGCATCTATACGCTGATATCGTACGGCGTCATCAGCGCTATCGGATTGCTCGTGATCGTGCTCTACATCCTCAAGTATCGCATTCAAAAAGGCGTCGAGGTTCGTGCGGCCATCGACAAGCTCACGGGCCTCTACAACAGGAACTATCTCGATGAATTCTTTTCGGCCATGTCGAAAAGAAACGACGATTCCAAGATCTGCATCCTCATGTGCGACATCGACCATTTCAAGATCGTGAACGACACCTACGGCCATGCTGCCGGAGATCTGGTACTCCAAAGGATCGGGCAGCTGTTGCTGTCCACATGCAGGTCGGAAGACCGGGTCTTTCGTTACGGCGGCGAGGAATTCCTCATCCTGTCCTCCTTCGATGACGGCGTCAAACTGTCGCTTTTCGCCGACCGATTGAGGCGCGCCGTCGAGTCCGCCGAAATCATCGAGCGGCCGGTCACCGTAAGCATAGGAGTTGCGACGAGAACCAAATCGGAAGACTTGGAGTCGGTGATCTTCAAGGCCGACCGGGCCTTGTATCGGGCCAAGCAAGAAGGAAGAAACCGGGTGGCATTCGCCGAACGACCTGTCGAATCCGAATGACAGCGGGGTTTCGGCCGAGAGCGGGTATCCCTTGCATTTTTCCGATTCCGCGATATAGTGGTGGTGAAATTCGCATCGTAAGTGAGGCAGTATCATGAAAGCGGAAAAGAGCGGACGATTCCTTCTCATCGGTTTTCTGGCCCTTTTCGCGGCTCTGGCAGGCGTCTCGCCCGTCGCGGCGGAAAGGCCGGTGAAGGCCGAGCAAATCCCGGTCTATGCGGGAGCGGTATTAATCAACGAGGAACAGTACCCCAAGGAACAGGGGCTGCGGTCCGGCGTAAGACGGACCTATTCGGTCGCCGCGGCGCCCGAAGCTGTCCTCGCGTTCTACGAGCAGAAGGTTATGGCGAAGAAGCGCTTCGGCGAGCCCGGCGACGAGAACCTCCTCAAACCGGGGCAGAGCACCGATCCCTATATTCAGGTGTACTTCTGGGACGAGGATCAGCTCGTCGATGTAAAGGAGCGCGGCATCACGATCGGCGAACGCGCCTGGATCAAGAAGGCCCTGGGAGGAAGGGCGAGGGACAAGAAGGAAGGAAAATGGGTCGAAAGCGCCGACATCGAATGGCATCATCGGGATTCCGCAACGTCGATGACGAAGCTCCAGATCATGATCCAGGACACGAGCGCGGACGAGGAGACGAAGAAGTATTCCTTGAAGACGGAAATCATCTTCGACGTGGCGAACTACGATTACGCTCCCTGACCGACCTGAATCAGGATCGACGGACTTCTCGTTCCTACTCCTTGACTTTCCGAGACGGAAGGCGTATAAGGAAGACGATGAAAACGAAATTCGACATGTCTCGGATTCGTCTCGCGGCGGCCGCTATCCAGGAGGATCGCGGCTAGTTCGATCATCGAAACATTCAAGCCGCAATCCTCGCGAAAGGATTGCGGCTTTTTTTTGCCCTCCCGGGCCGAGAAAGCCCGATCCTCGAAGCGGTGGAGAGGCGGCCGGAGGAGGACACATGAGACACAGCATCGTTCACCCGGGCGCGGGCCAGCTCAAGTACGAGATCCGCGAAATCGTCGGCTTCGGCCGTTCCCTCGCCGAGTGGGGCGTGGAGCCGGTGTGGGAGAACATCGGCGACCCGGTGAAGAAGGGCGAGCCCGTAGCGCCCTGGATCAAGGAGATCGTGGCCGAGGCCGTCGCCGACGACCTGAGTTACGCCTATTCGGAAACCGAGGGCGCCTCGAGCGCCCGGGACTTCCTCGCCGGTCGGGCGAACGCCCGGGGAGGCGCCCGCGTGGAGGCCGGCGACATCGTATTCTTCAACGGGCTCGGGGACGCGGTCGCGAAGGTCTTCGGCTTCCTCAGGAGGGAATCGAGGGTCCTCGGCCCGTCGCCGGCCTATTCGACGCTCTCGTCGGCCGAGGCCGCTCATTCCGGCTACTCCCACCTCACCTACAAGCTCGATCCCTGCCGGGACTGGAAACCGGACCTCGACGACGTCGAGCTCAAGGTGAAGTACAACGACTCGATCGCGGGCATCCTGCTCATCAATCCGAACAATCCGACCGGCGCCGTCTACGACAGGGCGACGCTCGAGGGCTTCGTGGAAATAGCGAGGAAATACGGTCTCTTCCTCGTGTGCGACGAAACCTACGCAAGCATCGTGTACCCCGGAAACCCGACCGCCGCCCTGAGCGAGGTGATCGAGGATGTTCCGGGCATCGCCCTGCGGTCGATCTCCAAGGAATTCCCCTGGCCCGGAGCGCGCTGCGGCTGGATCGAGGTCTACAATCGCAACGCCTGCCCCTCCTTCGCCGCGTACATCGAAAGCCTGGTCGCGGCGAAGCGCCTGGAGGTCTGTTCCACGAGCCTGCCGCAGATCGTCATTCCGAGGATCATGGGGGACGCGCGATATCCCGGACATCTCGAACGCAGGACGGACATGTTCGCCGCTCGGGCGGCGGAGGCCGAGGCCGCCTTCTCGGGAGTTCCAGGCATCCGGTTCACGCCGCCCAAGGGAGCGTTCTACGGGACGGTCGTGTTCGAGCCAGGCGCATTGCCGGAACGGATCCCTCTTCCGATCGGGGATCCTTCCCTCGCGGCCCACATCGAGGAGAAGTCCCGGGGACTCGAGAGGGACAAACGTTTCGTCTATGCCCTCCTGGGGAGCGAAGGGATCTGCGTCGTGCCGCTTTCGGGTTTCGCGAGCGACCTTCCGGGATTCCGATTCACGCTCCTCGAACACGACGACGCCCGCCGGGCGAGGATTTTCGGAGCCCTCGCGAAAGCCTGCGAATCCGCCGTTTCGGGCAGAGGCCGGGCGGAGTCCCTGAGCGCCGGACCGGTTCATGCGGCGGCATCGGCCCTCGGATAGGCGCCGCGTCCCGGGATCGGGGGCTCGACATCGTGCGGAGTTTCTGTTCGATCGGACGGCCGCCCCGGGGCGGCTTTCTCATTTCCAGGCGAGGTCCAGGCAGATCTGCGCGGAATCGATAAGATCGCCGTCGACGACCGCAACCGTGGCGGAGAGCCCGAGGATCAAGGAGAACCCCGAGGGCTTCCTGGCGAAATCGTAGCCGACGAAGGCCCGGGCGCCCGGGCCCCAGTCGCTGTCGGACTTTATGCCCATGTCGCTCTTCAGCGAGCATCTTGCGACGCCTGCGTCCGCGCCGAGGAGGAGTCCTGTCGTGAACGGATAATATCGGAAACCGCAGGCGTACAGGATGGTGTTCACCTGGAGGTGGGACTCGGAATCGTAGAGCCGGTCTCCGACTCCGGAAACGCTCAGGAGAACGTAGCTCTTCGGGCCGGCTGAGAAACCGAGGCCTATGTCGACATATACGGTGAGTTCTTCGATCCCCCGCTGGTCTCCGATCTCGTCCATCAGTTCGTTCATTTCGGAGGAGTAATCGATCCTCGCGAAGCCCAAACCGAACTGGAACATGACGCTTCGTTCCTTGACCGGCTTCGCGTGCGCAGAGGCCAAAAGTACGGCGAAAAGCAGAGTCAGCGCCGCTGATTTTTTCATGAGGCTCGGCCTCCCGGCCACAGTATGAGGCAACGGGAATTTTTTGACAAGGAGGGGTTTCCGGAGAGGTTTCCGGAGAGGTTTCCGGAGAGGTTTCCGGAGAGAGGCGTTTCCGAAGACCGTCGATCCGGATCTCTGGAACAAGCGAAGGAAAATCGGTAGAGTAATCCGTCATGACCAAGTACGATGTCGTCGTCGTTGGTACGGGACCGGCCGGACTCGGCGCGGCGATGTACCTGACCTCCCGAGGTAACAAGCGCCGAATTCTTCTCATCGACCGAGAGAAGATCTCCTCCGGAGGGCTCAGAAACGACTGCAAGATGAATTTCACCTATCCCATCGGATTCCCGTCGGAGTACTGGACCAAGAACGAGGCCGATTCCTTCCTCGAACGAGTCATCGAGGACCTTCATCCTTCCATCATGGAAAAGCGCAACCTGTCGGTCTACACCCGCAGGGCGGAAAACCTCGGAGTCCAGCTCTTGGACGTCAGGCAGTCGCACCTCGGCACCGACGGCGGCCTCCTTCTCATAAAGCGGCTCGTCGCGGAACTCGGGAACCGCGGGGCGGACTTCCGACTGGAGGAAAACGCCCTCGCGGTCGACGCGGAACGGAGGATCCTCGAGACCGACAAGGGAACCTACGCTTACGGAGACCTCGTCCTAGCACCGGGCCGGCAGGGATTCCGCTTCCTTCAGGGCGTGATGGAGAAGGCCGGCATTCCCTTCGTGGACCATGTCGTGGATATCGGAATCAGGATCGAAAGCACCATGGACCATTACCCGATCGTACGCGACTACTACGATCCGAAATTCCTCTTTCCGGATCGGGTCAGGACCTTCTGCACGAACTCGGTTCGGGCATTCGTGGTCCAGGAACGGTACGTGACCCCGGCGAACGACCGTTACTACTCGGTGAACGGACACGCGTATTCCGAGGCGAGCAGGGTGAACGACCTCGTCAACTTCGCCATGCTCAAGACCGTGACCTTCACCGAGCCTCTCGCGAGCGGTCAGCGGTTCGCGGAAATGCTCGGGCTCCAGGCGATGCTCATGGGAGGAGGGCGTCCCATCATGCAGCGCGTGGGGGACTTCCGGCTCGGGAAGCGCTCGAAGGAGGAATCCTTCACGGGCGACCTCTACCACTTCGAACCTACGCTGCGCTGCACGCCGGGAGACATAAGCCTGGCCGTGCCGGCGAAGATCCTACGGGGAATCTGGAAGGCGATGAAGCTCCTCGATACCATAGTTCCCGGCATTCTTCATCCGAGCACCATCATGTATTATCCGGAGATCAAGCTCTACGCGAACAAACCCGAGTTCCGGGATTCCTACTTCCGGGCCCTGGAAGGCCTGTATCTGATCGGCGACGGAGCCGGTACCAGCCGGGGCATCACCGGGGCGTGGGCCAGCGGCATCAGGGCCGCGATGGGCATACTCGGAGAGCCCCTCCCGGCTCACTCCTTGAATCCGTCGTAGATCTTCCGGAACAGCTCCCGACCGTTCTTGTAGGCCTCGACGACCAGGGGATCGAAATGGGTTCCGGAGGATTCGACGAGGATCCTGTGGGTGTCGTCTTCCGAGAACGGCGGCTTGTAGGGACGGGCGGTGCGCAGGGCGTCGTAGACGTCCGCGAGTGCGACGATCCTCGCCTCGACCGGGATCTCCCTTCCCATGAGCCCCCGCGGGTATCCCGTCCCGTCCCACTTTTCGTGATGGTGGAGAATGATGTTCTTCGCGGTGTCGGGAACTCCCGGTAGGTTGATCATCCTGAACCCGATGACCGTATGGTCCTGCATCCTGATCCGTTCCTCGGCCGTGAGGGCATCTGGCTTTTTCAGGATGAGGTTCGGAATCCCGATCTTGCCGATGTCGTGAAGCGAGGCGTACCGGTAGATCTCGTTCGATTTCCCCGAAGGGAGTCCGAGGTTTTCAGCGAGAACCCGGGAATAGCGCGAGACCCGCTTGATGTGATTGCCGGTGTTGTCGTCGTTGTAATAATTCGCGGATTCCAGGGCCGAGATCAGGACCCCGTTGATCTGCTCGATCTCTGCGGTCCTGGACCTGATCTCGCTCTCGAGCTGGTCGCGGTATTTCTTGAGTTCGATATGCGTGTTCAACCGCTTGAGGACTTCCTTCGGGTTGAACGGCTTCACGATGTAGTCCACGGCCCCGATGTCGAACGCCTTCATCTTGTCCTCGATCTTGTCCAAGGCGGTGATGAAGACGATCGGGATGTTCATGGTCGCCGGGTTGAGGCGCAGGCGGGTTGCCACCTCGTAGCCGTCCATTTCCGGCATCATGATGTCCAGGAGGATGATGTCCGGGAGGTCGCGTTCGATGC
The DNA here is from genome assembly GCA_964397655.1 of uncultured Spirochaetaceae bacterium. Lineage (GTDB taxonomy): Bacteria > Spirochaetota > Spirochaetia > DTKZ01 > DTKZ01 > CAYNKA01. Next base: position 286,207 of record CAYNKA010000005.1, on the reverse strand, counting down.
CCTCGATCACCGATCTTCCGTCCTTGGCCAGGGAAACTTCGTAGTCGGTGTATTTCGCGACTATCGTGGCGAGCAGCCTGCGGTTCTCCGGCAGGTCGTCCACGATGAGCACTTTCGCTTTCGATTCAGTCATGATTTTCCTTTTCGAGCGCCGAAATGATCGACTCCAGGGCCTCGAAGTCGAACTGGGCGGCGGCGGCCTTGAGTCTTTCGGCCATGCCGCGGTCGGCGGCGTTCTTTTGCCTCTTCTCGACGGCCTCCGCGACGGAAAGGAGGCGGCGGGGCGAAAAGATGGAGAGATTTTCCCTCAAGGCGGCGATGATGTCGATCGAGTCCGGCGTTCCGTCGTCGTCTCGCGTTTCCCGGATCGCCCGTATCTTTTCGACGGCCGATTCCATGGTTTCCCTGAATTCGGAAGCTTCGCAGGGCTTTCTCAGGAGGAAATCCGCACCGGCGCTCGTGGAGACGATCACGAGATCGTTCCACGCCGAACGGCTCCGGATCCGCTCCACGATCCGTGCATCCTCGACGGACGCAGGGGAATCGTCGATGATCAGGAGATCGTACTTAGATCCCTCGAGCCGCTTCAGCATCTCCCCCTCGCCGGCGACGCAGTCGCATGCGATCCCGTTCTCTTCCAGGAGGTCCTTCAGGAGGAACCGCCCCCTCTCGTCCGCGGCGGCGACGAGGGCGCGGATGTGGAGATGCCTGAGCTTAATATCCGCGCCTTCCGTCGGGTGCGGCGATTCGCCCGGACCGGAGGCCTTCGGCTCCGCCTTGACCGGGAACCGGAAGGTGAAGGTCGAGCCCTCGCCTTCCGCGCTCTTCACCGTGAGATCGCCCCCCATGAGGCTCGCCAGGTTCGCGCTGATGGTGAGTCCCAGGCCCGAGCCGCCGTATTTTCTGTTCGTGGAGGACGATGCCTGCTCGAACGGGAGGAATATGCTCTCCAGTCTCTTAGCCGGAATGCCGATCCCCGTGTCGGTGACGTCGATCCTGACGAAGTCCGATTCCCTGCTGCAGTCGACGACGACGCTGCCCCTGCTCGTGAATTTGATGGCGTTGCTGAGAAGATTCTGAATGACCTGGGACGTCTTGTGCTCGTCGCCCAGGATTTCCGCCGGGAAATCCCCGGTCTTCCGCACGCGGAACTCGAGGCCCTTTTCCTCGGCCTTGGGGGAGAACAGCAGATGGAGGGAATCCACGAGGTCCGAGACGTCGAACCGTGAGACGTCCAGCTTGAGCTTTCCCGCCTCGATCTTGGAGTAATCGAGGATGTCGTTGATGAGATCCAGGAGCCTCTGCGTGGCCTGGTTGATGATCTTGAGCTTTTCCTGCTTGTCCGGATCGGTCTCTTCCTCGGAAAGCAGCGAGGTGAACCCGATGATGGCGTTCATGGGGGTCCTGATTTCGTGGGAAACGGTGGCGAGGAATTCTCCCTTCAACCGGTTCGCGCGTTCGGCTTCCTCCCGCGAAAGTTTCAAGGCTTCCAACATCCTTTTTCGTTCCGTCACGTCCTCCTGGATGCCGAGGTAGCTCACGATTCGGCCTTCGGAGTTCTTGATCGGCGTGATGTGGGCTTCTGCCCAGTAGTAGGAGCCGTCCTTTTTCCTGTTGTGGAATTCCCCGAACCAGGGTTCCCCCGAAGCGAGCGTCTCCCACATGCGCTCGTAATGGCTCCGGGAATACATTTCGCTCTTCAGGATGCGGGGATTCTTCCCGAGCGTCTCATCCTTCGAGTATCCGGTTATCTTCTCGAACGAAGGATTGACGAACTCGATGTTGCCCTGAATGTCGGTCACGATTACCGCGTTCGAGGTCTGCTGGATGGCGATGGAGAGCTTCCTCATTTCGTCCTGTGCTCGACGGAAATCGGTGATGTCGTGCGAGTACATGCGGACGTTCGTGCCGTTCGTGACCTGCGCGAAGGTCTGAATGTAGTATCTCCCGTTGATCCGTATTTCCCGGACGGCCCGCTTCTGGTCGTATTCCTTCAATAAAAAAAGGATGGGATCCAAGTTCGAGAGGAAGGGATGATCGGGATTGTCGCCGAGATCCGGGAATCTTTCCCGAGCGGCCGAGTTGCTGTAGACGATATCCTTCTCGCTGGTGAACTCGATCACAGGATCGGGATTCTGCTCGGGAAACGTCGCGAGGTAGGCCATTTGATCCTCTGTTCGCTTCCTGTCGGTGATGTCGATGACGAAGCTCGCTCGCTTAGGCCTTCCGTCCTTGCCGATTATCCGGATGGATCTCGACAGGATCGTGATGGTTTCTCCTCCGTTCTTCAATACCGTCCATTCGCCGGTGAGCTCGTTGAGTCCTTCGATCACCTTCCTGTGGAATTCCCGGAATTCCCCTATCTTCTCCGGCGGGACGATCGCCTCGTAGCTCCGGCCCGTGAGTTCGGACGCTTTGTATCCGAACATTCTGCAGAAGAAGGGATTCACGAAATCGAACGACCCGTGCTCGTTGATTATGGCGAACCCGACCGGGGTCGCCGCGAACATGCTGTAGACGTTTTCCTCCAGGAGGCTGTAGTAGGTCCGGTCGCGAAGGAGCTTTCGGTTGAGGCCGCGAATCCAACTGACAGCGCCGAGCACGAGCAAGGCCTCGAACGTCTCGATCGCCAAATCGACCGGGAGTCCCCGATCCAAGTTGAGAGCGGCATAGGATAGGGCGAAGACGGCGAAGGCGGCGACTGCCCGGACCGGTTCCAGAAACCAGCCCAGGGGAATGCTCCAGACGGTGAACAAATGGTGGGCGAAGGCATTCGGAAGGAGAAAACGAGAAATGAGGGCGGACAGCATGCTTCCGCCCGTGAGCAGGAAGAACTGCAAACGTGGAGACCCGATCATGACGCGAGAACCCTCAGCCGATCCCGGTCAACGCCTTCACGTATTGGAGCCTTTCGTACGTCTCCGGCTCTTCGCTCCCGATCTGGGTGAGCTTGCCCCGGAAATCGGTGATCGAAATGAAACCGTGGTCATTCATCCAGGCTTCCATCTCGTTCAGCATCGTCCTAATCTCACCGACGCCCTTCTGGAAGAGGGCCGAGCACACCTGAACCGTGGTGGCGCCGGCGAGGATCTGCTTGATCACGCTCTTTCCGTCGTGAACCCCGGTTGAGGCCGAAAAATCGCAGTCCTCGATCTGGCCGCTCAGGATGGATATCCACCTGAGGGATGTGTAGAGTTCGACGGGCGATGAAAACTGGTAACCAGGCTTTAGCTTGAGGGAATCTACGTCGATGTCCATCTGGTAGAACCGATTGAAGAGCACGAGTCCCGAGGCTCCCGCCTTCTTGATCTTCTCGGCCATGTGGGGGAGAGCGGTGAAATAGGGCCCGATCTTCACCGCGATCGGGAGCTTCGTTGCGGCCCGGACCTTGCGGACGATTTCGATGAAGCGGCTTTCCGCTTGTTCCGCGGTTTCCTCCGCGTCCCTCGGCATGAGGGCTATGTTGAGTTCTATGCCGTCCGCGCCTGCCTTCTCGATCTGCTCGGCGTACCTTGACCACCAGGAGTCGGAAACGCAGTTCAGGCTCGCGAACACCGGGATGGAGACCGAGTTTTTCGTCTCCTCGATGAGCTTCAGATAGTCGGACGGGCCGATGTATTTTCCCATCGTCTCGAAATAATCGTCCGCCTCGGGGTGTTGGGTTTCCGCGACGCCGGGCTGCTTCATTTCGGCCTCGATCTGCTCCTCGAAGAGGGACTTGAGCACTACGGCGCCGGCGCCGGAGTCGGCGCATTTCTTCACGCCCTGCACCGTTCCGGTGAGGGACGAGCTCGAAACGACGATAGGCGAACGTAGGGGAATCCCCAGATAGCGTACGGTCAGATCAACCATAAGTTCCTTCCTTTCAAGCAGGCAATTTTTGTTATCGTTTCTCGAATACGGGACGATTACCCTACAAATATAGTGGGAGACGGTGTTCCGGGGCAAGAGAAGAAGACGTCAAATTAAAAAAAAATCTCCAAAATGAAGTTCGGGCTGGTTTGCTTCGGCTTCGATCCGCTCCTGGTAGACTGGAAATTTGATTGGCAGGCGGGGGTCCATACACCGGACCTGCTCCGGGGTCCTTCATTGACCGGAACCGAAAAAAATTATGTAATCAATCATGGGATCGAATTATCTCCTTGATCTCGTCGACTCGATGGATCTTGCCGGAGGGATTCCGAGAGAAGAACTCCGAAAATTCTTCAAACTGAAAAAAACTATCCGCCTTGAAAAAAACGAGTATCTTTTGCGGGCCGGCGATATTCCGGACCGCCTCGGTTTTGTCATTTCAGGCCTTCTCCGCCTTTTCTATATTGACGATTCCGGGAGAGAAATCAACAAGCATTTCTGCATGGAAGGAACCGTCGCCGTCGCATACAAGCCTTTCATCCTGAGAGAACAATCGGAGATTTACATCCAGGCGCTTGAAGACGTAAAACTGATCGTAATTGATTACAATACGTATAATTATCTTTTAAACAGCCATGCCTGTTGGCAGGCTCTCGCAAGAAAGATGGCGGAGCTGATATTGATTCTGAGCCAAAAAAGAGAATCCGAGTTATTGCTGATCGATGCGCGGGAAAGATACCGTCGGTTTTTACACGACTATCCGAATCTCGTGAACAGATTGAGCCAGTATCACATCGCCTCATATCTCGGCATCACGCCCGAATCGCTCAGCAGGATCCGCGCAAGCAAGAGACCATCCTGATTTTCTTCGGAATATGCCCCGAAATTTTTAAATCCGCTCGGAAAAGTCGCGATCTTGACATACATCAATGACCTGAGATTCCGCTTGCTGTATCTTTCACCTAACAAATAAAGATTTAGTTCTTGTTCAGGAGAAAAAGCATGAATAAGAGAGTCATGAGCGTATTTAAAAACAGTTTGATCGGCGGTGTAATGTGCGGAATAATTTCAGCATTACTCAGCTATTCTATCCTCCCTTTCCCTGAAAATTTGAGGGACCATGTAATCGGTACAAGTGCCGGCGGTTTTTTCTGCGGATTCTTCGCGGTATTGTTTCACATAATCGTCCATGTAATCAAAGAAAAGCCGGCGGCAAAAAATCCGCCTGAAGATCGGAGACAAGTATGAAATTGTCTGAGAAAAATATCGTGATTACCGGCGCATCGAAGGGCCTCGGAAAAGAAATCGCTCTTCGGTTGTGCCGTAAAGATGCAAATCTGATTCTTTTGGCGCGCACAAAAAGCCTACTTGAAAAAACGCAAGAGGAAATTGAAGAGCTGTCCGGCAAAAAGCCTCTGGTTTTTGTTTGCGACATTTCTGATGAAGCTGATGTAAATCGTGTAGCAGAAGAAATCAGCAACGCCTGCAAGCGCGTCGACGTACTCATCAATAACGCGGGTATAGCGATTCATAAGAATTCTTGCGAAATGTCGAATGAGGAGATGAGAAAACAGTTCGAAGTCAATTTTTTCGGTGCTTTCTATTGCATTAAAGCATTTCTGGCTTTACTGAAACTCGGTGCTTCAGCTTATATTCTGAATGTCAATTCTATCGCAAGCAAATTTGCCCTTGCTGATAACAGCATATATTCGGCTACCAAATCCGCATTAGTACGTTTTTCCGAGGGGCTTCGCATGGAGTTGAAAGAATTCGACATACAAGTCGGTTCATTTTTTCCAGGGTTGATGAGGACTTCGTTTCAAAGCGACAGAGAGGAGGGATATGAATTCCCTCCGTTGATTACCGTCGGTCCAGAGAAGGCGGCTGTCAAGATAGAAAAAATGATCATGAAAAGGAAAAAGAACGCGTATATCCGCAGGTTGACGATCGGTTTTCTCATGACCCTTAAGAAACTGTCCGGAAAGTAAATTTATCCTGAGACTCGGAATGCATCCTCCGCATACCCAAGGGTATGGTCTTTTACTTATCATACACCCTCCCGCTTTAAACCTTCCGTCTCTTCTTGACACCGTCTCTTCTTGCATCCTTGACAAAAGGCCTCTCTTCTGGTAGGTTCGACAGGTCGTTTTCAGACGCCCTTGTAGCTCAGCCGGTAGAGCACCACCATGGTAAGGTGGGGGTCATCGGTTCAAATCCGATCGAGGGCTAGTATGCTGCGAAGACGCAGCCTGTCGGATAGATCGGGCGTCGCATCGCGTCGTCCGATCGAGGGCTAGTATGCTGCGAAGACGCAGCCTGTCGGATAGATCGGGCGT
>CAYNKA010000005.1:250580-279919 GCA_964397655.1 uncultured Spirochaetaceae bacterium | reverse complement strand
CGCATCGCGTCGTCCGATCGAGGGCTAGTTGTTGTAGGAACAACCGGGTGGCGCCGGGTTGTAGATCGTGGGGACACGGCAGGGGCGGTCGTATTATAGAAGATCGCCTGTAATGCGACGGCTCGCCTTGGGCGAGGCGGATCGAATCGGAACTGTAAAAGCGTCCAGGTCGGGCATCTTGGCATGCTCAGGCGTGGATTTTTTTTCTCTACCCGTTGACATAAAGAAGGCGAGCGACGTATACTGTCCGCCTTAGAATGAAGGAGTATGTCCCATGGGCAAGGCGAAGGGCAAGAACGTAGAACTCATTGCGCTCCAGTGTTCCGAGTGCAAACGGAAAAACTATACCACGAAAAAAAATAGAAAGAACACTCAGGGAAAGCTCGAGCTCAAGAAATACTGCAAGTTCGACAAGAAGCATACCCTGCACAAGGAAGCGAAAGTCAAATAAGTCTTTTTAGGCCAGTAGCTCCAACGGCTAGAGCGTCGGTCTCCAAAACCGAAAGTTGTAGGTTCGAATCCTACCTGGCCTGCTACGATATTATTAGGAGCAATCATGAAGAGGGTGGTGCAGTTCGTCCAAGACAGCGTGGCGGAAATGAAGAAGGTCGTATGGCCTTCGCGTGACGAAGTCGTGGCTTCGACGAAGGTCATTTTCGTGTCCGTCATTCTCTTCTCCCTGTTGCTGGGGGTCGTGGATTTCTTCCTGCTGATCGGATTGGATTTCCTGTTCTGACGGATCGGAAAGAGGAATCGAGCGCTAAGCGAAAAAGGTAAAGCATGGCAAAAGGCTGGTATGTACTTCATACATACTCCGGGTACGAGAACAAGATAGAGAAGACCATCCGCAAACTGATCATCGACGAGGGGCTCGGAGAGAGTATCTTCGACATCAAGGTTCCTTCGGAGCAGGTCGTCGAGGTCAAGGACGGCAAGAAGAAGGTTTCCACGAAAAAGTTTCTTCCCGGATACATCCTCCTCGAAATGGATCTGCCGGACAAGGGCTGGAAGCCGGTATGTTCGCTCATCAGGCGGATACCCGGAGTGACGGGTTTCGTGGGATCGACCGCGAACCTGAAGCCGCAGCCGATTTCCGCGGAAGAAGCGCGGAGCATCCTGCAGAAGGCCGGTGAAATCAAGGGTGAGAAGATTCTCAAGCCGAAACAATCGTTTTCCGTGGGCGAATCGGTCAGAATCGTCGACGGTCCTTTCGATTCCTTTACGGGCGCTATAGAAGAAGTAAATCTGGAGAAAGCGAAACTCAGGGTGATGGTGGGCATCTTCGGCCGAGCCACCCCCGTAGAGGTCGACTTCCTCCAGGTTGAGAAGATTTAACCCTTCGGAGTTTCCGGAGGTTCTTCTCGTTGGGAGTCCGATGAAACACGCGGACGCAATAACCACGAAAGGAGAAGAAACATGGCGAAAAAGAAAATTGCCACCATCATCAAGCTGCAGTGCCCGGCGGGCAAGGCCACGCCGGCTCCGCCCATCGGTCCGGCATTGGGACCCCACGGAGTGTCGGCGCCGCAGTTCGTCCAGCAGTTCAACGACGCGACACGCAACGTTGAACCGGGGCTCATCCTGCCCGTCGTCATCACGGTCTACGCGGATAAGTCCTTCTCGTTCATCACCAAGACCCCGCCCGCCTCCGTGCTCATCAAGAAGGCCCTCGGTCTCGAGAAGGGATCCTCCCTCCCGCACAAGGAAAAGGTGGGGAAACTGCCGAAGGCCAAGCTTCGGGAAATCGCGCAGCTCAAGCTGCCGGACCTGAATGCCAACGACGTCGAAGCTGCGATGAAAATCATCGCGGGGACCGCCCGGAGCATGGGCGTCGAGGTGGAGGCGTAAGGCATGAAGCACGGCAAGAAATATCTCGAATCGGTGAAGAAATTCGACGGCAAGGAAGCCTTCCTGCCCGAAAAGGCTGTGGAAGTCGTCAAACAGACCGCTTTCGCCAAGTTCGACGAAACCGTGGAACTCAGCATCAATCTTTCGCTCAAGAAGAGTCAATCGGTGCGCGATACGCTCGTTCTTCCGAACCAATTCAAGGGCGAAAAGAAAATCCTGGTTTTCGCCAAGGGCGAGAAGGCCGAAGAGGCGAAGCAGGCCGGCGCGACGTACGTCGGCGACAACGACCTGATCGAGAAGATCAAGGGCGGATGGCTCGACTTCGACGTGGCGGTCGCCACTCCGGACATGATGAAGGACGTGGGCCGTCTCGGCCAGGTTTTGGGTCGACGGGGCCTCATGCCCAACCCGAAGACTCAGACGGTCACCTTCGACATCAAAGCCGCCCTGAACGAGCTGAAGAAGGGGCGGGTGGAATATCGTTCCGACAAGGGCGGCGTCGTCCATCTCGCGGTAGGGAAGGTTTCGATGGAAGCCAAAGCGGTGGCGGAGAACATCACCGTCGTCCTTCAGGATATCGAGCGGAAGCGCCCCGCTGACGCGAAGGGCAATTTCGTCAAATCGGTGTATATTTCATCCACCATGGGCCCCGGGGTCAAGATCCTCCGGGAACAGGAGTAAGCGATGGCGGAACACAAGGTAAAACTGCAACCCGCGAAGGTCGAGGCGGTCGGCGGACTGAAGGAGAAATTCGGCGCCTACCAGGGATACATATTCACCGATTACCGCGGGCTCACGGTCGAGCAGATCACGAATCTCCGCCGGGCGCTCCGAAAATACGGCGCCGAGTTCAGGGTCGTGAAGAACAACTACGCGAGGATAGCCTTCGAGGAGCTCAAACAGCCCGACGTGTCGATCTATCTCACGGGTCCAACGGCCATCGCCCTGACGAAGGACGATTCGGGCCAGGTCGCGAAATCGATTCTCGACTTCACCAAGGATACGAGCGTGAAGATCAAGGGCGGCCTCGTCGAGGGCAAGATCTTCGACGACAAGCAGATCGCCGCGCTCTCCAAGCTCCCGACGAGACAGGACCTCATAGCAATGCTCATGGGAACCATGAAGGCACCGGCTCAGAACCTGGTCTACGTCATGAACGGAGTGACGAGCAAACTCGTCCGGACCCTCGCCGCGGTGGCGGACAAGAAGAAAGAGTCACAGTAAGGAAGGGCCGCGTGTCGGCCTTGGAGGAAAATACGACGGGGTTAGCCTTCGATACGTGTTGCGTGCTATCGCCGTCCAATAAATCTACAAGGAGAAGGTAATATGGCAACACTCACGAAAGAACAGATTCTGGAAGCGATCGGAAGCATGACGGTCCTCGAAATTTCCGAACTCGTCAAGATGATGGAAGAAAAGTTCGGCGTCACCGCCGCTGCACCCGTGGCAGTGGCCGCCGCCGCAGGCGGAGCGGCTCCCGCGGCCGAAGCGGCCGAGGAGAAGACCGAGTTCACCGTGAAGATCAAGGCGGTCGGCGACAAGAAGATCGACGTCATCAAGGCCGTCCGCACCGTCGTTCCCGGCCTCGGCCTCAAGGAAGCGAAGGACCTCGTCGAAGGCCTCGGCGTCGTGAAAGAGAACGCTTCCAAGGACGAAGTCGCGACGATCAAGAAAGCCCTTGAGGATGCCGGGGCGAGCGTTGACGTCCAGTAAGATCGCGTCTTGCAATTTCGATAGTCAACTCAAGAAACCACCGGAACGTTTCGTTTCGGTGGTCTCTTATTCTCGGGAGGCGTGAATACATGTTCGATAGGGGTACCGTGATCAAGCGGATGTATGTTGGGAAGGAGCGGCCCGATGCGATGGAGCTGCCCAATCTCATCGACATCCAGCTTTCGTCTTATGAGAAATTCCTGCAACGGGAAAGGCTTCGAGAGGGGCAGGCCCTTCTTCCGCAAGGCATGGAAGAAGTGTTCCAGTCCGTGTTCCCCATCGAGAGCCAGAACGGGGACATGAGGCTCGAATACGATCATTACACCCTCGAAGAGGACAACCTGAAGCTTTCGGAAGCGGAATGCAAGCAGAAAGGCCTCACCTACGCCGTTCCCGTCAAGGCAAGGATAAACCTGGTCTTCCTCGAAACCGGGGAAATCAGGCAGAAAGACATCTACATGGGAGACATTCCTCTCATGACCGACCGCGGGACCTTCATCATCAACGGTGCGGAACGGGTCGTCGTTTCGCAGATCCACAGGTCGCCCGGCGTCATTTTTTCCCATGAAAAGGGCGTTTATTCCTCCCGCATCATTCCGTACCGCGGATCGTGGCTCGAATTCGAAATCGACCAGAAAAAGGAACTCATCTACGCCAAGATCGACCGGAAGAAAAGAATACTCGGCTCTCTCTTCCTCCGGGCCCTCGGGTTCGACTCGAGGGAAAAGATCATTTCTCTCTTCTATAAGACCGTGACCATGAAGGTCGTCGATTCCCGTGACGAGCGGGAAGGCATGGTCGGAAAGGTCCTTGCGAAGGCGATCGTCGTCCCGGACGGCGAGGCCACGAAGAAGCTTTATAGGGCGGGGGACAAGCTGCATCCGCACGACATCGACGAGCTTCTCCATACCGGAATCAAGACCATCGAAGTCATCGACTTCGAGGCGGAGGGTTCGCTCAACTCGCAGATCATCCTGAAGTGCTTCGAGCGCGAAGAGACGAAATACACCCGCGACGACCTGGGGCAGGACGAGCCGACGAAGGAGGAGGCCCTCTCCGCCGTGTACGCGATCCTCATGCCCGGCGAACCGATCACCATCGAAAGCGCCGAAAAGGACTTCAACTCCATGTTCTTCACCTCGAGGCGCTACGACCTCGGCAGGGTGGGACGTTACAAGCTCAACAAGAAATTCGACTACAAGGACCCCTCCGATTCGCATCTCCTCACCAAGGAAGACATCATCAACACGATGAAGTACCTCATCCTCGTGTACATCGGGGACGCGAACGTGGACGACATCGACCACCTGGGAAACCGGCGGATCAGGTCCGTGGGCGAACTCCTCGCCAATCAGCTCAAGACCGCGTTCTCCCGCATGGAAAGGATCGCGAAGGAGCGGATGTCCTTAAAGGAAACCGACACCATCAAGCCCCAGGACCTCATTTCCATCAAGCCAATCGTTGCGGCGGTCAAGGAGTTCTTCGGATCGAGCCAGCTCTCCCAGTTCATGGACCAGGTCAATCCGCTCTCCGAGCTCACGCACAAGCGGCGTCTCAACGCCCTCGGGCCGGGCGGGCTTTCCCGGGACCGGGCGGGCTTCGAGGTTCGCGATGTCCATTACACTCATTACGGCCGCATGTGCCCCATAGAGACGCCCGAAGGCCCGAACATCGGCCTCATCGTCTCCCTCGCAAACTACACGACGGTGAACGATTACGGATTCCTCGAAACCCCGTATCGGAAGGTCGTGAACGGCAAGGTGACGAACGAGATCGAATACCTTTCCGCGATGGACGAGGAAAAATATTACATAGCGCAGGCAAACGCCCCGATCGACGAGAAGGGTAACTTCCTCCAGGACCAGGTTTCGGTCCGACGGGCCGGCGACTACGCGACCCGCGTGCCGAAGGAAATCCAGTACATGGACGTTTCGCCGAAGCAGATCATCTCCGTTTCGGCCTCCCTCATACCCTTCCTCGAACACGACGACGCGAACCGCGCCCTCATGGGCTCGAACATGCAGCGCCAGGCCGTGCCCCTCGTGTTCCCCGAACCGCCGCGCGTCGGCACCGGAATGGAAGGCAAGTGCGCCTACGACTCGGGCGTCCTCATGAAGGCGAAACGGGACGGCGTCGTGGAATACGTCTCCTCGACGAAGGTGGTCATCAAACCGAACAAGGCCGAGAACGCGCACGATCGCGACGTCTTCGACCTCATCAAGTACCAGCGGACGAACCAGGATACCTGCTACATCCAGAAGCCGATCGTCAGGCTCGGTCAGAAGCTCAAGAGGGGCGACGTCATCGCCGACGGCCCCGCGTCCTTCAAGGGCGAGCTCGCCCTCGGACGGAACGTGCTCGTCGGCTTCGTCCCCTGGAACGGGTACAATTACGAAGACGCCATCCTCATCTCCGAGAAGATTGTCAAAGAGGACATCTTCACCTCGATCCACATCAAGGAATTCACCGTAGACGTCCGCGAGACGAAACTCGGGCCGGAGAAGATAACCAGGGACATCCCGAACATCGGCGAGAAGGCCCTCGATCAGCTCGACGAAGAAGGAATCATCCGGATCGGCGCAAAGGTCAAGTCCGGTTCCATCCTCGTCGGCAAGGTGACTCCGAAATCCGAAACCGAGACCACGCCCGAGTTCAAGCTGCTCAACTCGATTTTCGGAGAAAAGGCCAAGGAAGTCCGGGACACCTCCCTCCGCGTGCCCCACGGCACCGAGGGCACCATCATCGACGTCCAGAGGCTGAAACGGTCCGAGGGCGACGACCTTTCGCCCGGCGTTGACGAGGTCGTGAAGGTTCTCATCGCCACGAAGCGCAAGCTCCAGGAAGGCGACAAGATGGCCGGACGCCACGGGAACAAAGGCGTCATCGCCCGCGTTCTCCCCGAGGAGGACATGCCTTTCATGGCCGACGGCACGCCGCTCGACCTCTGCCTCAATCCGCTGGGCGTCCCTTCCCGCATGAACGTAGGCCAGCTCCTCGAGACCATGCTCGGATGGGCCGCGGTCGGCCGCGACGAGTGGTACTCCACGCCCGTATTCGAATCGGTGAGCAACGAAAAGATATCGGAACTCCTGGAAAGCGCGGGACTGCCCGGCAGCTCGAAGACCGTTCTCTATGACGGAAAGACGGGAGTCGCCTTCAAGAACAAGGTCATGGTGGGCTACATGTACATGCTCAAGCTCCACCACCTCGTCGACGACAAGATGCACGCGAGGTCCACGGGCCCGTACTCGCTCGTTACCCAGCAGCCCTTGGGCGGCAAGGCCCAGTTCGGTGGCCAGCGCCTCGGCGAAATGGAAGTTTGGGCCCTCGAAGCCTACGGTGCGGCCAACACCCTGCAGGAACTCCTCACCATCAAGTCGGACGACATGACGGGGCGCGCGAAAATCTACGAAAGCATAGTGAAGGGCGAGCCGTCGACCGCTGCGGGCGTTCCGGAATCCTTCAACGTTCTTGTGCAGGAGCTCCGGGGTCTCGCCCTGGACATAACGATCCGGGACACGAAGGGGAAGGCAATTCCCCTCACCGAGCGGGACGAGGAGCTCATCAACCGCCAGGGAAGCAATTTCTAGGAGGGCGTGAACAGTTATGAGAGATATTCAGGATTTCGATTCCATTATGATCCAGCTCGCGTCGCCGGAGAAGATCCGGGCGTGGAGCTACGGGGAAGTCAAGAAGCCTGAAACGATAAATTACCGCACCCTGCGTCCCGAAAAGGACGGACTCTTCTGCGAAAGGATCTTCGGCACAACCAAGGAATGGGAGTGCTACTGCGGAAAGTTCAAGTCGATCCGGTACAAGGGTGTCATCTGCGACCGCTGCGGCGTCGAAGTCACCCACTTCAAGGTCCGCCGCGAACGCATGGGTCACATCGAACTCGCGTCGCCCGTATCGCACATCTGGTATTATCGTTCGGTTCCCTCCCGCATGGGGCTGCTGCTCGATCTTTCGATCGCCGCCCTCAGGTCGGTGCTCTACTACGAGAAATACATCGTCATCGATCCGGGCGACACCGACCTCAAGAAAATGGAGCTCGTAACCGAGGAGGAGTACGCCGAGGCAAAGGAGCGGTACGGCATGTCCTTCTCCGCCGGGATCGGCGCCGAGGCGATCAGGACCCTGCTCGAAGGGCTCGATCTCGACGCTCTCTCCGCGGAACTCCGCCAGCAGATGGTCGAGAAGGGCGGGAAGGCCGATAAAAGGCTCCTCAAGAGGATCGAGATCGTCGAGAACTTCCGTGATTCCGGCAACAAGCCCGAGTGGATGATCCTCGACGTCATCCCGGTCATACCGCCGGAACTCAGGCCCATGGTGCAGCTCGACGGGGGGCGCTTCGCGACGAGCGACCTCAACGACCTGTACCGCAGGGTCATCAACCGGAACAACCGCCTCAAACGGCTCATGACGCTCAACGCGCCCGACATCATCATCCGCAACGAAAAGCGCATGCTCCAGGAAGCGGTCGACGCGCTCTTCGACAATTCCAAGAAGAAACGGGTCGTGAAGGGCGCGTCCAACCGGCCGCTCAAGTCGCTTTCGGACATGCTGAAAGGCAAACAGGGCCGATTCCGGCAGAATCTCCTCGGGAAGCGCGTCGACTATTCCGGCCGTTCCGTCATAGTCGTGGGGCCCGAGCTCAAGCTCCATCAGTGCGGTCTCCCGACCAAGATGGCCCTCGAGCTCTACAAGCCTTTCATCATGAAGAAGCTCGTCGAAAAGGACGTCGTCTACAACATAAAGAAGGCCAAAACACTCGTCGAGACCGAGAGTCCCGAGGTCTGGCAGATCCTCGACGACGTGGTCAAGGAACATCCCGTGCTCCTGAACCGCGCACCGACCCTCCACCGCCTCGGGATCCAGGCCTTCGAGCCCATCCTCGTGGACGGCAAGGCCATCAAGCTCCACCCCCTCGTGTGCCACGCGTTCAACGCCGACTTCGACGGCGACCAGATGGCGGTCCACGTGCCGCTCACCCAGGCCGCGCAGATCGAATGCTGGAGCCTTATGCTTTCGGCACGGAACCTTCTCAACCCCGCGAACGGAAAGCCCATCGTGTTCCCGTCGCAGGACATGGTTCTGGGACTCAACTACCTCACCAAGGACAAGAAGGGAGCGAAGGGCGAGGGAAGGCTCTTCAGTTCCATCGACGAGGTGCGTATGGCCCTCGACATGGGATCGGTCGATTACAACGCCGTCATCAAGGTCAGGAAGGACGGAAAGGTACTGGAGACTACGCCCGGCCGGCTCATGCTGAACGAAGAGCTTCCGAAGGAGATCGGATACATCAATTACACCCTGGGCGACAAAGAGCTCAAGGCGCTCATCGCGCGGGTGTATTCCGAGCTCGGAGCCTACGTAACGGTCAGGATGCTCGACGCGGTCAAGGAGACCGGCTTCAAGTACGCCACGATCTTCGGCGCCACCATCGGCGTCGAGGACATCCTGATCCCGGACATCAAGAAGGACATGATCGGGAAGGCGAACTCCGAGGTCCAGGAAATTCAGCTTCAGTATCAACACGGTCACATAACCCAGGAAGAACGGTACAACAGAGTCATCGAAGTCTGGTCCAAGACCAACGAAGACCTCACGAACGAGATGATGAAGAAGCTCAAGGAAGACAAGGGCGGGTTCAACCCGGTCTACATGATGGCCAACTCCGGGGCCCGCGGTTCCAGGAGCCAAATTCGGCAGCTCGCCGGAATGCGCGGCCTCATGGCCAAACCTTCGGGCGACATCATCGAGCTTCCGATCAGGTCGAACTTCAAGGAAGGCCTCTCGGTCATCGAGTTCTTCATATCCACCAACGGCGCCCGGAAAGGTCTCGCGGACACGGCCCTCAAAACGGCGGACGCAGGCTACCTTACCCGACGTCTCGTGGACATCGCCCAGGACGTCGTCGTCAACGAAGAGGACTGCGGAACCATCAACGGCCTCGACATGACGGCCCTGAAGGACGGCGAGGAGATCGTCGAGACCATAGGCGACAGGATCGAGGGCCGTTTCACCCTGGAGAGGGTGAAGCATCCCATCACCGGCGAGATCATCGTGGACGTCAACGAGCTCATCACCGACGATAAGGCTCAGGTCATAGAGTCGGCGGGCATCGAAAGCGTCCGAATCCGTACGGTGCTCACCTGCGAGGCGAAGTACGGCGTCTGCCAGAAGTGCTACGGCAGGAACCTCGCCACCAATCAGACCGTGGAGATCGGCGAGGCCGTCGGCATCATCGCGGCCCAGTCGATCGGCCAGCCCGGAACGCAGCTCACGATGAGGACCTTCCACATCGGCGGCGCCGCGACCAAGGCTTCGGAAGAGAACCGGATCTATCTCAAATACCCGGTGGTGGTACGGGGCATCCAAGGGATCGCCGTGAAGATCGAGAGCGGAGAACAGCTCTTCACGCGCCGCGGTTTCGTGCTCGTGAGCCGGGTGCTCGATTCGATCGAGCTGCAGAAGGGCGACCGGCTCCACTTCCACGACGGCGACAAGGTCGTAAAGGGTCAGTCGCTTCTGAAGCGGGGCAAGGAAGAATTGATTTCCGGGCACAACGCCTATGTCCTGATGAAGGAAAAAGAACACAGGATGTACCTCATCGCCCAGGAGCAGAAGGTCGAGATCCGCAACGGCGCTTCCCTGCTCGTGAGCGTCGACGAGGTCCTTCCTGCCGAAGAGACCCTCGCCACCTTCGACCCGTTCAGCGAGCCGATCATTTCCGAGCACGACGGCACCGTCAAGTTCGAGGACATCGTGCTCGGTACGACGCTGAAGGAAGAAATCAACGAGGATACCGGCAACATCGAGAAGAAGATCACCGACTTTTCCAGTGAAAGCCTTCAGCCCCGCATCAAGATCGTCAACAAGAAGGGCGAAGATCTCGCGGTTTATTTCATCCCCGGTTCGGCCTACCTCAACGTGAACGACGGCGACAAGATCAAGGCCGGCCGTACTCTCGCGAAGATGCTGAAGGAAAGCGTCAAGACGAGGGACATAACTGGCGGTCTTCCGAGGGTAGGGGAGCTCTTCGAGGCCCGCCGACCCAAGAGCGCCGCGGTCCTCGCCCAGATTTCCGGGAAAGTGCACTTCAAGGGCATCGTCAAGGGAAAGCGGATCATCGTCGTCGAGGACGAATTCGTCAAGGAGTTCAAGCATCTCGTCCCCATGGGAAGGCACCTTCTCGTCCGCGAGGGCGATATCGTGGAAGCCGGGGAGATGCTCTGCGACGGAAACGTGGACCCGCACGACGTTCTGCAGATCCTGGGAGAAAACGCCCTCCAGCGGTTCATGATGAACGAGGTCCAGGAAGTGTATCGGCTTCAGGGCGTCGGCATCAACGACAAGCACATCGGCGTCATCATCCGCCAGATGATGAGGAAGGTGGAGATCACTTCGGTCGGCGATACCAATTTCATCTACGGTCAGCACGTGGACAAGCACAGATTCCACGAGGAAAACCAGAAGGTCATCCGCGAAGGCGGTCAGCCTGCCATCGCCCGGCCGCTGCTTCTCGGCATAACGAGGGCGTCGCTCAACATCGATTCATTCTTCTCCGCCGCCTCCTTCCAGGAGACGACCAGGGTCCTCACGAACGCGGCGATCGCCGGGTCGATCGATTATCTCCGCGGACTCAAGGAAAACGTCATCATCGGGCATCCCATCCCCGCGGGCACCGGGATCAAGAAATACCGGGCGCTCAAGCTCTACGACGAGAATGCCGAGGACCTCGACGCCAAAATGCAGGTCATTCTCGAAGCCAAGAAGAAGGAGAAGGAAAACGCCGAGGCTCTCCGCGAGGAGATAATCCAGAGCGTGCAGGAAGGAAGCGACAACGACGCCGACGATTACAGCGACGACGAATGAGTTTCGGAAAATTGCGCGGGTTGACATTTTCGGGGACTTTGGATACAGTCCTATGTCGCCTGCAGCCTTAAAGATGATAGGAGATGTTTTATAGTATGCCAACGATCAATCAGTTGATCAGGACGGGCCGCAAGAGTTCTCACAGCAAAACGAAGGCTCCGGCGCTCAAGTCCTGCCCGCAGAAGCGCGGGGTGTGCACGAGAGTGATGACCATGACGCCGAAGAAGCCGAATTCCGCGCTTCGAAAGGTGGCTCGTGTCCGCCTTACGAACGGTTTCGAAGTCACCGCGTACATTCCCGGTATCGGGCACAACCTCCAGGAGCACTCGGTGGTGCTTATTCGAGGCGGTCGCGTGAAGGATCTCCCGGGCGTGCGCTACCATATTATCCGCGGAACCAAGGATACGCTCGGTGTCGAGGATAGAAAAAAAGGCCGCTCCAAATACGGAGCCAAGAGACCGAAGGCCTAAGGAAAAGGACTGAATCACTATGCCGAGAAGAAAAATTATTACCGGTAGGACGACTCTTCCCGATTCCCGGTACAGCAACGTAGTCGTTACGAAGTTCATCACCCGAATGATGCTCCAGGGCAAGAAGGCCGTCAGTACGGCGATCCTTTACGACGCGATGGAGTTTCTCAAGGGCAAGACTGACAAGAGCGAGCTTGAGGTTTTTCTCAAAGCGTTGGAAAACGTGAAACCCGTGGTGGAGGTCAAATCGCGACGGGTCGGCGGAGCTACCTATCAAGTGCCGGTTGAGATCAGGGAGTCTCGGCGAGAGGCCCTCGCGATGCGTTGGCTCATCAACGCCGCCAGGGAGAGAAGCGGTAAATCCCTGAGTCAGAAATTGGGCGCCGAGCTTCTCGATGCCTTCAACAATACCGGTTCCGCCTTCAAGAAGAAGGAGGATACGCACCGTATGGCCGAAGCCAACAGAGCTTTCGCCCATTACCGGTGGTAGGAAACGGAGCCTGGAATCGGACCCGAGAATCATAAATGGTGCTATTGACCATTTCGTGAATTCTCATTATAGTGGCTGGACTGATCATCCTACGGCCGTCTTGGCGGCTGTTGTTGTGAGTTCCTGAGAAACCCGGCTCCTGAAAGGCCGGCGTTATTCCGGGGACGAAGTTGCGGAGAAGGGATGGTAAGAGGCGATTGGCCGCGTATGCGGACCTTTCGCGCCTCGAAATCGACTTGATTGCCTTTTCCCCCTCATAGACTTCGTAATCCCGCGATGATCGACACTTGTTTGAGCGGTGTACGGATCGGTTCCTCGCGGGGCCGACCGAACTGTCCATATAGACTTGAATTGTATCGGTGATAATATCGGAAGGAGGCAGAAATGGCCAAGGAAAAATTTGAAAGGACGAAACCCCATATCAATGTCGGAACGATTGGGCATGTTGACCATGGTAAAACGACTCTTACCGCAGCGATATCCATGTATTGCGCGAAGATGCACGGCGGCAAGGTAATGAAGTACGACGATATCGACAACGCTCCGGAAGAGAAGGAGCGCGGTATCACCATCAATACCCGGCATATCGAGTATGCGACGGATCACCGGCATTACGCCCATGTCGACTGCCCCGGACACGCCGACTACATCAAGAACATGATCACCGGAGCCGCCCAGATGGACGGAGCCGTCATTGTGGTCGCCGCCACCGACGGTCCCATGGCGCAGACTAAGGAACACATCCTTCTCGCCAGGCAGGTAGGCGTTCCCGCGCTCATCGTCTTCATCAACAAGGTGGACCTCGTGGACGATCCCGAGCTCGTCGACCTCGTTGTCGAGGAAATGAGGGACCTGCTCAAGTTCTACAACTTTCCCGGCGACGAAATTCCGATCATTCGCGGAGCGGCCTTCCCGGCCATGGAAAACCCGGACGATCCGGAAAAGACCAAGTGCATCAAGGAGCTTCTCGACGCGATGGATTCCTATTTCCCGCTTCCCGCCCGCGCCGTGGACAAGCCTTTCCTGATGCCGATCGAGGACGTTTTCTCGATCCAGGGCCGCGGTACCGTAGTAACCGGCCGTGTCGAGCGCGGCATCGTCAAGGTTAACGACGAAGTCGAAATCGTCGGAATCCGGGAAACGAAGAAGACGGTAGTGACCGGCGTCGAAATGTTCAACAAGCTGCTCGACGAGGGTCAGGCCGGCGACAATATCGGCGCTCTGCTTCGCGGTATCGACAAGAAAGAGGTCGAGCGCGGACAGGTTCTCGCGAAACCCGGTTCCATCAAGCCGTTCAAGAAGTTCAAGGGCGCCATCTACGTGCTTTCGAAGGAAGAAGGCGGACGCCATTCTCCGTTCTTCTCCGGCTATCGGCCCCAGTTCTATTTCAGGACGACCGACATCACCGGTACCGTCGAGCTCGCCGCCGACAAACAGATGGTCATGCCCGGTGACAATGTCGAGATCACCGTCGAGCTGATCCACCCGATCGCCATGGACAAGGGGCTCAAGTTCGCCATACGCGAAGGCGGCCGGACCGTGGCGAGCGGTCAGGTCACCGAGATCATCGAATAGAACCTTATTCGTCAGAAGCCTCGTCGTCCCTCGCGGACGATGAGGCTTGTTTTTGGAGGAACAATGGCTACTGAAAGAATTCGGGTCAGGCTCCGCGGTTTCGACGTAGAATTAATCGATCAGAGCGCGAAAGCGATCGTCCAGACCGTACAGAAGTCCGGGGCGAAGGTTTCCGGGCCCATTCCGCTGCCTACTCGGATCAATAAATACACCGTGCTGCGTTCGCCCCATGTCAACAAGAAGTCAAGGGAGCAGTTCGAGATGAGAACTCACAAGCGGCTCATCGACATCATAGAGCCGACTTCGGCCGTCATGGATGCCCTCATGAAGCTTGAGCTTCCAGCGGGCGTAGACGTGGAAATCAAGCAGTAGAGGATTACAATGATTGGGCTAATCGGAAAGAAAGTCGGAATGACTCAGGTGTTCGACGAAAAGGGCATTCTTACGCCGGTGACCGTGGTGTATTTCGATCAGAACACCGTGGTCGGACAATGCTCTGAAGACAGGAACGGATACAGCGCGGTGGTCCTCGGTTCCGTCGACGTGAAAGAAAGCAGGATCTCGAAGCCGGTGAGAGGACAGTTCAAGGATCCGGTGAAGCCGAAGAAGTATTTAGCGGAAATCCGGGATTTTGAGAAAGAATGTTCCGTCGGGGACGAAATCGGACTTGACATATTCGAAGGATATAAATACGTCGACGTTCATGGGACTACGAAGGGCAAGGGGTATCAGGGCGTCATGAAGCTGCACGGCTTCCACGGGGGACGCGATACTCACGGTTCGAAATTCCACCGCGCGGGCGGCTCCACGGGACAGAACACGTACCCCGGGCATTCTTTCAAGGGTTTGAAGATGGCGGGAAGGATGGGCGGCGACAAGGCCACCCTCCAAAACCTTCAAATCGTCAAAATTGACGTGGAAAAGAAAGTCCTTTTGATCAAGGGAGCGGTGCCCGGTGCCACGAACGGAATGGTGATAGTCACCAACGCCAAGAAGAAAGAGATGTAGGGGACTGTGATGGAAAAGAAAGTCTTTTCGATCAAAGGCGAAGAACTGAAAACCATTGAGCTGAAGGACAGCGTATTCAACCGAGAAGTCAGCGAAGGGTCGATCTATCACGCCATTTGTAACGAACTCGCGAACATGAGGGTGGGAACCGCGTGCGTAAAGACGCGTGCGGAAGTCCACGGCTCCAATACGAAGCCCTGGAAACAGAAGGGCACCGGCCGTGCGCGGTCCGGCGACAAGAAGTCTCCGGTATGGTCCGGCGGCGGCGTCATTTTCGGGCCGCGCCCCCGCGATTACGGCTTCTCGCTTCCCAAGAAGGTGAAGCGACTCGCCATGAAGTCCATCCTCAGCCTGAAGACCAAAGAGGACAGGCTCAAGGTCGTTGAGGATTTCACCGTCGAGAGCGGGAAGACGAAGGACCTGGTGGCGATTTTGAAGAAATTCGGGAACGACGAGAGAACCGTCATCATCCTCAAGGACGACGATCCCATGATCAAGCGGGCCGGGGCCAACCTGCCGCTGGTTCATTTTCTCTCTTACAATCGGCTTCGCGCGCACGATCTGTTCTACGGCAAGAAGGTCCTCGTGCTGGAAACCGCGGCGCAAAAGCTGAACGAGTTCTACGACCAATAAGCGCGGGAATAAGGTGGAATTATGAAACCGGAAGAAATTATCCTGGAACCCGTTCTTACGGAAAAGGCGAACAATCAGCGGGAAGAGGGAAAGTACGTTTTTCGCGTCAACCCGCGCGCCAACAAGCTCGAAGTGATGGATGCGGTGAAGAAGCTTTTTTCCGTTCAGCCCGTGTCCTGCAACATAGTGAACATAGCGGGAAAACCGAAGCGGAATCGTTCCAGGGCCGGATACACTTCGGCTTGGAAGAAAGCGGTGGTCACCGTCTCCAAAGGCGAGAAGATCACGGTTTTCGAAGGCGCCTGAGACAAGGCGAGAGTGGATAGGGGGAACCTGTGGGTATAAAGAAATTCAACCCCGTGACGCCCAGCATGCGTTTCACGACGGGGTTATCCTATGACGAGCTGGATAAAAAGAAAGCGGAAAAGGCCCTCACGAAAGGACGCAACTCATCTTCCGGCCGAGGACACGGCGGAAAAATCAGCGTTAGGAGAAGGGGAGGCGGTCACAAGCGAAAATTCCGCCTTGTCGATTTTCTTCGAGACAAGATCGGCATTCCCGGCGTTGTGAAGGCCTTCGAATACGATCCGAACAGAAGCGCAAACATCGCGCTCGTGTTTTACAAGGACGGCGAAAAGCGCTATATCCTCGCTCCCAAGGACCTCAAGAGGGGAGACGTCATCGTCAGCGGTCCCAGGGTTGCGCCGAACATCGGCAATGCCATGCCCCTCGAAGACGTTCCCCTCGGGACCACGGTTCACAACATCGAACTCGTGAAGGGTCGGGGAGGCCAGCTCGTCCGGTCCGCAGGCGGCGGCGCGGTAGTTGCGGCAAAAGAGGGGGATTACGTCACCCTCAAGCTTCCCTCCGGTGAAATGAGGCAGGTCTACAAGACCTGCTATGCAACGATAGGCTTCGTCGGCAACGACCTTCTCATGAACGTTTCTTTGGGAAAGGCCGGCAGGAACAGATGGCTCGGCAACAGGCCGAAGGTCAGAGGCGAGGCGATGAACCCGGTCGACCATCCTCTCGGAGGAAGGACGAAGGGCGGGCGGCATCCCGTGTCGCCGACAGGCGTTCCCGCGAAGGGTTACAAAACGCGGAAGAAGAACAAGCAATCCAGTGCTTTCATCGTAAAGCGAAGAAAATAGGAGAGTTGTGTGTCCAGATCTATAAAGAAAGGTCCGTTCATCGAGAAAAGCCTTTATACGAAGATCATCGGAATGGCCAAGTCCGGCGAAAGGAAAATGGTTAAAACCTTTTCGCGATGCTCAACTGTCATACCCGAAATGGTCGGCGTGACCATCTCCGTATACAACGGAAAGAACTGGGTTCCCGTGTACATCACGGAAAACCTCGTAGGTCATAAACTCGGAGAATTCGCTCCGACCAGGATCTTTCGTGGTCACGCGGGTTCGGACAAAAAGGCTGAAAAGAAGTAGGTATAACCATGGCAGAGAAAAGTGGTTACAGGGCTGAAGGGAAATATCTCCTCATATCGCCCTCCAAAGTGAGGAGGGTGGCCGCGAACATTCGCCGAAAGCCGTACGTGGAAGCCGTCGCACTGCTTGAGACGCTTCCCCACAAGGGAGCGAAGCTGCTGGGAAAGGTCGTCAAGTCGGCGGCTGCCAACGCTCTTTATCTCAACAAAGGTCTCGATGAAGATATGCTTTACATCAAAGAGCTGCTCGTCGATGACGGCCCTCGAATGAAGAGGATGTGGCTCAGGGGAAGAGGAAGGGCTGATCTTCTTCAGAAGCGGATGAGCCATATTACCGTCGTAGTAGACGAAATTTCCAAAGCGGGGGCGTAAGGTGGGACAGAAAGTAAATCCGAACGGTCTTCGGCTGGGCGTTAACAAGACCTGGAAATCCAAGTGGTACGTTGATCCTCGGGAATATGCGTCGACTCTTCACGAGGACCTCAAGCTTAGAAGAATCCTCAATGAATGCCCCGAGACCAAGAGCGCGGAAATTGCCGAAGTAGAGATCATCAGGCATCCGCAGAGAATCACGCTCGTCATTCATACCGCCCGTCCCGGAGTCATCATCGGTACGAAAGGCGCGACCATCGAAAAAATCGGCACCATGCTCCAGAAGGCGGCCGGTAAAAAGGTCCAGCTCAAGATCAAGGAAATCAAGAGGCCCGAAGTCAACGCACAGCTCATAGCGGAAAACATCGCCAGGCAGCTCAAGGCGAGGGCTTCCTTCAGAAAAACTCTCAAGATGGCCATCAACGGAGCCATGAAGGCCGGAGTCCAGGGCGTCAAGGTGAAGATCGCCGGACGCTTGGGCGGTGCTGAAATGTCGAGAACCGAAGGATACATGGAAGGCAGGGTGCCCCTCCATACTTTGAGGGCGAACATCGAATACGGCTTCGCCGAGGCCTTTACGACTTTCGGAGCCATCGGCGTGAAAGTTTGGGTCTTCTCGGGAGAAGTCTTCAAGAAGGACCGCAAGGAAGATGCGGGCGTACTGGTTAAGAAGCAACGGAAGGAAGTCGGTCCTAAAGAGAAAGAAAAGGCTGGTACGAGGAGTTAACGTATGCTGAGCCCGAAGAGAACGAAATATAGAAAGCGAATGCGCATGACCAAGAAGACCTTGGGAGGGCATGCGAGCCGTAACAACAGCATAGAATTCGGCGAATATGCGCTCATGTCCCTCGAGCCGGAGCTCATCACCAATCGTCAGCTCGAAGCGGCTCGTATCGCCATGACGCGTCATATCAAGAGAGGCGGAAAGGTTTGGATCAGGATTTTTCCCGATATTCCTTATACGAAGAAGCCTGCCGAAACCCGCATGGGTAAGGGCAAGGGCAATCCCGAGTATTGGGTGGCTGCCGTCAAACCGGGTACGGTCATGTTCGAAATCGCCGGCGTCACCAAGGGTCTGGCCGAAGAAGCCCTTCGGCTCGCGGGAAGCAAGCTTCCGGTGAAGACGAAATTCTTCGCAAGAAAGGAGCTGAGCTAGCATGAAAGATTCGTTCAAGGAATTGACCCTGAAAGAGCTCCAGGCGAAACAGGATGAACTGAAAAAGAAATACTTCAAGCTGCGGTTCGATATGGTCATTGGGCATGTGGAGAATCCGCTTGAAAAGCGCGTTCTTCGGAGAAAAATCGCCAGACTGAATACTCTGATTCATCAGAAGTCGGCACACTAGGGGAATGCGAGGAGAAGGCGGTGGAAACGACGAACCAGGAAAACAATGTCACGAAGAAGGTGCTCATAGGTGAGGTTGTGAGCGACAAGATGACGAAGACGATCGTCGTCCAAATCACGTCTCGCCAGCTTCATAGGCTGTACAAAAAGTACGTGACCAAGACGAAAAAGATCAAGGCTCATGATGAAAATCGCGAGGCCCACGTAGGCGACACCGTTCGAGTTATCGAGGCTCGCCCCATCAGCAAAGAAAAGCGGTGGAGACTGCTGGAAATCGTCAAGAAGGCGAAGTGAGTTCGAGACTCGAAAGGTAGGGTGAACGGTATGATTCAGATGCAGACGTTCTTGAATGTCGCCGACAACAGCGGCGCTAAAATAGTTCAGTGTATCAAGGTGCTCGGCGGTTCCAAAAGGAAATATGCAAGTATCGGTGACATCATAGTTGTCGCCGTCAAGGACTCCATTCCCAACTCGCCCGTGAAGAAGGGAAGCGTCGAAAAGGCGGTCATCGTTCGCATCGCCAAGGAGTATCGCAGACCCGACGGCACCTATATCCGTTTCGACGACAACGCGTGCGTTCTCATCGACAACGGAAACAACCCGAAAGGGAAAAGAATTTTCGGACCTGTGGCTCGGGAACTCCGTGATATTCGTGAAGGGGAGTTCATGAAGATCGTGTCTCTCGCTCCGGAAGTCCTGTAGGAGAAAAGCATGGAAAAAACCGTCAATACTTTTCGGATCAAGAAGAACGACGAAGTAAAGGTGATCGCCGGAAAGGAAAAGGGAAAGAGCGGGAAAGTCTTGAGGATCAACCATGAAAAGGCGCGCGTCGTGGTGGAAGGCGTCAATATGGTTAAGAAGGCCGTCAAGAAGAGAAAACAGAACGACAGGGGCGGAATCATCGACGTCGAGGCCGGCATTCACGTCTCGAACGTAATGGTCGTCTGCAAGAAGTGTGGTCCTGTGCGGATCGGATACAAGACGGAAAACGACAAGAAAGTTCGTTTCTGCAAGAAATGCGGAGAAGTACTGTAATGGCTAAAGGATACGAACCCAGGTTGAAGAAGCTCTATCAGGAGCGTATCGTGAAGGAAATGACCGATGAGTTTGGTTATACCACGCCGATGAGCGTTCCGAAATTGGAAAAAATCATCGTGAGCATGGGTGTGGGAGAGGCCGTTACGAACAAGAAGCTCTTGGACGCGGCCATTTCCGAAATAACCCAGATTACCGGACAGAAAGCGGTCAAGACCAAGGCGAGGAAGTCCATCGCAAACTTCAAGATTCGCCAGGGCCAGGAGATCGGCGCAAAGGTCACGCTCCGCGGCGCCTACATGTACGAGTTTCTGGACAGACTGGTGAACGTCGCACTTCCTCGCGTAAAGGACTTCCGAGGAGTGAATGCCAACGCTTTCGACGGCCATGGGAATTATTCGCTCGGATTGACCGAGCAGATCATTTTCCCGGAGATCGATTACGACAAGATCGAACAGGTGAACGGAATGAACATCGCCGTGGTTACGACGGCCAAGACCGATTCGGAAGCAAAGAGTCTTCTCACGAAACTCGGAATGCCGTTCCGGAAATAAGAGGGTGGGGTATAGATGGCTACGAAAGCAATGATCGTAAAGGCTCAGAAGAAGCCGAAATTCAGCACGAGGAAAGTGAATCGCTGCAAACTTTGTGGAAGACCGCGTGGATATATCCGCAAATTCCAGATGTGCAGGTTGTGTTTCAGAAAGTTTGCCAGTCAGGGTTTGATTCCCGGTGTAACGAAATCTAGCTGGTAGGGAGAAGAGTATGAGCTGTTCCGATCCCATTGCGGATATGTTGACAAAGATCCGAAACGGCAGTTTGGCACGTTTCGAAAAGGTCGATATCGCGACTTCAAAGTTGAAACTCGAAATCGTGAAGATCCTGAAGAACGAAGGATACATCAAGAACTTCAAGAAGATAAACCAGGACAGCATGAGCTACATCCGGATTTTCTTGAAGTACGACGAGAAGCAGGGGCCTATTCTTCATGGACTGGAAAAGATATCGAAACCGGGTAGAAGGGTATATTCCGGCTATAAGAAGATGCCGAGAGTCCTGAACGGTTACGGTACGTTGATCGTCTCCACTTCCGAGGGCGTAACCACGGGCAAGAAAGCTCTCGAGAAAAAGGTGGGCGGCGAAATAATCTGCTCGGTGTGGTGAAAGGGGTAGGAAGATGTCTCGGATAGGAAAATTGCCGATAACGATCCCCCAGGGTGTCAAGATCAACATCACTCCGGATACTTTCACCGTTGAAGGTCCGAAGGGTAAGTTGTCCCAGACGTATCATAGGGATATTGAGGTCAAGATCGAGGACAACAAGGGGATAGTAACCCGGAAGAACGAACTCAAGAAGACCAAGGCCATGCACGGATTGTACAGGAATCTCCTGAACAACATGGTCATCGGAGTCACCCAGGGTTTCAAGAAGGCTCTCTTGATAAACGGCGTCGGGTTTCGCGCCGAGATAAAGGGGAAGAGCCTGGTGTTGAGCGTGGGTTTTTCAAACCCCGTGGAATACATGGTGCCGGAAGGGCTCAAGATCGAGTGCGAGACCCAGAACAAGGTGATCGTGAGCGGTATCGATAAAGCCAAAGTCGGTCAAGTTGCGGCCGAAATTCGGTCGATTCGGCCTCCCGAGCCTTACAAGGGCAAGGGAATAAAGTACGAAACCGAAGTCATCAGAAGGAAAGTCGGTAAGACCGGCGTGAAATAGGGTTGAGCCATGAATAGACTTGAACTGAAGAGTGCACAGAGGCAGAGAAGGAAACTTCGGATTCGCAGCAAGTTGTTCGGCACTGCCGAACGGCCCCGAATGACGGTGTTCAAAAGCAACAAGCATACCTATGTGCAGGTAGTCGACGATTCGACCGGACGCACGATCGCTGCGGCGTCGAATCTGGAAAAGGACCTTCGAAACCTGAAAAACACCGCGGGCGACGCCGAAAAGATCGGTTTGGCCATCGGTGAGCGGCTGAAAAAAGCGAACGTGAGTACCGTGATTTTCGATCGTAACGGGTATCTTTTTCACGGCGTGGTGAAGGCCGTGGCCGACGGCGCCAGAAAAGCGGGGATCGAGTTCTAGGGGGAACATGTGGATCAGGAACGACAGGAAAGAACAGAGAAGAGTAAGGAATTCGCGGAGAAACTCATAGCCCTGAACAGGGTCGCTAAAGTAGTTAAGGGCGGTCGTCGGTTCTCCTTTTCCGCGCTCGTGGTCGTCGGAGACAGGAACGGAAAAGTCGGTTACGGCTTCGGAAAGGCGAACGACGTATCGGAAGCCATCAGGAAGGGGATGGAAAAGGCGAAGCGAAGCCTCGTCGTCATCCCCATAAAGAAGAACACCCTGCCTCATCAATACGTGGGAAAGTTCAAAAGCGCGAAAGTCGTCCTCAAGCCGGCGGCCCCGGGCGCCGGGATCATCGCGGGGGGCGCCGTTCGTGCGATCATGGAGGCGGGCGGCGTGAGCGACATCCTGAGCAAATCAATGGGTTCCCGGAATCCCGTGAATACCGTGAAGGCTGTTTTCGATAGCCTTGGAAAGATGCTCGACGCGAAGACCGTCGCGAAGAACCGCGGAAAATCGCTCATGGAATTGTGGGGTTGATCATGGCAGATAAGATCAAAATTCGTCTGATCAAGAGTCCTATCGGAAGGAAGCCGAACCACAAGAGAACAGTGAAAGCCCTCGGATTGCGCAAGATCAATTCGGAGGTGGTGCACGAAAAGAACCCGGCGATCCTTGGGATGGTCAAAACCATCGAGTACATGGTGTCGGTCGAGGAGATGAAGTGACATTATGGAAAATTTTACGATAAAACCACCGGCCGGAGCGAAGAAAAAGAAAAAAATCGTAGGCCGCGGTACGGGTACTCGACTGCAGAAGACGTCCGGACGCGGAAGCAACGGTCAGAATTCGCGTTCGGGCGGCGGAGTCCGTCCGGGATTCGAAGGCGGACAGATGCCGCTCTTCAGGCGGATCGCTCGTCGCGGCTTCTCGAATTATCCCTTCAAGACGGAAAGCGTCGCTGTCAATCTCGACATCATCAACGCTAAGTTTGCCGACGGGGAAATCGTCAGCCTCGATAGCCTCAAGCAGAAAGGGATCGTAAAAAACAGGGAATCGATGATAAAGATTCTCGGTCGAGGAGAGCTCGAAAAAAAGCTGACCTTCGAAATCCGTTCGATATCCGAAAGCGCGAAGGAAAAGATCATCAAAGCCGGCGGAAAAATCTCGGAAGAAAACCGGAAGGAATAGGAAAGACCCCATGGCTAGCAACGCTCTTATCGACATATTCAGGATAAAGGATCTTCGGGATAGGATCTTCTTCACCATCATCATGCTGGCGATATTTCGTCTCGGGGCGACGTTGCCGATACCGGGGATCAACGTCAATGCGTTGAAGCTGTACTTCATGGCTCAGGAATCGTCCGGCGCCATTTCCGTCACCGATTATCTTGACTTTTTCGCGGGCGGAGCGTTCAAGAACTTCTCCCTTTTCATGCTCGGCATAATGCCCTATATCTCCATGTCCATAATCATGCAGCTCATGCTTCTCGTGTTTCCGAGCATGAAGAAAATTTCCGAGGAAGAAGGCGGAAGAAAGAAGATCCATCGCTATACCCGTTACGGGACCGTCGTAGTCTGCCTGATCCAGTCCTACGCGGTCACCGTCTACGCTACGAGGATTCCCGATGCAATAACGATGGGCTCCCTTTCGTACACGTTATTGGCCATGCTCACGGTTACGACCGGTACCATTCTTCTCATGTGGATGGGAGAGCAGATGACTCAACGGGGGATCGGGAACGGAATATCGCTCCTCATTTTCGCCGGCATCGTCGCGCGTCTTCCCGATTCCATCTACCACCTGATAAAGAAGATTCAGGCCCAGGAACTCAATCCCGTGTTCGCGCTCGTGGTGTTGATCATGTTCGCGGTGGTCGTCATGCTGGTCGTCCTCGAACAACAAGGCCAGAGAAAGATACCGGTTCACTATGCGAAAAGAGTCGTCGGGAGAAAGATGTACGGTTCTCAGAACACCTACATTCCCTTCAAGATCAATCCCTCCGGGGTCATCCCGGTCATTTTCGCATCTTCGGTCCTCACCTTCCCCCTTCAGATAGCGGGCAACCTCGGATCGCAGGTGAAATGGCTCGCGGATTTCTCGTACTGGCTCAGGCCGGACGGGGCGGTTTACATCGTTCTCTATACGCTTCTCATCATCTTCTTCGCGTATTTCTATACACAGGTCAGCTTGAATCCGGTGGAGATATCGAAGAACATCAGGGAAAACGGCGGATCAATTCCGGGGATCAGATCCGAAAAGATGGAAGAATACTTTACTAAAGTCCTGAATCGGATTATACTTCCTGGATCGCTTTTCCTGGCATTCATAGCGGTGATTCCGACCATCGTGCAGCATTTGTTTCACTTTCCCACGGATCTGGCTTATCTCATGGGTGGAACGTCATTGCTGATTATGGTCGGTGTAGACCTTGACACGATGTCTCAGATTGAAGGGCATCTGAAAATGCATCATCACGAGGGACTTGTGAAACGCGGCAAGATCAGGTCCCGGAATTTGTAAACGAGGAAACGTATGAAAGTAAGGGTGAGTGTTCGTCCGATTTGCGAAAAATGCAAAATAATCAAGCGGCGCGGCGTTTTGCGGATCATTTGCCAGAATCCGAAACATAAGCAGCGACAGAGGTAGGAGGATTTCATGGCTCGTATTGCTGGTGTTGACCTTCCCAACAAGCATCTCTATGTGGCTTTGACCTATATCTTCGGTATTGGAAGAACGACGGCCAAAGAGATCTGCGACAAGACGAAAATCGATCCGAATAAAAAGGCGAACGATCTTTCTACCGAGGAGATCAGCGAACTCAGGAACGTCATCGAAAACGAATACAAGGTAGAAGGACGACTCCGCACGGAAATTTCCTTGAATATCAAGCGGCTCATGGATATAGGCTGTTATCGCGGGCTCAGGCATAGAAAGGGTCTTCCGGTGAGAGGGCAGAGGACGAGAACCAACGCCCGCACCAGGAAAGGCAAGAAGAAGACCGTTGCCGGAAAGAAGAAGGCTGTGTAGGAATAACGAGGGGGACATAATTGGCTAAGGTTAAGAAGAAGAAAGAAAAAAAGACGGTATATGAAGGAAAGGTGTTCATTCAAGCCACCTTCAATAATACGATAGTTACCATCACCGATTTGAACGGAAACGCAATATCATGGCAGAGTGCCGGCGGTCTCGGCTTTCGAGGCGCGAAGAAGTCCACCCCCTTCGCCGCGCAGTCCACGGCAGAAACCGCGGCTCAGAAAGCCATGGACTTCGGTCTTCGTGAGGTGCATGTTTTCGTGAAAGGTCCCGGCGTAGGACGAGAATCGGCCATTCGGTCGCTCGGCGCTTTGGGACTCAAGGTAAAATCGATCCGCGACATTACGCCGATTCCTCATAACGGGTGCAGGCCCAGGAAGACGAGAAGAGTGTAAGGGAGAAGACGGAACATGGCGAGATATACTGGTCCGCAGTGCAGATTGTGCCGGGCCGAAAATTCCAAGCTGTTTCTTAAGGGTGAACGCTGCTTCAGCAGTCGTTGCCCCGTTTCCAAGAAAAGACCTGCTCCCGGAAAGGGGCCGCGGACCAGAGCCGGGAAGGTTTCGGATTACGGTCATCAGCTCCGTGAGAAGCAGAAGGTCAAGAGAATCTACTGCCTGCTGGAAAAACAGTTCAAGATCACTTTTCAAAAGGCGCTTCACATGCCCGGCAAAACGGGTGAAAACCTCATGATGCTGCTCGAGAGAAGGCTGGACAACGTCGTCTATCGAATGAGGTTCGCCTGTTCGAGGAAGCAAGCCAAGCAACTCGTTACTCACGGCCACGTTCTGGTTAACGGCAAGAGCGTAAACATCCCGTCGTACGTCCTCAAGGTGAACGACAAGGTGGAAATAAAAGAAAAGAGCAAGAAGCTCCTTTCGCTGAAGGAAAGTCTGAAAGAGTTTACCCGATCCGGAGTCGCCCCGTGGCTGGATGTGAATCCGGACACCATGGTAGGAATCCTGAAAACGATTCCGAGAAGGAACGATCTCACCGATCTGGCGGAAATCAAAGAGCAATTGATCGTTGAGCTTTATTCGAAGTGAGGAGCGTAAATGGCGCGAAAGAACCTTCTCAAGGGATTCAAGAGACCGAAAGGTATTACATTTGAGCACAGCGAAGTAACGCCTAATTATGGTAAGTTCATCGCTTATCCTTTTGAGCGGGGCTATGGAACGACCATCGGCAACACTCTGAGGAGAATATTGCTCTCGTCGATTCAAGGATATGCGGTTACAGCGGTAAGAATTACCACGTACGACAAGGAAGGTACTCCGCACGTCCTTTCGAGTGAGTATGAAGCGATTCCCGGTGTTGTGGAAGATACTCCGGATGTTATCAACAACTTGAAGATTCTCCAGATTCTTCTGAAGGACGATTTGGAACAGAAGACTCTCATCCTGGAAGTGAAGGGAAAGAAGGAGCTGAAGGGATCTGATCTCGAGGTAGACGATTCTATCAAGGTCATAAGCAAGGATCTTCACATCGCGACGACCATGGAAGACGCTAATTTCGAGATGGAACTCCAGATCGATCTCGGAAGAGGGTATGTTCCGGCTGAGATGAACGAAAAATACATCGAAATCATCGGAACGATTCCCGTCGACGCGATTTTTTCACCGATCCAGAGGGTGAAATATTCCATCGAGGACACCCGAGTAGGGCAGCGTTCGGATTACGACAAATTGACTCTCGAGGTCTGGACGAACGGATCGATCAAACCGGACGACGCGGTCGCCGAGGCGGCTAAGATAGCGAAAGACCACTTCACCATTTTCATCAATTTCGACGAAGATGAAGTGGAAGGAGAGGGCGATATAGACGAGGAGGAGGAGAGCATCAAGAAACTCCTCGAAACACCCGTCGAGGAACTCGAGCTCTCGGTCCGGTCCAGCAACTGCCTGAAAAACGCGAACATAAGAAGCATCGGTGATCTCACCATGAGGACGGAGGAGGACATTGCCAAGACCAGGAATTTCGGCAAGAAATCCCTTCAGGAGATCAAGGAAAAGCTGAAGGAATGGAACTTGAGCCTTGGCATGACTGATTACAGTGCACTCAAGAAGGCGCTGAAAACCGTCAAAAAGAAGAAGGAAGAAGTCAATGAAGCATAGAATCGGTTTTAACGCTCTCGGAAGAAGATCGGCGCATAGAAAAGCCCTTCATCGGAACATGGTGACCTCTCTGTTTCGGTATGAAAGAATAAAAACCACGAAGGCGAAAGCCCTCGAGGTCAGGAAGACTGCTGAAAAAATGGTGACGCGCGCGAAAGAGGATTCGGTTCACAACAGAAGAATCATCGCGAAAAGAATTCAGGACAAAGCGGTTCTCGACAAGCTCTTCAAGGAAATCGGTCCCAGATTCGTTTCCCGCGCCGGCGGTTATACGAGGATCATCAAGCTCGGAAGAAGGGAAGGTGACGCGAGTGAAATGGTCATTCTCGAGCTTTTGGACAGAAAGATAAAGGAAAAGAAAACCACGAAGAAAGATAAAAAAGAGAAAGAAGTATCCAAGAAGGAAGATCAAAAGACGGAAGCTTCCGCGGAGAAATGATTTCCATTCGGTACAGGCTAAAAGGGTATCTCGTGAAGAGATACCTTTTTTTTGCCGATTGTTTGGCAGAAGCCAACTGTTTTCGAAGAAAAGAAGCATGAAACCATCTTTCGAGGAAGCTCTATACTAAACATTCGAAAGCGCCGATATTTGAAAATGGAGTGGAAGAGGCTTGAGTAGAGTGTTTTAACCGAGCCTCGACGGTAACATAGAAAAAATGACTCGGGAGCCGCGAAAATAGGATGAATAGCATCCAAAAACTCTCATTGAGCCTGCTCTTGGCCGTAGTCATATTCAGCGTTTTCGCGCTATTCGCATATTCCGGGCTTTTTTCTTATATCGAGAGCTCGTTTTACGATCAAAAGATAACGAAAGACATAGAAAAAAACCTCGATGCTGCCGCTCGTGACATTTCGAATTTTCATGAGGCGAACACGAGAAAATTCGAAACGATCTTGAAGGAAGAGACTGTCAAAACGATTTTTCTTCTGAATCAGAGCCAAGAAAACATTTTCAACCGGGTGAATCTGTTCGGGAAGCTTCTGGAGGAAAACAGCCAACTCCTATCGGTGAGATTCACGGACAAGGAATTCAAACGAATTCATTTCAGCACACTCGATACCGACATCAAAACGAGAAACAGACTCGCCATAGAATATAAGCTCTTCGACGAAGTCGAGGGAAAACAGCTTATCAAGATCCTTACGGAAAGCGTTTCCGCCAGGAAAGTCTTCATCAATGCGGCCGGCGGAAACCTCGTTTACGTATACAAGATTTTTGATCAATACGAGGCTCATGTAGGTTACGGCCTTTTTTATGTATCAAAGAGGGGACTGCAGAATTACCTGTTGAAGAGCCGAAATATTGAAAGCGGAGACCAGATCGATTTCATCGAAGATAAAGGGATCATGCTCCGTTCCCAAATAACCAAAACCGAAGCTGTGGTTTCGGCCGTTTCGGCCTATTGGAGAAACGAGCGACAGGAAAAGCCCGTCTTTCAAACCGAAACAGGCGAGAAGTTCTTCTTTTTCGAGCGAGAGATTGCTGATTTCGGACAAAAAGTAGCGATTTTCGTGTCCGAGAAAGACTTCGCGATGCAGCCCGTCATGAGGATGATTCTTCTTGCTTCCATTTTTCTTTCTTCATTCTTGCTGATCTTTCTCCTGCTCAACCTGAAGCAGGACGCGACCTTGGTGCTTTCCGAAAGGGTGAAAAAATTCCAGATAAACTTGCTGAGAGAGTATCTGGAAAGAAAAGAGGAAATCGATTGGCAAAAATGGCAGTCCGATCTCGAGCTGCGCAGAGATGAAGTCAAACGGGAAATAAAACGAGGGATCGGGAAGGTAGAAAAGGAAAGGCAGCAAAAGCTGGACGAACTCGTCGACAAGAGCTGGGATGAAATTCTGCAAGTCATCGGTAAGCGGGCTGCCATCGAAAAGCGTCCTACCTCCCTCGATGTCGAAAAACTCGAAGGTATTATCGAGAAGGTAATAGCCAATCTTCAGCATGTGGGCATCGAAGCGAAGCCTGCGGTTGCTTCGAAGAAAAAGAGAATAGCTGATAAAACCGATAAAGTTAAAAAACCGATAGAGGTCGAGGAAATCGAGGCCGTCGAGGAAGCTGAAGGCGTCGAGGAGGCCGAAGCTGTCGAGGAAGCAGAAGAGGTCGAGGAAATCGAGGCCGTCGAGGAATCCGAGGCCGTCGAGGAATCCGAAGCTGTCGAAGAGGCCGAAGGCGTCGAGGAAGCAGAAGAAGTCGAGGAAATCGAGGCCGCCGAGGAGGCCGTAGCGGTAGAAGAAGCTGAAGGCGTCGAGGAAGCCGAAGCTGTCGAAGAGGCCGAAGGCGTCGAGGAAGCAGAAGAAGTCGAGGAAAT